>JBJMVQ010000013.1:0-22021 GCA_045810625.1 Sulfurifustis sp.
AAGAAACGCCTGAACGCTGAACCCACCGCGATCGGCGAGCCAACCGCGAGCAGGCGCGCGGGCTGGATTACTGTGACGCCGCCAGTGAACCGGTCACCGCACCGAGCGGCCGAATCAGCAACCCGCTGGTCGACACTCTCACCTCGAGTCGCTGCGCCTGCTCCACCGAGACAAACGTCGCCGAGCCGTACTCGGCGTCGAGGAGCGGCGCGAGCATCGCGTAGCGTTGACGCAAGTTGAACAAATTGATCGTGCGCGCCGGAGCGACGCCGTACACGGTGCGCGGCGCGCGCTGCTCATCGCTCAAGAGACGGTAACGGCCGCCGACACGATCGAGCTCGTAAGCGGTGTGTAAACCGAGCAGATTGACGAGCGGCTTCCACTTGAGGATATGCGCGTCGACGTAGAGCTCATCGCCCGCGAGGACGTACGACGCCGAACGACCGTCGGGAAAGCTAAATCGCGCGCGAAAATGATGCGGCCCGAGCGGTTCGGTCTCGACCAGCGCCGCGACTTCCTCGTGCGTCAGCGCTCGATACCCTTGCGTACCCAGCGTGATCGCGCCCAGTAACGCGGCGACGGCGAGAAATACGACGCTCAAGGTGAGTCGCGTGGTGAGACGCAACAGCCGGCCACGCTTGAGCGCCGCCGACGCCATCAGGAAAAACATAGCGCCCAGAAAACCGAAGATCGCGGCGGCGGTCAGCATGTCGGGCATTGAGCAGCCAAACAGTCTTTAGGGGAACGATTTTCAAAATAGCATATCCCCCGCCGCTGTCACGGCTTTCTATCCGCATCTTTAAGCACGGCATCGACATCGAGCATGTAGATCGCGCTGAGCGCCGCTTCGAGCGCGCCATCCTCGCACAGCCCGCTGACCTTGGCGTTTTCGTAACCATCTTTCGCCGCCTGGATACAGGCGTCGCGAACCCGTTCCACCAACCGCCGCCGGTCTTCGGGCGCATCATTCATGTTCGTCGTGCCTGGAATTAGGGTTTGTAATTATTCATCCCTGACGCTCCCTATGCTAGCGTCGTTACGCTTCCCACTTGTCCGGTATGGCTCATGGCGTTGACGGTCGGCGGCCGATTACGCACCGCGAATTGCGGACGCGCGCCGAATGCGTGAGGTCGGCTCATCGAGCAACGCCGCGCGCGCGCTGACGCGCGAGAACGTCGTCGCCAGCGGACCGCGGCAAGTCCTGAGCCGCATCGACGTGCTGGCGATGATCGTCGGCCTCGTGATCGGCGCCGGTATCTTCAAAGCCCCATCCGTCGTCGCGGCCAACACGGAGAGCGCGGCCGGCATGCTCGCCGCGTGGCTGCTCGGGGGCGCCGTTTCGCTGACCGGCGCGCTTTGCTACGCCGAGCTTGCGAGCAGCTATCCCCATACGGGCGGTGAGTATCATTTCCTGAGCCGCGCCTACGGCCCACGCCTCGCCTTCCTGTTCGCGTGGTCGCGACTGGCCGTCCTGCAAACCGGGTCGATCGCTCTGCTTGCCTTCGTGCTCGGTGACTATCTGACCGAATGGCTTCCGCTCGGCCGCGCGAGTTCCGCGCTCTACGCCGTGGCCGCGGTGCTCGCGCTGACCGCGCTCAACGCGGTCGGCCTGCGAACCAGCGCCACCCTGCAGCGCGTGATGACGCTCGTCATTGTGCTCGGCCTGCTGCTCGTCGCCGCCGCCGGGCTCATGCATCCGCCGCCGCTTGTGACGGCGGCGGCCAGTTCACCGGCGGCCCACCCCGCTTTCGGACTTGCCATGGTATTCGTGCTGTTGACCTTCGGCGGCTGGAACGAATCGGCCTACGTCTCGGCGGAAGTGCGCAATGTGCAGAGAAACATGGCGCGCGTGCTCGTCGGCGCGATTGGTTTGATTACCGTTCTCTACGTGCTCGTCAATCTCGCCTTCCTGAACGTCCTCGGGCTTTCGGGCATGCGCGCTTCGTCGGTCGTCGCCAACGACGCGATGCGCCTGACCGTGGGGAACTACGGCGCGGTATTGATCACACTGCTCATCGTCCTGGCCGTCCTGACCTCCATCAACGTGACGATACTGACCGGCGCACGGACCAACTACGCGATGGCCGGCGACGTGCGCCTATTCAACGCTCTCGGCAGTTGGCACGACCGAACGAACGCGCCGCTCACGGCACTGGTCGTGCAGGCCGTCGTGAGTCTGGTGCTGATCGCTATCGGCGCCTTCTCCCGCTCCGGCTTCGAAACGATGGTGCAATACGTGTCGCCCGTCTTCTGGTTCTTTTTTCTTTTGACCACGGTGTCGCTGTTCGTGCTGCGCCGGCGCGATCCGACGCGCCTGCGGCCGTTTCGCGTCCCGTTCTATCCGTTGACCCCGATCATCTTTTGCGCCACCTGCGTGTACATGCTGTATTCGAGCCTTGCCTACACCGGCTTCGGCGCGCTCTTGGGCGTTGCAGTACTCGCCGCCGGCACCCCATTGCTTTTCTTTCTCGATCGAACGCGTGCGACAAGGAGGTAGACCATGCAAACCCGGCATCGACTGACCGCCGCCATTGCGGTGTTTTGGGTGGTTGGCGTCGCGCCCGGTGCGCGCGCGCTCGAGCGCGACGTTCCCTACGTCCCGACGCCCGAACCGGTGGTCAGGGAAATGCTGCGGCTCGCGAACGTGAGCGAGAAAGACACCCTCTATGACCTCGGCTGCGGCGACGGGCGCATCGTCGTCATAGCGGCGAAGGAGCGCGGCGCCCACGGTGTCGGCGTCGACATCGACCCCGACCGGATCGCCGAGAGTCGTGCGAATGCAAAGTGGGCCGACGTCACCGACAAAGTGCGATTCATCGAAGGCGATCTGTTCAAAGTGGACCTGCGCCCGGCCACCGCCGTCACCTTATATCTGCTACCGGACGTCAATTTGCGGTTGCGGCCGAAACTCCTGTCGGAGCTGAAACCCGGCACCCCCATCGTCTCCCATCAGTTCGACATGGGGGATTGGGAACCGGAGGTGAAGACAAAAGTCGGGTTCGCGACGGTGTACTTGTGGCACGTGCCGGCGCGCGTCAGCAACCGCTCCGACTACGAGTTGCGCACGGCGGACGGCCGTGTGGAGCGTCATCAACTGGAAGTTACGCAGCACCTGCAAAAAATCTCCGGCAGCGTGACCATCGATGGCGAGCAATTCCCGATTGAAAACGGGCGCATCAACGGCGAGCGGGTACGGTTTAGCGTCAACCGGCCCTCGCACGGCACGCTCGTGCAATATACCTACGAGGGACAAGTGATCGACGGCGAGGTGCGGAGCGTCACAGCGGGCGACGTGCAGAACAATTTCGCGCGGCGCTGACGCGAAAACCCTACGCGGTGCACCGCGATAACGCCACGGCGCACCGCTGTCGGTTCAAGTGAGGTTGACGATCACGCGTCCCGACTGTCCGCCCTTCAGGATGCGCTCGATCTCCGGTTCCAGTTGTTCCAGACGACACTCGCGCGCGATTTGAGTGAGCAGCGGCGGCTTCCAGTCGGCGGCGAGATGACCCCACAGCGTCCGGCGGTGCTCCAGCGGTCTATCGACGGAATTAATGCCAAACAAACTCGCACCGCGGAGAATGAAGGGAAAAACGGTGGTGTGCAGCTCCGGCGATGCCACGAGCCCGCAGCAGGCCACGGCGCTGTTGGGCTTCAGCGACTTCAACACCGTCGCGAGGATATTGCCGCCGACGGTGTCGACCGCGCCGGCCCAACGCGCGGTGATCATCGGCTTGCCGCTCTTGTCGTCGAGCTCGTCGCGCCCCACGACGCCGGCAGCGCCGAGCCGCGTAAGGAATTCTTTCTGATCCATTTTCCCGGTCACCGCGATGACGCGATAACCGAGCCGCGCGAGGATCCCGACCGCCAGACTGCCGACGCCGCCGGTCGCACCGGTCACTACGACTTCACCTGCCGCGGGCTGCAAGCCCTCCTTCAGTAACCGGTCCACGCAGAGCGCCGCCGTGAACCCCGCGGTACCGTAAATCATGCTCTCTTTGAGCGTCATCCCTTTCGGCAATCGCACCAGCCAGCCCGCCGGAACGCGGATGTATTCGCCGAATCCGCCGTCCGTATCCATGCCGAGATCGAAACCGGTACAGATGACTTCATCACCCGCACGAAACGCCGAGCTGCTGCTCTCTTCGACCACACCCGCGGCATCGATACCGGGCGTGTGCGGATACTGCTTCGTGACGCCGCGATTGCCGATGGCCGATAAGGCATCCTTATAATTCAGCCCCGAATAGTGCACGCGAACGAGCACCTCGCCCGCCGGTAGCTCGTCCGTTGTCCGGGTGCGCACCTCCCGCACCATGCTCTTGTCGGGACCTTCGCTGACAACGAGGGCTTTGAATTGCTTGGCCATACGCGGTTCTTCCTGTCGATGATCAGTCGTTCGAGATGGAATCCCCAACCGTCCAGACTCCTTGCCGGCGAGGTTCTCAATCGTTCGTGAGTTCTTGTTTTTCGATCTTGCGAGGCTCGCCATGATGCCGTCCGACAGCGCCGGTGGCAAGCCATGGGAAAATCGGCCGCGCTCGCCGATCTGCTCGGCCGAGCGCGACGAAGACGTCTCGGGAATTGGCGTTTACTTCTGGGGCTTCGAGTAGTCGCGTTCTTCCTCGGGGTCGAACTCCTTGGCGCGGTTACGACCCTGCTCCTCCGCATTCGGATCGGGCTTTGCGTCCTGCGCCGCTTTCTCGACCTGACCCGATTTCACGAACTCCTGCTGTTCCTTGTTGTAGCGCGCCGCGGACTCGCGATCGCCCTCACCCTGATTTTTCTCGCCCATTGCAATCTCCTTGGTTGGACGATGCCGTTGTAGCGATCCGGGTCTACCGTGTCATGAGGTAGTTCACCCGCGTGCGTCCGGGAAATAATCCAGCGGAGATCGAGAGGCGGGAACCGACTGCGGGCGACGGCACGCCGTGCGCCGCCGCCATTGCTTGAAACAGCTGACGCTCGGGGTCGTTGTGTAGCGGAAAGTGCCGCGGCGGTTCGAGACCGCCGCGGCGAAGCCACAATTTACTTCGGTACGTCCGCGTCAACCGCCCGCTGGATCGCATCGTTCGCGTCGGGTTGCAGCCAGAAGCGCTGGCGCACCAGCTGCTCGCTCTCGCGCACGAACTGATTCACGTAATCGCCGTGATTACGATACAGCGACTGCAGCCGGTCCTGATCGAACGGCACGTTGTAGCCGTAGAGCACGCAGAATCCCGAGAACCGCGTCGTGTGCCCGGCGGTGTCGGTCGGCACGTACGTGGCGATCGGCACGTCGAGGAACGGCGTGCGCACGCCGCCCAGGGCGTTGCCGAAATCGTCGCGCACGATCCGCGGCGGCGTCGTATTGACGCCAACCTGAATACGGTCGGCGCGCGGCGGCGGAATGTCGAAGTCGACCCAGAGCGTCAGCGCGCGGAACGCCGCGTTCTGTACGTTCGAGAACGGGAAATTGTTCGGGCTGATCACACCCGGGATGCCGCGCACGGGGCCGTTGACGAACTCTTGATGCGCACAGCCGACGGGTTCCAGATCGGCGGGCTGCTGATGAACCAGCTGCGCCGAATCGAGCTGCAGCGTGATCACGTCATCGTTCAGATCGTTCGAGACGTGACTGCCGCCCGGCACTTCCCACAAGCGATAACGGTCATTCAGGTCGTCGTTGTCCGCGCGACGATAGAGCAGCCCCGTGGGCGACAGCGTGCCGAGAAATATTTCCGTCTCCGTGTTGGCGTGAATCACCGGAACTTCGCGCGGCTGCATGTGCCGGCGCGGATCGGCCGCCGGCAGGACGCCCGCCGGCGTCAGACCGAAGTTGATATTGCTCGGTCCGTTCGTGCCCATCGGGATATAGCCGTCGTAGATCCCGCTTCCATCGGGCATGCGCTCGACCGCATGGAAGATATCCGCTTGCGTGAACGTGAACCCGCCGTCCTGCGAGAAGCCGGATTCGAACACATGTTTGACCTTGTAGCCGTGAATAGGACTATTCGGCCCGTTGGTCTTGATCAGCGCGCCGATCTGCGCGGCGATGTCGAAGGTGATGCCGTCGTACGTGCCGCTGTTGCCGTTCGGAACGAACGGATCGTAGGTCCAGTTGAGCGCGGCATAACGCGTCGGATTCCAGTTCTTGAGCGCGTTCACAATGACTGACTTCGAACTCCAACCGATGAAAATGTCGCCGTTGCGCACAAAATAATTACGCCCGCGGTCCCATACCGCCGCGATGTCGAAACCGCCGCTGGGATTGAGCGGCTCGATGACGACGGTACCGCTGAATTGCTGCGGATTAGCGGGGCGTTTCACGACCATGCGCGTGGTGTACGCGATGTTCGTACACCCGAGCGTCGCCCGTGCCGGGCACGGCGACACGACCTGAATGCCGGTCGGCGTGTATTCGTAAAGATTGCCGGTTCCGGAGAAGAAGAATTCCTCCACCACGTAACCGCGCGGCACGGGCGGCATGATGTCGAAGCCTTCCGCACCGAAAGGAAAATTCGTTTCGGTCGACGGGATCGGACCGGTCACGGTGGGAAGCTGCACCGGGAACGGCGCCACGTCCGCTGCGTTCGAAACCGCCGACAGCGACAGCAACCCGAGCATAGCGGTGATGGCGCCGGCTTTCCCGAGCCGTCGCCGCGATTGGATGAAAGGGTTGTCGTCGCGAGTCCCACGACAGTGTGTCGTTCTCATCGTGTATCCCTCCAAGATGTGGGGTGTTGCATAGCCGATAGCGAAAAAAGCGCTTCGTATATACCACCGCGCACCGCGCCGGAGCGGGCGAGGCGCCGCGATAGCGAATTAATTGATAACGGATGACGCTTTATCGATAATCGATTTTGCCGGGGAGGAGACCATCATGAGCAACACAACAGTCGAGCCGGTCGTTACGGATCCGGTCTTCGCCATCTCGCACCGTGTCCGTTGCGACCCCGCCTACGTCGTGCATGGAAATGCCGGCGATAACTTCTACGCCGCCAACTGGCGGTTTCCGGCGCATCGCGTCTCCGCGGAATGCCTCACTTCTCACATCCTGTGCTGCCTGATGGAAGGCTCGCAAGCGCTGGGGAAGATCGCGAACGGGAGGGCGATACGGCGGCGCGCGCATCCCGGAGCGATATCGTTGTTGGTGAGCGGAGAATTCGCCCGCTACACGATCGATGGTGAATGTACCGTCCTTCAGGTTTATATCTCACCCGCCTTTTTCCGCGAATTCTGTGAGCAGCAGGCGCCCGGCGGGCGGCCGGCGTCGCTGCAGCCGTTCTTCGTCGTCGACGATCCGTGGTTGAAGGCTTACTTCGAGATGCTCGCGAGCGAGGTCGCGATGTACGGCGAACGCGCGTGCGAGCTCGATTCCTTGCTTCTCAGTCAATCGCAACAACTGCTGTTCGGGCACCTGCTGCGACGTTACGGCGATCTGAACCGGCGCGATCTGCTCGCGCTCGACCGCCCCTCGCGCCACCGCCCGTTGCGGCCGCTCTTGCTGAAACGCGTCACCGATTTCGTCCACGCCCACATCGGCGACGACATACGGCTCGCGGACTTGGCAGAGCTCGTGCATCTTTCGCAGCGGCATTTCATCCGCGCGTTTTATGCGGCGACCGGCGTGACGCCATATCAATACGTGGTGGAGAAGCGTTTGCAGGCGTGCGCCGAGCGGCTACTCGGCGATGCGGACGCGACGATTGCAGAAATCGCGAAGGCGATGGGCTTCAAGAGTCAGGCGCACTTCGCCGCCCAGTTCCGGGCGCGCTACGGCATCGCGCCCACCCGCTACCGGGATCTCAATCGCTAGATCCGGTTAAATAAATTTCTACCGCAGAGGACGCGGAGGACGCAGAGGAAAAGCGGTTAGAAATTGAAACGCAAAGGACGCCAAGGACGCGAAGGAAGGCTAACGAAGCGGGTTAAGGGCTCAGAACTTTAAAACGAGCCCGCGTCCCGGCGCCGCAGTAAGCTCTAAAATATTAGTTTTCACCGCAGAGGACGCGGAGGACGCAGAGGAAAAGCGGTTAGAAAAGGAAAGCGGTAAACAGGTTTAAAGAACCTCCGGCCAAATCTCTGAACTAGATGTCATTGCGAGCGTAGCGAAGCAACCTCGACCAGATTGCTTCGTCGCTTGCGCTCCTCGCAATGACAGTGAGGGTCCCAGAAATTTAAAACGAACGAACCGCGAGTACGCAAGCGAAACTATTCAATTACGGGTTTCGCTCTGTTCCACCGGGCGACAGATGTCCTTTTTGATCTTTACTCTATTCTTGTTCTTTCCTTCGCGTCCTTGGCGTCCTTTGCGTTGAAAACTCTTTCTTAAGTTGTCTGTTTCCTCTGCGTCCTCCGCGTCCTCTGCGGTGCAAATCATCTTGATTTTGGACTCCGCTTCGCGAACCGCCAAGGACACTAAGAACGCCAAGGTTTTCTGTTAACTCTTTCCTTTGCGTCCTTGGCGTCCTTTGCGTTGGGAACTCTTTCTTAAGTTGTCTGTTTCCTCTGCGTCATCCGCGTCCTCCGCAGTGAGAACTCGAATAACCGGGTTGCAATAACCCTTCCCGCGTCCTCTGCGGTGAGATTTCATAACCGCCCGTCGTTTTTGAATCTTTACTCCTTTATTCTTGTTCTTTCCTTCGCGTCCTTGGCGTCCTTTGCGTTGAAAACTCTTTCTTAAGTTGTCTGTTTCCTCTGCGTCCTCCGCGTCCTCTGCGGTGCAAAACATCTTGATTTTGGACTCCGCTTCGCGAACCGCCAAGGACACTAAGACCGCCACGGTTTTCTGTTAACTCTTTCCTTCGCGTCCTTGGCGTCCTTTGCGTTGAAAACTCTTTCTTAAGTTGTCTGTTTCCTCCGCGTCCTCTGCGGTGCGATTTCATAACCGCTCAGCCCGCCTTCGCCAAGTCGCTGTGCCCGAACTGCTCGTTGTAAAGCTGCGCGTACAGCCCTCCACGCGCGAGTAGCTCCGCGTGCCGTCCTGTATCGACGACACAACCGCCGTCGAGTACCACGATGAGATCGGCCCGCAGCACCGTCGAGAGGCGGTGCGCGATGACGATGGACGTGCGATTGCGCAGCAGCCGATGCAGCGCGTCCTGAATGCGGCGTTCCGAGCGCGAGTCGAGCGATGACGTCGCCTCATCGAGGATCAAGATGCGGGGGTCCTTGAGAAACGCGCGCGCGATCGCGAGCCGCTGCTTCTGCCCGCCGGAAAGCACCGCACCGCGCTCGCCGATCTCCGTCCCGAGCCCTTCCGGCAGCCGCTGTACGAATTCCCACGCGTTCGCCGCTTCGAGCGCCGCGACGATTTCCTCGCTCGAGGCGTTCGGCTTCGCGAGCAACAGGTTTTCCTGCACGGTGCCGGAGAAGAGAATCGTTTCCTGGTTCACGATGCCGATATGTAATCGCAGCGACGTCAGCTCGATGTCGCGCAGATCATGGCCGTCGAGGAGGATGCGTCCGTCGGTCGGGTCGTAGAAGCGCGGCACGAGGTTCGCGAGCGTGGACTTCCCCGCTCCGCTCGGCCCAACGAACGCCACCGTCTGCCCGGGCGCGACGCTCAGCTGAATGTCCTGCAGGATCGGCGTATCGCCGTCGTAGCTGAACTGCACGTGCTCGAAGTCGATGCGTCCGCGGCACTCGGTAAGCGTGACCGCGCGCGAGCGCTCGGTAACATGCGGCTGCGTGTCGAAATATTCGAAGATGCGATCGATCGCGGCCAGCGCGTTGCTCAACACGACGCTCAAATCCGACAGCCGCTGTAGCGGCTGATAAAACATACCGAGATAGAGCAGAAACTGCGTGAGCTCGCCGACCGTGAGCTGACCGCCGATGATCTGATATACGCCGTAGCCGGCGACGAGCACGGGCGCCGTGTGGACGACGAAGCCGACCGCCACTTCGTTGGTAGCGCTGAAGCGCACGGAATACAGCACCTTCTTGAGCAGCTTGTTCGCGTGCTCGGCGAACGCCCGCCCTTCCGCCGTCTCGCGCGCGAAACCTTTCACGATCGCGACACCGGCCACTTTCTCGTGCAGCTCGCCGGAGAGCACCTCGAGACGCTGCTGTACTTCCTTGCTGGTCTGCTGGATACGCGGCCCCATCGCCTTCAGCGCGAACAGATACACCGGCATCAGCACGAGGGACACCAGCGTGAGCCACGGATGGATCGAAACCAGGATCGCGATCAGGGCCAGCAACAGCGCGAGGTCCATCCACACGTTGGTGAGCGCCGATCCGACGAAATTTTGCGCGAGACTGATGTCGTTCACCACGCGCGAAACGATCGCGCCGGTCTGATGCCGCGCGAAGAACGCGTGCGACAGCCGCTGCACGTGATTGAACAGCGCGACGCGAATGTCGCGCATCATGCGATGGCCGGCGACCGCGGCGAAGACGCTACGATAGTAAGTCGCGATCATCCAGACGACGTTCACGGCGAGCACCGCGAACACGAGCGAGAGCACCTCGTCCTGCTTCGCCGTCGGGCCGAGCGTGCTGTTGAGCACGACCTGATCGAGCATCTCTTTCAACACCCACGGAAACGCGAGCGGCGCCAGGAATTTCACGAGACCGGCCGCCGTCGCCGCCACCACGTACGGATAGTACGGTCGCGCATAGGCGAGGAAGCGCCAGATGGGCGCGCGACCTTTCGGCCGCGGTTGATAGCGCGCCAGCACCGAATCGCCGAAACCGTTCTTGACGTCGACGATGCGCCGGCTGCTTACGTCCACTTCCGCATACGCGGAACGCGCCTGCAGCCGCGCAAGATCCTCCGGGCGCAGGCCCGCCGGCGCCTTGCGGTCGGGCATCGGCGCGGCGGCGAGCATGTCCTCGTCGCACTCGATGACGAGCGCGATATACGGATCGTCCGCGACGTCCGCCTCGCGGTGCAACGCGTTCAACAGGAGCTGCGCGTCCTGCCAGCGATCAAAAACGTAGTGGCGGCCGTCCGCGCGGACGAGGCCGTGAGCGAGGTATTGCGGGACATCACTGGCGCGGCATAAGTGGTAGACGATCATGACGCTCGTTACTGGTATTCTGCGGGGTGAACGGTCGCGACAAGCTTAGCGAGCCGCTTCCCCGAGCCGGCGTCAGAACGTCGCCCCCACCGTACCGCGTGTCTTCTTTGATAGTGTGGGTTTTCGGCGACGGTCCGTTTGCCCTATTTTTCAAGCATAGTTAAAAACTCCGGCTCGTCGACCATCTTCACCCCGAGCGTACGTGCCTTGTCCGCTTTCGAGCCCGCGTCGGCGCCGACCACGACGTAATCCGTGCTCTTGGAAACGCTTCCCGCGACCTTCGCGCCGAGCGCCTGCAGTTTTTCCTTCGCCTCCTCGCGCGTCATGGCTTGCAGCGTTCCGGTCAGCACGAACGTTTTGCCCGCGAACGGCAAACTGGCCTTCGATACCCGCGTCGGCTTCGGCCAATGCACGCCCGCCGCGCGCAACTTCGCGATCACGTCGCGATTATGCGTCTCGCGAAAGAAGGCATGGATGTCGGCCGCCATGCTCGGCCCGATATTCGGCACGGCGTCGATGGCTTCGATATCGGCATCGAGCAACGCATCGAACTCGCCGAAATGCTCGGCAAGCTGCTGTGCGGTCGTCTCGCCCACTTGTGGAATGCCGAGCGCGTACAGAAATCGGCCGAGCGTCGTCGTCTTGCTCTTTTCGATCCGTGCGAGCAGATTCTGTGCCGACTTCTCGCCCATGCGTTCGAGCGCGACGAGGTCCGCTTTGCTCAGCCCGTACAGATCGGCGACCGTCTTCACAATGCCCTTCTGCACGAGCTGCTCGACGAGTTTGTCGCCGAGCCCTTCGATATCCATTGCCGAGCGCGCCGCGAAGTGCAGGATCGCGCCGATGCGCTGCGCCGGACAAAACAATCCGCCCATGCAGCGATGCGCCGCGGCTTCCTCTTCGCGCACGACGTCGGAACCGCACACCGGACACTTCGACGGCATGTGCCAGATGCGCGCGTCGGCCGGCCGCTTCTCCACGATGACGCCGACGACTTCGGGAATCACATCTCCCGCCCGGCGCACGACGACGGTGTCGCCGATGCGCACGTCTTTGCGCCTGAGCTCGTCCTCGTTGTGCAGCGTGGCGCTCGTCACCGTGACGCCGCTCACGTGCACCGGGCGCAGCACCGCAAGCGGCGTGATGACGCCGGTGCGGCCTACTGATGGCACGATGTTCTCGACCACCGTGTGCTCTTCGTGCGCCGGAAACTTGTGCGCGAGCGCCCAGCGCGGCGCACGCGCGGTGAATCCGAGCCGTTCGCGCGCGGCAAGATCGTCGACTTTGTACACCACCCCGTCGACTTCGAACGGCAACCGCTCCCGCTGCGCGAGAATTTCGCGGTAATAATCGAGGCAACCTTGCGCACCGCGCACGACGCGGAAGAATCGGCTGACCGGGAACCCCCAGTCTTTGAGGCACTCGACGATGTCGGCATAACGCGGCGCGATCGGGTCGGAGACTTCACCGATGCCCCACGGAAAAAAACTCAACGGCCGGCTCGCCGTGATCTTCGGATCGAGCTGGCGCAGGCTGCCGGCGGCCGCATTCCGGGGGTTGGCGAAAATTTTCTCCTCGCGCTTCAACTGCTCCTCGTTGAGGCGCTTGAAGTCGGCGACGGGAATGACGACCTCGCCGCGAATCTCGACGATCTCGGGCCAGCCGCGATGCTTGAGCTTGAGCGGCACCGCGCGGATCGTGCGCACGTTCGCCGTGATGTCCTCTCCCGTCGTGCCGTCGCCGCGCGTGCCGGCGCGCGCGAGCACGCCTCCTTCGTAGCGCAGGCTCACGGAAACGCCGTCGAACTTCGGCTCCGCGGTGTACGTGATCTCCGCATCGGCGGCGAGCCCTTTGCGCACGCGCGCGTCCCACTCGCGCAGATCGTCCTCGGTGAACGCGTTGTCCATCGACGTCATCGGGATCGCATGCCGCACCTGGACGAAAGCAGCCGCCGGCGCGGCGCCGACGCGCTGTGTCGGCGAGTCGGGCGTAATGAGGTCCGGGTGCTCGGCCTCTAAAGCTTGCAGCTCGCGCAGCAGCCGATCGTATTCGGCATCCGACAGCGTCGGGTGATCGAGAACGTAGTAGCGGTAATTCGCGTCGTTGATCTGCTCGCGCAGTCGCTCGGCGCGATGGGCCGCGTCATTCTTGTTCATCGCGGCTGATGGCCTCCAAAGAAGATTTTCACCGCAGAGGACGCAAAGGATACGGAGGAAATTGAATGAAACAATTATCTCACCGGGCTACGGAGGAGTTCTAGCGAAACTCGAAAGCACATTCTAAAGAATTTTCACCGCAGAGGACGCAGAGGAAAATCGAGAAAAACTAACGACGAACAGACAACTAACGCCGGACGGCGAAACATATTTAAGAGAGCTTTCACCGCAAAGGACGCCAAGGACGCAAAGGTAAAATCAGACGAACAAGGTGAAACTGCCGTTGCAAGGAGCACAAGCGCCGAAGCAATTTTGGCCGAAATTGCTTCGCTACGCTCGCAATGACAACTTGTTTTGGTTTCGTTCGAAAGTTCTTTAACCTGCCTTACTGCCTTCCTTCGCGCCCTTGGCGTCCTTCGCGTTTCAATTTTCTAGTCGCGTTTCCTCTGCGCCCTCCGCGTCCTCTGCGGTTCATCAATTATTAACGGTAAACAACCGCCGCGCGACGCCGCTTCCCGGTGCGATGCCGAACGCACGCATCCGCGACTCGATTCCTTGAATCTGCGCGCGGATCGCGACGATGCCCTTGTCGGTCAACGGCCGCTGATCCTGATCGACGAGCTTGCCGCCGAGGCACGCCGTGACCTCGACGGCGGTGGCCATCATGCGATCGAACATCACCGCGGGCTCCTCGACCATCGGAACGCTCATCTGAAACGACAAGCCCGTGGTCCGGAACATTTCCCACTCGGAGGGGTTGAAGCGGGTCGGCTTCTGCAGGTTGATCACGGCGAACGAGGCGTGCTCGCCGAAACGCTTTTGATAAATGCCGTTGGCATCGAGCTGCATGCCGACGCGCGCCATCGCGTCGACGATGGCGGTGCCTTGGAACGGGGCGCCGCGCTCGGCAATCACGTTGACCCCGGCGATCACGTCGTGCTCGTCGTAGAACTTCTGCAGCTCGCGCGCGCGATCGAGCGCTTGCTCGAAGGGCATCGAAAACCGCGCGGGACGGTGCAGCGCATCGGCGAGCTTCAAGCCGACCTGCACGAACGTATTCAGCTCCGATTCGTTGATCGGACCAGGCTCGGCGACGAGCTGGATGGCGACCCTGAGATCGCTGTACTGCGTCGCCTCGGAGTCGAGCTGGACGATCGACCAGAAGTTCGTCTGATAGCGCCGGCCGTACAGCTCGTGCGGATACTCGAGGTTGTACTCGTTCTGCTTGTAGACCGAGAGCGCGGAGCGCCGGTTCACCGGGCCCGCGCCGGGAAGATTCATGATGAAATCGAGCGCCTCGTCCGGCAGCGTCTGGTATCCGCGTGCGCGCGCGGCCTCGGGTCCGGTGCCCGGTGGATCGAAGCCGGGGTTTAGATTGAGCGGTTGATTGGCGAGCGCTTCGATGTCGCCGAGCTGGCGTTCGAGCGGATCGGGCTCCGCAGCGGAGACCTCGACGGCGACCGGCTCGTCGCTCTTCAGAAACTTGCGCTCGCCTTCGAGCATCGGCGCCGCAGGCTCCTCCACGACGATGGGTTCGCGACGCACGATCGCGGGCGGCGGCTCGGGAGCACCGACGCCGCGGCGCGCGGATCTCGTGAGGCGGCCCTTGTCATACGCGGTCAGCGCGACAATCGCGACGATCGCGGTCCCGATGAGCAGCAGGGCAAGCTGCAGGTCCATTGTTATGGGTGATCGCTACCGCGATCCGACTCCCCTCCTCCTCTTGGGCGGGGAAGGGGAAGCAAGCGATCGCGAGCCGGTGTCATCGTCCGCATCTATTGCGCCACCATCTGCAGCGCCTGCTCGACGTCGACCGCAACGAGGCGCGAGACGCCCGGCTCCGACATCGTGACACCCAGCAGCACGTCCGCGTTCTCCATGCTGATCTTGTTGTGCGTGATGTAGATGAGCTGCGTGCGCTCGGCCATCGCTTTGAGCGTTTGCCCGTAGCGCTCGACGTTGGCATCGTCGAGCGGCGCGTCGACCTCATCGAGCAGGCAGAAGGGCGCCGGATTCAGCTCGAAGATCGAGAAGATCAGCGCCACCGCGCTGAGCGCTTTTTCGCCGCCCGAAAGCAGATGGATCGTGCTGTTGCGCTTGCCCGGCGGGCGCGCCATGACCGTCACGCCGGCTTCGAGCAGGTCGTTCTCGGTCAACTCCAGATACGCGCTGCCGCCGCCGAAGAGACGCGGGAAGAACGCCTGAAAATTTTCGTTGACCCGGTCGAACGTCTCCTTGAAGCGCGTGCGCGTCTCGCGATCCATCTTGCGGATCGCCTCTTCGAGCGTCGCGAGCGCCTGCGCCAAATCTTCCGCCTGCTTGTCGAGGTAGTTCTTGCGGCTCGACAGCTCGTCGAACTCCTCGATCGCGACCAGATTGATCGGTCCGAGACGCTCAATGCGCGCGGTGATGTGCTCGAGCTGCTCGACCCACGCAGGCTCCGCCGCCTCGGCGGGAAGCTCGCTCAGTACCTGCGCGAGATCCGCGCCCGCTTCGCGCACCTGATCGGCAAGCGTATCGCGCCGCACGACGAGCTCCTGGCGCGTGACGCGCTCCGCTTCGAGCGTGGCGCGCGCCGCCTGCACCTGACGCTCCTGCTCGCCGCGCGCCTGCTCCTGCGCCCGCATCGCCGCGTCGATCTCGCCGCTCGCGCGGCGCGCTTCGCCGAGGCGATTTTCGATTTCGAGGCGCTTCTCCAGATGAGCGTTCAGCTCGTTCTTGAGATCGGCTTCCGGCTCGCGATTGTCGGCGAGCAGGCTCGCGAGCTCGTCACGCCGCGAGCGTAGTGTGTCGAGCTGTCCCTCGAGGCGCGTGATGCTCGCGCGCGTCGAGGTGAGCGCGGTCTGTGCGGTGCGCGACTCGATCTCGATCTGATGCATGCGCTCGCGCGCTTGCGCATCGGCCGCGCGGCACGCCGCGAGGCGCTCCTGCACCGCGTCGCGCCGCGCCTGCAGCTCGATGCGGCGCGTCTCGTGCGCGCCGCTTTCCGATTCGGCCTGCTGCAGCAGCTGCGCCGCCGCCGCCATTTCCTCGCCGTTGCGCGCGAGCTGCGCTTCGAGTTCCTCGCGCTCGCGCCGTATCTGCGCGGCGCGCGTCTCCAGCCGGGTCAGGCGCTCCTGCTCCTGCCCGAGGCGCTCGCGCCACTCCGCGCGCTCGCGGTTGCGTTCGTTGAGCGATCGCGTCAGCTCGCCGCGGCTCCGATCGAGCGCCGTGATCTCGGCTTCGAGTGCCGCGAGATCCGCCGCCGCGCGCTCGATTTCCTCGCGCCGCGCCGCGCATTCGCGGGTCAGCGTTTCGATTTCACGCTCGCGCGCGAGCCAGCCGCGCTCGTTGCCCGCGGCGTATTCGAGGCTCAGCCAGTTGCGTCCGACCCACGCGCCGTCGGGCGTAACGATCGACTCCCCCGGCGCGAGCGCGCCGCGTCCATCGAGCGCCTCGTCGAGCGTTGCCGCGGTGCGCACGCCGGCGAGTAAGGGCGCCAGGTCGATGTCGGAATGTACTTTTTCGAGCAATAGGGCTCCCGTACTACCCCCTCCCATTCCCTCTGATCGCTCTCGCGCATCCTGCGCTTCCGCGATCTTAGTGCGTCCCTGCACGTCACCGATCTGGGGGAGGGTTGGGGTGGGGGCGCGCGGTGCGGCAAGGTCGAGAACCGTAAGATGTGCCGGCTTGATGTCCGTGAGACCGCGCGTAGCGTCCGCGAAGTGATCGGTACAGACCGCGGCCAGGCGCGCGCCGAGCACGCGCTCCACTGCGGTTTCCCAGCCGTGCTCGACTTGCAAACGCCCCGCCAATCGCGGCGCCTGCTCCAAACCGCGATCACGCAGCCACTCGCCGATACCGGTGTCGTGCCGCGCTTCCGCCGCCGCTTTCAATTCACGCAGACTCGCGAGGCGCGCTTCCGCCGACTGCTGCTCGCCCCGGCGCGCCGAAAGCGCATGATCGGCCGCTTCGCGGCGCGTGCGCGCGTCCTGCACTTGCGCGGCGTTCTGCGCCAGCTCGGCGTCGAGCGCACTGCAGGCCTCGTCGAGACGGCGCGACGTGTCGCGCGCGGTGTCGAGGCCCGCGGCTTTCAATTCCGCTTCGAGCGCGTCCGACTCGGTCGCCAGACGCGCGCGGCGCTCCTGCTGTTGTGCCGTGTGTTGTTCGAGCTGTCGGATGCGCGCGCTCTGGATCTCGCGCACCTTCGCGGGTTCCGCGGCCGCGCGGCTACGCGTCTCCCACTCCTCCTGCCACGCCTGCATCGCGCTTTCCGCTTCGCGCAGCGCGCGCCCCGCGGCTTCGAGCTCCGCGGCATAGCTCGCGAGCTGCGGCTCGATCTCGGCCGAACGCTGCTCGAGCGTCGCGGCTTGCGCGCGATCGACGTTCAAGTGCGCTTCGGTTTCGGCCCACGTGCGGTTCAACTGCTCCTGCTCGCGCTTCAGCGCTTCGCGTGTCTCGCGCGCGTGCTCGATTTCCTGCTCCAGGCGAGCGATCTCGCTGCCGACGGAGTAATACTCCGCCTGCACGGCATTCTGTCGGTCGAATGCTTCGGTGTGCTCGGCGCGCAGCTGCTCGATCCGCGCCTCGATTTCGCGCTGCGCGGCGAGCACCGCATCGAGCGCGGTCTCGTGTTCGCGAATCGCCGTATCCTGCGCGTTCAGCTTCTGGTCAAGCTCGCGGTAGCGAAGCGCGAGCAGTTGCGCGCGCAACGTGCGCTCCTGCGCCTTCAGCTCTTTGTACTTGACCGCCGCCTTCGATTGCTTGTCGAGCCGGTTGAGCTGCGTGCCCAGCTCCTTGCGGATGTCCTCGACGCGCGCGAGGTTTTCCTGCGTGTGCTTGATGCGGTTCTCGGTCTCGCGGCGGCGCTCCTTGTAGCGCGAGATGCCGGCCGCTTCCTCGATGAAGCCACGCAGGTCTTCGGGCTTCGCCTCGATGATGCGCGTGACCATGCCCTGCTCGATGATCGAGTACGCGCGCGGTCCGAGGCCGGTGCCGAGAAAGATGTCGGTGATGTCCTTGCGGCGGCAGCGTGTCTTGTTCAGAAAGTAGTCGGACTGACCGTCGCGGCCCGCTTCGCGCCGCACCGAGATCTCGGCGTAGTTGGCGTACTCGCCGCCGACGCGCCCGGCGGTGTTGTCGAACACCAGCTCGACGAATGCCTTGCCGACCGGCTTGCGTGCGTTCGACCCGTTGAAGATGACGTCCGCCATCGAATCGCCGCGCAGATGCTTCGCCGACATCTCGCCCATGACCCAGCGCACGGCGTCGATGATGTTCGACTTGCCGCAGCCGTTCGGGCCGACGATGCCGATGAGATTGCCGCTGAGGGGGATGGTGGTGGGATCGACGAAGGACTTGAAGCCGGCGAGCCGGATCGTTTTTAACCGCATCAGGTGTCCGCCCTGGGCACTTTATGTAAGTGGTACAATTTTATCGGAGGATGAGGAACTTTAATATGCGCTGGCGCATTCCGGATGCCGACTTCACCCAGTAAAACCTTCGAAACCTTTCCGAACCCGAGCCCGGATCGCGATTATATCATCGAGATAGAGTCGCCCGAGTTCACTTGTCTGTGTCCGAAGACCGGCCAACCGGACTTTGCGACGCTCATCCTCGAATACATACCCGATCGTCTGTGCGTCGAGCTGAAGTCGCTCAAGCTCTACATCTGGTCGTTTCGTAACGAGGGCCACTTCCACGAGAAGGTCACCAATACGATCCTGAACGACCTCGTGGCGGCGATCGAGCCGCGGTACATGCGGCTGCGGGCCTATTTCAACGTGCGCGGCGGCATCTACACGACCGTTACCGTCGAGCACCGCAAACCGGGCTGGCAGCCGCCGCCTCCGCCGCCTCCCGGCCTTTCACGCACGCGCCGCCGCGCCGCCGGTCGCACGACGGACACACCGCCGTCCGCCGATCCGGTCGATCCGGAACCGTCCGAGCCCAGTCGGGAAGCACGCGGCCGGTCAGACGCCACACCGCCACACTCAACGGCGCGGCGGTCCGAACCGATCGAGCCGGAAACTCCGGCCCGCTCCGCCGCCGACCTGTCCGCGAATCCGCCGCCATCGCGCCCCGCCACGCCGGCACCGACCGCGAATCCGGCGGCGACCGGCTCCGCGCCGAGTCCCGAGGTGACCATCGCCCGTGCCGAGCGGATGCTGCAGCGGAGTCGCGCCGGGACACGATCCACGTCTACCTCCGCAACTCCCGCGCGGCCACCGGCAGCGGCCGCGAGCCGGGACATCTATATCGGTCTCGATCTGGGCACCAGCGGCTGCCGCGCGATGGCGATCGACCGCGACCAGAAAGTGTTGGCCCAGGGAGAGGCGGCGCTCCCGCCGCCGTTGAAGTTCGAAGGTCAGGTCACACAAGACCCGAACGATTGGTGGCGAGCGGCGACGACCGCACTCAAAACCGTGCTGGCGAAGATCGACGTGCAGCGCGTGCATCGGATCGCGGTGGCCGGCACGTCGGGGACGCTCCTTCTCTGCGACAAGCAGGGCAACCCGGTCACGCCGGCCCTTATGTACAACGACCGGCGTGCGGTGGCCGAAGCCGAGCGCATCGTGGCGGTCGCGGACGAGCGCACGGCCGCACACGACACGTCAGGAAGTCTCGCTAAGCTCCTGTGGCTGCACAACAATAAAGCGCAGGGGCGGCCGGTGCTGGCGCTGCATCAGGCGGACTGGATCGGCAACCGTCTCGCCGGAAAGTACGGTCACAGCGACTATCACAACTGCCTGAAGCTCGGCTACGACCCGGCGGCCCGAGACTGGCCGGCGTGGTTTTCCGCGCTCGACATCGCCGAGGAGACGCTGCCGGAGGTCCACGAGCCCGGCGAAGTGATCGGCACCCTCGGCGCCGAAGCGGCCGCGCTCGGGCTGCCTGCGCACGTCGAGGTGGTCGCCGGCACCACCGACGGCGTCGCCGCATTCCTCGCGAGCGGCGCGAGCAAACCGGGCCACGGCGTGACCGTGCTCGGCAACACGCTGATGATCAAGCTCCTCTCCGAGACGCCGATCATCGCGCGCGCGAACGGCGTCTACAGCCACCGCCTCGGCCGCTACTGGCTCACCGGCGGCGCATCGAACGCGGGCGGCGCCGTGCTGATGCAGTACTTCACCGTCGATCAGATCCGCGAAATGACGCCGCTACTCGATCCCGACACGCCGACGGAGTTGAACTACTACCCTCTTCCCGACATCGGCGAACGCTTTCCGTTCAACGATCCGCGCATGGAGCCCAAGCTCGAACCGCTTCCGGGCGACAGCACGATGTTCCTCCAAGGCATCCTCGAAGGCATCGCCACCATCGAAGCGCAGGCGTACGCGGTGTTGAACGACCTCGGCGCGCCGAAAGCCACCGCCATCTGGACGACCGGCAGCGGCAGTCAAAACGAAGCGTGGACGCGGATTCGTGAGCGCGCGTTGGGCATGCGACTCAAACCCGCGCGCTCGCACCACCCGGCATACGGAGCCGCGCTGTTGGCAGCCGGCGTGCTGCAGAAAGCGTTCGCTTAGTTATCGTTTGTTTCAAACGCCGCGTTTCTCGCGGCATGAACCTCTGTGAGAAACGATTCTTTGGCGACAAGGGCTACGTAGACGAAAACGGGTTATGCGGCATATGCTTCCAGATCAAAAGTGACGTCCATTTCTAGTTAGGCAACCTTTGTGATCGATATCAATTACCGCCCCCTTCGATATCGCGATCGATGGTTTGCCTACCTGGACTTGCTAGGATTCACGGACCTTGTTCAATCGAGATCCATTGAAGAAGTACTTCCGGTCTATGCAGAAGCGCTTCAGCGCATGCGCACTGCATGCAAGCTTGGCAAGAAGGAAGTTGGATTGATTAGTTCATGGTTCTCCGACACATTCATAATTTATTCGAGCTCCGACGGTCTTCAGGATTTTGTGCACGTAGAGAGTGCTGCCAGAATTTTTTTCCAGCTGCTTCTGGTCAAGAATATTCCTGTTCGAGGTTGCATTAGCCACGGCAAACTGTACTCTCAGGCAAAGCAAAACATTTTTGTTGGCCCTGCGCTTATCGAAGCTCACGTCTTTGGCGAGGCCCTCGACTGGGTTGGTTTTTGCCTGGCTCCGAGCGTGGAGCGAAAATTGAAGGACGATCTGCCGCTAGAGCAACGAGCTTTTTACCGTAAAATCTCGAACCGAGACATCCTGAGAAAGGCACCTGCTGATCATTTGTACGCGTTCGCATTCAACAACGGAACGGTAAATGGCAAGAACCCATATCGGGAGGCACTGCAAACAATGAAACGCAACGCGCCGCTCCCTGCGATCAAGAAGTATGAGAACGCTTTAGCGTTCCTGGATAAATTTACCTAACATTTCGGTTCGAGGCGGACGCCGTGACCTGAACGCGGCGCTTCGCGGTTAGTCCGTGGCCGGCGCCGCTCAACACCGCGTTATGTCTCACAACGTTTGTGACCGATGGTTAAAAAAGACATCCTGCTGAATGGTGTTGTTGTCGGACAGCACGAGCCAACTGGCGACTCCCGAAAAGACGCCGAAGCTGTCCAGGTTACCTGAAAGAGAAAGGACTTTATCGAGAAATAACTCGTACCGATGCGATACACGGACAAGCAGACTCCTTCGCATCGGTCGCGAACTTTCTGTACGACAAGGACTTGAAGAGATCGCCGTTTAAGGGCAGCAGCGTATCCCCGTTTATCGTGAACGCCGTTTTGAGCATCGAACTATATTTGAAAGCAATTCATAGCGCATACGGTAAAGAGATAAGGGGACATCATCTCGAAAATTTGTACCAACAGCTTCCAGATGAAGCAAAAAAAATTGTTGGAGCGTCTGCAGCGGACATAAGGCCGAGGTATAAGCTCGAACAACG
>JBJMVQ010000014.1:0-56757 GCA_045810625.1 Sulfurifustis sp.
CGCCACCACGCTCTATGGCTACAGTCCCTATGGCGAAGCAACGCAACTTGGCGAGAGCAACGACAACAGTCTTCAGTACACCGGGCGGGAAAACGACGACACGGGTGTCTATTATTACCGGGCGAGGTACTACGATCCGCAATTGAAGCGCTTCGTGAGTGAGGATCCGATCGGGCTTGACGGCGGGTCGAATGTTTACGCGTACGTCGACGCTGACCCCCTACGGCAGATCGATCCCTACGGTTTGGAATCCTCGTCTTCCGACGATCTAAACTTTCCTGATCCTGAGGTCGCCGAACCAAGCCTCGAGCGACCTTATCCTGAATGTTCGTTGCCAGGAATGCGGCAGCTCTGTAGTTTGGCGAGCAGCATTCAAAACGTTCTAGAAAGTTGCGGAATAGACGGTAAAAGGAGAGGCGCGCCGTACTCAGAGGACGAAAAGGAGCATAAGAAGAATTCGAGGCCAAGTACGAGAAATAAGCACGAGGAAGGTCAGGCTCAAACAAGGAAGAACAAAGGAGGAGAGAAAGGTGATCTCAGACGTCCCTATAGAAGACGCTAATAAGTTAAAAGCTTGTCGAGAGGATTAAAAGTGCGCCAAGACATTCAGCGGTCACTAAGAGCGGGCCATATTGTCAAAGTATGGCGCGAGCGCATCGATCAGCACCCAGTCATCGGATACATTGTTCAAGCGAGCGATGAGTTAGTATTGGTCCACATGATGGACGATGGAATTCGTCTTGACGGATACTCCGTCATGCGGTTCAAAGACATCACTGAGATCGAACAGAATCCGCAATATCGTGGCTTCTACGAACGGGCGCTGCAGCTCCGCAAACAAAGTCCAAATATCCCACGAGCGCTGTTGCTGCACGATCTTTCCGTTAGCCTTCGTTCGATAAATGAGAACTATCCGATAATGTCGATTGAAAGAGAAACTTTAGCGCCGGGAAAATGCGGTGTTGGGAAACTACATATGGTTACCGAGAGCACAGTGATTTTGAAAGTGATGACACCGGGGGCTAGATGGGAAGGCTACTCTCGTCGATATCGATTGGCGGATATCACGAGAATTGAATTTGATACTTCCTATCTTCGAGCGCTCGCTCTGGTAACCAGCTCGCGAGGTCGCCGTGGGTAGTTCATGTAGGCGAAGCGCATTGCACTCATCATTGGTGGCAGTTGGTTTCCCCACCCGAACGATAACGGAGGCGGAACGTGGACGGACTGTACAGGTTGGTATTTTATCTGTAGTAGTTCCGACCTGATCTGACACCCGCCTTGAAAAGGACGGGGTTACCCGATTTGATGGTTGTGTCGAGCAATCATCAAAATGTACAAGTTTGGTATTTCCCCGACACTCCGTTCTCGGGGACCTATCAGTAATTCTGTGTGCAAGGCAGTTTTTACAAGTTTGGTATTTCCCCGACACCGGGTTCTCCGAGCGCGGCGGAGCAAATCCGGCAACACCGTGCAGTTCACGCTCGATACGAACGGCTTCATCCGCTCGATCATCGGTGCCAACGGCCACGTGTACGCGGTCGAAACCCAATCGATCCTGATCGGCCGCGTGATCTACACCGTCGCGACCCAGCTCACCGACGATCTCGGCCGAAGCCAACGCTTCAGCTAGGACGACCTCGCGCGTCTTCGCACCGTCACCGATGCCGCCGGCAACGTCTGCCAGTACGACTACGACGATGCCGGGCGCTTGAGCCGGAAGACCGACCCCCGCGCCTCGCACACAGAGAAGCGGATAGGCCCTCGACGGCAGTTCCTCCGGGCCCAACGCCTCCTTACGCGCCCGGTGCCTGCGCCTCCCGAAGGATGGCAATGGTCTGTTCTTCCGTATGTCGTTGACTTATCCAAGTGCAACCATGGGAACGACAGTTTGCGTGGCGACAGGAATTAGTCGCAGCTCAGGACCGTCAACCGATTTTTGGAAGGTTCTTGTTAACTCGGAATTTCAAGCACACGGCAGCTTGCGAAGGGTCACTCCGCAAGCTGCTGATCCACGCAGAAGGACGGAAAATGTGGCTCCCCGGGAGGGATTCGAACCCCCGACCAAGCGGTTAACAGCCGCTTGCTCTACCACTGAGCTACCGAGGAAAGTGGGAAAGGCGCGTATAGTAAGGGTGCCGATTCGACATGGCAATATGAAACCCTGTCACACGACGTGCTGCCCGCAACGGAAGTGGCGGCGCCTAGCCTGAGGGCGGGGTGCCGGCATCTGGTCGCACGGCGCGAGGTGCTTGGCTGTCCAACTCAAATTGCGCCCGATGTAGGTTGGGTGTAGCCGCGCAGCGGCGGAACCCAACAAAATAATATTTTGGTGGGTTGGTCGCTCCTCACGTCCCTGTGCTCTCGCGACATTGGCACGTCCTGTGCGGCACGCTTCGCTTCACCCACCCTACATCCCGCTCGAACGCCATGCGCGGCGGATCGCTTTGCGATTCGTCCGGCTGCTTCCCGGTCACCGAAACCGGGCGTGATATTATTCTTTGCCAGCCACTATTCCCGTTGACCCATAGACAACACGATGGAACATCGATTCAAACTCGCGAGCCCCTTTGCGCCGGCCGGTGACCAGCCGCAGGCCATCGACGCGTTGATCGAGGGATTAGGGCGGGGCGACACGTGCCAGACGTTGCTCGGCGTGACCGGCTCGGGCAAGACGTTCACGGTGGCGAATGTGATCGAACGCGTGCAGCGGCCGACGATTATTCTGGCGCCGAACAAGACGCTTGCGGCGCAGCTCTATTCCGAGATGCGCGACTTCTTTCCCGAGAATGCGGTCGAGTACTTCGTGTCGTACTACGACTACTACCAGCCGGAAGCGTACGTCCCGTCGTCGGATACTTATATAGAAAAGGACGCGTCGATCAACGAGCACATCGAGCAGATGCGGCTGTCCGCGACCAAGGCGCTGCTCGAGCGTCCAGACGCCATCGTCGTCGGCACGGTATCGGCTATCTACGGTCTCGGCGATCCGGAAACGTACTTCAAGATGGTCTTGCACTTGCGACGCGGTGCGACACTGGATCAGCGCTCGGTACTCAAGCGGTTGGCGGAAATGCAGTACACGCGTAACGACATGGAGCTCAGGCGCGGTACGTTCCGGGTGCACGGCGATGTCATCGACGTTTACCCGGCTGAGTCCGAGCGCCTCGCGATTCGGATCGAGCTGTTCGGCGACGAGGTGGAGAGCCTGTGCGAGTTCGATCCGCTCACAGGCGAAGCCGGATCGACGATCACGCGCACGACGATTTACCCGAAGACGCACTATGTCACGGGGCGCGACCGACTGATGGGGGCGATCGACGAGATCAAGATCGAGCTGCGCGAACGCCTGACGGAGCTGCGCGCGCAGAACAAGCTCGTCGAGGCCCAGCGGCTCGAAAGCCGCACGCTCTACGATCTCGAGATGATGCGTGAGGTCGGCTATTGCAGCGGCATCGAGAACTATTCGCGCTTTCTGTCGGGCCGCAAATCCGGCGAGCCGCCGCCGACGCTCATCGACTACTTGCCGGACAACGCGATGATGGTGATCGACGAAAGCCACGTCACGGTGCCGCAACTTGGCGGCATGTATCGTGGCGACCGCTCGCGCAAGGAGACGCTGGTCGAATACGGCTTCCGCCTGCCGTCGGCGTTGGACAACCGGCCGCTACGGTTCGACGAGTTCGAGCGGCTGATGCCGCAGACGATTTTCGTGTCGGCAACGCCCGGTCCCTACGAACTGGAGCGCTGCCGCGGCGTCGTCATCGACCAGGTCGTGCGTCCGACCGGACTCGTCGACCCGGAAGTCGAGGTACGGCCGGTCACGGCGCAGGTCGACGATCTGTTGTCCGAGATACGCCTGCGCGTGGCGGCCAAGGAACGCGTGCTGGTCACGACGCTCACGAAGCGCATGGCGGAGGATTTGACCGAGTATCTGTTCGAGCACGGTGTCAAAGTTCGGTATCTGCACTCGGACATCGACACCGTCGAGCGCGCGGAGATCATCCGCGATCTGCGCGCCGGCGTGTTCGACGTGCTCGTCGGGATCAACCTGCTGCGCGAGGGACTCGATCTCCCCGAGGTGTCGCTGGTCGCGATCCTCGACGCCGATAAGGAAGGTTTCCTGCGCTCGACGCGCTCGCTGATTCAGACGATTGGCCGCGCGGCGCGAAATCTCAACGGCAAGGTGATCCTCTACGGCGACCGGGTGACCGAATCGATGCGGGCCGCGCTCGACGAGACGGAGCGGCGCCGCAATAAGCAGATCGAGTACAACCACAAGCACGGCATCGTCGCTCGGGGTATCGTCAAGGAGATCAAGGAGATCATCGACGGCGTGCATCCGGCGCGGCCGGGGGCGGCGCGCGGCGCAACCGGGCGCGACGTCTGGCAGGCGGCGGAGGAGGGTGCCGAGTTCCAGGCGGCGACACCGCAGGCGCTGGCGAAGAAGCTGAATCAGCTCGAAAAGCAGATGCACAAGCACGCGCGCAATCTGGAGTTCGAGCAGGCGGCGGCGATCCGCGACCAGATCCGCCGGCTGCGCGAGCGTAATTTCGGCGTCGTGCAGGGTGGGAAACGTTAGCGGGCTGCCGCCGAACGTCGTGATCTCAAATAGCCGCTCGGCTTGTTTGGCTCTGCGCGAATGTGCTATTTTTCGGCCTCTTTTCATAGGCGCGTAGCTCAGTGGTAGAGCACCACCTTGACATGGTGGTGGTCGGTGGTTCG
Organism: Sulfurifustis sp.; assembly: GCA_045810625.1. GTDB lineage: Bacteria > Pseudomonadota > Gammaproteobacteria > Acidiferrobacterales > Sulfurifustaceae > JACQFZ01. Next base: position 4,726 of record JBJMVQ010000014.1, read on the forward strand.
ATCCCACTCGCGCCTACCAAATTAAACTTAAGGAACCCACATGCGGCCTCTCGTATGGGTCGCCACTGAGAAAAGGTTCTGCTATGCCAGTTATTACTCTGCCGGACGGCAGTCAGCGTAAGTACCCCAACCCCGTCACCGTCGCCCAGGTCGCCGCCGATATCGGACCTGGGCTCGCGCGCGCCGCGCTCGCCGGGCGCGTCGACGACCGGCTGGTGGACACGTCGTACGAGATCAGCCGCGATGCCCGTCTCGCGATCGTCACCGATCGCGACCCGGCGGGCGTCGAAGTCCTGCGCCATTCCACGGCGCACCTGCTCGCTCAAGCCGTGAAGGAGCTTTTCCCCGACGCGCAGGTAACGATCGGCCCGGTGATCGAAGACGGTTTCTACTACGACTTCGCTTACAAGCGCGGCTTCACCGAAGAGGATCTGCAGCGGATCGAAGAGCGTATGAAGGAGATCGCGAAGCGCGACTATCCGGTCCAGCGGACCGTCATGGAGCGCGACGCGGCGGTGAAGTTCTTCCGCGAGCAGGGCGAGGAGTACAAGGCTCGCATCATCGAGGACATCCCCGCAGGTGAGGAGATCTCGCTTTATCGGCAGGGCGAGTTCGTCGACCTGTGCCGCGGTCCGCACGTGCCCTCCACCGGGAAGCTGCGTGCCTTCAAACTCATGAAGACGGCCGGCGCCTACTGGCGCGGCGACTCGAAGAACGAAATGCTCGCGCGCATCTACGGTACGGCGTGGGCAAGCGACGATCAGCTCAAGGCGTATCTGCACCGGATCGAGGAGGCGGAGAAGCGCGATCACCGCAAGATCGGCCGGCAGCTCGACCTCTTTCATATGCAGGAAGAAGCGCCGGGCATGGTGTTCTGGCACGAGCACGGCTGGCGGCTGTACCAGACGATCGTGCAGTACATGGCCGATCTCTGGCGCACGCACGGTTACCGCGAGATTCGTACCCCGCAGCTCGTCGACCGGTCGCTGTGGGAGCGTTCGGGGCACTGGGAGAAATTCCACGCGGACATGTTCGTGACCGAGTCGGAGAAGCGGCTTTACGCGATCAAGCCGATGAACTGCCCGTGTCACGTTCAGGTGTACAACCAGGGCCTGAAGAGTTACCGCGACCTACCGCTGCGGCTGGCCGAGTTCGGCGCGTGCCATCGCAACGAACAGTCAGGAGCGCTGCACGGCATCATGCGCGTGCGCGGCTTCGTCCAGGATGACGCCCACATTTTTTGTACCGAAGACCAGATGCAGGCCGAGATATCGGCGTTCATCGACATGCTGCACAAGGTCTACAGCGATTTCGGATTCCGCGAGATCACCTACAAGCTGTCGACCCGGCCGGCGAACCGCCTCGGGTCGGACGAAATCTGGGACCGGGCCGAGCACGCGCTGGAACAGGCACTGAACAGCAAGGGGCTGCCCTGGGACCTGCAGCCGGGCGAGGGGTCGTTTTACGGCCCGAAGATCGAGTTCTCCCTCAAGGACAGCCTCGGCCGGGTCTGGCAGTGCGGTACGATCCAGATCGACTACAACATGCCGGAACGCCTCGGGGCGAGCTACATCGCGGAAGACGGCAGCAAGAAGACGCCGGTTATGCTGCACCGGGCGATCCTGGGGTCGATCGAGCGGTTCATCGGCATCCTGATCGAGGAGTATGCCGGGGCGTTCCCGGCATGGCTGGCGCCGGTGCAGGCGGTCGTCCTTACTATTACCGATCAGCAAAACGAGTATGCGCAGCGCGTAACCGAAGCGTTTCGCCGCCAAGGGCTGCGCATAGAAGCTGACTTGAGAAACGAGAAAATCGGCTTTAAAATCCGGGAACATACGTTGCGGCGCGTTCCGTATTTGCTCGTGGTCGGCAAGCGGGAGGCGCTCGAAGATACCCTAGCCGTGCGCACGCGTAAGGGTGAGGACTTGGGCAGCATGACGCCCGCGGTCTTCGGCGAACGCCTCACCCAAGAGATCGCGAGCCGCGGCGTTAATTTTTTGGAGGAGCAACAACATCGCGTCGGATAAAGAGCTGCGCATAAACGGACGGATCAACGCGCCGCGAGTCCGTTTGATCGGGGCGGACGGACAACAGGTCGGCATCGTTTCCATCCAGGAGGCGTTAAAGAAAGCAGAAGAAGCGGAATTGGACCTCGTCGAGATTTCTCCACAGGCCTCGCCGCCCGTTTGCCGTATTATGAATTACGGCAAATTTCAATACGAAGAAAGCAAGCGCCGGCACGCTGCCAAGAAAAAGCAGAAGCAGATCCAAGTTAAAGAAGTGAAGTTTCGTCCGGGGACGGACGTCGGAGACTATCAGGTCAAACTACGCAACCTGATACGTTTCCTGGAACACGGGGACAAAGCGAAAGTGACGCTGCGTTTCCGTGGTCGGGAGATGGCCCACCAAGAGCTGGGCATGCAACTCCTGAAGCGTGTGGAAGCGGACCTCAAAGAATACGGTACGGTGGAGCAATTCCCGCGCCTCGAGGGCCGTCAGATGGTCATGATCATCAGCCCACACAAACATTGACCTGTAGCGCTCGGCCGAAGTAACTCGGCAGCGCGAGAATGCGGAGTATTGAGCAATGCCCAAGTTGAAAACCAACCGTGGGGCGGCGAAGCGTTTCAAGCGCACCGCCAAAGGCGGCTTCAAGCGCAGCCACTCGCACCTGCGGCACATCCTCACGAAGAAGAGCGCCAAGCGTAAGCGCGGCCTGCGCGGCACGACCATGGTCCATGATTCGGACACCCACTTGGTCGCAAAAATGCTGCCGTACGCGTGAGGTGAGCCATGCCACGAGTTAAACGAGGAGTTACCACCGGCGCGCGGCACAAGAAGATCATCAGCCGCGCAAAAGGTTACTACAACGCGCGCCGCAAGAACTTCAAAACCGCCAACCAGGCGGTGATGAAGGCGGGGCAGTACGCCTATCGCGACCGGCGCGCACGCAAGCGCGATTTCCGCGCGCTCTGGATCGCCCGCATCAATGCCGGTGCGCGCGCGTCCGGACTGTCGTACAGCCGATTTATGAACGGCTTGAAAAAGGCTGCGATCGAGATCGACCGCAAGGTTTTGGCGGACATCGCGATCCACGACAAGAAGACCTTTTCCGCGCTTGTCGATAAAGCCCGAGCCGCACTGGGCTGATCGGTAAACCGGCGCCGCAAGGCACGCAGGACGCAAGGGAAAGGTCGCCCGACCTTTCCCTTTTTTGTTTTCGGGTGAACCATGTCAGAGACGATTGAATCCGTACAGCAGCAGCTCGCGCAGCTCGTTGGGGAGGCCGACGCAGAAGCCGGCCGCGCGACCGATGTCGTCGCGATCGAGGAGCTGCGTGTGCGCTATCTCGGTAAGAAAGGGTTGATTACCGAGCAGCTCAAGCAGCTCGGCACGCTGCCGCCGGAAATGCGCCCGCATGTCGGCAAGTGGGTGAACGAAGCGAAAGAGCGCGTCACCGAACGTCTGCGCGAGCGAAAGAGCGAGCTGGAAGCCGCCGCGCAGGACGCGAAGCTCGCGCGCGAGCGGATCGACGTCACGCTCCCGGGTCGCGGTATCAGTACCGGCGGTGTGCATCCGATCATGCGTACGCTCGAACGGCTGGAACGCATCTTCCTCGGCATGGGCTTCGCCATGGCCGACGGCCCCGAGGTCGAAGACGATTACCACAACTTCGAAGCGCTCAACATCCCGGCGAATCATCCGGCGCGCGCGATGCACGATACGTTTTATTTCGATGCGCACCGGCTCTTGCGTACCCACACGTCCCCCGTCCAGGTGCGCTACATGGAAAGCCATCAACCGCCGCTTCGGATCATCTCGGCCGGGCGCGTGTACCGTTGCGACTCCGACGTGACGCACACGCCGATGTTTCATCAGGTCGAGGGGCTGCTCGTCGATGAAGGCATTTCCTTCGCTCATTTGAAAGGCGTGCTCACCGAGTTTCTGAACCGCTTCTTCGAGCGCGAGCTCGCGGTGCGGTTCCGCCCGTCGTACTTTCCATTCACGGAGCCCTCGGCCGAGGTCGATATCGGTTGCGTGATCTGCGGCGCCAAGGGCTGCCGTGTGTGCAAAGGCACCGGATGGCTCGAGATACTCGGGTCCGGGATGGTGCATCCCCAAGTGTTGCGTTACGGGAAGATCGACCCGGAGCGTTTTACGGGATTCGCGTTCGGGCTCGGCGTCGAGCGTATCGCCATGCTGCGCTACGCCGTGAACGATCTGCGCCTCTTTTACGAAAACGACCTGCGCTTTTTGCAGCAGTTCAAATAATACGGTCCTGATGCCATGAAGCTGAATTATTGCTGGCTGCGTGAATGGGTTACCCCGCGAATGGAAGCGCGTGCGCTCGCCGATCGCCTGACGCTCGCCGGCCTCGAAGTCGGCGCGATCGAGCCGGCGGGGCCGGCACTCGATCAAGTCGTGGTCGGGAAAGTGCGCGCCGTGTCGCCGCATCCCAACGCGGAAAAGCTTACGGTATGCGACGTCGAGACCGGACGCGGACAGCTCGCGCGCGTCGTTTGCGGCGCGCCGAATGTCCGCAAAGGAATGAAAGCGCCGCTCGCGTTGCCCGGCGCCGTGCTGCCGGGCGAGCGCCGCATCGCCGCGGCTGCAATCCAAGGCGTGGAATCGGCAGGGATGCTCTGCTCGGCGGCCGAGCTGGGTTTGGGCGACGACGCCGGCGGACTGTTGGTGCTCGACGAGTCGGCACGCGTCGGCGCGCCGCTCGCGGACGCGCTACAGCTCGACGATCTCGTGCTCGAAATCGATCTCACACCGAACCGCGGCGACTGCTTGAGCGTCGCCGGTATCGCGCGCGAAGTCGCCGCCCTCACGGGTGCCCGGCTCAACCCGCCGCCAAAGCGCCGAATTCCGGTACGCGCGCGTCAGCGCGTGCCGGTGAAGCTCATCGCGAAGAAGGAGTGCCCGCGCTATGCCGGTCGGGTGGTCCGAAATCTCGATCCGGGCGCCACGACGCCTTCGTGGATGCGCGAGCGCTTGCGCCGTGCCGGTGTGCGCAGCCTCTATCCGATTGTCGACGTCACCAATTACGTAATGCTCGAGCTGGGCCAGCCGATGCACGCGTTCGATCTGAACAAGCTGCGCGGAGCGATACGCATCCGCACGGCCGGCGAGAGCGAAGCGCTGACATTACTCGACGGCAGGAATCTGACTGCGCCGGCTGGCAGTTTGGTCATTGCCGACGACCGCGGACCGATCGCGCTGGCGGGGATCATGGGTGGCGAATCCACCGCCGTGGACGCGAATACCAACGCAGTCTTCTTCGAGAGCGCGTTCTTCGAACCTGAAATCGTCGCGCGGTACGGGCGCGCGCTCGGCATTCAGACGGAATCGTCACAGCGTTTCGAACGCGGCGTCGATCCGGATCTTCAGGTCCGCGCGCTCGAACGTGCTACCGAGCTTCTTCTCGCGATCGCTGGTGGAGAAGCGGGGCCGATTAGCGAGGCGAGGGGTAGGCGCGAGGTGGTGAAGCCGATTGTGCTCCGTGAAGCACGTCTCGCGACCGTCACCGGTGTTGCGGTTCCCCGCAAGGACGTCGAGGCCGTGCTGACTCGTCTCGGTATGCACTCGCGTCGGACAGCGGGGGGCTGGCGTGTGACGCCGCCGTCCTACCGTTTCGATGTCCGTATCGAGGAAGACCTGATCGAGGAGGTGGCGCGGGTGACGGGCTATGCCAGCATTGCGGCGCAGTTGCCGGCCATGCCGATCAAGGCGCCGGAAGTCCCGGAAGCGCGTATCAGCGCCGAGCGGGTGCGTGCGTTTCTCGTCGACCGCGATTACCAGGAGGTCATTACCTACAGCTTCGTCGACCCGGATTTGCAGCGTCTCATCGACCCTGCCCATACGGGTTTGGTTCTCGCGAACCCAATTAGCGCTGACATGGCGGTCATGCGTACGACGCTCTGGACCGGCTTATTGCAGACGCTGCGTTATAACCGGAATCGCCAGCAGGCCAGAATCCGGATCATCGAGCTTGGCCGGCGTTTCCATGCAGGGGTGGATGAGCCGATTGAAGAGCCGGTGCTGGCGGGCATCGCCAGCGGACCGATCGTGGACAAGCAGTGGGGAATGCCGGATCGCGAGGTGGACTTCTACGACGTCAAGGGTGATATCGAAGGCCTCTTCGCGCTAACCGGGCAGGGCGAACGGTTCCGCTTTGCGCCGGCGGCCCATCCCGCTCTGCACCCTGGCCAGAGTGCTGCTATATATTGCGGGGAGGAACATGTCGGTTGGTTAGGGACTCTGCATCCCGCGCTGCAAGCGCGACTCGAGGTCGGCAGCGCGATTCTCTTTGAAATCACGCTCGCCGCCCTGGCTCAGCGACGCGTGCCGGCCTTTACCGAGATTTCCCGCTTCCCGGCCATCCGCCGCGACCTCGCGGTCGTCGTTCCAGAAGAAACTGCGGCGGCACAGGTGGTGGGTTTCATACGATCAGTGGCCGGCGATTTGCTAGTGAATCTTCAGCTGTTCGACGTATATCGCGGCGAAAGCATTGATTCGGGAAGAAAAAGTCTCGCTTTGGGCTTGACCTTGCAGCATTCTTCGCGCACGCTTAGAGAAGCGGAGGTAGACGCACTAATGGCGCAGATAATTGCTAGCCTCAAGGACGAAATGGGAGCGGAGCTGCGGAGCTAGGCGTCTTAATAACAACCACCGAACGAGTGACTCAATATGGCGCTAACCAAAGCGGATCTTGCCGAGAGTCTTTTCAATGAGCTCGGGCTGAACAAGCGGGAGGCGAAGGAGTTCGTCGAGCTCTTTTTCGAGAAGATTCGGGCCGCCCTGGTGAACGGGGAGCAGGTAAAGCTGTCTGGTTTCGGTAATTTTGGGCTGCGCCACAAGAATCCTCGTCCCGGACGGAATCCCAAGACAGGCCAGGAAATTCCGATCACCGCGCGCCGGGTGGTGACGTTCCGGGCGAGCCACAAGCTGAAAGAGCGGGTCGAGCGCAATGCCCGGCTCAATGCTGACCGAATTGCTACAGCCGATAAGACCAACAATCAGGCTGAAGTGAATGCTTGACCCGGCCGATAACCTCGAGCTTCCTCCTATACCCAGTAAACGCTACTTCACGATCGGTGAAGTGAGCGAGTTGTGCGCCGTGAAGCCGCACGTGCTTCGGTACTGGGAGCAGGAGTTTCCGCAACTGAAGCCCGTGAAACGGCGTGGTAATCGCCGGTACTATCAGCGCCACGACGTAGTGTTGATCCGACAAATCCGCTCGCTGCTCTACGTCGAAGGGTTCACCATCAGCGGCGCCCGCAACAAATTGGCTCTCGATGACCCAGCGCCGGGCGATGCCAATCGCGCAAAGGTGATTCAGGAGCTGATTGGCGAGCTCGAATCGGTCTTGCAAATGCTCGACGAGCGCTAAGGGCGACCGAACGCAGAACCCGGTTCCTCCTGTTTGTTCGTTCAGCCGGTTCCTTTGTTACCAATCTTTGTCACGCGCGCGCCTCTCGCGTATCATGCCAGCTCTTTCTGAGGCCTTATTTCTCTCCTGAAGGCCGCAATCCGAACGGGGCGTAGCGCAGCCTGGTAGCGCACCACCTTGGGGTGGTGGTGGTCGGAGGTTCAAATCCTCTCGCCCCGACCAATCGTGCAAGCCGTCCGTGGCGAGGTTTTTCTGACTTCGATCAACCCCGGCCCGGACCTCCGTGTCCGGGCGCTCAGCGGCGCGAATGCACGTTAAGTGCATTCGCGAAAACCCCGCTTCGCCCTCTCGCCCCGACCAAACATTTCCTTTGTTGAACTTAGTGCTTCCCTCCCGTAGTGGCGGGTGGTATTTGTTGCGCCCTTCGGGCGCGCTTAGTCGAGTGTAATAAATCGTACTTGCGGTTCCCGAACCGCGGTCGGGTGACTTTTCTTTGGCGAGACAAAAGAAAGTCACTTGCCGTGCTGTACAGGGACGTACGAATTTCGCGAGAACGCAGGGTGAGCCGGGGCAGTCGCGAACACATTTAACATGTGTTCGCGCCGGCGAACGGGCGAGGCAGGAGCCGAGCCCTGGCTTTCGAGCGAAGCAGGAAGCGAAGCGATGAAAGCGCGGAGCGATGGTCAACCACCCACAAGTTAAATTTATTAACTCGACAACCGCGCGACAGTGCGTCGATTAAAGTGCTGTCAGCAACCTTAAGCACCCAGCGATGGAGCCACAATAAAACTTCTCGGCCAAAATAAGCGATAATTCCCCCATGCGTATTCTCGTCAGCAACGACGACGGCTACCTCGCCCCTGGTCTCGCGTGTCTCGCCCGCGTGTTGGCCGAATTCGCCGAAGTCGAAGTCGTCGCGCCCGATCGCGACCGCAGCGGTGCGAGCAATTCGTTGACGCTCGACCGGCCGCTGCGCGCACGTCGCGGGGAAAACGGCTTCTTATGCGTGGACGGAACGCCCACCGACTGCGTGCACCTGGCGATTACGGGGTTGATGGAGCGCCAGCCGGACATGGTGATCTCCGGGATCAACCGCGGCTCGAATCTCGGCGACGACGTTCTTTATTCCGGCACCGTTGCCGCGGCTGTCGAAGGGCGTTTCCTCGGAGCGCCTGCGATTGCCGTTTCGCTCGTCGGTTTCAACGGTCGTCATTTCGAAACCGCGGCCAAGATCGCGGTACGTCTGGTGAATCAGCTGAAGCGCGATCCGCTGCCCGCCGATACCATACTCAACGTGAACGTTCCCGACCTGCCGTTCGAAGAGCTGACGGGTATCGAGGCGACGCGTCTCGGCAACCGCCATCGGGCGGAAGGCATACAGCGCGCGGCCGACCCGTACGGCAATCCGGTTTACTGGATCGGCCGCGCGGGTCCGGAAGCGGATGCGGGACCGGGCACCGATTTCGACGCCATTCGGCGTAACGCGGTGGCGATCACCCCTTTGCAGGTCGACATGACTCGCTATACTGCCCTCGATCAGGTCGCAACCTGGCTTAAGAAGCTATAACACGCATCGTGCGCCCGGATGTCAAAGGCATCGGTATGACGTCGCTGCGGACGCGCGAGCGGCTCATCCAGCGACTGCGCGCCGACGGCATACGGGACCAGCAGGTCCTCGATGCCATCCGCGTCGTTCCGCGACATCTGTTGATCGATGAAGCGCTCGCGAGTCGCGCCTACGAAAACACCGCGCTGCCGATCGGCTACGGTCAGACCATCTCCCAGCCCTACATCGTCGCGCGGATGACCGAAGCCCTGCGGGCCGGCCGCGAGCTGACGAAGGTACTCGAGATCGGCACCGGCTCGGGTTACCAAACCGCAGTGCTCGCCCGGCTGGCGAAGCAGGTCTACACCATTGAGCGGCTGGAGCCGCTGCAAAAGATCACGCGCGGGCGCCTGGTGCGCCTCGGCATTCGCAACGTGCAATACAAGCTCGGCGACGGCAGTCGCGGTTGGCCCGAGCATGCGCCGTACGACGGAATCATCGTCACCGCCGCCGCCGCGACGCTTCCGGAGACTTTGCTCGAACAACTAGCGGTCGGCGCGCGGTTGATCATTCCCGTTGGCCCCGACAACGCGCAAGAGTTGTTGCTGATACAGCGCAACGAGGGCGGATACGTGCGCGAGCGGCTCGAACGCGTAAGCTTCGTCCCGCTCATCGAGGATCGGGTCTGAGCGCCGGTATCGTCGCGTCGCCGCCGCCGTTTCGTCCGATTGCCGCCGTACTGGCGATTCTTCTGTTTATCCCCGCCGTGAGCGCCTGTGCCGCGCGCACCGTCGCACCTGTTGAAGAGCGCAGCGCGCCGGTACGTCAGCCGGAAACCGAATATCGGGAAGTCCGCGCGGGCGACACCTTGTACAGTATCGCCTGGGAGTCGGGGCGGGATTACCGTGACCTTGCCGCTTGGAACAACTTGCCGACGCCTTATGTGATCAAACCCGGTCAGAAGCTGAGGCTGTATCCACCACGCGGTGGCATAAATCACAAGACCAAGACGAACGGCGCTTCGTATCGCATTGTCGCACGCGGTGAAACAGTGCACGGCATCGCGCACTCGACGGGGGTGCGCGATCAGGATCTGATCGCGTGGAATTCCCTCAAGCCGCCCTATGCGCTGACGCCGGGTCAACGACTTCGGCTGACGCCGCCCGAGCAACGGGTGGCGACGCTCAAGCCGCGCGATTCAACGACGAAGACGACGAACACGAGCACGAGCGCGACCACGACACATCGTGCCGAAGCGGATGATCACGACGCCATCGCGTGGGTCTGGCCGACGGAAGGCGCAGTCGCGGTCCGCTTTGCGCCGAACAATGGCGCGAAGGGAATCGACATCTCGGGAAGCGCCGGCCAAGCGATACGCGCAGCGGCGGCGGGGAAAGTCGTATACCAAGGCAGTGGACTTCGCGGATACGGGCAGCTTATTATCATCAAGCATAACGCGGATTTTCTAAGTGCTTACGCGCATTGCGCCGCCATCTACGTGCAAGAAGGGAGCGTGATAAAAGCCGGCCAAAAAATCGCCGCGATGGGCAGCAGCGGCACCGAACGTACAAAGCTGCACTTCGAAATCCGACGGCGAGGTACACCCGTCGATCCACTAGGATTCCTTCCGAAAAAGTAAACAATGGCACGTAAACCTTCGCAATCGCGCAAGAAGGGCAAGACCTCGCCTGAGGACGACAAGCCGTTGCCGCAAGCGGTAGAGGAGGTGGAGGAAGAGACTCCTGCCGCAGAAGAGTCCGAAGCCGACGCCGAGGCCGAGGAGGAGCAGCCCGAAGCGGCCGTCGAAACCGCGGAAGCGGAAGAGAGCGAGACGAGCCGCGAGGACAGTTACGTCCAGGCCGATGCGACCCGTCTTTATCTCAAGGAAATCGGGTTTTCGCCGCTGTTAACCGCCGAGGAAGAAGTCTATTACTCGCGCAAGGCCCAAAGGGGCGACGCCGCCGCGCGCCGACGCATGATCGAAAGCAATCTCCGCCTGGTCGTGAAGATTGCGCGGCGTTACATGAACCGCGGCCTCGCGCTGCTCGACCTCATCGAGGAGGGCAATCTGGGCCTCATCCGCGCGGTCGAGAAATTCGACCCCGAGCGCGGGTTTCGCTTCTCGACTTATGCCACATGGTGGATACGCCAGACCATCGAGCGCGGCATCATGAATCAGACGCGCACGATTCGCCTGCCGGTTCACGTGCTGAAAGAGATCAACATCTACCAGCGTGCGGCCCGCTACCTGTCGCAGAAGCTCGATCACGAGCCGACGCCGGAAGAAGTAGCGCAGCTCCTCGATAAGCCGATCGAGGACGTGAAGGGCATGCTGGGTCTGAACGAGCGGCTCGCGTCGGTCGACGCGCCGCTCGACGACGACCCGGATCGCTCCCTGCTGGATGCCATCGCCGACGAGCGCACCCTCGATCCGGAGAAGGCGCAGCAGCGTGAAGACCTTCAGGGGTTGATCGAGTCTTGGTTGAACGAGCTCAACGACAAGCAGCGCGAAGTCGTCGAGCGCCGCTTTGGCTTGAACGGCCGGGAAATTTCGACGCTCGAAGAAGTCGGAGCCGATATCGGCGTCACACGCGAACGCGTGCGGCAGATTCAGGTCGAGGCGTTGAAGCGCCTGCGGGTCATCCTCGAACGCGCGGGGTTCTCCGTCGACTCGTTATTTTAGAGCGCGCGCCGCAGCGCGCTCCGGCTCGCCTCCCTCTCCCACATCAGTGGGAGAGGGAATGAGGGTGAGGGGAGCGTACGCGCCGCAGCGCGCTCCGGCTCCGATATATGAAACCCCCCTCTCCTGCCTACTGCGGGAGATGAGGGTGAGGTTGGCAATCTTCGGCACGTGCAGCGTGTGAGAAGAATGAGGGTCAGGGCGACAACGTTCCACCCTCACCCCAACCCTCTCCCTGAAAGGGAGAGGGAGATGTTCGAAGAAATCTTACTCACTCTATCGGCAACAACGCCGCGACCACCGTCCGGCCTTCCGCCATTAGTACGTTATAAGTGCGGCAGGCGGCGCCGGTATCCATTACTTCGAATCCGATATTCGCCACGACCATTACCCGCGTAAGGGCCGGGGCGGGAAACTGCAGGCGGGCGCCGGTTCCGAGCAGGACAACCTCCGGGTTAAGGCGGGAGATCGTGTCGAAGTCGGCGGCGGTGAGATCGGCGAAGGCCTGGGGGCGCCAATCGCCGATTATCCGGTCCGGCGTCACGATCAGGCTGCCCGTGAAAACCTCCTGATTCACGGTGATACGGCCGGCCGTGTAGGAGCGGATGATGTTCCGGCCCGCGCCGCTTTCGAGTTGAATCTTCATGGCAATGTACGACCGTAACTACGGCAGCGGTTTCCGTTCGCCCGGTGAAACCCTATAATGGTTACGGCGCAATCAGATAGAGCCGGATAATACTATCCCACCGGCCAAAGCAAAGTAACAAATGGAAGAATTTCCGAGAATCAAGCGGCTGCCGCCGTATGTCTTCAATATCGTCAATGACTTGAAGGCTCAGGCACGCCGGCGCGGCGAGGACATCATCGATTTCGGGATGGGCAATCCGGACGGTCCGACGCCTAAACATATCGTAGAAAAGCTGTGCGAGGCGGTGCATCGTGAAGATACGCACCGCTACTCCGTCTCACGCGGTATCCCGCGTCTGCGTCGCGCCATTACCAACTGGTACAAGCGTCGGTTCAACGTCGAGCTCGATCCGGAGCGGGAAGCGATCGTCACGATCGGGTCGAAAGAAGGTCTCTCGCATCTCGCGCTCGCGACCGTCGAGCGCGGCGACGCGGTGCTGGTCCCGAACCCGGCGTATCCGATTCACCCGTATGGATTCGTGATCGCCGGTGCGGACATCCGTCACGTGCCGCTCACGCCCGAGGTCGATTTCTTCGCCGAGCTCGAAAAGGCGATCCGCGATTCCTGGCCTCGCCCGAAGATGCTCTTGCTCAACTTCCCGGCGAATCCGACGACCCAGTGCGTCGATCTCGCATTCTTCGAGAAAGTGATCGCGATCGCACGCGAGAACAACATTTGGGTAGTGCACGATCTGGCGTATGCCGATATCGTGTTCGACGGTTACGCCGCGCCCTCGATCCTGCAGGTGCCCGGGGCGAAGGACATCGCGGTCGAGTTCTTCACGCTCTCGAAGAGCTACAACATGCCGGGTTGGCGTATCGGCTTCATGTGCGGCAGTGAAAAGCTGGTGGGCGCGCTCGCCCGGCTCAAATCGTATTTCGATTACGGCACGTTCACACCCATTCAGGTCGCGGCGATACTCGCCCTCGAAGGTCCGCAGGACTGCGTCGAGGAGATTCGCCGCACATATCAAAAACGCCGCGACGTTTTGTGCAACGGTTTGTTCGGCGCCGGCTGGCCGGTCGATAAGCCCCGGGCGACGATGTTCGTGTGGGCGCGCATTCCCGAGCCCTACCGTGCCATGGGCTCGCTCGAATTTTCGAAGAAGCTGCTCGCCGAAGCGAAAGTCGCGGTGTCGCCGGGCATCGGCTTCGGCCAGTATGGCGATGAGTACGTGCGCTTCTCGCTCATCGAGAACGAGCACCGCACGCGTCAGGCGATTCGCAGCCTGCGTGACGTGTTCCGGCGGGAACACCTGCTCGTCGACCTCAAGCGCGGCGCATGAGTCGTTCCCTGTCCAAACCGACTCCGCGCGAAACCGCCGCGGAGCCCGTTCGCGTCGGCCTGCTCGGTCTCGGCACCGTCGGCAGCGGCACCATCACCGTGCTTTCGCGCAATCGTGAGGAAATCACGCGCCGCGCCGGGCGGCGTATCGACGTGATTCAAGCGGCGGCGCGGGATTTATCGAAGAAACGCGCGTGCCCGACTGATGGCATCGATCTCGTCGATGACGCCGAGAAAGTCGTCAACAATCCCCGGATCGAGGTGGTGGTCGAGCTCATGGGCGGGTATGAGCCCGCGCGGACGCTCGTGCTGCAAGCGATCGCGGCGGGCAAGCACGTGGTCACGGCGAATAAAGCGCTGATCGCGCTTCACGGAAACGAAATCTTTCGTGCCGCCCAGGCGCAGGGCGTGATGGTTGCGTTCGAGGCCGCCGTTGCCGGCGGCATTCCGATTATCAAGGCGATACGCGAAGGGCTCGCCGCGAACCGGATCGAGTGGCTGGCGGGCATCATCAACGGCACGACGAATTACATTCTGAGCGAGATGCGCGACCGCGGCGCGGACTTCGCCGAGGTGCTGAAGGAAGCGCAGCGTCTCGGCTACGCCGAAGCCGACCCGAGCTTCGACGTCGAAGGCATCGACACCGCGCACAAGCTCACCATTCTTTCCGCGATCGCGTTCGGCATTCCGCTCAAGTTCAAAGACGTGTACGTCGAAGGCATCACCGGCGTCACGCGTACCGACGTCGCCTACGCCGAGGAGCTCGGCTATCGATTGAAGTTGCTCGGTATCGCGCGGCGCGACGCCGCGGGTATCGAGCTGCGCGTTCACCCGACGCTCATTCCGGAGCGCCGGCTGCTCGCAGCCGTCGACGGCGCGATGAACGCCGTCCTCGTCAAGGCCGACGCGGTCGGGCCGACGCTATTCTACGGCGCCGGCGCGGGCGCCGAGCCGACCGCATCCGCGGTCGTGGCCGATCTCGTTGATGTCGTGCGCACGCTGACGACCGATCCGACCAACCGCGTGCCGCATCTCGCGTTCCAGCCGGATGCGCTGGTCGATTTGCCGATTCTGCCGATACAAGACGTCCGCACGTCGTACTATCTGCGCCTGCACGCCGAAGACCGGCCGGGCGTGCTGGCGGATGTCACGCGCATCCTCGGCGATCTCGGCATCAGCATCGAAGCGATCCTGCAAAAAGAGAGCGCGCAGGGCGAAAACATGGTACCCATCATCATCCTCACGCACCCGGTGCGCGAGCGCAGCATGGAGACGGCGATCGCCCGCATCGAGGCGCTCTCCGCGATTCACGGCCGCGTTGTCCGCATCCGTCTCGAACATTTGCGATCGGATTGGCACTGATATGACGGCACGATCGAGCGGCATCATCGAACGATATCGGGCGCGGTTGCCGGTGAGCGCCGCGACGCGCGTCATCACGTTGGGTGAAGGCGATACGCCGCTCATTCGGCTGCACAACATTCCGCGCGACCTTCCCGGCGAAGTCGAGCTTTACGTGAAGTTCGAAGGCTTGAACCCGACGGGCTCGTTCAAAGATCGCGGCATGACGATGGCGGTCACCAAGGCGGTCGAAGAGGGCGCGCGCGCAATCATCTGCGCCTCGACCGGCAACACCTCCGCGTCCGCTGCCGCCTACGCGGCGCGCGCCGGTATCGCGTGCTTCGTTCTGATCCCCGAAGGCAAGATCGCGCTCGGCAAACTGGCGCAGGCGATGGTGCATGGTGCCGTCGTATTGCAGATCGAGGGTAACTTCGACGCCGGTATGCAGCTCGTGAAGCAAATGGCAACGCGCACGCCGGTCACGATCGTCAACTCGATCAACCCTTATCGCCTGCAGGGCCAGAAAACCGCGGCGTTCGAGATCGTCGATGCGCTCGGCGGCGCGCCCGATTATCACTGCCTGCCGGTCGGTAACGCCGGCAACATCAGTGCCTACTGGATGGGGTATCGCGAATACCAGGCGGACGGCGTCGCCAAGAGCCGCCCCATCATGGTCGGTTATCAGGCGAGCGGTGCCGCGCCGTTCCTGCGCGGAAAGATGATCGACAATCCGGAAACCATCGCGACCGCCATTCGCATCGGGCATCCGCAATCTTGGGATAAAGCCTGGGAAGCGCAAAAGACCTCGAACGGCTGGTTTGCGGAGTGCACGGACGAGGAAATCCTCGCCGCGCAGCGCCTACTCGCGGAGCGCGAAGGCATTTATTGCGAGCCCGCGTCCGCGATTTCCATTGCCGGGGCGCTGCGCGATCTGCGTTCCGGTCGCATCCCATCGGCACGGCGTGTCGTGTGCACGCTGACGGGCCACGGGCTCAAAGATCCGGATATCGCGATCAAGCACAACACATCCCCCGTTGTGCGCGTGCCCGCCGAGGCAGCCGCCGTCGAGCGCGCGATCCTGGCGCGGATGTCCTGACGAGTCGATTCAAAACGCCGTACTGCTGAACCGCCGAGCCTCCCGCTAACGCTCGCCGTCGGGTGCGCGGTTGCGCCTGTCCGGTTTTCCTTTCTGATTTAGGCTCCTAGCCGCTAGGCCAAGCGGCGCCGGTTTTTCGTCCGTCGCCGATCCCCCTCTTTTACCTGTTATTTGGCATATCTGTTGCTTTACTTAATGGGGAAAAAGGAATTTCGTCGGAGCACAGAGGGAAGGGCAGCTAAAAGACCCGCAGGTTAGGGGCTTCGATGCATTTAATAAATTTGACGTGCCATGCCGATCGTACCGAGGTGCATTTCGAGGGCGGCCTCGACGTGAGCCATGCGGCCGCGGCACGCGAAAAGTTAAATGAGGCGCTGATCCGTTCGCTGCCGCTCGAGCTTGAAGCCGAGCGGGTCGAGCGGCTCGATGGCGCGTTCCTGCAACTGCTCGTGGCGTTCCGGCGAGCCGCGCAGGCGCGTGGGCTGCAGCCGCGCTGGCGGTCCGTCAGTCCGGTCTTGCACGGCGCGGCGCAAGCGCTCGGGCTCACCGACGCGCTGGAATTGCCCGCGTGATCACGTTGCCGCTACCGGGTCGTTGGTGGTTGTGGGCGAGCGTCGCCGCGGTCGGCTCGTGGGCGTGGACGCTTCCCTTCGTGCCGTTGAGCGTCGCGGCCGGAAGCGGTTGTGCGACTGTCATCGCCGTTGTTTTGATCATCGGTATTGCGCTCAAGCGCCGCAGCCTGAAGAGCGCTGATGCCTGGCAGCCGTTGGCGCCAAGCTACGATGCAGCGCGCGCGGAAGAGGAGATCGAGAAGCTGCTCGCGAAGCCGCCCGAAGTGGCGCCGATTCCGCCCGTGGACCAGATTCTGAAAGCGATGGAAACGGAGAACCATCGTCGGCGCCTGGAGGACCTGCTGCGCCGTTGGGTCGATGTCGCCCACCGCTATAGCGAGGCCGCGCTCGTGCTGCGTAAAGAGATCCACGCCGTCGTGCATCACACCGAGACCGCGGCGAACACGATTTCGAGCAGTTTCCAAGCGGTCATCAACAAAGCGACGCTGCAGGCGCGCGAAGCGATGGAACTGCTCGAAGGCACGCAGGGCGGAGCGCGCGAAGGCGCGCCGCAATCGTTGACGGACTTCATCCGCGTATCCGACGAGCGGCTCACGAAGATGGCCGACGAGGTCGTGCGCGTCGCGGACCTCTCGGTGCAGATGGTGAAGGAACTCGACGGCGTGCAGAACCGTACGCAGGCGATCGACGGATTCCTGCTCGACGTCGAAAAGCTCGCCGACCAAACGAGCCTGCTCGCGCTCAATGCCGACATCGAAGCCGCGCGCGTCGGCGAGCATGGCCGCGGATTCTCGGTCGTCGCGTCCGAGGTGCGGCGGCTGTCGCAGCGTTCCCACGAATTCAGCGACCGTATTCGCCAGCATCTGAAGGCGGTCAAAGCCGGATTGCACAAGACCTACGGCGACATGCGCAACCTGTCGGCGGCCGACATGGAGCACGCGCTCAAGATCAAAGAAGACGTCATCGCGCTGACGCGTTCACTGGAAGGCAAGAACCGCGAAGTCGCGGAGACCGTCGGGCGCATCAACACGATCAGCCGCGAGATCGCGCAAGACGTGCACAACGTGGTGGTGTCGCTGCAGTTTCACGACATCACCAGCCAGAAGCTGCGGAACATGCTGGAGCCGATGGACGAGCTGCGTCGCACGCTGTTTCACCTGATGCAGGAAACCATGGCGGCGGGGAAAAACCTGCTGCCGCAGAAAGAGTCGGCGCCGGCGGAAAAACCGGAAAAGACCGAACCCGCGACCGATCCGCAGGCCGCGTCGAGCGACGTGGCGCTGCGCAAGCTGCGTGCGGTCGGTGCACCCAGCAACGGTCCGTCGGTTGAATTGTTCTGACGGAGAAGGAGGATATTTTGGCAACTATCATGACGGTCGATGACACCGCTTCCATGCGGCAGATGATCAGCTTCACGCTGAACAGCGCCGGCTACGACGTGATTCAAGCGAGCGACGGCGCCGAAGCGCTCAAGCTCGCTCGCGACCGCAAAGTCGATCTCGTGATTTGCGACGTCAACATGCCGAACATGGACGGCATCACGTTGGTCAAGTCGCTGCGCACGCTCGATACCTATAAGTTCACGCCGATCCTGATGCTCACGACGGAGTCGCAGGCGGACAAGCGCGATCAGGGCAAGAGCGCCGGCGCGACCGGCTGGATCGTCAAACCCTTCAATCCGGAGCAGCTGGTCAACGTCGTGAAAAAAGTGCTGGGGTAGGCCGTGGCCATCGACCTCAGCCGGTTTCATTCGACGTTCTTCGAGGAGAGTCTCGAAGGCGTCGCCGCCATGGAGGTCGAGCTGCTCGAGATCGAGCGGCTGCTCGTGCGCGCCGGCGATCGGCCTTGGACCGACCCGGACGCGGATCGGGTAAATCGCATTTTCCGCGCGGCCCATTCGATCAAAGGCGGCAGCGGTACCTTCGGCTTTCATCACGTCGCGGAGTTCGCGCACGTGCTGGAATCGCTGCTCGATGAAGCGCGCGCGGGGCGGCGCGCGCTCGATCGCGCGACGCTGAATCTGCTGCTCCGCGCGGTGGATTGCTTGCGCGAGATGCTCGACGCCGCGCGCCGCCAGGCGCCGGTGCCGGCGGCCGCGGCGGCGCTGCGCGCGGAACTGGAGCGCGCACAGTCCGCCGCAGAACCGACGGTCGCGGCGCCGATTGCACCGAGCGCCGCGAACGGCAGCGGCTGGAAAATCCGGTTTCGACCGCATGCGCGCTTTTTCCATACCGGCAACGATCCGCTCCGTATCCTGCGTACGCTCGCCGATCTCGGCCCGGTTAGCGTGAATGCCGACACAGAACGCGTGCCCGACTGGAGCGCGTTCGAACCCGAGCAGTGCTATCTGGCGTGGGAGCTCACGCTCTCGCAAGCGGTCGCGCGCGAAGTGATCGACGACGTGTTCGCGTGGGTGGCGGGAGAGTGCGATCTCGACATCCAGCCGCTCGTTGCATCGCCCGCTCAGGCGTCTGCCGACGCCCCGGCGAAGACCGACGATCGATCGGCGTCGTCGATTCGCGTGGCGACCGCCAAGGTCGACAGCCTGGTGGATATCGTCGGCGAGCTCGTGATTACGCAGACCATGCTGAGCCAGATCGCCGAAGATTTCACTCCCGACCACATCCCGCGGTTTCAGGCCGGCATCGCACAGCTCGTGCGGCACACCCGCAATCTTCAGGACGCCGTCCTCGGCATACGTATGCTGCCGATCGGTTTCGTGTTCGGGCGGTTGCCGCGGCTCGCGCGCGACATCGCGACGACGCTCGGCAAACAGGTCGAGCTCGAGATCAGCGGCGAGCGCACCGAGCTCGACAAGACGATCATCGAGCGCGTCAGCGATCCGCTGATCCATTTGGTGCGCAACAGCATCGATCACGGCATCGAGCCGCCCGAGGAGCGAGTCACGGCAGGAAAGCCTGCGCACGGTACGCTGCGCCTCACCGCGTATCACAAATCCGGAAACGTCGTCATCGAAGCCGAAGACGACGGCCGCGGCTTGAATCGAGACCGCATTCTCGAAAAGGCGCGCAGCCTCGGGCTGGTCGCGCCGGAGGCGCAACTCGAACCGGCGCAGATCGATGAATTGATTTTTCTTCCCGGCCTTTCGACGGCGCGGACCATCAACGACGTTTCCGGCCGCGGCGTCGGGCTCGACGTCGTGCGCAGCAACATCCGCAGTCTCGGCGGCGGCGTAGAGGTCACGTCCACGCCCGGCCGCGGAACGCGCTTCACGATTCGCCTGCCGCTCACGCTGGCGATCGTCGACGGCATGCGGCTGCGCGTCGGCGCCGAGGTCTACATTCTTCCGCTCGCCTGGATCGTCGAGACGCTTCGCATTCGCCCCGAACGTGTCAGCCAGCCGGCGGGCAGCCCGGAAATCGTCGAGGTGCGGGGCGACTACTTGCCGCTGCTGCGGCTCGATCGATTGTTCAACGCGCGCGCGGACGCCGCGTCGCTCGCCGACGGCATCGTCGTGATCGTCGAGGCGGACGGCAAGCGTGCCGGGTTGTTCGTGGATGAGTTGCTCGATCAACAGCAAGTCGTGCTGAAGAGTCTTGAACCGCATTGCCAGCGGATCGAAGGCATTTCGGCGGCGACGATTCTCGGTGACGGCACGGTCGCGCTGATTCTCGACGCGGGGAGTCTCGTCCGTTTTGCGCACCATCCGCTCATTGCCGCCAGCTTGGGTGCGGCATTACATCAGCCGCGGGGCGTCGGATCGCCCGCGCTGCATTGAAGAAGAAGGAGGGGATCCCATGCAAGAAATATCCGCCGTTACCGGGGCGCCGCTCGCGCAGGACGTCGAGCAATATCTCACGTTCCGGCTCGACGGGCTCGACTACGGGCTCGCTATCACGCAAGTGCAGGAGATCCGCGGCTGGACGCGCGTGACGCCGCTGCCCAATTCGCCGCGTTACATCAAAGGCGTGCTGAACCTGCGCGGGACCATCGTGCCGATCATCGACCTGCGCCTGCGGTTCAACCTGACCGAAGGTACTTACGACGCTTCCACGGTGATCGTCGTCGTGAATGTCGGCGGGCGCCTCGCGGGGCTCGTGGTGGATGCGGTGAGCGATGTGATCAACCTGAGCGCCGAGCAGCGCCGCAATCCTCCCGAGTTCGAAGGGCACGCGAACCGGCAGTTCATTCAGGGCCTCACCCAGGTGGACGATAAACTGTTGATCCTTCTCGACGTGAACAAACTGGTCAATCCCGAGACGCTCGCGCAGGCCGCCGAAGCCGCCGCCTAAGGCAACCGCAGGAGCCGGAGAACACGCATGAGCACCGTACACGGAAACGGACTACGGCTTCGAACGAAGCTGCTGATCGCAAGCGGCGCTGTTTACGTTGCGCTCGCGATCGGAGGAGCGGTTGGTTTCTACAACATGGAACGCATGGTGCAGTACGCCGAGAACGGGCGCTCGCAGCTCCTGCAGGCGCGCGGCGCGAGCGGCATGGAGCAGGCGATCGCCGGCTACGAAGCGGAGCTCGGCAAGATTCGTGGCGCCCACCGCGATACACGCGCGGTGAGCGCGGTGATGTTTATTCTCGCGCTGATGACGATGATCGGTATCGCATATTACGTCGATCATCTCGTGAGTCGCCCGATTCGGCGGCTGCACGGCGACTTGAAGCGCTTGAGCGAAGGCGATCTGACCGTTACCGTCGCCACCGACGCATATCGGCAGGACGAAATCGCCGAGCTCGCCGGCCTGGTCAACACGATGGCGCAGCGGCTGAACGACAACCTGCAGCACGTGGGCGAGACGGCGGAGCAGCTCTACCGCAGCTCGCAGGAGCTCAATTCGGCAAGCGAGAAGCTGTCGGCGTCGGCGCAAAGTCAGGCGAGCTCGCTCGAAGAGACGGCGGCGTCCATGGAGGAAATGACGAGCACGGTGAAGCACAACGCCGACAACGCGCTGCAGGTGGACAAGCTCGCGGCCGAGTCCGCCACCGCGGCGAGCGAGAGCGTCAACATGGCTGCGTCGCTGCAGCGATCGATGGATCTGATCAACAAAGCGAGCAACAAGATCGCCGACATCATCGGCGTCATCGACGAGATCGCGTTCCAGACCAATTTGCTCGCGCTGAACGCAGCCGTCGAAGCGGCGCGCGCCGGCGAGCACGGGCGCGGGTTCGCGGTCGTCGCATCGGAAGTGCGTAGTCTCGCGCAGCGCAGCGCCCAGGCGGCGAAGGAAATCAAGGCGCTGATCAGCGACAGCGTCGAGAAAGTGGGCGACGGGACGCATCTCGTCGGCATCACCAGCACCAAGCTTGAAGGCATCGTCGCGAAAGTGAAGAGCGTCGCCGAGCTCGTTTCGGAGATCAACGTTTCGAGCCAGGAGCAGGCGTCCGGTATCGAGCAGGTTAATCGGGCGATCGTGCACATGGATACCTCGACGCAGTCGACCGCGGCGCAGGTCGAGGAGCTGGCGAGCACGAGCCAATCGCTCGCGTCGCAGGCCGATCATCTGCGCCGATTTGTCATGCAATTCCGGTTCTCCGGCAGCGCGCGCGCACCGATGGCCGCGACGCTCGCGGCAAAACCGCCGACGCCGCTGCCGGCGAAGGCGGGGTCGACGACGTCGCCCAAGCCGGCCGAATCGCCAAAGATCTCTGCGACCACGGATAACAAGGTGCAGCCCTTGCGGCCGCGTCGAGCGGCCGGATCGAACGACGACTGGACGGAGTTCTAGCCGAGCGCTCGCGCACACGTGCACCGATATGCAAGCTTCATCGGCGCCATTGACCGCCGCGCAACCGGCGATGAACCTCACCGATGCCGAATTCCGGCAACTGCGCGATTTCATCCACTCGCACACCGGCATCGCGCTGTCGGATCATAAGCGCGCGCTCGTCTACGCGCGCCTGGCGAAACGGCTGCGGCATCATCGGCTGGAGCGCTTCGCCGATTACTATCAGCTTCTGACCGAAGACGATCCGGACGGTCAGGAGCTCGTCGAGATGATCAATTGCATCACGACGAACAAGACCGACTTCTTCCGCGAGCCGCACCATTTCCGATTCTTATCGGAACACGTGTTTCCGGAAATTCGCGCGCGCGCATCGGCGGGACAACGCCGCGTTCGCTTGTGGAGCGCCGGGTCCGCGACGGGCGAGGAGGCCTACACGCTCGCAATCGCCGTGCGCGAAGCGTTTCCGCCGCAGGAGCCGTGGGACATCCGTATTCTCGCGACGGACATCGACACGCGCGTGCTGGCGCATGCCGAAGAAGGGGAATACACGAGCGAACAGGCCGAGCGCATCCCGGTGGAGCTGCGTCATCGGTATTTTTATCAAGGCGAAGGCGGCAACGCCGGCTGGGTGCAGGCAAAGAGCTCGCTGAAAGATCTCATTCGTTTCCGGCGGCTGAATCTCATGGATGATCCGTGGCCGATGCGCGGCCCGTTCGACGCCATCTTCTGCCGCAACGTCATCATTTACTTCGATCGCCCGACGCAGCGCCGGCTGATCGATCGGATGACGCAACTGCTCCGGCCCGGCGGCTATCTGTTTCTCGGTCATTCCGAATCACTGATCGGGGCGGAAAGTAAGCTCCGCCACGTCAGCCAGAGCGTGTATCAGAACCAAGAGAGGACATGATATGGGCGCCCCCCTGACGCCGAGTACCGAAGTCGCGCCGCCCGGCGAAGCGGAAGTACCGCGAGTGCGCATTCATATCGGCGGCCTGCGCGCGAGCCGCGAGCCGCTGGCGATCGATACCGTCCTCGGTTCGTGTATCGCCGCTTGCCTCTACGATCCTGAGAGCTGCATCGGCGGCATGAATCATTTCATGCTGCCGGACGGAATCGACCCGACAAACCCGAACAGCGCGCGCTACGGCGTGTACGCGATGGAGCTCCTGATCAGCGATCTGATGAAGCTCGGCGCGAGCCGCAAGCATTTTCGCGCGAAGATCTTTGGCGGCGGACATGTCTTGAAAATCCGCGAGAGCGCGAGCGGCGTGCCGCAGCGCAACATCGAGTTCGTACGGAAATTTCTGAGCGGCGAGCAGATCCCGATCGTGAAGGAGGATGTTGGCGGTTATCAGCCGCGACGGGTGCTGTTCTACACCGACACCAGCCGTGTGTTCGTCAAATATCTCGGCCAGCAGGAGGCGCAGCGCACCGCCGAAGAGGAAATGGTGTACCTCATCAGCCTCAAGAAGCAGAAACTCGACGGAGACGTGGAGCTTTTCTGATGACGAGCGCCCCCGAAGCCTCTCGCCGCGCGGCGGCCGACGGTGGGCGCAAGATCCGCGTGCTCGTGATCGACGATTCGGCGCTGATGCGTCAACTGCTGAGCGCGATTCTCGCCGAGGACGATGGGATCGAGGTGATCGGCACCGCGCCCGATTCCTATACGGCGCGCGAGAAGATCAAGCGGTTGGAGCCCGATGTCCTCACGCTCGACGTCGAGATGCCGGGCATGGACGGGCTCAAATTTCTCGAAAACCTCATGCGGCTGCGACCGATGCCGGTTGTCATGGTGTCCTCGCTGACGCGGCATGGGGCGACCGCGACGCTCCGCGCGCTCGATCTCGGCGCCGTCGATGTCGTGGCGAAGCCGCAGGGCGACCCGCGCGACTCGCTTGCCGCGCTTTCCGCCGAGCTACGCGCCAAGGTTCGCGCAGCGGCGCAAGCGCATGTCGGTCGAACGACGTCGCGGTTACCGCTGCGCACGCCGCTCGTCGCCGCCGGGGCAAGACGGCGCGAGCACGGTGTGATCGCCATCGGGGCATCGACCGGCGGCACGCAGGCCATCGCCGAGATTCTGCAGCGGTTGCCGCGCACCGTCCCGCCGATCGTGATCGTGCAGCACATGCCTCCGCGCTTCACGGCATACTTCGCCGAACGCTTGAACGATACGTGCGCGCTCGCCGTGCGGGAGGCGCAGGATGGGGATCGACTTCAACCCGGCCTCGCGCTCGTCGCACCGGGCGGGCAGCAGACCGAAATCACCCGAACCGCCAGCGGCTATCAGGTGCGCGTGTACGACGGCGAACCGGTCAATTTGCATAAGCCTTCGGTCGACGTCTTGTTCGATTCGGTTGCGCTGGCGGCGCAGGCGAACGGCATGGGAATCATCCTGACCGGCATGGGTGGCGACGGTGCGCGTGGCATGGCCGCGATGCGCCGTCGCGGCGCGCTCACGGTCGCGCAGGATGAAGCGACGAGCCTCGTCTTCGGAATGCCGGATCGCGCGATCCGCGAGGGTGGGGCGAGTGAAGTGTTGCCGCTCGATCGGATCGCCGAACGCCTGGTCGCGTGGGTAGGCGAAGGCGCAGGTTAACCGCAGAGGACGCGGAGGACGCAAAGAGACCAAAAATGAAAGCAGGTTAACCGCAGAGGACGCGAAGGACGCAGAGGAAAAAATATAAAAGTCATTTCTTACCGCAAAGGACGCCAAGGACGCAAAGGAAAGATTCGAGTAAAACTCACCGCATAGCCGACTCGCTTGTCGCCGGAAAACTCCGAGACATTTACTCTGAACGCAAAGGACGCAAAGAAACCAAAAGACAAAAGCAGATTAACCGGGCAAAAATATAGAACTAAATTTCTCACCGCAAAGGACGCGAAGGCGCAAAGGTAAAATCAGGCGAACTAGATGAACTGTCATTGCGAGGAGCGAAGCGACGAAGCAATCTCTGGAACATCGGCAATACACCGGGATTGCTTCGCTTCTCTTGAAATTCCTTAAGCCTTTACTAGAACCTATCTAACCTATCTCAGATTCCCACCTCAACCGTCTAATCGCTCCGTGCATCCTGCGCTCCCGCGATTAGTGCATCTCTGCACGTCACCGGGTGCAGGGAGGGATGGGAGGGGCGAACGTAGCGTCTACGTGCCCAATGACAGCCTGTTTGGGATTCGTTCGTAGATGTTTTAACCGGACTTTACTGCGTTCCTTCGCGTCCTGGCGTCCTTTGCGTTTCAACTTTACAACTGCGCTTTCCTCCGCGTCCTCCGCGTCCTCTGCGGTTAGCCTGATTTTATTTTGCTCCCTTTGCGTCCTTCGCGTTGAAGGCAGACTTCAAAGCAGCGGACGCTGGATACGCTCGAGCAGGCCGCCGAGGAGCTGCATCTCGCCGTTCAACCCTTGCCGCACGGCCTCGAGATCGGCGATCTGCGCGCCGAGCGTATCCATGTTCTTGTGGATCTTCCGCAGGTTCTCGAGCTGAGTGTCGATCGCCGCGCGATGGTCCTGCAGCTGTGTGTACAAAGGCTTCACGAGTGCGTGGAACCACGCCATCGCGCTCCTGTTGCACTCATCGAAGAGCCGGCGCGCTTCGGAAACCAGCGTGATAAAAAATTTCTTGATCACGAAGCTTTGCTCGGTCATCACCGTGACCGGGCTTTCACGGAAGGCGTCGGCCTTCTCTTCGAGACGATTGAACTCGATGACGTATTGGAGGAGCGAGAGCTGCGCCGGTTGCAGCCGGGTGAACCCGTATTCGGCGTGCAGCCGGCCGTAGATCGTTTCGATCTCGCGCTTGAGGGCGTCGGCGCGACGGCTGACGTCCTCCAGGCGCGCACGCGTGCCGCTGAAGAATGTGCGCATGCCTTGTTTCAGCCCATGCGTCGTCCAGCTTTCGTGCATGTCGACCCGCGTTTCCTGAATCAGCGAGTCGAGACTCGCGAGGCTTAGCGGCGCGAGCAGGCCTTTTGCTTTTTCCGCGAGCGCGAGTCGCGTCGTCTCGAAGCCTTTGAGCTCGCGGTCGTACCGTTGTTTTTCCTCGCGCATGCGGTTCACCATCTTGTGGATGGCGTCGAGGTTGCGGCCGCCGAGCTGTTTCAGGTCGCTCAGCTGCTTGTCGGCCGCCGCGACTCGTGCCTGCAGCAAGCTGTGGCTGTCGCGCAGGCGGCCGCTGACTTCGTAGATCACTTTGCTGCGCATCAGCTCGTGCTTGGCGGGAAGGATTTCCTGCGCAATGGTGCTTTCGAGCCGCGTGATGCCGCTTCGTTCGAGGAGCGCCGCGTCGTTGTTCGCGCGGCCCGCGAGCGCCTTTTGCGCGGAGACGGCGAAGATGTTCTGCGGTGTCACGTTCAAGTTGCGTGCGGTCTCGTCGACCTGCCGCGCGATCGTGTCGCGCACGAGCTTTTCGTCCTGAAGCTCGTCCCAGAGGATATCGATCTTGTTCAGCACGACGAAGCGCCCTGCGGTGCTCACGCCGCGCGAGCCGATCACGTGCTTGTGCCACACTTCGAGATCGCTCTTCGTCACGCCGGCGTCCGCGGCGAGCACGAAAACGAGGGCATGGGCGTCCGGCAGGATGCGATACGTGAGCTCGGGTTCGGCACCGAGGGCGTTGAGTCCGGGCGTGTCGAGCACGACCAGGCCCTGACGCAGCAGCGGATGCGGGAAATTGATGATCGCGTGCCGCCACACGGGCACCTCGACCTGCGTTTCCGGCGAGGGTCGCTTGCCGCCGGGCGGGATCGTGTAGAGGCCCAGCTCTTGCGCCTCCCACGCGCTGACTTTTTTCGTGCGGACGACTTCCAGGAACGCCTGCCGTACTTCCTCGGCCGAATTGGGCCGCAGAATGTGGATGGTCGTCCAGTGGACCGGGGTGGACTTGTACTCGGAGATCGTCGTCGAGGTCTTGCGCGTTTCGATCGGCAAGAGCCGGATCGACGGCGGGATGCTCTCGTCGAAGCCAAGCTCGGTCGGGCACATCGTCGTGCGGCCGGCCGTCGACGGCAGCAACCGCTGCTTGAAGCTCGAAAAGAAGATGGCGTTCAGCAGTTCCGTCTTGCCGCGCGAGAATTCCGCGACGAGCGCGACGCGCAGGCGCTCGGACTTGAGCGATTCGGCGAGCTCGTAGATGCGCAGGTCCTGCTCGCCCTCCGCCTGTCCCTGCTGTTCGATCCAGTTCTGATACTCGGCGATGGCGCCCGCAACGTCGTCGCACCACGCGCGGTAGCGTGCGAGCGCCTGCGCGAAGCTGAGCGAAGTGGATTGCTCGCTGGGCGCTGGGCGACTCGTCGGCGCCGGATTTACTTCCCGGTCCTTGCGCTGCTCGGCGATCGACATTGTTTGGGATAGAAATGAAGGCGTTACCTAAAGTATTGCAAGACTTAGGCCAGAAGCGAGGCGGGCCGTCTGTTTTCGTTCGGGGAATTCTCCTAAAATCGCCGCTCCTACAGGCATTTAGATTTTGCGGGCGATCGGCTTGGGCGATACCTCTGCTTTGACGGGCAGGTCCCTGACCTTGCTGATTCCCGGTCTACTCGGCCTTCCGGCCGATCCGCGCGCCGAACATCCGGCCGTTCCTACCGCTCCCGCTCTCGAAACTGCGCTTGCTCGCGCCGATCGCATTCAAGGGCCGGCAGGGGATCTGGAGGCACAGATCTTCGCGCTCTTCGGCATCGACGCGCCGGCGGAGGCAGATCTGCCCGTCGCCGCCGTGACGCGCGCGCTCGATCTCGGCGTTATCGACAAAGGTTGGTGGCTGCGCGCCGATCCGGTCCATCTGCGGCCCGAGCGCGACCGGCTGGTACTGCTCGATGCGCAGGCCGTACCGTTGACGCAGGAAGAAGCGACGCGCCTCAGCGCCGAGCTGATCGAAGCGTACGGCGAGAAGGGCTGGCTGCTCAAAGCCCCGCGGCCGGGTCGTTGGTATTTCAAACCGCCGCGCGCCGCGCGCATTCAGACCACGCCGCTGCCCCGCGTGGTCGGTAAAGACATCCATCCCTATCTGCCGCAAGGCAAAGACGCCCGAGCCTGGCGCACCTTGCTCAACGAGATGCAAATTCTGCTGCACACCGCCTCGGTCAACGCCGAGCGCGAGAGTCGCGGCGAGCTGCCGATCAATAGTCTCTGGTTCTGGGGCGGCGGGCGGTTGCCGAATATCAACGCGGTGGAGTGGGTCGAGATCCACAGCGAAGAACCGGTGAGCCTGGCGCTCGCGCGTTTGTGCGAAGTGCCGAGCAGCGGCTGCCCGCTCAGTTTCGCCGATTGGGAACGACAGGCAAAGCGGCCGGGGCCGCATCTGGTGGTGATCGACACAGCGCGCGCGGCCGTGCAATACAACGAGCCGGGACAGTGGGCGGCGTTCATCGAACGGTTCGACCGCGAGTGGACCGCGCCGCTGCTCGCGGCTGTCCGCGGCGGTGTTGTCGATAGCGTCACGTTGTGTGCCGACAACGGCCGCGGCTTTCGCCTCGGCCGGCGCCAGGCCCGGCGCTGGTGGCGCCGCCGCCGGACGCTCGGCGCTTACCGCTGACGCCCGACCCCGTAGGCGAAACCGCCGCGACATCGTATGCTCGCTGCTTTAGCGGGCCCGCGATGACCTCCAATACCAAGACAATCGTTCGTCGCGTGAGCGACGATACCGTCCCGGACAGCCTTCCGGGCGATCTGCATCCCGTGCTGCGCCGCACCTATCGCGCGCGTCAGATCTATACCGCGCAAGAGCTCGACCGCTCGTTCGACCGTTTGTTGGCGCCGACGCTTCTGAAGGATATCGACCGCGCCGTTCTGCTGCTCGCACAGATCCTCGCGGCGCGCGGCCGCATTTTGGTCGTCGCGGACTTCGATGCCGATGGCGCGACGAGCTGCGCGCTGACGGTGCGCGCGCTGCGCGAGATGGGCGCGGCGCACGTCGACTACCTGGTGCCGAATCGCTTCGAGTACGGTTACGGATTGACGCCGGAGATCGTCGCGCTCGCCGCAACGCGCGAGCCGGATTTGATCATCACCGTCGACAACGGTATTTCGAGCGTCGACGGCGTCGCGGCGGCGCGTTACCGCGGTATTCGCGTGTTGATTACGGATCATCATCTGCCGGGCGCGCGGCTTCCCGATGCCGACGCGATCGTGAATCCGAACCAGCCGGGCGATGCGTTTCCAAGCAAACATCTCGCAGGTGTCGGCGTCGCGTTTTATCTGATGGCGGCGCTGCGTGCGCATTTGCGCGATACCGGCTGGTTCGCGCAGCGCGAGTTGCCCGAACCGAAGCTCGCGCGCTGGCTCGATCTCGTCGCGCTCGGAACGGTCGCCGATCTGGTCCCGCTCGATCACAACAATCGCATCCTCGTTGCGCAGGGACTCGGGCGCATGCGGGCCGGACGGCTCACGCACGGCATTCAAGCGCTCGCAAATGTCGCCGGGCGGACGTGCGAGCGGCTGAACGAAGCGGACCTCGGGTTTTGCGTCGCGCCGCGGCTCAATGCCGCCGGCCGGCTCGCCGATATGTCGCTCGGCATCGAGTGTCTGATCACCGAGAATCCGGCGCGCGCGCTCGAGATCGCCGCCCAGCTCGACGAGCTGAACCGCGAACGCCGGTCGATCGAAGCGCAGATGCAGGAGCAGGCGCTCGCAGCGGTGCGGTCGCTTCGTCACGACGGTACCGCGCTGCCGCGCGGGCTCTGCCTGTTCGACGCGAGTTGGCATCAGGGCGTCATCGGCCTCGTCGCCTCGCGCATCAAAGAGGAGGTCCACCGGCCGGTGATCGCCTTTGCGATCGGGAACGAAACGGAGCTGAAAGGGTCGGCACGCTCGATCCCGGGTCTCCATATTCGCGACACACTCGACGCGGTGGCGACGCGCCACCCCGGGCTCGTCACGCGTCTCGGCGGGCACGCGATGGCGGCGGGGCTCACGCTGCCGAGCGCGCACTTCGAGCAGTTTCGTTCCGCATTCGACGAGGAGGTGAGCCGGCGCGTCGCGGAAGACGATCTGCGCGGCCGCATCGTGAGCGACGGCGAGCTGACGGACGAGGATTTGAATCTGGAACTTGCGGCGTTGCTGCGCAACGCCGGGCCCTGGGGCCAGCACTTTCCGGAGCCGCTGTTCGACGGTGTGTTCGAGGTCGCGGAGCGGCGCATCGTCGGCGAGCGGCACGTTAAGCTCGTATTGCGGCAGAGCCGCAAGCGCGTCGAGGCGATCGGTTTTCATCTCGCCCCGGACGGCGCGCCGCCGGATTGGGCGCGGATCCGCGCGGCGTATCGCCTCGACGTCAACGAATACCGCGGCACGCGGGCGCTTCAGCTGGTGCTCGAGCACGTCGAGGCGATTGACTAATCGCCGCCTGGCAGTTCTCCCATCCTGCGAACCAGCCGGCGGTCGGCCTCGAAGCGGCTTTTTCAGCGCCCCGCCAAACGTGTACATTAACGCCTGAAAACCTGTTTGCGATCCATGAAAACGCTCGAATCCTTCGTCGGCAACACGCCGCTCGTGCAGCTGCAGCGCCTGCCCGGACGCACGTCTAACGCGATCCTCGCGAAGCTCGAGGGCAACAACCCGGCTGGTTCGGTGAAGGACCGGCCGGCGCTCTCGATGATCCAGCGCGCCGAGCAGCGCGGGACGATCAAGCCCGGCGACACACTGATTGAGGCCACCAGCGGAAACACCGGGATCGCGCTCGCGATGGCGGCGGCGATGAAAGGCTACCGAATGGTGCTGATCATGCCCGAGCACATGAGCGCCGAGCGCCGCGCCGCGATGAAGGCGTACGGGGCGGAGATCATTCTGGTGTCGCGACAGGCCGGCATGGAAGGCGCGCGCGACTTGGCGCATCAGATGCAGGCGGAGGGGAAGGGGCTGGTGCTGGATCAGTTCGCCAACCCGGACAACCCGCTCGCGCATTACGAAGGAACGGGACCGGAGATCTGGCGCGACACCGAAGGCCGGGTGACGCACTTCGTGAGCTCGATGGGAACGACCGGCACGATCATGGGGGTGTCGCGTTTCCTCAAAGAACAAGATCGCGCGATTCAGATCATCGGCGTGCAGCCGGCGCCCGGCGCGTCGATTGCCGGTATTCGTGCATGGCCGAAGGAATATTTGCCGAAGGTCTACGATGCGTCGCGCGTCGATCGCATCATCGACGTGACGCAGCAGGAAGCAGAGGAAACGACGCGGCGCCTCGCGCGCGAAGAGGGGATCTTCTGCGGGATTTCCGCGGGCGGGGCGATGAGCGCGGCGCTGCGATTGTCGCGCGAGGTCGCTGACGCCGTGATCGTCGTCATCATTCCCGACCGCGGCGATCGTTACCTCTCGACCGGCGTGTTTCCGTCATAGCCGGTGGGGCAGACTTGTTCTTTTCCTTCAAAGCGGGGAAGCGGCGACGACGCGTGAGCGATGCGGGCCCATAAAGTTCCAAATGCGCAACCCTCTCTCGCAGAAACGCGCTCGTGCTCTGAGAAATCAGCCGACCGACGCAGAGCGCTATTTGTGGCAGCGCTTACGAAAACGCCAGATGGGCGGTTATCGATTTCGCCGCCAAGTGCCTATTGCTGGGTACGTGGCCGATTTTGCTTGCCTTGAGGCGAGACTGGTGATCGAGTTGGACGGTGGTCAGCACGAAGAGCGCAAAGCGTACGACGCACGTCGTGACGCTCGGATTGCGGCTCATGGATTCAAGGTGTTGCGCTTTTGGGATGACGACGTGTTTCGTACCCTGGACGCTGTGCTTGATGAAATCTGGCGGGCGCTTGAAATGGCAGCAGCCCCCTCCCTTTCCCTCCCCCGCAAAGCGGGGGAGGGGCGAGAGGCGGACGCTCTCGTTCGGACGGCATTTGAATGAAACTCGCTGTCGCTGTCCGGTAGGATTGGCGGCCCTGTGTTCCGGCACTGAACGTGTCACCTGATTCCCTCCCCCGCAAGGCGGGGGAGGGTTAGGGTGGGGGCTACGAGATGGACGAAATCTCGATAATCAATTTATGAACGTACTCGCTTTCGACATCGAAACCATCCCGGACGTTGTCACCGGACGGCGGCTGTATGGCCTGGAGGGCTTGAGCGACGCCGATGTCGCGCGTGCGCTTGCGATGAAGCGCCGCGAGCAGACCGGCGATTCGGAATTCCTGCGGCATCATTTGCATCGCGTCGTCGCCATCGCCGCCGTGCTGCGGCACGCGGATACGCTTCGCGTGTGGTCGCTCGGCGAGCCAGGCTCCGACGAGCCGGAGCTGATTCGGCGTTTCTTCGACGGCGTGGAAAAGTACACGCCGACGCTCGTTACGTGGAACGGCTGCACCTTCGACCTGCCGGTGTTGCACTACCGCGCGCTGAAGCACGGCATCGCCGCGCCGCGCTATTGGGAAACGGGCAGTGACGATCAAGCGTTCCGGTTCAACAATTACCTGAATCGGTATCACGAGCGGCACACCGATCTGATGGACGTCTTGTCGAACTATCAGGTGCGCGCGGCGGCGCCGCTCGATGAAATCGCGGTGATGCTCGGCTTCCCCGGCAAGCTCGGAAAGAGCGGAGCGCACGTGTGGGATCAATATCAGCGGGGCGAAATCGATGCGATCCGAAACTATTGCGAAACCGATGCCCTCAATACCTATCTAATCTACCTTCGCTACGAGCTGATGCGCGGCAATCTCGACGACGCCGGGTGGCGGCGCGAGACGGACTTGGTCCGCTCGGTTTTGCGCGCCGCCGGCAAACCGCACTTCGACGAATTTCTCGCCGCCTGGAATGAATCGACAACCTGAGGTCCGTTCCCGAGTCGACGCGCCGGCTGGTCGCGTCGGTGCGCCACGCGGGGACACCGCCGTCGCGTGGGTGGAGTCGCTCACGCACGATGCGCGCGGCGTCGCGCGTATTGACGGCAAAACGACGTTTATCGAAGGCGCGCTGCCGGGCGAACGTGTGCGGTTCCGATACCACAATAAGAAATCGCGCTACGACACCGGCGCTGTACTCGAGGTGCTCGAGCCGAGTCCGGATCGCACGACGCCGCCTTGTCCGCACTACGGGATCTGCGGCGGGTGTTCGTTGCAGCACCTCGGTGCGCCGGCTCAGGTGCGTGCGAAACAGCGCGTGCTCGCGGAAACGTTGGTGCACGTCGGACGCGTCGAGCCGGCGCGGTGGCTCCCGCCGATCGAAGGATCGCCGCAGCACTATCGACGCCGGGCGCGGCTCGGCGTGCGTAATGTTCCGAAGAAGGGTGGCGTCCTCGTCGGATTTCGCGAGCGCCGCCGCTCTTATATAACGCCGCTCGAAAACTGCCTGACCCTCGACGCGCGCCTCGCCGCGCTGCTGCCCGGATTACGCGATCTCGTGTCCCGCCTGTCGCGCCCCGATCGCCTTCCGCAAATCGAGGCCTCGGCGGGCGACGACGTGTGCGCGCTGGTGTTCCGCCATCT
This sequence comes from Sulfurifustis sp., assembly GCA_045810625.1. Classification (GTDB taxonomy): domain Bacteria; phylum Pseudomonadota; class Gammaproteobacteria; order Acidiferrobacterales; family Sulfurifustaceae; genus JACQFZ01. Next base: position 38,434 of record JBJMVQ010000014.1, read on the forward strand.
CGAGGCGCTCACGCCCGCGGATATCGAGCACTTGCGGGCGTTCGCGGAACAATCGGGTGTGATCGCTTATCTGCAGCCGGGCGCGCTCGATACCGTGCATCCGTTGTGGCCACCGTCGCCGCCGACGCTCGCTTATCACCTTCCGGACTTCGACGTGCGCCTGCAGTTTGCTCCCACCGATTTCATCCAGGTGAACGGTGGGGTGAATCGCGCGCTCGTAACACGCGCCGTGGAACTGCTCGATCCAAACCGGAGCGAAAGCGTGCTCGACCTTTTCTGCGGCCTCGGAAACTTCACCCTGCCGATCGCCCGGCGGGCCGGTCGGGTCGTCGGTATCGAGGCCGATGCGGGACTGATCGAGCGTGCCCGTGCCAACGCGGCGCTGAACGGGCTCGGGAACGCCGAGTTCCGGGTCGGCAATCTGTACGATGCGGACGTCGCCAGCCTTTTTTCCGATGGACGCTGGGACAAGCTGCTCCTCGACCCGCCGCGTGCCGGCGCGATGGAGGCGATCAAGGCGCTGCCGGCCGACGCGCCGGCCCGCATCGTCTATGTGAGCTGCAATCCGGGAACGCTCGCGCGGGACAGCGAGTATTTGGTCCATGTACTAGGATACCGATTAGAGGCGGCCGGTATCGCCGATATGTTCCCGCACACCAGCCACGTGGAGTCCATTGCCTTGTACGTACGCTCATGACCGTTTCCCCGAAGTACGAAATCGAGGTCAACGTCGGCAGCCAACGCCTAACCCTCAGGGATTCGAGCGGGCGCGTCGTCATGGAGACCACGGTCTCGACCGCGCGAAACGGCGTCGGTGAGCGGCAGAACAGCGAGTGCACGCCGCGCGGGCGTCACATCATTCGCGCCAAAATCGGGGCAGGTGAGCCGTTAAACAGTGTTTTCGTGTCGCGCCGCCCGACCGGCGAAATCTACACGCCGCAGCTGCGCGCGATTTATCCCGGGCGTGACTGGATTCTTACGCGGATTCTCTGGTTGTCCGGCCTCGAACCCGGCCGTAACCGCTTGGGCGATGTCGACACCATGCGCCGCTACGTTTATATCCACGGCTGCCCGGACGACGACCCAATGGGCGTTCCGGGCTCGCGCGGATGCGTGAAAATGCGCAACCGCGACATCGTTCAGCTCTTCGACCTGGTTCCGCCGGGTACCCCGGTCACCATCCACGAGTAGTGATGACGCTTGGGCCCGTGATGCTCGATGTGGCCGGCCCGGAGCTCCTCCCGGAGGAGCGCGAACGGCTGCGCCATCCGCTGGTCGGTGGGGTCATCCTATTTACGCGCAACTACCGCTCGCCGGAGCAGGTTACCGCGCTCGTGGACGAAATACATAAGTTGCGCGAGCCGGAACTGCTGGTGGCCGTGGATCACGAGGGCGGGCGGGTTCAGCGGTTTCGCGAGGGGTTCACGGTGCTACCGCCGGCCCGACGCTTTGGCGAGGTATATGACGAGAACCCGAAACGTGCGTTACGTCTGGCGCATGCGGCCGGATGGCTGATGGCGGCGGAATTGCGTGCCGTAGGGGTGGATTTCAGTTTCGCGCCGGTGCTCGATCTCGACATCGGCGTGAGCACGGTTATCGGCAACCGTGCGTTTCATTCGAGTCCGGACGCCGTTGCGAATCTCGCGGGTGCGTATCTGGGCGGTATGACGGAAGCCGGCATGGCGGCGACCGGCAAGCACTTTCCGGGCCACGGCGGCTGTGCTGCCGACTCCCACGTGGCGATGCCGGTCGACCATCGCACCTACGCCGACATTTACGTGCAAGATCTGGTCCCGTTCGAACGGCTCATCGAACGCGGCTTGGCGGGCATCATGCCGGCGCACGTGGTCTATCCGCAGGTGGATGAACAGCCGGCCGGGTTCTCCCGGGTCTGGCTACGTGACATTTTGCGCCAGCGGCTACGGTTCCAAGGCATCATTTTCAGCGACGATCTGTCGATGGAAGGCGCCAAGGGCGCGGGCGACATGGTCGCGCGCGCCGAGCTTGCGCTCGCCGCCGGGTGCGACATGGTGCTCGTCTGCAACGATCCAGCCGGTGCGGAAGTGGTGCTGCAGCGCCTCGAACACCGCGACGACCCGGCTTCGCAGTTGCGACGCGTGCGCATGCGCGGGCGGCCCGCGCCGGCACGTGCCGAGCTTCGTACTGTCGCGCAGTACCGGGACGTGGTTCGCATGGTGACGCATCTCGTCTGAAATTTTTTTCCTGGCTTTGTTGATTCGTCGTTCGTGACCGATAATAATTGTCGGGAACGGGTTCGACTCTCTGCTCGGGGGTAACGCTAAGTTGGTTGATCCGATCCGACCGCTCAAGAAGCTGAAGCTGGAAAGCTTCAACAATCTCACCAAGACGCTGAGCTTCAATATCTACGATATCGCGTACGCGCCGAGTGAGCAGGCGCAGAAGGAATACATCGCCTACATCGACGAGGCGTACAACGCCGAGCGCCTGAAAAACATCCTTACCGAGGTCGCTCAGATCATCGGGGCGAATATCCTTAATATTGCGCACCAGGACTACGACCCGGAGGGGGCGAGCGTCACCATGCTCATCTCCGAGCTGCCGCTTAGCGAAGAGCCATTGAATCCGGAAGCGCCCGGCCCGCTGCCGCTTCATCACACTCGCCAGGTGCGTCCGCAGGACGCCGTCGTCGCTCATCTGGACAAGAGCCATATTACGGTGCACACCTATCCGGAGAGCCACCCGGACAACGGCATCTGCACGTTCCGGGCGGATATCGACGTGTCCACCTGCGGCAAGATTTCGCCGCTGCGCGCATTGAACTACCTGATCCACAGCTTCGAGTCGGACATCGTCATCATCGATTACCGCGTGCGCGGGTTTACCCGCGACGTGAAGGGCGTGAAGCACTACATCGACCACAAGATCAATTCCATCCAGAACTTCGTCGAGAAGTCGACGCTCAATCGCTATCAGGCGATCGACGTGAACGTCTACCAGGAGAACATTTTCCACACCAAGCTCATGCTGAAAGAGTTCAAGATGGACAACTATCTCTTCGGCGTGAAGGAGGCGGAGCTGACTCCGGCGGACGGGAAGGTCGTTCCGCAGCGGTTGAAGCACGAGATGCAGGAAATCTTCTACGGGACGAACATCGTCCGCGTGAACTGACGCGGCCGTCCTCCGGCGTTCGTTTCCGGCGCGCGCCCGCCTGTCTCAACGGCGCTGCCCCAATCTGGTATCGTCTACGCCGACGATGACCCCTGCGTTCAATCCTACCTGCCGCGCCTGTCCGCGCTTGTCGCGGCACCTCGCTGCCGTGCGCCGCGAGTATCCGGACTATCACGCCCGGCCGGTGCCGCCGTTCGGCGACGCGCGCGCGCGGCTGTTGATCGTCGGACTCGCCCCCGGAATGCACGGCGCGAACCGCACGGGCCGGCCGTTCACCGGCGACTACGCCGGGCTCTTGCTCTATCGCACGCTGCACCGTTACGGCTTCGCCAATCAGGCGCGCGGGGACGATCCGAACGACGGGCTTCGGCTCATCGATTGCCGAATCACCAATGCCGTGAAATGCCTGCCGCCCGAGAACAAGCCGTTGCCCGATGAGGTCACGCGCTGCAATCGCTATCTCGCAGAGGAGCTGCGCGCGCTCGCGCCCGGGAGTATCGTGCTTGCGCTCGGCGCGATCGCGCACGGCGCGGTGTTGAAGGCGACCGGCCTCAAACCGGGGCCTTATCCGTTCACGCACGGCGGCGAGCATCGATTGCCGCAAGGCGCATGGCTGCTCGATTCTTATCATTGCAGCCGGTACAACACGCAGACCGGCCGCCTGACCGCGCCGATGTTCGCCGCCGTGGTGCGGCGTGCGCGCCGAATGGTCGACGCAGCGAGAGTCTGATTTATATGATTATCTACCGCATAGGACACAGAGAAAGTCGATATAAAAACCTCTGCGTCCTCCGCGTCCTCTGCGGTGAAACAATATTTCAAAGAGTTTTTCACTTCGTGAAGTGGAAACGGGTTGAACCAAACGCTTCCCGCTCCCATTCCCTCCCCCGCATATGGTGACGTGCAGGGATGCACTAAGATCGCGGGAGACAGGGTGAGCCGGAGCAGTCGCGAACACATTTAACATGTGTTCGCGCCGGCGAACGGGCGAAGCGGGAGCCGAGCCCGGGCTTTCGAGCGAAGCAGGATCGCGCAGCGATGAAAGTCGGGAGCGATCAAAGGGGTAGGGTGGGGGTCATTGCCGGCGATATTTTTTTGCGACTCATATAACGATGTCGACGGATTTGAAAGAGACCATTAAACACTTACCGCTCGGTTGCGGCGTCTATCGCTTTGTCGATTCGCAAGGCGAGGTCTTGTACGTCGGCAAAGCGCGTTCGCTGCGTAAACGCGTGGGGAGCTATTTTCGGCCGGCGGGGCGCGCGCTCTCGCCGAAGATTCAGGCGCTCGTGAGTCACACGAACAATATCGAGGTGACGATCACGCATACCGAGAGCGAAGCGCTGCTGCTCGAGAACAATCTTATTAAGTCGCTCAAGCCGCGGTACAACGTGGTGCTGCGCGACGACAAGAGCTACCCGTATATTTTCGTTTCGGAATCGCAGGAATACCCGCGGCTCGCGTTTCACCGCGGCGCGAAAAAGGAAAAAGGCCGCTACTTCGGGCCGTATCCGTCGGCCTTCGCCGTGCGCGAGAGCCTCAAGATGCTGCAGAAAGTGTTTCCGGTGCGCCAGTGCGAAGATACGTTCTTCCGCACGCGCTCGCGCCCGTGCCTGCAATATCAGATCAAGCGCTGCACCGCGCCGTGCGTGGGCTTCGTCGAGCGCGAGCGCTACCTGCAGGACGTGCGCCATGCGACGCTGTTCCTCGAAGGGAAGAGCCGCCAGGTCATCGACGAGATGATGAAGCGCATGGAGGACGCGGCCGCGCGGGAGGATTATGAGACGGCTGCGCTCTATCGTGATCGGATTGGCGCGCTCAAGCGCATCCAGGAGCGTCAGTACATCACCGGCAAGGACGGCGATGCCGACGTCTTCGCGGTGGCGACGGCGGAAGATGCATCATGCATCCAGGCGACGTTCATCCGCGGCGGTTTGAATCTCGGCTCCAAGAGCTTTTTCCCGAAGGCCGGGCGCGGGGCGCTGCCCGAGGAAGTGCTCGCGGCGTTTCTGCCGCAGTACTACTTGAACGCGGCGGGCGGCGTCGGCAAACCGATTCCCGAACGCATTTACCTGAGCCACGCGATCGAGGACAAGGAGGTGCTGGAGGAGGTGCTGACGCAGCTCGCCGGTCGTAAGGCAATGATTTGTCCCGCCGGCCGCACGCGCGGCGCACCGCGACGGTGGCTTGACATGGCCGCGCGCAACGCCGTGGAAGAGTTGCGCCGGGCGGCGAACAATCGGATGAATCTCGAAGCCCGTTTCGAGGCGTTGCGCGTGGCGCTCGGCCTCGAAGCGGCGCCGGAACGCATGGAGTGCTTCGACATCAGCCACACGATGGGCGAGGCGACGGTGGCTTCGTGCGTGGTGTTCGATCACAGCGGGCCGGTCAAGTCCGACTACCGGCGCTTCAATATCGAGGGTATCGAGCCGGGCGACGATTACGGCGCGATGACGCAAGCTTTGACGCGCCGTTATCGGCGTGTCAAAGAAGGCGAGGGGCGGCTCCCGGATCTGCTGCTGATCGACGGCGGGAAAGGACAGGTTAGCGCGGTGGCGGCGGTGCTAAACGAGCTGCAGGTCGAGGGGCTGAAGCTCATCGGCGTCGCCAAAGGGCGCGAGCGCAAGCCGGGGTTGGAGCGGCTGTTCCTGTCGGGTGGTGATGTGCCGATTATCCTGCCGCCCGATTCTGCGGCGCTGCATTTGATCCAGCAGATCCGCGACGAGGCCCATCGCTTCGCGATCACCGGCCATCGCAACCGGCGTGCGCGTGCGCGGACGACCTCGCCGCTCGAAAGTATTCCGGGCATCGGCGACAAGCGCCGGCAGGCGCTGCTCAAGAACCTCGGCGGCATGCGCGAAGTGGCGCGCGCCGGCGTCGAGGATCTCGCGCGCATTCCCGGCATCAGCCCGGCGCTCGCCCAACGCATCTACGACGCCCTACACGAGCAGGAACAGAAATAATGAATTGGAACGCTCCGAACACACTGACGTTCTTGCGACTGGTGCTCATCCCGCTGTTCGTACTGGCATACTACCTTCCCTACGAATGGGTCAACGAGCTGGCGGCGATGATTTTCATCGTCGCCGCGTTGACCGACTGGCTCGACGGGTATCTCGCCCGGCGGTTGCAGCAGCAGTCGGCGTTTGGTGCGTTTCTCGATCCGGTGGTGGACAAGCTGACCGTAGCCGCCGCGCTCGTGATGCTCGCCGCCGATCCGGAGATCACGCGAAGCGTACTCGACGCGCGCCTTTTCACGATCGTCGTGGTTATCATCGTCGGTCGCGAAATCGCCGTGTCGGCGCTGCGCGAGTGGATGGCCGAGTTCGGCAAGCGCTCGCGGGTGGCGGTGTCGGTCTTCGGCAAGCTGAAAACGACCGCGCAGATGGTGGCGATCCCGTTCCTGCTCTGGCGCGATCCGATGGCCGGCTTCCCCGTCCTGCGCACCGGTGAAATCCTCTTATATATAGCGGCGGCGCTGACGCTCTGGTCGATGGTGTACTACCTGCGCGCCGCGTGGGACGACCTGCTCCAGCCCGAGCCCGTACCCCGTAACAGCCGCTCACCTTGAACCGGCGGGGGGCGCCGCTTAGAATGGCGGTGCTTTCTGCGGGCATAGCTCAGTTGGTAGAGCGCAACCTTGCCAAGGTTGAGGTCGCGAGTTCGAGCCTCGTTGCCCGCTCCAAATCTCCCGGGGAGGCTTAACGTCTCCCCGTTTTTTTCACCCAAGGCTGGGTGGCAGAGTGGTTATGCAGCGGCCTGCAAAGCCGTGTACGCCGGTTCGATTCCGACCCCAGCCTCCAATCCATCTTCCCAAGAGATTCCGCAACGTCCCATGACGAAACTAAGTTGCGGATTTCTTGGGTAAGATGATCTCACAATGTCCCGAGTGTGATCGTTGAATCCCGAAATCAGCAGGCGCCGACCGCCAGTTCCGTCCCGACGGCCCTAGAACCGACCGACTTACTGGAGCAGCGCGACGCTGATTCGGAAGATTTTTCGCGAGACCTGCGAAAGCGCGACTGTCTTATTTCAACCCGCATAGCTTTAGAAACACGTTCTGCCGCACTCCGGAGCAGTTCAAGGCGTGGACTCAGAACCTCGGATACGAACAAGTGCTGACGACTTTCTTGAGCTACGGGGAGGTGATCGATCCTCGACAAGGGGAGAGATCATGCGGAGTCTAACCGTTGAGTCACAGATCACGTCGCCAACCTCTCTCGAAATCGCGATCGCGAACACTGTGATGATGGAGTTGCGCAAAACCCAAGCGTGATGTTGAACCGGTGGGTTTCCTCTTTACAAGACTTCGATATGTAGCCGTTGTCAGCTGCATCCTGCTCCGGTCCGCATCGCATCGCGAGACTGCATTGATCAGAGATCATGCAAGGCACTAACTGAGTCCTGCGCCGCTGGCGTCCTGTCGATCACGCTAGCGTCTTCGTTCGCTACAGCACCAACGTGCTATTGAAGAATAGAGAGGCGATAACTACCGTCGTCCGCCACAAGCCATAACTCCTCGTTGATTGTCGATCGTCGCTGGCGTTGTGGAAGCCGTGCAACGCGGCAAGTGAATTGGACCGCAACACTAAGAAAGCATTCTGGAGGGAACATACGTGAAGTCGAAGCTCCTGTTCGTGATGCTCCTGGCAACGCTGACATCGAAGTCGCTTGCCGCCCCCGTCGAGATTTCCTTCAGCGAATTTCCCCCGGGCAGCTTCATCGACACGCAGTATTGGGAACAAGGCGCCATCTTCGTTGATACCGGGGATTTTCCGTTTCCTTGTTTCATCACAAACGCCTTTCAGGACACTTTTTACGCCTTCCCCTCACCACCCAGTCTTCGCTGCAATAATCCCCAAGATCCCCCAACGGATGTCTTGATCGTCTTTCGCTTCATGGACAACGTCGTGCCTGGTTATTTGAGCACAGGCAACCGCGTGTTCGCGAAGAACATTTCGTTCTTCGTCAGTTCGGACCAGGGCGCGACGGTGAGGACCTTCGACACGAGTGATCAGCAGATCGAATCGATTTCCGTCAAGGCCGGCTTGCAACAGGTGGTACCGCGCAGGAACGCGCACAAGATCAGCATCAACCGGCCTTTCGGCGCGAGGCTTTCGCTCGACACGCTCCGTTTTGAATTGATCCCGAAGAATCCCGAACCCGATCCGGACAAGAACGCCGGTTCGCCGCAAAAAGACCCGCCGGAAGATTTCCAGTCGGGAACGCCGCAGGACGCCGTTGCGAATGCGGCGCCACGCATCTACGGTGGCGCGTGCCCGGTAGGTAATCCGTGTCGTCCCGAGACCGGCAACAAGTATCAGGCAGAGACCGATTATCAGGGGACCAAGCTCGGACCTTCGTTCACCCGCTACTACAACAGCGCGCTCCACAAGGACATGGGCCTCGGTTTCGGCTGGACGTCGCCGCTGCAGACACGCCTCGAGTTCGATTCGTTCTCGTCCTCCCTCGTGTTGTATCGCCGTGCTGATGGTCGGGGCGAGCGCTTCAACTGCCCGCGAAGCGGAACTTGCACCCCGGATGCCGATTCTCTGCTGACCCTGACGAAGGATTCGAGCGGCTACACGGTAGCTCACTTCCAAAGCGTCACCGAACGATTCGATACGACGGGTCACATCACAACGAAGACCTACCCCTCGGGCGCGGTGCAGACCTATGCGTACGACGCCCAAGGCCGGGTCGCGAGTATCACCGGGCCGTTCGGACATACGCTGTCGTTTGCCTACGACGGGCAAGGACATCTGAGCACGGTGACCTATCCCGACGGGCAGCGGACCAGTTACGGGTACGTCAACGGCAATCTCGTGCAGGTGAATTACCCGGACGGTTCATCGAAGAGCTACCTGTACGAGAACTCATCGTATCCGCACCAGCTCACCGGAATCACGAATGAAAATGGCGTGCGCTACGCCACCTTTGCCTACTCCGCCACCTTCAGCAGCCTCGGCGAGGCGACACTAACGCAGCATGCGCAAACGGACAATGGCGCGCCGCAGGAAAGCTTTACGTTCAGCTACCCGAGCGGGACCCAAACGCTTGTCGACGACGCGATCGGTTCACGCGAGCAGCTGGACTTTAGCGTCAATCTGGGCGTAAAGAATCTCGTCCAGAAAACCGGACCGGATGGCAAGATCCTGACGCAGACCTTCGATGCCAACAACAACGTCTTGTCACGGACGGACGAGGAAGGGCGCCTCTTCACCTATACCTACAACAGTGCGAATCAGCTTCTCACCATGACCGAAGGATCGGGCACCACGGCGAGTCGCACCACCACCTACACGTATCTATCGAGCACGGTCGACCTGCCGACTCAAATCAAACGACCGAGCGTTATTGCCGACAGTCAGCACTCGAGCCTCGTGTCGATCACCTACGACGCCCAGAAGAACCCGACCGTCATTACGCGCAGCGGCTTCACCCCGTCCGGCACCGCCGTGTCCCGTTCGATCTCGTTCACGTACAACGCCAGCGGGCAGGTGACCTCGGTCGATGGGCCGCGCACCGATGTGAGCGATGTGACGACGTTCACTTACTACACCTGCACTACGGGCGGCGCCTGCGGCCAGCTGCGTACCGTAACCGACGCGCTCGGCCACACGACGACGTTCGACAGCTACGACGGCGCCGGTCGCCTGCTGCAAAAGACCGATCCGAACGGACTCCAGACCCAGTATCGCTACGACCTGCGCGGTCGTCTCAGTCAAATCACCGAAACGCCCGCTGTCGGCACCGCCCGGCTGACAAGTTATACCTACACGCCCGCCGGCGACGTTCGCAGCGTGACATTTCCGGACGGACGCACGCTCACCTACGACTACGACAATGCCAGGATGCTGCGGAAGGTCACCGATAACCAAGGAAACTTCGTATCGTATAAGTATGACCTGAAGGGAAACCGCACGCAGGAGCACACCTTCGACCCAACGAGCACCTTGGTGCGCCAGATCGATCTCTCTTACGACGTTCGTAACCGGCTCGCCTCGATCAACGCCGGCGGCAGCCTCACGCAGCAGATCCACGATGCCCTTGGCAACCTCACCAGCGAGACGGACCCGAATAACAATCCGGCGACAACGCACGCCTACGACGCCTTGAATCGCCTGACCCAGACACTCGACGCCCTCGGCGGCACGACGAGCTACGGCTACACCCCGCACGATGATCTCGCCCGAGTCACGGCACCGAACAACGCGACAACGCAATACGTTTACGACGACCTCGGCAACCTGCTGCAGGAGATCTCCCCGGATCGCGGCACCACGAGCTACACGTACGACGCAGCGGGCAACGTCCTGAGCAAGACCGATGCAAGAGGGATCACTGTCAATTACAGCTACGACGCCTTGAATCGCGTGACAAGAGTCGACTACCCGGGCACCGCCGAAGACATCACCTACACGTACGACAGCGGCACGAACTGCACGAACGGCGTCGGACGGCTCTGTCAGGTAACGGACGCGAGTGGCACCACGCAATACGGCTACGACGCCTTCGGTAACATAACGCAAGAGCAGAAGACCGAACTCGGCACCGTCTACACGACGACTTACACCTACGACGCCGGCAACCGGATCGCGAGCCTCAATGCGCCCGGTGGGCGAGTCATTAGCTACACGCGGGACGTCCTAGGCCGTATCGCGACGGTCAGCGCCACCGTCAATGGCAGCAGCCAAACCATCGTCAGCGGCCGCACGTACCGTCCGGACGGATTACTCCTAAGCCAAAGCTACGGCAATGGATTGAGTGAAACCCGGCAATACGATCTCCAAGGCCGTCTTACGAATCAGTTCATAGGGAGCGCCGATACCCGCGTCTACGGTTACGACGCGAACAGTAACCTAACGAGCCTGCAGAGCCTCCCGCAGGTTGGCGCCTACAGCTACGACGCCCTCGATCGGTTGATGCAAGACAGCATCACCTCGAGCCCGAGCAGCACCGTCAATCTCACCTACGACCCAAACGGCAACCGGACGAGCGATGGCACGAATACATATACCTATACGACCAACACGAACCGACTGAGCCAGGTGGGAAGCAGCACCATCACACTGGATGCTGCCGGGAACATCACGAACGACGGCACCCAGACCTACAACTACAACAACGACGGCCACTTGCAGAGCGTTGCGCTAGGAACGACCACCCTTGGGAGCTATCTCTACAACTACGAGCGCCAGCGAACCGAAAAAACCACGAGTTCTGCCAGGACGGTTTATCACTACGATGTGAACGGTAACCTGATTCTCGAAACGGGCACCGACGGCACCTCGCAAATCAGCTACGTCTACGCTGACAACATCCCGATCGCGCAGATCAACCGAAGCGGCGGTGTCGAAACGATCACGTACCTGCATACGGATCACGAAGGAACGCCACGACTCGGGACCGACAACACCCAGACGGTCGTTTGGACGTGGGCGGGAAGAGCCTTCGGAGATACGCAACCGACCGGGACGGCGACGGTTAATTTGAGGTTTCCCGGCATGTACGCGGATGCCGAGTCTGGCCTGTATTACAACTGGAATCGGTATTACGATCCCAAGAGCGGGCGTTACGCTACCGCAGACCCGATTGGGCTGAAGGGTGGCGTCAATACGTACCTTTATGCAAAGGCGAACCCTCTGCGGTTTGTTGACGGTACGGGTTTAAGTACGATGGTACTGCCTTGGGAACTACCACTTATTCGACCGGCGCCCCTTCCATATACGCTCGATCCTGCGCTTCCTGTACCTATTCCGATTCAGCCGGAGGGCACAACCACTGAAATTTGCAGGTTCAAGTTCAGTAAGGAGGACCAGAACGGCCGGCTAAAATGTGTATATCAATGCGGTATCACCGGTGAACAGGAATTCGAACCCGATGAGACAGACGTTTATCTCCGGCCACAATGCAGCGGCAAGCCGATAAGCCGGCCGGTCGGGCAGTTAGCGAGGTGCAATTAATGAATGCAACGTGGAATGCGTATGGTGTGAGCGGCCAGGGCTCGCTGCAGAACGTGCTATGCAATGACAAGACCGGAAGATTGATTGCGCACTTCAAGAAAAACGGAACAGCGGGAACAGTGAGCAGTCTCTTCTCTCGTTCCCTTACGTCAGCTCAGTACGAGAGACTAACGCCGGAGGATGATACACGGACCTTTGAGGATCCAATCAGCTCCGCCACGTCGCCTTACGTCTATACAAACGTCTTTCGCATTCAACCTCATCCTAAGGAGAAGACAGCGTCTGTTCTTACCTGGGAAGAACTGATTCGTGTAAATCTAGAAACTAAGCAGCGCGAAACGCTGTTAACAGAAACTGACCTTGCTACAGAGATCAGCGGTAAGCGCCCCTACGTGAGTCAAATCCTGGGTTGCAGCAACACCGGTGGAGAATCGATTATCTTGTCGATTGCGTGGCAACATCGTAGTGATAAAGGGCAACACGCCGAATATTGGGTGTACAGAATGACGCTAGATACGAAGAAGCTCGCCAAACTTGGTCAGCTTTACGACACGGGGATCTAGCGCGCGTAACCCAGATCTAGCGCAGCGAAATCCAGGACACTAAAGAGCTGCTTCGCGCGGTTCTTTCTTTTTGGCGTTGTTTCAGAAAAGAGACGTACCCGGGGAGAGAGATCGTTAAAGGAGGACTACCGCTACTATCTGCCGTCAGGAATGAAAACGCGGACCGATATAATCCGGCAAGCTTCAATCGAGTTGGCGAAATCTGGCAAAAAGAAATGGTCATTCCCGGATTCAGAAGCCAAAGGATATGGTGATAGAAAATGAAAGCTCTCGAAGTCCTAGTTAACGATAAAGCAATCGGTCTCTATGTTCCGCCCGAAGGTGCATCCATCAGCGCGATGGTGGCCAACGTGCCAATGAGCTGGCGTTACGATCCGTCGCTTGAAGACACTTCTGATAGGCGGCCTCTTATATCTGCTTTGGCGCATGCCCGGTCATGAAGGCGGCGGCAAGCGCCATGGCGGTAAGGACCAAGGGGAAGAACTCAGGTGGGAGAGCGAGGGGTAGGAAGAGCGCCATGAGTAGCGCGATGGATCCGTAGCCAACAGCCGCGGCGGAGTAACTATGAACTAACGGCGAGTCGTAGGCGAATGTAAGTCGGCGAACACGCCATATCACGAGTGTACAAGTTTGGTATTTCCCCGACACCGGTTCTCCGAGCGTCGTGAGTTAAGCGGCTACGGGTTCGGCATCATTCGCCTCCTCGGGTTCATTCACAACCGGAATCATCGGCGGCAACTCCTCCACGCCTAGCGCCTCTTTCAGTGCTTGGGCGGGCGTGCGGCCGTTCAAGCGGTAGCCTTGGTGGCTTCTGCGGAGATTGTAGTACTCGATGAACGTATCGAGATCGCGTTGGATCTCATCGGTCGAGGTGTACCAGGTCTCTCTTCCTTTCACGCGGAAGCATTCATCGAGGAGCGTTCGGTTCATCCGCTCAACGAACCCGTTGGTGCGCGGGCTTCTGACCTTGGTCGTGCGGTGCTCGATGTTCTCGAGCTGACAGAAGAGCTCGTAGGGGTGGCGTTCCTTCACGCCGCAGAACTCCCGCCCGTTGTCGGTGAGGATCGCACCGACTGAGATACCGAGCGCCTCGTAGAACGGCAATACGCGCTCATAGAGCGTATCGACCGAGGTGATCGGCATCTTCGAGTTGTAGACCTTGGCAAACGCCAAGGAGCAGAAGACATCGACCACGACTTGGACTTACACCTTGCCGACCCCCTTCAACGTGCCCCAGTAGAACGTGTCCTGGTTCAGTAATTCGCCGGGCCGTGTCGATTCGACATGGCGGCTCCGGAACTCGGGGCTGACACGTTCGAGCAGCGCGATCTGTTCGTCAGTGAGCTGGATCACGTTCTCGCGCGAGGCGGCCTCGAGGCGCAAGAGCCGCTATGCCGTGTCTCGATCCCATGGCGCAGCCACACGCCCCCCCGACACCGGAACTACCCACCGTCACGCCAGTGAGATGAAGCTCGTTCGCGGTGCGCGCGCTGCCGTGGGTGGGATACTTCAGCGAATACTCCAAAATCGTCGCCTCGATCTCGGGCACTACGCGATTGGGGTGCGGGTTTCGCGGCGCCCGACGCTGCTCGATCAACGCGGCGGTGCCGCCCATCTGGAACGCCCGTTTGATCTCGTAGAACGAGTCGCGGTGATAGCCCATGATCCGGCAGGCCTTCGACACGTTGTCGAGCGCGGCCGCCCATTGCAGCAAAGAAAGCTTTCGCTTGGTACTCTGTGACAGTGCGGTCATCCAGGACATCTCCAAAGTAGTTGGTTCGGTCGCAGTTACCAATCTACTCAAGAGAACCGGATGGCCGCACCCATCGCTCTTACGCTACGATGGGCGCGGGACTGTCGGGTAAATACTCAACCACTGCATCACGAGCGACGGCACCCAGACCTACAGCTACAACAACGACGGTCACCTGCAGAGCGTCGCGCTGGGAACCACGACTCTCGGGAGTTACGTCTACAACTCTCAACGCCAGCGCACGCGCAAGACCGCCAGTTCCAACACCACCGTCTATCACTACGACATCAACGGTAACCTCATCCTCGAAACCGCAGCAGACGGCATCTCGCAAGTCAGCTACGTCTACGCCGACAACGTCCCGATCGCACAAATCAATCGCAGCGGCGGTGTCGAAACGATCACGTACCTGCATACGGATCACGAAGGAACGCCACGACTCGCGACCGATAACACGCAAGCGGTCGTTTGGACGTGGGCGGGGAGAGCCTTCGGGGATACGCAACCGACCGGGACGGCGACGGTTAATTTGAGGCTTCCAGGCATCTATGCGGATGGCGAAACACGTCTCTACTACAACTGGAACCGCTATTTCGATCCGAAAACCGTTCGTTACTTAACGAGTGACCCGATTGGTCTGTCCGGAGGGATAAACACATACACTTACGTTCGGAACAATCCATGGAGGTGGATCGATAAAACTGGATTCGACGCGACAGCTGCAGCAACAGCAGGAGCCGAAACAACAGCGCCTTCGAAAATACTCGATGAATTGGGCCGCGCCGCTGCCGGCGCTGCACGTCAGTGCGCTATTGTCGCCCTCGCTATAGCAGCAGCGGGCATGTCGGGATCAGTACCGACGTGCGACGACGACGGTAGTGGTCCGCCGGGATGTAAGAAGAAGGATAATGGCTGTGAAGAGCTATACAGGATAGATACGGATACATGTAATGCAATCACCAAAAGACGTGGCCGCCGCGCGGGCGAAACCTGTCACGCCTCGGCCTCTGAGCGCTATGCTGCGTGTTTGCGCGGGAAACCGTTGCCACCCCTAAATACATGGAATAACTGACATGGCATTCGAAGCCTATAGCCATCTGATCGAGATCGAGGAGGATGAGCGATTGCTAACGATCTACCGCGTCAGCGGAACAAAACGTCATCTTTTTACAGAGGTGAAGTTACCGGAAAAAACTGCAGCCGAAGATCCGGAAGCGATTAATGAGTTCTGCCGCACGCTCGGAGAAAATATCTTGCTCGACTCGCCTCAGGCCCGAAAGTTGCTCGGTCTGTAAACGGCGCGTCTGACAATGATCCTACGCACAGTGGGGACTGTTATCGCTACGCGTCAGCTCGATCTTGTCGGCGGCAAAAAGGTCGTATCGGTAAACCCGAGCCGTTCGACGACGGCATCAACCACTACTGCCCGTACCAAGTCATCGGTATCGGGCGTGACGACGTAAGGTACGCGGGCGGTGTCGACGGCGTGCAAGCGCTTCAGCTCGCCCTCAAGATGATCGGTGCCGACCTCTACACATCACAGGAAGCGCAAGCTGGCAAATTGAGCTGGGGGGGAGGCAAAAACCTGGATCTCGGCTTTCCAGTGCCCGAGGTGTTACGTGATTTGGCTCCGGACTGACGGATCCGCGTTTTCGTTCTAGTGTCACCATAGATGCGTAAACGGCTCTGGCGACATTACAGAAACTTACCTCCGAAGGTTCGTCGGATACTCGTCGACGAACGTTTGCGTCAGAACGTCACGCTCTTGGAACGAGCATGGCGCGAATACCCGACGATCTATGCTATTCCCTCGACCATCGCAAATCTCTTGGTAAAGCGTGGTCGATTGAGGGAGGGACTTCGAGTCTGGCGTCGCATGGTCAAGCAATTCCCCAATGCACCGAATCCGTATTTCGAAAGAGCGCACTGGTCGCTCGGGCGAAGGGACTTTGAAGAGGCACAGAAGTACCTGCGCTTTGCCTAATGCGAGATCGGGGTACTTCCGAGAAACAGCCCATTTCTAGAGAGCCGAAGCATTGCTGCAGCTCGGCCGACGCGAGGAGGCGCTGAATGAGCTTAACAGCGTCAGGGACGACTATAAGGAAATCTGGTTCCTAGGCTATCGTTCTCGTTCGAAACGCGACATGCTGAGGGAGCTGCACGTCTAGCGTACAGCGTTTGTTTTCGCTACCGCATCACTTTTTGCGAAGAGACCGACCGGATCAGAGGCTAAGCACCGCGCGATCTCGGTAAATTCGAGCAGATCCGCTCCGACGCTCTCGTCCGCTTCAATCGTCCAGCAAAAGAATCCGAACGAGGAAATAGTGATGCTGGTACAACGAGTGTTGCAAATAAGGATGTTGTTGTTGGCATAGCCTGAGCCGAAGTGGACGACGTCTCCCTGTTATTAGATCAGCAGCGATCCTGATGCGTTTAATGGTCCTCAAGATATAAGCAGCAGATAGTTGCTGGGGAGATTGCGAAGGACGAAATATTTGTGCGCAACCTGCTGCGCCGATTCGCAGCCGCACCTTGACCACTGGCGGAACCTTCTCTATTGTGCACAACCGGGGCTAGTAACCCCTTCACAAGCGGATACCGCACCCGACAGTTTGCGGATTTTTTGTGCCTGCGTTTTGTAAAGCACGATGGCCGGGTGTGCGGCTAATACAAGACCCGAAAGGGGAATACGCCCGCCGCCCTTGTGACGGTTACTAGCACCCGGTCACCCACAACGGAGAAAGATGCATGGCCAGTAACCATTCACAAGGGTACACGCAACCGATAATGGAGCTTCTGTATTCAGCCGAAGTCTTCGGTTGCGATTTCGAGAAGGTGGGGCGCCTAACGCACCTGAAACACACGGCGAGGAACGCGTCGCAACTTCATCGCGGTGCCGCGAAGTGTATCATCCTGTTGGAGCAGTCTTCCGGTCGTCCCCGTGATCCGCGCGTGACAGAAGCGATAAGCTGGTTAAGCACGTTGCACCGAGATTTCGGTGAGATTGTTCGCAGCATTCAGCGGGCGATAGTAAGACGACGCAGGAGATTGAAAACGAAAGCGGCAAGTTGAAGACTAACGAGTTCGCCGCGTTGGGGTACGTTTGGGGGTATCTCGAACGCGTCGAGTATCGGAAATGCTTCTAAATCCCTATTTTGCCGCAATCGTGCGGTAGAGACCCCAGCCTCCAGTTTTTCCATCGCTTTCCGTTGATGCTCTCCCGGCAACCTTAACAATTTGTTAACACTTCCCCGGAAACGAGCGCGGTGATCTTGTTCGCCGCTTCGTTGTCGACGTCGCGCGTCGAATGACCGTGTGTCTCGTTACCCGAATGGCGCTGTGGCTCAGCGCGCCTGGATGGGCCTTGGGTACACGTTCGCGAGAATCAGCCGGCTAACGTAGGTGTGCCGCAGATCGCGAACGCGGATTAAGCGAGAGCACTCCGGCCTCCGTAAACAGTCTGTTGCCATGATGTGCAGAACGAAGACAACGTACAACGCCAACGAACGGATCAAACGACACTACTTGCATACCTCAAGGAATCGAAGTGCCGCAGCGACACGCCGTGGCAATTTCTTTCTAGCGTGCGCCGCACTGAATCGGAACGGATTCAAAGGCCGTGCCGCGTAAACCGCGGATGTACCTCCCAGAGGTTCCCGCTCACGTCGTTCAGCGCGGAAACAATCGCGCCGCCTGCTTCGTTACCGACGACGATTACGGGTTTTATCTCAATGCCTGCGATGTCCCCCCACTTTCCAGTAAGCACTTCGATCTAGAGTCCGGCAGTTACTGTACTCGTCTTTGCCTCTTCAGCTCCGTCGCGGTGTATCGAATGGAGTCGTGCTGTCGCTGTGACTGACGGGCTGTACAGCTGGTGTGTCATAGCTTCGAT
>JBJMVQ010000015.1:0-12510 GCA_045810625.1 Sulfurifustis sp.
TTCGCGCGTTCCACACGCTCGACCCGCGCGCTTTCGCTCCTTATTACCATTTACCGTGCCTGGTGATTTCGCCGCCACAACCCGTGGCGCTGGCGACCGGCGCCGAAGTCGAGGCGTACTTTGAGAGAGTGACCCGCGGGCTGAAGGCGCGCAATTACGCGCGCACCGAATTTACGGAGCTGCGCGTGCAGCCGTTGTGCGTCGAGACCGCGTTGCTGCATGCCCGGGGTGCGCGCTACAAAGCCGACGGCGAGAAGCTGCAAGCGCTGACCGCGACCTATCTATTTCAGAGGACGGGCTCAGACTGGAAGATCGCCGTCATCGTGATGCACGATCCGGCGACGCTCGCGCCACACTCGACCTGAGTCCTTCGAAGTGAATCGCAAGTCCCCGGTCCCAGAACAAGGCCCGCCAGGGGCGCGCTTTTATTTTTGCTGACGTACCGGCGCCCGCACCGTTCGCCGATAATACAGCGGGCGATCCCGGAGCGGTGCTATGGCAAGTCCCGTTGTCTGGTTCGACATCCCGACGCGCGATCTCGATCGCGCCATTCAGTTCTATTCGGCCGTGCTCGACAAGCCGATTAAAAAGGAACAGTTTCCGGGCACGGCGATCGGTTTATTTCCGCACGAAGAAGGCGACATCGCCGGCTGCCTGTTCGAGGCCCAAGACGAACGGCCCTCGGCTGATGGGCCGCTGCTCTATTTCGACTGCGCGGAACGGCTCGATGAGGCGATCGCGGCCGTCGAGACGCACGGCGGGAAGGTTCTCGAGCCCAAACGCACGATCGGGGCGTACGGTTTCCGCGCCGTGGTGTTGGACAGCGAAGGGAACCGCATCGCGCTTCACTCATCTTAAATTTCGACGGCGGTTGCCGCGCGGTGACCCCTCAAACCGGAGTGTTATCGATGCAACTCAGCATGGTCGGTCTCGGCCGCATGGGCGGCAACATGGCGCGGCGGCTGCGCCGCGGTGGAATCGAGGTTGTCGGTTACAACCGCAGCTTCGAGGCCACGCGCGGCCTCGCGCAGGAAGTCGGCATCGTGCCGGCGAAATCGATGGACGAGTTGCTCGAGCGCGTCGCATCGCCGCGGATCGTTTGGCTGATGCTGCCCGCGGGCGACGCGACCGAGCAGCAGATCGAACAACTCTCCCGGCGACTCGGCGGCGGCGACGTCGTCGTCGACGGCGGTAATGCGCACTACAAGGATTCGATGCGGCGCGCCGCGGCGCTCACGCGCGCGGGCATCCAATTCGTCGATGCCGGCGTCTCGGGCGGTATCTGGGGACTCGAGAACGGCTACGCCCTCATGCTCGGCGGCGAGCGCGAGGCGATTCGTCGTATCGAGCCGGCCGTGCGCGTCCTCGCGCCCGCGCCGGATCGCGGCTGGTTGCACTGCGGGCCGAGCGGCGCCGGGCACTTCGTGAAGATGATTCATAACGGCATCGAGTACGGCATGATGCAGGCGTACGCCGAAGGCTTCGCGCTGCTGCAGGGGCGCGAGGAGTTCGGTCTCGATCTCGCCGCCATTGCCGAAATGTGGCGCCACGGGAGCGTCGTTCGCAGTTGGCTGCTCGATCTCACGGCGGAGGTTCTGGCCGGCGGTCGCGAGATCAATAGCGTCGAACCGTACGTCGCGGATTCCGGCGAGGGCCGCTGGACCGTCGCCGAGGCGGTGGAGCAGGGCGTGCCCGCACCCGTCATCAGTCTCGCGCTCATGACCCGTTTCGCGAGTCAGGGGAAGTCGGACTACGCGGCGCGGCTGCTCGCGCTCATGCGCAATCGCTTCGGCGGGCACGCGGTGAAGGGCGAAGCGCCGGAAAAGTGATTCCGCCGCCTTCGATGCCGAAGGAGCGCCGGTTCGCATGCGAAGACCGGATTAAAGCAGTACACCGATTTGTCTGGAACGGACGACATGAGCGATAGCATCGGTCCCTGTTATTTCGTCATCTTCGGCGCGACCGGCAATCTCGCGGCGACACAACTGCTGCCGGCGCTCTATGCGCTCGAAGCCGGTGGACATCTGAACGAGGATCTTCGGCTCGTCGCGTTTGCGCGCCGTGACTGGGGACGCGACGCGTGGCGCGAGCATCTGCGCGCGGCGCTCGAAGAACGTCTCGGTGGCCGCTACGACCGTACGGTCTGCGAGCGCTTAGCCGCGCGCTTCGACTATCTGCAGGGCGATCTGCATGACGCGGCGGCGTATTCCCGACTCATGGAGACGCTCGGCCAGCCGCGGACGGGGACGTGCGAGAACATCGTTTTCTATCTCGCGATCAAGCCGGGCGATTTTGCCGACGTCGTCGTCAATCTCGATCGCGCCGGAATCAATCGCCGCCAGGGTCGCCATCGCATCGTCATCGAGAAGCCGTTCGGCGAGGATCTCGACAGCGCGCGCGCGCTCAACGCGCTGCTGCACAAGTATTTCGACGAGGAGCAGATTTATCGGATCGATCACTATCTCGGCAAGGAGACGGTGCAAAACCTGTTCGTGTTCCGCTTCGCGAATACGTTGATCGAGGCGGTGTGGAACCGGAGCTACGTCGATCACGTGCAGATCACGGTCGCGGAGCAGGCGGGTATCGGCACGCGCGCGGATTACTACGACCGCGCCGGTGCGCTGCGCGACATGGTGCAGAATCACCTGATGCAGCTCCTCGCCGTGGTCGCGATGGAACCGCCGGCGCGGCTCGAAGCCGATGCGCTGCGCGACGAGAAGGTGAAGGTGCTGCGTTCGATCCGTCCGATTCCGAGCGACGACGTCGATGCCTATGCCTTGCGCGCACAATATCGCGCCGGCGAGATCGATGGCCGCACCGTGCCCGGGTATCGCGAAGAAGCCAATGTGGCGCGCGGTTCGACGACCGAAACGTACGTGGCGGCGAAGCTCTACATCGACAACTGGCGCTGGCGCGACGTGCCGTTTTATTTGCGCACCGGCAAACGGCTCGCGCATCCGCAGACGCTGATCGGCATCCGCTTCCGCCGCCCGCCGCAGCTCCTGTTCGGCGAGGCGAGCCGCGCCGCCGCCGACCCGAACTGGGTCGTGCTGTCGATCCAACCGGCCGAAGACATGCACATCGAGATCCGCGCGAAGCAGCCGGGGCTCGGAATTCAGACGCGCGCGGTTCGGCTCGACGCCATGTACCGCGAGCAGCGGGGCGCGCCGATCGAGGCGTACCAGACGCTGCTGCTCGACGTGATCGAGGGCGACCGCAGTCTGTTCATTCGGTTCGATGAAGTGGAATGGGCGTGGCGCGTCGTCGATCCGATTCTGCGGCATTGGGCGAAGCGTAACGGCGACATCCCGACCTACGCGGCCGGGACGTGGGGACCGGAAGCGGCGGACCGGCTGTTCGACCACGACGATCAGCGCTGGCGGAACCAGGTGTGAGCATGGCAATGCCGCGTTGGCACATTTATCCGACGCGCGACGAGCTCGAAGCGCACGCCGCCGTCGCGATCGCACGTGCAGGCCAGCAGGCGATCGCCGCGCGCGGTCGTTTCACCATCGTGCTCACAGGCGGCGAAACGCCGCGCGGCGTGTACCGGCGCCTCGCGGCGGAGGCGGCAGACTGGGGAAGATGGCATATCTACTTCGGCGACGAGCGCTGCCGCCCGGCGGGCGACGCGGAGCGCAACGATCAGATGGCGCGCGATGCGTGGCTCGATCGCGTTTCCATTCCTGCCGCGCAGATCCATTCGATTCCTGGCGACATGGGCGCCGCCGAAGCCGCCGGCCGCTACGCGGCGGTGCTTCGCGGTGTCGATCGGTTCGACCTCGTTTTGCTCGGTCTCGGAGAGGACGGGCACGTCGCCAGCCTCTTTCCCGGGCATCCGACCGACGGGGCTGAGGTGCTCGCCGTATTCGACGCGCCGAAGCCTCCGCCGGAGCGGGTCTCGCTGAGCGCATCCCGCCTGAGCCGTGCCCGTCAGGTGCTTTTTCTCGTGTCGGGGCAAGCAAAGCAGCCGGCCGTGAACGCGTGGCGCCGCGGCGACCCGATCCCGGCGGGGCAGATCGCGCCCGCCGACGGCGTTGACGTCCTGCTCGATGTCGCCGCCTGGGTGAGTAGCTAGCGTCGGTCTGGAGTCCTTTATCGGTTCTCGCGTTCTCGCGCCGTCCACCCGCTCGAGTCCGGACGAGGCTCGAAACCGGCCAAAAAAGCCTTCTGCTGCCTCTCGCTCAGCTTCTTTTCCCGAGCCGACGCTTTCGTGCCATAGGCCGAACGGCGTCCGCCACGCCTCTCGCGAAGGAGGGTAAGGGCAGCCCGTCTCGCGGCGCGGCACGGCGAAGTTGGCCTGACCCCTTGCCGCCTCGTGCACCGAAAACATATGTTATCGGCTGGAAAAGCAGCCCCGTACGACGAAGGAAAGCCTTGGCAAAGAAAAAAGACGATTTGATGACCCTGTCGCAAGCCGCAAAGAGCTACCGCTATTCGGCCGACTATCTGCGCCGGCTCGCGGAAAAGGGACGGCTGGGCGCCCGCAAGCTCGGTCGCAACTGGCTCACCACATCCGAAGACATGGAAACGTTCATCGAAAGCCGCGAGCGCCGTGGCGTCTACAAAAAGCGTCCCCGGATTCCCCGCAAGTAACCCTTCCAAATAGCACGTTATCGTGCTATTAATGCTTTTGCACACCGTGGCGGCGTTGCCGCACTAGCGTTTGCGAGCAGGTCGAAACGTATTTTCTGCAAACGGAGATGTATATGGTTCAGGATGAAATGTATCTGCTGTGGACGGCAGCATTTGCATCGACTGCAATAGCGAAATGGGACAAAGAGCACGGAACCTGCTCGCACAAAAGCTACGGGTGTTGCGAATGATGCGGAGCTGGTCCCAAGAACAACTCGCCGAAGCGAGCGGGTTGCACCGCACCTACATTAGTCTCATCGAGCGATCCGAGTGCAATGTCAGCCTCGACAATCTCGAGAAGATCGCCGACGCCTTCGGGTTGTCGGTGCCCGAGTTGCTCGGGGCGCCGGACGCGGCGGTATTCGGCGAAAAGCTGTTGACGATGTTGGGCTCGAATGACAAACCTGAGGAGCACTAAGGAATGTTTTTTATCACTCGGGAGAAGGGGCAAGTCATTTTCATCCGGCCGGCTCCGCATACCGACCCCGCGACTCCGATCGGCGAAGTGTTCGCGGGAGGGCCGATCGAAATCCTGGTCACTCAGGTGAACGACTCCCAGACACGGCTCGGCATCACCGCACCGCTGTCATTGTCGGTGCTCCGCGAGGAAATCGCGGTTGCGCTCGCCCAAGCGGCGCAGTCAAAGTCGACAATCTGACACCACGCGCCTGAAGAAAACCGCTTGGCGCTCGGGCACTTAAGTGGCCCGGCGGCGGCCTGGCACGGCTCCTGCTTTATATGGGGTAACGGCCGGGAGGTGCCGCATGCTCGTCCAAAGCGTTTTGAAAGCGCTCACTATTGCGCTGATTGGCTTCGGCATCAGCGCGTCGGCGCATGCCGCGATCTACGTATACCAACTGCCGGACGGCTCACGCATGGTTACCGATCACGCGCTGAGCGGCCGGCAGTACCGCCTGATTCGCATCGGCGATGCGCCGAAAGACGTGCGCCGCTTCATCGCGTATCAAGATCCGCAGCTGTTTCGCGCGGACCCGGATGCGTTCGATCGCCTCATTCGCCGCGTGGCGGCGGAGCACCAGGTCGACTTCGCGCTGGTAAAGGCGGTTATGCATGTCGAGTCTTCGTTCAACCCGTACGCGCGCTCGAAGAAAGGCGCGCTCGGCCTGATGCAGGTGCTGCCGGAAACGGCGCGGCGCTACGGCATCGACGACGTGTACGATCCGGCGCAAAACATCGTCGCCGGCGTGAAGCATCTCAAGTATCTGCTCGAAACATTCAAAGAACGCCGCACGCTCGCGCTCGCCGCTTACAACGCCGGCGAGAACGCAGTGTTACGACATCGCGGCGTGCCACCTTACCCCGAGACGCAGGCGTACGTGCGCAAAGTGATGCAGTATCAGCGTCAGTACAGCCGCTCCTCGTAGTCGGCCTCGCAAGCACATTCCAGTCAGAGCACGCGCTGTGCACCACGATGAAGGGGCGTGGCGCAACGGCTCGGCGTTAAGATTTGTCCGCTCGTTCTTTTAGCGGCGCCTTTCGCGTGAGGCCCGCTCGTTTGATCGCGAGGGTCAGTTTGGTGCCTTTGCGCTTCGCTCTGTGTGCACCGTTTTCCCGCGTGGCGCATTTGCTGAGCGACATTGGCAAGTTCCTGAAGGACACCCGCGACAGCGTCGGCGAGCGCAATTCCCACGCCGCAGAAAGACAGGTGTTGTGAAGCGGTCTTCGAAACACGCAGACGCAATCGCCCGTTCAGATCTTGCCCACCGTCTATGCGGTCGTCATTCGCGCCGCGTGACTCAACCTCGACGAGCGCAGAAGCAGTAATTAAGTAGAGTACCGGGGATCGGATAGAACCAATTCCGCGATGCAGAAGCGAAGTTGGGCTCTTCCCATAACGATTTCGCGCTTCTAGTCGAGCGAAATTGCCGCACGACGCTTCGGGAATAAGATTCCTGCGCCAATGGCGCGAGGTAGCAGTTTTGTGCTGGTCGCGCACGCTCCCCCCGTAGCACAATAAGTTGCCGCTTCGCGGTGATGTAACTCACCGACCTGTCTTACCGGCCGGATTTTTTAACGAGCGAGGACCCGCATGTACTGAAAAGTTTTAAGGCCTATCGGCGAGTAATAAGCGAGGACCTAACTCTAACCACCAGGGGAATAATAATGACGACTCGACTCAGTAAACGACACGCCGCGATGGCGATGTTGCTCGTCGGCACCATGGCTTTAGGCGGTGCGGCGATTGCACATGATGTCGACCATTTTCAAATCAGCACTCTATCCAACCGAGCGGACTTGATCAGCGGCGGCGATGCGCTGGTTGAAGTGAGCGTCCCGCCGCGCGTCGATCTCGACGACGTCGTGATCACGCTGAATGGGAACGACGTGACCGGCATGTTCACGCGCAACACGGACGCGCGTACGTTTCGCGGTCTCGTGACGGGGCTCAACGTCGGCGAGAACCAGCTCGCGGCCGGTGTGAAAGTGCACCACCGCATCGGGCCGGGCGGGGATGAAACGGCGATCGTCGAGAAGCTGACGATCACGAACCATCCGATCGGCGGCCCGGTGTTTTCGGGCAATCAGATTCAGCCGTGGATCTGCGCGACGCCGACCCCGCAGCCCGGTTCGGACACGGTCCCGCATACGAACCCGAGCGGGCTCCACACGTTCGCGACCGACGCGCAGTGCAACATCGCGACCGAGGTTTTCTTTTGGTACAAGAGCACGGGCACGCCGGCGACTTGCTCCGGTATCGCCGGTCCCAATGCCTGCTTGAAGCCCTACAATGTCGCTTCACCGCCTTCCGACATCGCAATGACGACGACCGACAAGGGCGTGACCGTGCCGTTTATCGTTCGGCAGGAGCGCGGCACCATCGATCGCGGTATCTACGACGTCGCCGTGCTGTGGGATCCGAGCAAGCCGGCGAGCCAACAAACGGCTTGGAACGGAAAGCTTCAATACGCGTTCGGCGTCGCAAGCGGCTCGCCGCGGCGGCAATTCGCGCCGAACACGACATGGTTCACCGGACTCGCGACCAACGACTTGGCGCTCGGGCTCGGGTTCATGACCGCCGCCAGCTCGCTCACGGATCATCAGCTCAACTCGAACCTCGCCGTCGCCGCCGAAGCGCTGATGATGATCAAGGAGCACATCATCGAGCAGTACGGCCCGATTCGTTACACGATGGGCGTCGGCTGCTCGGGCGGCTCGATCGAGCAGAACGTGATCTCCTCGCAGTATCCGGGCTTGATCGACGGATTGCAGATCTCCTGCACATATCCGGATTCAATCACCACGGGTCTCGAAGTGGGCGACTGCGTGCTGCTGACGCGGTACTTCAATTCGGCCGACTTCGCAGCGCTCAATACCGGCCTGACAACCGCGCAGATCAACGCCAAGCGCGCCGCTATCGCTGGTCATCTGTCACAGCTCGGGTGCCTCTCCTGGGTCGCTGCGTTCGGTAATACCGGTCAGCCTGGCAACATTGCGGGACTCCCCTCCGTGGGTTCGGCGATCTTCGCTACGACACCGCGCGCGGAATTCCCCAACAACTGCTTGCTCCCGCGTACCTTCGTCTATGAGCCGGGCGTCAACGACGGCGGGCTGCGCTGCAGTCCGTTCGATCACGGCATTGCGATCTGGGGCAACGCCGGCGACCCGGCCTTCCCGACCCGCGCCAACGTCACGACGGACAACACCGGCGTTCAATATGGACTGAAGGCTTTGCTTGCCGGAAGCATCAGCGCGGAAGACTTCGTGGTACTAAACGAAAAGGTCGGCAGCGTCGGCTTCGATGGCAGGTTTCAGGGGCCGCGTGCGGTTGCCGATGACTTCGCGCTGCGCACCGCGTATCGCTCCGGCACGGTCGGCGACGGCCGCTCGTGGGCGAAAGTGCCGATCATCGATCTGCGCGGCAACGACAATAACGGCATCCATCACATCTGGCGCAGCTTCGCGTTGCGCGCGCGTTTGGACCAGGCGAACGGCCATCACGCCAACCACGTGATGTGGCGCTTCGGCCCGGGCCTGCTGCCCACGTTGCCGGCGAGCGCCAAGCTCTTCCGCGAGCAGTTCTTCGTGATGGACAAGTGGCTCTCCAACATGGAGGCGGACACGAGCCACAAGCCGCTCGAGCAGAAGGTGCTGGACGACAAGCCGGCCGAAGCGTTCGACTACTGCTATCTCAGCAGCGACACGACGTTCTCGACCAAAGTGACCGACTTCTCGGTTTGCGACGCCGATCCGGTGCTCGCGGTCTTCTCGTCGCCGCGTCAGGTCGCCGGCGGCCCGCTCGCGGAAAACGTTCTGAAGTGCCAGCTCAAGGCGCTCGACCGTAATGACTATCCGGCCGGTACGTTTACGGATGAGCAGTGGGCGCGGTTGCAAGCGGTGTTCTCGACCGGTGTGTGCGACTGGAGTCAGCCGGGCGTGCAGCAGCGGCCGGCCGTGACGAACCTCACATACGAGGCCGGCCCGGGCGGCAAGCGTCTCGGCCGCGCGCCGGAGTCGCACTAAGAAAAAAATTTAAACGAAGAAGAATTCTCAAGCGCAGTTCGGTTTAACTTGCACGGCCTCGGAGCGATCCGAGGCCGTTTTGTTTTTTCGTGCAGTTAACTCACACGTTCTCGCAACTCTTCATAGCCGCGCGTTCACGCACGGTTCATCGCGGTGTGCAATGGCTCTTTCGGGCGATTGTTCATTCCTCAATTTTTGCATAGCTTCCGCGCGGTCCCGCGGTCGCGTCTTTTTACGAAGAGTTCGCGACTCAAGCGGCAGAGCCAGCAAGAGAACGCAACACATGCTCGGTTACTAACGACGAACCAGCGCGCGCAGTGAAGGGGAACAGGACGCGTACCGGATTTTCATTTTTCTCCGCGTGCGTTCCTGTCATTGCAAATAACGAATGGGGAGAAACAGATGATCCGTGGAGTCGTTGCCGCCCTGCAAAGAATCTACAACGTAAATTTTCAGTTGCCGTCGGCAACACGACTATTCAGTCGCTACAACTGTCACGGGTCACACATTCTTTGCAGCTCGCTACTCGCCGCGCTCGGGCTGCTGTGGTCGCTAGCTGCTTCGGCGGCCGAGTATCGGGAAAGTCAGCCAGACGCGTTGGGGAGATGTCGCGAGGTCGGATACACAAATTGTTCCGACGCCGGGCCTGGAGGTAATCCGTACATACATGGTTCCAACAGTTGGAACTGGAACGACTACTACTATCATAAGGCGATTGTCAAAGGCTATTCCAGCGACACTGCAGCGCAGCAAGCCTGTCTCGCTGACCAAGCCAGTGTTGGGGGTTTGATCGCGGGGTCGTGTAACAACAGCGGCGACATTTTGTACAACGTTGCCTCCGTTGGCGCTACCAATTTCTCCACCTGCTACGACTCGCGTTGCGTCGGCGCAGGGGTTATCTACTACTACGAGTACCCTAAGCCAGCACTTCCAGGTCCCGGCGTACAGTGCTGGGGCCCCTTCGAGGGAGCCGAGCTTTATTATCGCGGCGGCGAGGTCGGAGCCGCTGGCGCCGCCGACTTTGCCGGATGCGGCCAGTCCGTACCGCCCGCGCCCTCGCCGTCGGGCGACAAGGTCGGTGAGCCGCCGCGGCAACAGTGCATCGGAAATCCCTGCGACCCCGCAACCGGCAACAAATATCAGTCGGAAACCGATTTCGAAGGACGCGACGGCATCCCAGCGCTGATCCGCCACTACAACAGCCAGATGTCGAAGGATTTGCGCTTCGGGTTTGGCTGGACCGCCTTTCTAACCACGCGCCTCGAAATTGTCGGGACCACGGTTCGGGTCCGATCGGAAAACGGCCGCAGCGAGCCCTTTGTCTGCTCCAGCGTCAGCGGGGTGTGTACCGGCGTCGCGGACACGAAATTAACGCTGGCGATCGACCCGACTGGCTACACGCTCACCAAACGGGGCGGCAACACCGAACGCTTCGACACGAACGGTCGTCTCGTAGCCGAGACCGACGCGAATGGAAAGACAACCACTTACACCTACGATTCGACTCGCCGGCTCACTGCCATTACCGGTCCTTACGGTCACGCGCTAACCCTTACCTACAACGGCACTCACTTCGGCTCGATCACCGACTCAAGCGGTGCGGTCTACACGTATACGTACAGCACCAACGGCAACCTCACGAAAGTCACTTACCCGGGCGGTGCCGCGAAGATCTATCTCTACGAGAACGGCTCGTTGCCGCACAACCTCACCGGCATTTCCTACCAAGAACCGGGCGGGAGCGCGGTGCGCTACGCGACTTACAGCTACAACGCGAGCGGCAAGGCGATCACGACCGAACACGCCGGTGGCGTCGAGCACTTCGGCCTTTCCTACGACAGCGCCACCCAAACCACCGTCACCGACGCCGCTACTACGCAGCAGGTGATGACGTTCAGTACCACCCTTGGCATCAAGAACCTCGTTAGCAAAACAAACTCGTCCGACGGCAAAGCGCTCACGCAAACCTTCGACGCTCAGAACAACCTCACGTGCAAGAAGGACGAAGAAGGCCGAGTTACGACCTACACGTACAACGGCACGAACCAGCGCACCGCGATGACCGAGGGTCTGGCGGGAGATTGCACCGCACCCATTTCCACCGCCGCCACTCGCACCACGACGTATCAGTACCAGTCGACGACGCTTGATCTTCCGACCGTCGTTACATCCCCGAGCGTCGCGAGCAGCCAGTCGAAGACCGTGACGATCGCCTATGGCGATGCGTCCCACCCGAATTTACCGACCTCGATCACCCAAAGCGGGTACGCGCCCGGCGGTAGTCCCGTCTCGCGCGCCATCGGGCTCAGCTACACCGCTTCCGGACAACTCGCGACGATCGACGGACCGCGCACCGACGTAAGCGACGTGACCACCTTCACGTACTACAACTGCACGACAGGAGGTAGTTGCGGGCAACTGCAGACGGTGACGGATGCGCTTGGTCGCGTCACCACCTACGACACCTACGACGCCGCCGGTCGTCTCACGCAGATGACCGACCCGAACGGCTTGAGGACCAACTACGGCTACGACGGACGAGGGCGCGTCACCACGATTACTCAGACTCCGTCCGGTGGCACCGCGCGGATCACGACGTACGCCTATAACGCTGCCAACAACGTCACCTCCGTCGCTTTCCCCGACGGGATAACGCTCACTTACACCTATAACGCTGCCCAGCAACTGACCCGCGTTGCCGACAATGCGGGCAACCGCATCGACTACACCTACGACCTCAAAGGCAACCGCACCGGCGCCTCCACCTACGACCCGAGCGCAACGTTGGTGCGACAGGTCGCGACCGCCTACGACGCCCGAAACCACGTCAACCAGATCAACAACGGCGGCTCGCTCACCCAGCAAATCGCCGATGCCATCGGCAACCTCACCAGCGTCACCGATCCGAACGCCAATCCTCCGACCCAAAACGGCTTCGATGCGCTCAACCGCCTCGTGCAAACCTTAAACAGCGCCGGCGGCACCACGACCTACGGCTACGACGTCGCCGATCGGCTCACGCAGGTTACCGCCCCGAACAACGCCAGCACCCAATACGTCTACGACGACCTCGGCAATTTATTACAGGAAATCTCCCCCGACCGCGGCACCACGAGCTACACCTACGACGCGGCGGGTAACGTATTGAGCAAGACCGACGCGAGAGGGATTGTCGTCAATTACACCTACGACGCCCTGAACCGACTCACCAGCGTCAGCTATCCGGCCTCGAGTAGCGAGAACATCGCCTACACCTACGACAGCGGCACCAACTGCACCGCCGGTATCGGGCGGCTCTGCCAAGTAACAGACGCCAGCGGCACCACCCAATACGGCTACGACGCCTACGGCAACGTCACGCGAGAGCAAAAAACCGAGCTCGGCATCAACTAC
>JBJMVQ010000016.1:0-87109 GCA_045810625.1 Sulfurifustis sp.
CGCGCGTAGCTGCGCCGCCGCCGATTCGACTTTCGCGCGCCCAACACGTTCGGTGGTGTGCGCGATCTGGCGCTGCAGGTTGGTCAGGTCGACGTTGTCCGGATCGGCGAGCGTGAGGTGCCCGACGCCGCTCGCCGCGAGGTACATCGCGACCGGCGAGCCGAGCCCGCCGACGCCGACGACGAGCGTGTGCGCGTCGAGCAGGCGTTGCTGGCCGTCGATGCCAATCTGCGGGAGCAGGATGTGGCGGCTGTAGCGCAGGAGTTGCGCGTCGTTCATGCCGCCGATTTTACGCGCGCGCGCCGCGCTGCGCGAATGCACGCGGCGCGTTCATGAATTCCTTATGTTTAAGATGCTTCGGGCGTCGTCGTTCCCGACGGCCGTCAAAATCCATAGGACAAGCCGAGCGAGATGACCGGGTAGGCCTTCAGGCTCTCGAGATCCGATTCGGCGTCCTGCTCTTCCTCCCGCAACGCGCTCTGAACGCTCGGGTCGCTCGACAACGTGCCTCCTTGCGAGCGCAATTCGACTTGCGGCTTGCCATGGAACATCGCGCCGATTTCTAGGCTCGCGCCGAAACCTTTGGTCGCGGCGTTGCCCCAGCCGAGGCCCACGTACGGAGCCGTCTTCTTGTCGAAGCGGACATCGCCGGAGAGCGTACCGATTTCGGCACTCGTGAAGGTCGCGCCGCCGATCGTGAACGTCCCTCCGGTCGGTTGACCGCGCAGGTGAAACGCGTTCTTGTTGTCGAGAACGCCGGCGCTCACGCGGAAACCGCCCGCGAACGGATGCCAGTCGAGAAGGAGCGCCGTGCTTTTCAGATCTGCGGCAATGCGATACTTGACGTCGCTTTCCGTCTGGTCGAACGACGGCGAAGCGCTGTTCACGCCGACGCGCAGGTTGAGGGAATCGGATATTCCGATAGTGCCTTCGATACCGCCGCCGAGCGTCCCCGCTTTCACGCCGAGGCCGAAGCCGTCGGCGGATGTGCCGGCGGCGATGAAGAACGTCGAGAGCGCAAGCGAACGAACGAGGACGCGTTTCACGAAAACCTCCGTCGAATTACACCTTCAGCTTAAATAGCAGTCCGGCCGATGAAGTCCAGACCTACCTGTGCCGAGAGCGCCGAGTACGCGGACGTTCGATTTATCGATGCTGGGGTGAGGACCCTTCAGTCACGCGCTCGTGTCCCGCGAGATCGGTGTAAGAGCGTACCTCGCGAAAGCCGTGTCGGGCGAGTATCGCGCGAAGGTCCGCGCCTTGATTGTGCCCATGTTCGAGCAGCAGCCATCCGCCGGGACGAAGATGAGCGGACGCACCGGCCGCAATTTCGCGAATGGCGTCCAAGCCGTCGCGGCCCCCAACGAGCGCCGCGCGCGGTTCGAAGCGAACATCCCCTTGCGCAAGATGCGGATCGCCCTCGCGCACATAAGGGGGATTCGAGACGATGACGTCGAAGCGGTCGCGCCCAAGCGCCTCGAGCCAGTGGCCGCGCCGAAATTCGATGTGCGCGAGGCCGAGGCGATCGGCGTTCGCCCGTGCGATCGCGAGCGCGGCGTCCGATTGATCCGTCGCGACGACGCGAAGCTGCGGCCGCTCGTGCGCGAGGGCAGCCGCGATGGCGCCGCTGCCGGTGCCGAGATCGGCGGCCCATGCGTCCGCGTCCGGCGGAATGCGCGCGAGCGCGCGTTCGACGAGCAGCTCGGTTTCCGGGCGCGGAATCAGCGTCGCGGGCGACACCGCGAAGTCGAGCGACCAGAACTCGCGCGTGCGCGTGAGGTAGGCGATCGGTTCGCCGTGGCGGCGCCGCTGGAGCAGCGCATCGAGCCGCGCGCGGGCGTCGTCCGACAACGGCCGTTCGGGACATGCGATGTGATCTGCGCGTCCGGCGCCTGTTACGTACCGGACGAGGACTTCGGCGTCGAGTCGGGCCGTCGGGCTGGTCGCGGCAAGAATGGCCGTCACGTGCTCGATGGCGCCGCGTAGTGTCAGGGGCCGGCTCGCGGTGCTTGTCATGGTTGCGCCCGGTGGCCGGCCGCCGGCGTCAGTGCGCCAGCGCGGCGAGTTGTTCCGCCTGATCCGCCTGCGCGAGGCCGTCAATCAGCTCGTCGATTTTTCCTTCCATGACGGCGTCGAGCCTGTAGAGCGTCAGATTGATGCGGTGGTCGGTGACGCGCCCTTGCGGGAAGTTGTAGGTGCGGATGCGCTCGGACCGATCGCCGCTTCCGACGAGGCTCTTGCGCGTCGCCGCTTCGGCGTCGCGCTGTTTCTTGCGCTCGGCTTCGAGCAGCCGCGCGGACAAAATCGCAAGCGCGCGCGAGCGGTTCTTGTGTTGCGAGCGTTCGTCCTGGCACTCGACGACGATGCCGGTCGGAAGATGCGTGATGCGGATCGCCGAGTCGGTCTTGTTCACGTGCTGACCGCCGGCGCCGGACGCGCGAAACGTATCGATCTTGAGATCGGCCGGGTTCAGCGCGACGGCATCGATCTCTTCCGCCTCCGGCAGTACGGCGACGGTGCAGGTCGATGTGTGGATGCGGCCCTGCGCTTCGGTTTCCGGGACGCGCTGCACCCGATGCGCGCCCGATTCGAACTTGAGCTTCGCGAATACGCCCTGGCCGGCGATGCGCGCGATGATTTCCTTGTAGCCGCCGTGTTCGCCCGGGCTCGAGCTCACCACTTCGACGCCCCAGCCGTGCGCCTGCGCGTAATAGTTGTACATGCGAAACAGGTCGCCCGCGAAGATGGCCGCTTCATCCCCGCCCGCGCCGGCGCGGATTTCGAGGAAGACGTTGCGCGCGTCGTCCGGGTCTTTCGGCAGCAGCTTCGTTTGTAGCTCGCGTTCGAGCCGCTCGATCTCGGCGGTCGCGCGCTCCACCTCCTCGGCGGCCATGTCGCGCAGCTCTTTGTCGGATTCGGCGAGCATGCCGTGTGCCGCCTCGCGCTCGTCGCGCGCGCGCGCATACGCGCGGTAGAGCGCAACGATGTCGTTCAGCTCTGCGTATTCCTGCGAGAGCTTACGGAACCGCTCGGTATCCGCGATGACTTTGGAATCGGAAAGGAGGGCGAGGACTTCGTCGTAACGCTGCGTCAACCCCTCCAGGCGCGCCTGGATCGAGGGGTGCATCTATTCGTCGTCGAGGCCGAAGAGGCGCCGCGCGGCGGCGAGGAGTTGTTCGTTGCCTTCGTGATCGGCGCGCTTCAGCGCGTCGGAGGGTGCGTGGGTGAATTTGTTGGTGAGCGCGCGCGCGAGTTGTTCGAGCACTTTGCCCGGGTCTTCGCCGTGCGCGAGCTTGGCCTGCGCGCGGCGCAGCTCCGTATCGCGGATCGCGTTGGCGTTGTCGCGCAGCTGCCGGATCGTCGGCACGGCGTCGAGCGAGCGCACCCATTGCATGAAGTCGACCACGCGGGTGTCGATGATTTTTTCCGCTTCACGCGCCGCCGCGACACGCGACTGCATGTTTTCCTGAATCACGTCCTTGAGATCGTCGATGGTGTAGAGGTAAACGTCGCTCAGCTCGCCCACCTCGGGCTCGATGTCGCGCGGGACGGCGATATCGACGAGGAACATCGGGCGATGCCGGCGCGCTTTGAGCGCGCTCTCGACAGCGCCCTTGCCGAGGATCGGCAGCTGACTCGCGGTCGAGGAAATGACGATGTCGGCGTCGGCGAGGCGCGCCGGCATTTCGGCGAGCGAGATCGCTTCGGCGCCGAGCGCGTCGGCGATGAGGCGGGCGCGCTCGACCGTGCGGTTCGCGACGATCATGTGGCCGATCGCGTGCTCCATCAGGTGCCGCGCGCAGAGCTCGATCATGTCGCCGGCGCCGAGGAGCAGCACGGTTTGTCTCGACAAATCGGTGAAGATGCGTTTCGCGAGGACAATCGTCGCCGACGCGACCGACACCGGGCTCGCGCCGATGGCGGTATCGGTGCGCACCTGTTTCGCGACGGCGAACGTCTGCTGGAACAGGCGGTTCAGAATCTTCCCGGTCACGCCGGCTTTGTGGGCGGTCGCAAACGCCTCTTTCATCTGCCCCAGGATTTGCGGCTCGCCGAGCACCATGGAATCGAGACCGGCCGCAACGCGAAACGCGTGTTTCACCGCTGCCTGGTCCGGATGGCGGTACATGTAAGGCCGCAAATCGGCGGCGGCCAGGTGACGAAAACCGCATAGCCATTCGATCACCCGCTCGCTGTCGGCGGCGTCGACACCGCAGTAGACCTCGGTGCGATTGCAGGTCGAAAGGATGGTCGCCTCACCGACGATGCCCCGGTCCGTGACGTCGCGCAGCGCCTCTACCAGCTGTTCCGGCGCAAACGCCGCCCGTTCCCGGATGGCGACCGGGGCGGTCTGGTGATTGATGCCTACGGCGAGCAAATGCATGGAGATGGTGCAATCCGTGCCAGGTAATGCGGGCGATTTTGACCCAACTCGACCCCTTGTCAAGCGCGGGCCGGCTTCCGCCAGCCGGGCCGGCGCAAAACGTCCTGCAACGCGACGCAACCCGCGAGCAACGCCAGCGCGCCGACGGCGAATTCCGCCCATGCGCCAGCGTCAAACCATAACCATAGCTGCGCCGCGGAGCCCCACAAAGCGACGGCAGCGGCCGCGGCGCCGAGCAGGGCGAAAAGACCGGCGGACCGCCCGCCGACGCGCAGCGCGGCGGTGACGAGCGCGAATCCGCCCGCGGCAATCCAGAGACTGAGGAGCGCAAGAATCGGCCAGGCGGCGAGGCCGCCCAGACCGCGGCCGTCGTCGAGCGCGAGCAGTCCGCCGGCGACGACGATGGTCCAGAGTCGCGCGCGTTCCGCACCGGATCGCCGAGGATTCGGAGCGGTCAGCGGCGTTTCGGCCAGTAGATGTTTCAGCGCGCGGACGGCGGCTTCGAGGACACCGAGCGCGAGACTCGCGACGACGACGGCGGCGAGCGTGCGCGCGTATAGTGGGTCGAGTCGCAGCGCGGCGGCGTAACGCCCGAAGCCGTCGATATACGCGGCGGCGAGCTGCGGGAAGTCGGTGGCGGCGGGCACGCTCGGGTGCTGTCGCGCCCATTCGTCCATGCTTTCGACCCCCGTCGTCGCGATCAAGAGCGCGCTCAGCGCGATCACGCCTTGCACGAGCGCCGCGCCGTAGCCGATGTAGCGTGCGTCGGTCTCGCGCCGCATTTCGCGAGCCGTGACGCCGTGGATGAGGAGGAGCTGCCAGCCGGCGAGCGCACCGGGGCCGACGACGAGTAAAACCCACGGTAACGCACTCGATATCGACACGGTCGAATGGAATTGCGGGGCGACCATGACAGGATGTTCAACGGCCGCGGCAACATAAAAAATGACGAGCGCAACGCCGAGGAGCAGCGTCGTGAGAAAGCCGCGCGGGCGCATCAACCGCCAGATCGGCATCCGCGCGGCGTGGAACGCGTACACGAGCAGCAACACCACCCAGACGAGCACGGCCTCGATCGACAAGGACAGACCACCGACGCTGACCACGAGCGCGCCGTTGAACGCGAGCGACGTATCGTCGAGCAGCCAGACGACTAGCAGGCTCGCGCCGAACGCGAGCACCGACGCGGGCAACAGCTCGAATTCGGCACGCCCGTGCAAGAAACTTCCGAACGCGATTGCGATGAGCGCCAGGACGATCACCGGCAGCGCCGCGAGCGGGTTGGCGGCGAGCACGACGGCCGCCATGCCCGCTGCCGCGGCGACGAGAATGAGCAACGCGACGACGGCGAACAGCAGCAGCACACGGGCGGCATGCCGACCGAGCAAGTCGGTGGCGGTGGCCCGCAAGCTTTTCGGAACGCGAAGCGACAGCCAGAAGCTGCCAAGACCGTAAGTCCCCGCCGCGACGGTGGTCCCGGCGATTATCCACAAGAACGCCGGAACCCAGCCCCATGCCGCGGCCGCGACCGGCGCTGCGAACAATGCACCGCCCCCGACGGCCGCGATATGATGGCCGAACAGCAGGTGCGGATGCGTCGGCACGTAATCATTGCCGTCGGCGCGCGCTTGGGCGGGTGTACTATAATTTTTGTCGAGGCGGAAAATGCCGAGCGCGAGCAGCTTCGCGTAGAAGCGGTAGCCGAATACGAAGGCCGTCGCCATCGCCGCCATCAGGTAAAGGACATTCATTGCAGACCGCCGTAGGGTGCTTTCTATTCGAAGTTTAAGCAAACTAATTGATGTGTGCGCGCCGCCGCGTCCCGGCGGGTCAGACGAGGCGTTGGCCGGTCGTCATCGATTCAAGAGTCGGAAGCACCCATGAAGCGCTATCGCTACCTCTCGATTTTTATCTTTCCGTTGTTTCTCGCCTGCGGGTGCGTGAGTTTTCCGCCGACCGCCATGTCGGCAGATCGGGCGAACACCGCGGACGCCGATCTCGACGAGCGAACGCTCTACGAAGTGCTGGTCGGCGAGATGGCTGTGCAGCGCGGACAAATGGACATCGCCGTCGAGGCGTTGAGCCGCGCCGCAGGGCGCACGCGCGACGCTCGCCTCGCCGAGCGCGCTTCGCTGGCGGCGCTCTACGCCAAGCGTTTCGAAGACGCGCGCCGCGCGGCGTCGTTGTGGGTGGAACTGCAACCGGAAAGCTCCGATGCGCACGAAGCGCTGGCAACCGCGTTCCTCGAGCTCGATCGCGTGTCCGATGCGCGCCGCGAGCTCGGACGCCTACTGGCGATAGAACGCGACAATCTCGACCAGGCATTTCTACGGGTTGCGGCGTTGCTCGGCCGCGCCGGACCGCGCGAGAGCGGGCTCGCACTGATGCACGAGCTGACCGCGCAGTATCCGAACGTGCCGGCGGCGCACTTCGCGCTCGCGCATCTCGCCGTGCGCGCGGGCGATCTCGCGGCGGCGGAAGCGGCCGTCGACGAAGCGCTGAAACGCAAGCCCGAGTGGGAGGACGCGGCGCTGTTCAAAGCGCGCATCCTCGTCTCTCAGAAGAATAACCCGGCCGCGCAGCGCTACTTCGAAGATTTCCTGAAGGCGCACCCGCGCGCCAAGGAATTCCGGCTTCACTACGCGCGCTATCTGATCGACCAGAAGCAATGGGAACCCGCGCGCGAGCAGTTCAAGCGTCTGGTGAGCGAATCGCCGGAGGACGCCGATGCGCTGTTCGCGGTCGGTCTGCTCGCGCTGCAAACCAACCGGCTCGATGAAGCGGAGACTTATTTCAAGCGCGCGCTCACGAAGCAGCCCGACAACGATCAGGCGCGCGTCTACCTCGGCCAGACATTCGAGCTCGACAAGCGTTACGGCGACGCCGTGCGGACCTACGGCGAGGTGAAGTCCAGCGAATATTATTTCGAAGCCCAGTTGCGCCTGGCGATGGTGACGGCGCGGCAGGGTAACGTGCAGCGGGCGCGCGAGCTGCTGCAGGCGGTGCCGACCGAGAACGAGCAACAGCATGTGCAGCGCGTCCTGGCGGAGGAGCAAATTCTGCGCGACGCAAAGCAGTTTCGCGAGGCGTTGAATTTGCTGAATAGCTCGCTCAGCGAATTGCCCGGCCAGAGCGATCTGCTGTACGCGCGCGCGCTCGTCGCGGAGCGCCTCGACATGCTCTCGGTCGTCGAAACCGATTTGCGCGCGATTCTCGATCGGGATCCGAAGAACGTCAACGCGCTGAACGCGCTCGGGTACACGCTCGCGGATCGCACCAATCGCTATGCCGAAGCGCAGACGCTTTTGATGCAGGCGATGGAACAGAAGCCCGACGATCCGTTCGTGCTCGACAGCGTCGGCTGGCTCCATTATCGGCAGGGGAACACGGCGGAGGCGATCAAGTATTTGAAGCGGGCAATGTCGCTGCGTCACAGCGACGCCGAGATCGCGGCGCACTTGGGCGAGGTCTTGTGGGTGACCGGCGATCGCAAAGAAGCGGAATCCGTGTGGTCGCAGGCGCTGCGTGAAGCGCCGGACAGCGAAACGCTGCGCGACGTCATCAAGAAGTTCAAACACTAGGGGACGTCTGAATATAGTTTTTCACCGCAGAG
Organism: Sulfurifustis sp.; assembly: GCA_045810625.1. GTDB lineage: Bacteria > Pseudomonadota > Gammaproteobacteria > Acidiferrobacterales > Sulfurifustaceae > JACQFZ01. The sequence continues at coordinate 7,998 of JBJMVQ010000016.1, forward strand.
GACGCTGAGGACGCGGAATTTTTATAGTCGTGTCCTTTGATTTCCTCTGCGTCCTCTGTGTCCTCCGCGGTAGACAATCATAGATTTGATTCCCGGCGTGACTTCTTAAACAATCCGCGCGTGCGTCTCCTTGTCCTTGCGCTCTTCGCGATACTCTTGGCCGGTTGCGCCGCCATTCCCGAACGCCCCGCCGTCGGCAACGTCCAGGCGGAGTGGGCGGCGCGCCGCGAGGCGCTGCTGCAGCTCGACGCGTGGGAATTGCGCGGCCGGGTTTCCTTGCGAACGCCCCAAGAAGGCGTGCAGGGCAGCCTTCACTGGATACTCGCCCCTCAGCAGCAGCGCGTGGATCTTGCGGGCCCCTTCGGCGGCGGACGCGTGCGCATAGTCACCGACCCCGAAGGCGCGGAGTTGCGCGACGCGAACAATAAGGTCTATCGCGATGCATCGGTCGAGGCGCTGCTCGCGCGCGTCACCGGCTGGCGCCTGCCGCTCGCGGGTCTGCGCTACTGGGTGGTCGGCGTTCCGGCCCCGGATGCTCCGGCACGCATCGAGCTCGACGAATGGGGGCGGTTGCAGTCGCTCGCCCAGCTCGGGTGGACGATTCGCTTCATCGACTACGTGCGCGAAGGTGCTTACGAGCTTCCGCGTCGCGTGTTCATTGAAAGTGACGCCCGAGAAGGTCCGGACCCGGCGGCGGAAGCGCGATTGGTGATCGACCAATGGAGCGTTGCGCGCCAAGCGCGGAGCGAACAATGAGCGCGGATGCCGCGACATCGTGGCCGGCACCGGCGAAGCTCAATCTCATGCTCCACATCGTCGGACGGCGCTCCGACGGCTACCACTTGCTGCAAACGGTGTTTCAGTTTCTCGATTACGCGGACGAGCTTTATTTTCGCGTCACTGACGACGGCATCATCGAGCGGTCAGGGGAGTGGGCGAACATTCCCGCGGACGCCGATCTCACCTTACGGGCCGCGCGACTGTTGCAGCAGGTGACGCGCTGCACGAAGGGTGTGCGGATCACGCTCGCCAAGCGGATTCCAATCGGCGGGGGCCTTGGCGGCGGCAGTTCGGACGCGGCCACCGCGCTCCTCGCCCTGAATCAGCTGTGGGATGTTCGGCTTTCGATCGAGCAGCTGGCCGCACTCGGGCTCCAACTCGGCGCCGATGTGCCGTTCTTCCTTCGGGGGCGGGCCGCGGTGGGCGAGGGGATCGGCGATGTTCTCACCCCGATCGATCCGCCCGAACGGTGGTATGCGGTGGCGGTACCGCCTGTCGCTGTTCCGACCGCGGAGGTTTACGCGGCGTTCGCCCGGGAAAATCGATTGACACCCCTATCCCTCCCCCGGACAATACGCGACCTTCGGGAGGGGTATGGCCGAAACGACCTCGAAGCGGTCGTCCGAAAGCGTTACCCCGCTGTCGAACGCGCGTTCCAGTATCTCGCGCCGTGGCAGCCGCGCATGACGGGTTCGGGTGGTTGCGTGTTTGTGAACGTGGGCGACCCGGCTGAAGGTCAGCGCGTTCTTGCCGGGCTGCCGGCCGGTTTTACCGGTTTTGTCGCGCGCGGGATGAACCGACACCCATTGTTGGGGTCTGCGAGAACGCAGTAAGAAGCGAGCGATAGTTTTCACACGACGCAGGGACGACACGCTGCGCGTTCTAGCCCGATCTGATCGACGAATTTTTATGCGCAACTTGCTGGGGTGTCGCCAAGCGGTAAGGCACCGGATTTTGATTCCGGCATTCCCAGGTTCGAATCCTGGCACCCCAACCATTACGAAGATGCCGTATTTGGCAGGTAGATGAACGAGGGTCTGTTGTTACAGTTCAGTCGTGCCAGGATGAGAACCCGAAGGGTTCGACAAAATCGCCGGGAGCGATTTTGAACAACGGAGCGTAGCGACGCTGGCCCTGAAGGGGCGAAGCACATGGATGTGCGAAGTAATCCTGGCACCCCAACCATTACGAAGACTGCATTTCGCAACAGACCTAGCGCCGTTATCAGGGACTATTCCGGCGCCCGACCAAAGCATACCGCGAACTTTCACGAAAACTTAAACGTCAGGGGAGCGCATGCCGGCCGACAATATGGTCGTTTTCAGCGGGAACGCGAATCCCGCGCTTGCTGAATTGGTCTCGCGGCACCTTGGGCTGCCGCTGGGCAAAGCGACGGTCGGACGGTTCTCGGACGGTGAGGTGATGGTCGAGATCATGGAGCACGTCCGCGGCAAGGACGTCTTCGTCGTGCAGCCGACGTGCTGTCCGAGCAACGACAATTTGATGGAGCTGCTGGTGCTCATCGATGCGTTGAAGCGGTCGTCGTCGCGGCGCATCACCGCCGTCATTCCTTATTATGGTTACGCGCGGCAGGACCGGCGGCCGCGCACCGCGCGCGTTGCGATTACCGCGAAGCTCGTGGCGGACATGATTACCGTGTCGGGCGCGAACCGCGTGCTGACAGTCGATCTGCACGCGGATCAGATCCAGGGCTTCTTCAATATTCCGACGGACAATATTTACGCGTCCCCGATTCTGCTCGGAGACATTTGGCGCCAGGAGTATGACGACCTGCTCGTCGTGTCGCCGGACGTCGGCGGGGTGGTGCGGGCGCGCGCGATGGCGAAGCACCTCGAAGCGGATCTTGCGATCATCGACAAGCGCCGGCCGAAACCGAACGAAGCGAAGGTCATGCACATCATCGGCGAGGTCGAAGGCCGCGTTTGCGCGCTGATGGACGATATCGTCGACACCGCCGGGACGTTGTGCGAAGCGGCCGCGGCGTTGAAGAGCCACGGTGCGCGCAAGGTGCTGGCGTACTGTACCCACCCGGTGCTGTCCGGGAAGGCGGTCGAGCGCATCGAGCAGTCGCAGCTCGACGAGCTGGTGGTGACCGACACGATTCCGCTGCGGCCGGAGGCTGCGGCGTGCAAGCGCATCCGGCAGCTCAGCATCGCCGAGCTGCTGGCCGAGTCGATGCGCCGCATCGCGGAAGACGATTCGATCAGTACGCTGTTCATGGAATGATTTCATTGCTCCGCGTTGGGTGGAGCGCAACGACAGCTCTCGATCTGGTCGCGGAGAGAGAGCTTGTACAACTGAGGAGACCATCATGGCCACGAAATTTGAAGTCAATGCAGAGCCGCGCACGGCGAAGGGGAAGGGTGCGAGCCGCCGCCTCCGTCGCGCCGGCAAAGTACCGGGTATTGTTTATGGCGCGGGGAAAGACGCGGTGCCGGTCGCGCTCGATCACAACACGATGTTGCGGAGCCTCGATCAGGAAGCGTTCCACACGTCGATTCTGACGCTGAAGCTCGACGGCGCGTCGGATCAGGCGATTCTGCGCGACTACCAGATGCATCCGATGAAGCCGCAGGTGCTGCATGTCGATCTGCAGCGCATCAGCGCGACCGAAAAGATTCACATGCGCGTCCCGCTGCACTTCGTCGGGCAGGACGTCGCGCCCGGCGTGAAGCAGGAAGGCGGCCTCGTCACGCACCTGATGACCGAAGTCGACGTCACGTGTTTGCCGCATCAGCTGCCCGAATTCCTCGAAGTGGACATGTCGCAGGTGAAGTTGAACGAGTCGGTGCATCTCTCCGACATCAAGCTGCCGGAAGGCGTGCAGATCACGACGCTCGCGCACGGCGGCGACGACCTCGCGGTCGCGACGATCACGACCGTGCGGGTGGAAGAAGAAGCGCCTGCGGCGGCGGCAGCGCCGGAAGCGGCGGCGGCCCCGGGTGCGGCGACGACGCCGGGCGCCCCGGCGGCAGCAGCGCCGGCGGCGGCAGCGGGCGAAGCCAAAAAGGCCGAGGCGAAGAAGCCCGAAGGCAAGAAAGAGGGCAAGTAAGCGCAGCGGCACAGAGGCGCATTCGCCCGCGCGGTTTCGCCGGCGAATGCGGCTCTTGCGCGGACGCTCCCGCGTCCCGTCAGGAACAGGGCGAGAGCGGGGGCGCGCGGCGGAGCGGCATAGATGGATCCCGGAATCGCTCTCATCGTCGGTTTGGGCAATCCCGGCGCCGAATACGCGGAAACCCGGCACAACGCCGGGTTCCGTTTTATCGGAGCCGTCGCTGCATCCTTCGGTGCGCAGCTTCGCAGCGAGGCTCGTTTCAACGCCGAAGCCGCGCGCGTGGTTCTCGCCGATCGGGACGTTTGGCTGCTTCAGCCGCTGACGTTCATGAACCGTAGCGGCGAAGCGGTCGCGCGGTTCGCGCAGTATTACAAAATCCCGATCGAGCGCATTCTGGTCGCGTATGACGAACTCGATCTTGCGCCCGGTGTTGTGCGCCTGAAGCGCGGCGGCGGCGACGCGGGCCACAATGGCGTACACGACCTCATCGAAAAGCTGGCGAGCGCGGATTTCCTGCGGCTGCGCATCGGGATCGGGCGGCCGCCGAACTCGGGTCAAGGCGCGAATTATGTTTTGAAGCGAGCGCCGGCCGCGGAGCAGAAACTGATCGACGATGCGATCGAGCGCGCCCGCGGGCAGTTGCCTGGCATCGCGCGCGGCGAGTATCAGAAGGTCATGAACGTGCTGCACACCGACCCGGTGTGAGCGCAGCTTTACCAAACAAGGTTACCGGTCATGGGATTCAAATGCGGCATCGTCGGTCTACCGAACGTCGGCAAGTCGACGCTCTTCAACGCGCTCACGCGTGCCGGCGTGCCGGCGGAGAATTATCCGTTCTGCACGATTGATCCGCACGTCGGCATCGTCGAGGTGCCCGATCCGCGTCTCGACAAGCTCGCCGAGATCGTCCAGCCGCAGAAAGTCGTCCCGACGACCATCGAATTCGTCGACATCGCGGGACTCGTGGCGGGCGCGTCCAAAGGCGAGGGTCTCGGCAACAAGTTTCTCGCGCATATTCGCGAGGTCGATGCGATCGCGCATGTCGTGCGCTGCTTCGAGAACGAGAACGTCACGCACGTCGCCGGCAAGGTGAGCCCGCTCGCGGATATCGAGACCATCAATACCGAGCTCGCGCTCGCCGATCTCGATACCATCGAGAAAGCGCACGCGCGCGCGGCGTCGCGCGCGAAGGGCGGCGCCAAGGATGAAATGCGGCTGCGCGATTTGCTCGAGCGCGTGCGCGCCCACATGAACACCGGCGCGCCTCTACGCACCGCGGTTTTGACCCCCGAGGAGCAGGCGCTGATGAAGCCGCTGTTCCTCCTGACGGACAAGCCGACGATGTATCTCGCGAACGTCAGCGAAACCGGCTTCGAAAACAATCCGTATCTCGATCAGGTGCGCGCTCACGCGAAAGCGGAAGGTGCCGTCGTCGTGCCCGTGTCGGCGGCGATCGAGGCGGAACTGGTCGAGCTGGGCCCCGACGACAAGCAGGCGTTTCTAGCGGACCTTGGCTTGAAGGAGCCCGGTCTCAACCGCGTGATCCGCGCCGGCTACGAGCTGCTCGGGCTCATCACGTTCTTCACGGCGGGTCCGAAGGAAGCGCGCGCCTGGACGGTTCATGCCGGCGCGCTGGCGCCGCAGGCGGCGGGCGTGATTCACTCCGATTTCGAGCGTGGTTTCATTCGAGCCGAAGTTATTTCTTATGCGGACTACGTCAGCCTGGGGGGCGAAGCGGCGGCGCGCGATGCGGGAAAGCTGCGTCTCGAAGGGAAGGAGTACCGAGTGCAGGACGGTGACGTTGTGCACTTTCGGTTCAACGTGTAGGCACGCTTGCACGCGCACTCTCGATGACCGAAAATTCGCCCCCCTCTTCCGAGTCGGGGCGGGTCGCGAGAAATATCGCCGCCAACGCTTCGGGAGCAATCAGGTCCGACAGCGCACGTACATGGCTATGTAGCTCAGCTGGGCGAGCGGCGAGAATACGCAGCCGCGAGCGCGAGGCATGGAAGCCGAGCTGGGCAGGGCTTCAGGGACGAATCAACCACCAGGTAGTAATGGGGACGTACACTGGCTATGTAGCTCAGCTGGTTAGAGCGCGGCACTCATAATGCTGAGGTCGGCGGTTCGATCCCGCCCATAGCCACCAAATTTTCCTACCCCGAGCCGCCCAAAGAGCAAGGCATTCAGCGTTGTTTGGCCCGGAAGCCCGCGGCTCTATGGAGCTTCGCAGAGTAGAGGTTTACCCGAGCCGAGAATTGCGTGGACGGTTAGTTTGCGGAGCTAAGGGGATCGCAGCTGCAGCGCGTAGTGCAATCAATTTCTTACTGCGAGGAGCGCCAATTGTCGCACCGCGGGGGCTCGGTTTTTTCCGAGCCGCCGCGATGCACGCGGAACAGTCTTAAGCGCTTCGCGCCAGTGTCGGCTGACGATTGCGGATTTCCGCGATGAGGGTCGCCTGGCGGTCGCGGCGTTTGAGATCTTCCTGATCCACGCCGCTCAGCACTTCGTCCTTCAGCCGTTTGTTCTCGGCGTCGAAAAGACGAATTTCCCGCGTCGTGAATTTCCGCTCTTCACCGCGCGGCACATAGACCCGCTCGTACCCGAGCGCGTCGAGCACGTCGCCCGCGACCGATTCGAAGATCTCGATATCCTCGCGCGATGCCTCCTTGAGGAACTTGCGCGTATTGTTCGACATCACCGGTTTGACCACGTTGTGCCACAGCGCGCTGGAGTCAGCGGCGCGTTTGGCTTCGTCCGACGTGTGAAACTCGAGCATGCTCGGTTTGTAGGCTACGTCGAGGAACGCGCACAGGCGGCGCACCGTTTGCTCGGTTTGTGATGTGAGCTCCTCGTAGCTGACGTTGATGAAGCGGTCGGCCGGCACGCGACTGCGGTGTTGCAGCGCGAGCCGCTGGGTTTCGGCCCATTCTTTAGCGATGTGGTAAAAATGCTTCTCTCCGACGACGGCCTTGCGAAACGACACGGCGACGTCGCGTCCGTCGCGGTAGAGATAGATGTACTTCCCGTCCCGAAAGTACGCGTCGATCTCGGGCAGGAACAGCGTGTTCTGCATGCTCTTGCAGAGCCAGGTTTCCGCGCTGCGCGCGTCCGCAAATGCCTGGTAGACGCTGCCGAATACGGCCACCAGGGACCGCTCGCGACAGTCTGCTGCCACTTTTTTGCGATCGAGCGTGACGCCTTCCCACGGGACTGGATTGAGCTCGACGAGCCGGCACACGTCGTCGACCAGCATCGCGAAATTCTCGTCGCGTTGCAGATCACCGTACTTCGGCATAACCGACATCAGGCGGTGCAGGATGTGCGGGGGGTGCGGTGCGGCGATGTTCCCGAGCTGATTCAGCATCAGCCGCAGCATGTTCGAACCGGAGCGCTGTGTTCCAATCATGAATATTGGCATCGTTATTCTCCTTTCCTAGATCAATAAACGAAAAAGCCGATCAAACCGGCCGCCGGAATCACCCACACCGCATCGGCGCGAAGCTTGAGCAGCGCGATGAGCGCCACCGCGAAGATCGCGACCGAGGTCCAAGCAGGCACGGCGTGTTTTCCGACGATCACCACCGCGGCGAAGATCATGCCGATGACCGCCGGACGTACGCCGCGCAGCGATGCCTGCATCGCGTTCGATTTCTTCATGCGTTCGAGGAGTCGCGTGCAGCCCACCATCAGTAACGCCGGCGGGCCGAACATGCCGAGCGTCGCGACGGCCGCACCGGAAACGCCCGCGACCTTGTAACCGATGAATGCGGCGCTCACGAGAATCGGACCCGGCATGATCTGTCCGAGCGCGACGCCGTCGATGAACTCGCGTTGCGTGAGCCAGCCCTGGCCTTTCACCACGACTTCGCCGATCAGCGGAATGAACACGTAGCCCCCGCCGAAGAGCATCAGGCTCATGCCGCCGAAAACGGCGAAGAGTTTGAGTAGCAGGGTCGGATCGACCGGAGCGAGGGGTACTGCCGCGAGCGGACCGAGATCGAGGAAAAACTGATTCATGCGCGCCTTCGCGGCGGTCGGGGTTTTCGACCGCGCCGCGTTGCGATGCGGTTCCGAAGTGTTCGGCTTACGGAACCACCACCAGCCGAGCAGTCCCGCGCCGATAACGATGGCGAGCGTGCTGAAGAAGCCGCCGACACCGAGGAGAATGGCCGCTGCTACCGCTGCGATCGCGCCTTCGCGTACGCCGGTAATCGATTTACGCGCCATGTTCCAGCCGGCCGCAAGGATGATTGCGGCGACCGCGGGAACGAATCCCATGAAGATGCCGCTGACCGCGGGAATGTTGCCCCACCGAAAGTAAGCGATGCTCAGCGCCATGATGAGCACGAACGGCGGCAGCACTGCCGCGCAAACGCTCGTGGCGGCGCCGGCGCCCCCGCGCAAACGGTACCCGACGTACGCGACCACGTTCACCGCGGTGGGGCCGGGTAGCAGCGTTGCGAGCGATATCCCGTCGAGCATCTCCTGATGCGCGAGCAGCTTGCGCCGTTCGACCACGACGTTTTGCACGACCGAGATAATCGCCATGAACCCGCCAAAGCTCGTGCACGCGATCCGAAAGAAAATCCAGAAGAGTTGGGGCAGCGATACCGGGGCGGCAGCGTCGGTGTCGTGGCGTTGGATTGGCGGTCGTTCGCGGCGGCGTCGGCTTCGTCTGCTCATTTCGATTTCCTAAATCCGTATGTATTGTTTCGTACGCGTGCTCGCAGTCGCGGACTAGAACACCAGCCGACCGCCGGTCACGAGCAGCACGCAGGCGAGTGCGGGTCGCAGCACCTTGTCCGGGAATAGGCCGCTCAGATGGCTGCCAAGATAAACGCCGGGCAGCGAGCCGATCAGCAGGCTGGCGAGTAGCGCAAAATCGACGTGGCCTTGGAACAAATGCCCGAAACCCGCTACGGCGGTCAGCAGCAGGCCGTGCGCGATGTCGACGCCGACGAGCTTTACCGGAGCGATACGCGGGTAGAGCCAGAGCAGCACGACCATTCCCAGGACGCCGGCGCCGACGGAAGAAACCGTCACGAGCACGCCGAGTGTGGCGCCGGTCGCTACCGTCGCAAGAATGCGATATCCCGATTTCGTCGTTTCATCGCGGACGGAGCGATGCGCCAGCTTGCGCAGCGGCTCGCGGAAAAGAATGGCGAAGGCGGTCAGAATCAGAGCGACGCCGAGCACGCCGCTGATCAGCGTTCCTAAATGCTGGCTCTTTAGCTCGACGTGGAGGAGGACAAACGTCGTCAGGGCGGCCATCGGCACACTGCCGACGGCGAGCCAGCCGACGAGCTTCCAATCGACGTTTCCTCTGCGGTTGTGCGCCCACGCGCCGTTCGCTTTGGTGACGGACGCGTAGATCAGATCCGTACCTACGGCGATGGAAGGAGAAAATCCGAAGAACAGAACGAGGATCGGGGTCATCAACGACCCCCCTCCCATTCCTGTGAGTCCCACGACGAAACCAACAGCGAGTCCGGCGGCAGTGTATGCCCATTCCATAGGTCGGTCCCCTTCGTGCAACAACGTTCAGCCACACTTCTGGCTGGCGAAGCTGGGCCCCCCAAAAACCGGCTGCAACCTTCCAGATTACATCTTGAGCATAACCGCGAATTTCCTTTTCGCACGGTGCGCCGGACCAGCGATGAGGATTCTAAGAACGCATCGGCGCATAGACCAAAAGGGTCAGGTCCTTTTGAAAATTTTCGGCTAGAGTTACATCAAGCAAATAACAACGCATTGGGGGAAAAATGGCTCGGCAACCTCGTTATCTGCTACCCGGACATCCTCAGCATGTGATTCAGAGAGGCAACAACCGCGCGACGATTTTTTGGCGCGATGACGACTACTCGTTTTATCGGGACTGTCTGGCTGAAGCGTGCGAGGCGCAGCAATGCGACGTGCACGCATACGTGCTCATGCCTAATCATGTGCACGTGCTGATTACGCCTTGGCGCGAGCGCAGCGTGAGCAAAGTACTGCAATCGGTCGGTTCTCGATACACGCAATACATCAACTCGAAGTACCGGCGCAGTGGCACGCTGTGGGAAGGGCGATACCGCTCGACAGTGATCGACGCGGACGATTACCTGCTCGCATGCATGTGCTACATCGAGCTCAACCCGGTCCGGTCCGGCATCGCGTCCCAGGCCCGGCAGTATCGTTGGTCGAGTTATCGGCGCAACGCGGAGGGGCGCGAAGACCGGCTGATCAAGCCGCACGTGTCCTACGAACGAATGGGGGCGACGTTCGATGCGCGACAGGCGCAATATCGCGCGCTATTTCACTCACCGCTCGACGCAACCTTGGTCGAGGAAATTCGTAACTCGACTAACAAAGGCTGGCTGTTGGGGGGCACTCAGTTTCGTGAGCGGCTGGCCGCTGTGTTGAACCGCCGTGCGCAGCCCCTTCCTCGCGGCGGCGATCGCCGGAGCAAGCAAGCGCAGCGACGCCAGGAGTCCTCCGATCCGCTTGGCCTGGATGCGCACGACGCCACGGTCGGTTTCGAGGGCGGCTGATCCCCCAACCTCGCTCGCGTAGTTTGCACGCGCGCTATGCGCGTGTGTCATGCATCGGCCGCGCTGCAAATATGAATCGCGGCAGCGTGTTACGCGAACGTGCTCCGTTCACGTTCTCTTCACGGTGTCGATTTCTTGACATTCTCAAAAAATTCCCAAGTAAATTTTTGCAACCTCGCAAACGCCTTCTATACTCCAAAAGGCTTGGGATGCCATGCACAAAGGAGCAGTGAGTATCAATCGGGGTAACGATGCATCGCATCGTCACTCACATCTGCCGGCGCCGCCTACCGGGCTCGAATGTAGGACATTCGACAAGAAGGACGCGTTGCACACAACGCGGTTTCTTTTAGGACACGGAATCGATCAGGAGTGCCACGTTTATGGATCGGGACGAGCAGCAAGCGAATCCGCTCATCAGGGCATTGGTCGTCGACGACAGCACCACCCTGCGCCGCTTAATGGAACTGATACTCGTGCCTCTCGGCATCGATATCGATTTCGTCGACACCGGCGAGCGCGCGGTCGATATCTCGAAAAGAAAAACCTACGACATCGTGTTTCTCGACATCCTGTTGCCGGGAATCGACGGTTACCGCGTTTGCAAAACGATCAAGGGCGACAAGCGTAGCAAGGAAACGCGTGTCGTTATGCTGACCAGCCAGAACTCGGCGATCGATAAAGTGCGCGGGATGATGGCGGGCGCGGACGTGTATTTGACCAAGCCGGTCGATCGGTTGGATCTGCTCCGTGCGATCGACAAATGCCTCCCGCGCGCCGAGGTCTCGCAAAGCTCTGTTCGGCTGGCCGCCAATACGCGCCGCTGACGTTCGACGTCGTAATTCTCAAGTTTTTCTCAGGAGAAAATCATGTCCATACGGAAAGTGTTAATCGTGGATGACTCGGCGACCGATCTCAAGAAGCTCGAGCAGATCGTATCCGGGGCGGGCTACACCGTGATCACGGCGGTGTCCGGCAAGGAAGCGCTCGAGCGCGTGAAAGCGGATCGTCCGGATGCCGTGCTTCTCGACATCATCATGAACGATTTGAACGGTTTTCAGGTCTGCCGTGCGATTCACTCGGATGAGACTACCAAGAACACCCCGGTTGTGCTGGTCAGCAGCAAGCGCGAGAAAATCGACCAGGTTTGGGGCGTGGAGCAGGGCGCAGTCGGTTACGTCATGAAACCGTTTACGCCCGAGCAGATATTGGATCAACTGCGCGCGCTATAGGCGCTAGTCAGCATCATAAGGAGGCTGTTATGCCGATCAAGAAAGTGCTCGTTGTCGACGACTCGACGACGGACCTCCAAAATCTCGAGCAGATATGCTCGTCGGCGGGATACGCGGTCGTCACGGCGCGAAGCGGGGTGGAAGCGATCGCCAAGGCGAACAGCGAGAGGCCCGACGCCGTGCTGCTCGACGTCATCATGAGCGACATGAACGGCTTTCAGGTTTGCCGTCAGCTCACCTCCAACGCGGCCACGCAGCATATTCCGGTGGTTCTGGTCTCCGGCAAGAACGAGGCGACCGATCGCGTGTGGGGACAGCAGCAGGGCGCGAAAGCGTACATCACGAAGCCGTTCACGCCCGACCAGATCCTGAGTCAATTGCGGGCGCTGTAGCGCGCCGCGACTCGGTCGCGGTCCGCGACGTTCAGTCTCTGGAGCACGTGATGCAAACCAATCAGCCGATCGCAAACCCGGCTGGATCCTCGGCCAGCGGCGCCGAACCTGCAACCGAATCGACGCTTGCGACGCGCAATGCTCGGTTCGACGCCGAGCCGAGTGAAGTCGCGGCCGGCGCGGACGCGTCGCAGTACATGGGTTTTCGGATCGGGTCCCTCGGCTTGTTGCTGCCGGTTGACGACGGTCGCGAGGTGATCGCGCCTCCGCCGGTCGCCCGGCTTCCGCACGCGGCTTCGTGGTTGCGCGGGCTCGCAAACGTACGCGGCACCCTGGTTCCAGTAATCGACGGGGCCGCAGCGTTGGGCATCACGCGGCAAGCCGGCACGGCCACCTACTTGCTGATTTTCGGTGAGGGCGAAACGGCGTCGGGCCTGCTGATCGACGGGCTACCGCGGTTGCTCGACGTTGCTTCATTGAAGCGGCGGCCGGATCTGTCTGGCATTCCGTCCCGGCTCGTCGAGAGCGTCACGGCGGCTTACGAGGACGAGGGCGTCGCCTGGCTCGCCGTCGATCTCGGCAGTCTATTCGACACCCTGGCGCGCGAGATCGCACCGAATAGCGTCAACCCCGGATCGGGACTGAACTGAGAGGAGAGCACGATGAAAATAAACTGGAAAGCATTATTCAATCGCCGACCGCTGCGGCTCCCCGGATGGGTCGCGCTCGGCAGGCGGACGATCAACCAACGTCTGGTCACGCTGTTCGCGGTGCTGATCGGCGGTTTCGTTCTGGTCGGAACGGCGTACCTCGGTGTCGTGGCGCTGAACAGCGTTTCCGATTCCACCGACGAGCGGGTGAGCCAATTCGGATTCATCGTCGATCGCATCGACGCGGGCATGCTGCGGGCGCGAAGCGAAGAAAAAGACTTCTTCGCGTTCCGTAAACCGGACCACTTGACGAAGCACGCGGAGGCTATGGCCGGTGTCTACGCCGATATCGACAAAGCGCAGGCGCTCGCGCCGGACGCCGAGTCGCGCTCGCTGCTCACCGAAGTCCGCACCTACGCAAGAACCTACCACGGTACGTTCAACGGCGTCGCCGAAGCGTTGAAGCGCGCGGGCTACGACGATAGCTCGGGCTTGTACGGTCTGATGCGCACCTCGGTCGAGGACGTCGAGCAGTTGCTGGGTGGATACCAAAAGCAGACCGGTGAGCTGATTACGTCCGTGTTGCAGATGCGCCGGATCGAGAAGGACTTCGTGCAACGCACCGACCCGAAGCAGATCGACCGGATGGCCGCGGAGCACGACCGCTTCCTCCGGCTCCTCGGCCGCGCGAACCTACCCCTGGGCGCGCGCAGCGCGATCGACGAAAAGATTCGCGTCTATCACGCCGCGTTCCTCGGTCTCGCGGCGAGCTACAAGGAAATCGCAGACGAGCGCGCCGCGTTCGAAAACGTGGTGCGCAAAGTTAACCCGCTGCTGACGTCGTTGAACGGCAAGAAAGACAAGACGCTGCGCGACAACCGCACGACGCAATCGGTGACCACGCGCGTTATCACGCTGCTGTTCATCGGCGTCCTGCTGGCGATTACCACGATCGTGTCGGTCGTGCTGTTCAACACGCGCCGTTCGATTACCAACCCGCTCGACCGGTTGACGGGTACGATTGCCGCCATTACCGCCGGCGACCGCGAAGCGCGCGTGAAGCTCGCCACCGGCGACGAGATGCAGCAGCTTGGCGACGCGCTCGATCGAATGATGGACGAACGCGGCAAGTTCATGCAAACCGAGGCGGAGAACGAGCGCCTCAACAACTCGGTTATCGCGATCCTGCGCGCGGTGTCGCAACTCGGTAAGGGCGACCTCACCATGCGAGTGCCGGTGCACGAAGACATCACCGGCGCACTCGGCGACGCTATCAATCACATGTCCGAAAGTATCGGTAAGACGCTGGGACAGGTGAGCGTTTCCTCGGAGCAGGTGGTGGCGACGTCGCGCCAGACGCGGGATATCACGCTGCAAAGCCGCGAGACGGTGCTGGGCACCGCGCGCGGCATGAACGAGATTCGCGCCACGATCCAGGAGACCGCAAAGCGAATCAAGCGCCTCGGCGAGCGTTCGCAGGAAATCGGCGGTATCGTCAAGCTGATCGACACGATTGCGGAGCGCACGAACATGCTGGCGCTCAACGCCAACATGCAGGCGGCGCAAGCGGGCGAAGCCGGTCGCGGATTCATGGTGGTCGCGGCCGAAGTCCAACGGCTCGCGGAGAACGCGAAGGAAGCGGCGCAACAGATCAGCAAGCTGGTCGGTAACATTCAGGTCGAAACCGGCGACACCATCGCGGCGATGGACCAGGCGATCGAAGAAGTCGTGCAAGGTAGCGAGCTCGCCGAGCAGGCCGCCACGCAGATGAAACGCAACGAAGAAATGGTGGCGGCGCTCGACGGACTCGGTAAGCGGCTCTTGGATGCGGTGCGTGCGTTCAGGCTGCCGCCGGAGTACGTGCGCGACGGCTCGGGGAAGCCCGACGTGTCCAAGCCGATTGCGGCCGTCGCCTAGTCTTGCCGGTGTCGCATCATGCCGTCTGCCGAAATCCTGGCGGTTCTCGCGGATGAAGTCGTCGAGATGGGCGAGGCGATCACCCAGCTGGTGGTCCGCCTCGCCGATGCCGGCGACGAAACCTCCTTCGCCGAGGCGGCTGCGGAGTACGCGGAGCGAGTAGAGCGGGTCGCGCTGGCGAGCGAGACGCTCAATCTCGCCGGGTTGAAGCACGTATGCGACTTCGTTACGCAGAATGCGCGCACGCTCAAAATGGGCGACCTCGATACTTCGCGCACGCTGCTTTTCGAGCGCTGGCCGCAACTCGTCATCGGCTACCTCAAGGCGCCGCGAGACGGTGTCTACAGCCGCGAGCTCGCCGATATTTGCCGGCGTCCTGAATGGCCCTATTCCCTCGACCCGTCGGCGTCGCTCGAGATCGAGCAACTGCTGTTCGCGGTCGAGGAGACCGAGAACGATGTTGCCGCGGAGCCGGCGCGCGCGACCGAGGCGCGCGCCGAAGACGTCGCGCTCGACATACCGGATGACGTCAACCAGAAACTCGTCGACGCTTTTCTCACCGAAGGCCCGCAGCAGGCCGCCGAATATTCTGCATTGATTCAGCGTATCGTCCGCGGCGACGGCTGGTCCGATGAGCTCAACGAGTGCCGCCGCCTGATTCATGCGCTAAAGGGTTCGGCAAATACCGTGAGCGTGCGCGGTGTCGCGACGCTGAGTCACCACGTCGAAGACCTGCTCGAGTATCTCGCGAAGAACTCGCTGTTGCCCCAGGGCCGGCTTGCAAAGCTGCTCGTCAAAGTCGCCGACACGCTGGAAATGATGTTCGAGGCGTTAACGGGCGTCGGCGACGCGCCGGCCGATGCGCAGACGGTGTTGCAGGAAGTGCTCGATATCGTCAATTCCATCGATCAGGGCGGCTACGACCCGGCCGAGGCTGTCGACGGCGCGGGCGGAACAGTCGCCGTTGCGGCGCCGGCCGAGACGTCGGCCGAAGTACCGGCGGGCGAGAAGCGCGCCGTCGCGAAACCGGCGGAGACGATCGAGCCCAAGGTGCGAGTCGACGTGCGTACCGTCGACAACATGCTACGGACGTCGGGCGAGCTCACGATTTCCTGCGGACATGTCATGGAACGCGTACAGCAGGCGATGAAAGTGATCGCCGAGCTGCGCGAGCGCCAAGGCGCGTTGTGGGATCGCAGCAGCGATATGGAGAGCTTCGTGTCGACACAGGGCATCGCGGCGGGGCGCCGGCAGGCGCTCGCGGCGGCGAGCAATGCCGGGTCGCCGTCGGGCTTCGATCCCCTCGAAATGGATCAGTACAACGAGCTCCACACGCACGTCCATGGACTCATCGAAGCGGCCGCGGACCTGCGTCTGCTCGGCGCGCGTTTGGCCGAGGTGCTCACGGCGGTGGAAGCGTCGGTGCGCCAGAACGTGTCGCTGAATCATCAGCTGCACGACTTGCTGATGCTGTCGCGCATGGTGCCCGCGGGCCAGCTCGAATCCCGCCTGCAACGCACCGTGCGTCAGGCGGCCGAGCAGTGCGGTAAGCAGGTGCTGCTTCGTGTGCAGGGCGCCGACGTGATGCTCGACGATCACCTGATGAACGTCCTCGTCGATCCGTTGCAGCACTTGTTGCGAAACGCGGTCGACCACGGGTTGGAAGCGCCCGATGTGCGCAGCGAAATCGGAAAGCCGCCGGCCGGAGACATCGTGCTCACGTTCCAGCGCGACGGACGATATCTGGTCGTGACATGCCGCGACGATGGCGCGGGTCTCGATCTCGCGCGCATTTATGATCGCGCGCTCAAGCAGGGGCTGATCCAGGAAAATCAACATCTCGGCGAGGAGGAAGTCGCGCGCCTGATTCTGCGGCCCGGTTTCTCCACCGCCGAAGCGGTCACGCAAGTCTCGGGCCGCGGCGTCGGCATGGACATCGTGCATTCCGCGGTGCTGAAGCTCAAGGGCAGCCTCGATATTCGATCCGAGGCCGGACGTGGCGCGACGTTTACGTTGCGCTTGCCGATATCGCTCGGTCTTGCGCACTGTCTGCTGGTAGCGGCCGAGAACGAAATATTTGCATTGCCGTCGACGAACCTGGAGCAACTCGTGCATGGCGGCGCCCGCCACATTCGACGTACGGATGACGGTTGGCTCTACAACGACGGTACGCTCAATTGTCCGGCGCATTTTCTTGCGCGCCTTACCGGCATGCCGGAGACCGCGACGACCGAAGAACGCGAGCGTCACGTCGTGATCCTGAACGAGAGTACCGGGAAAGTCGCGATCATCGTCGACGCGGCGTTGGGCGGCCAAGATCTCGTGATCAAGAAGCCGGGACGTTACTTGAGCGCGATCAAGGCACTGGTCGGCGCCTCGATTCTCGGTAACGGCTCGGTCGTGCCGATTCTCGATCTCGCCGAGCTGCTGCGGATGGAACGCGGTGAGGTGCTCAATGACGCGCAAGCCGCCGCCGGCAAGGCCGCGGCCGCGGACGTGCTCATCGTGGACGATTCGTTGAGCGTTCGGACCGCGTTGTCGACGCTCCTGGCAGACGAGGGATTCCGCGTGCGCACCGCGAAGGACGGGGTCGAAGCGATCGAGGCCATCGATGATCACCGGCCGGCGATTGTCCTCGCGGACCTCGAAATGCCGCGCATGAACGGCCTCGAGCTCACGGCGCACCTTCGCGCCAATGCCTCGACCCGCGACCTTCCGGTGATCATGCTGACCTCGCGTACCACGGAAAAGCATCGCCGGCAGGCTGCCGCGGCGGGTGTCGACGACTACGTCACTAAACCGTATCGCGAGAACGACCTGTTGCTGCGACTCCGTGCCATGCTGGATAAAAAAGCGGCATGAGCGCCTGCAACCGCAGGTCATCGCAACGAAGCCAATTTTGCTCTGCATGCCCTAAGGACGTTTACCGAAGGAGATCTGTATGTTCAAAGCGAAATCGCTGATCGCAATTGTGGTGGCCGTGCTGCTCGTCGGCGGCGGGCTTTATTACTACCGAGGCGCCGAAGGCAAGCCGGCGCCCTCCGCTGCGGCGAGGGCGACGAGTGACGTCCTCGTCTTCACATCGCCGCCGCGCGAGTCGGCCGAGGAGGCCGAGCTGACGTATAAACCGATCGCCGAGTACCTGAGCCGTGTAACGGGCAAGCGCGTCGTGTACAAGTATCCGGGCACGTGGGGCGTGTATCGCACCGAGATGCTGAACGACGCTTATGACGTCGTCTTCGACGGTCCGCACTTCGTCGATTATCGCGTCCAGAAGCTGCGCCACAACGTGTTGGCCAAGCTTCCGGAAATTCACGAGTTCGTGATCGTCGTCCGGCAGGACGAGAAGCTGCAGTCGGCGGCCGAATTGGCGGGCAAGACGTTTTGTTCGCAGTCGCCGCCGAACCTAGGCTCGCTCATCGTGCTATCGCAGTTCCACAACGCCAGCCGGCAGCCGATACTGGTTCCGACGAAGGGCTGGAAGGAAATCTACGACGGAGTAATGTCGCGGCGCTGCGTCGGCGGCGTGATGCCGCTCGCCAACCTGACGAAATTCGACCAGGACGAGAAGCATACCCGCATCATCTTCAAGAATCGGGGCATTCCGAACCAGGCGTTCACGGCCAGCTCCCGCGTTACGCCCGAGGATCAGGCCAAGATAGCGGCCGCCCTGACGGCACCCGAGGCGACAGTCCCGACGGAAAAGCTTCGGGCTCGCTTCAACGTCACGGAACGGCTGGTCACGGCGAATAACGCCGAATATGCCGGCATTTCCGACTACCTGCGAGGTGAGTTCGGGTTCTTCCAGCAGTAAATGGCGCGTAAGGGCGCGCTTGCCACGACCGGTAAGCGCGCCCTTCGGTGCCGTTGAGGTCGACCGAGAGCGACCGCCCGTCCCTTAAGTTCTGCATTTCGTCGTTCGCGGTCGTACTTGTTTCGTCGGCATATTGCGGTTCGCAGCTTCCTGGCTACGTTTTGGATTCTCGACTTGTCGGCGTTTGGCTGCTCTAGGGAGGGGCGGTCATGTTATTAAAACTAAGCTTGTGGTTGGGCGCGCCGCCGATCGTAACGTTCCTGTTTTCTTCGTCGGCGGTACGCGTGCAAAACGCGCTGTTCATTTTCGCACTGCTGGTGGTCGCGCTTCTGTTTGGGATCGGGCCTCGCTCCCATCGTAAAGACGCGCGCTGATAGTTGATTCGAGCGACGGCGCAGAATCGTCCTTGCTGGGATCACTCGGGACGGCGGAATTGGTCCAAAACCAAGCGGTTCCGGCGCTTTGTCTGGAATTCCGCCTACGCGGGCGGTAAATTAGCGCCCCCTTTCCCAAACCCGATTCCGTGACGCGCAGGCTGTACATCAAGACGTTCGGCTGTCAGATGAACGAGTACGACTCGACGCGGCTCGCCGATTTGCTGGCGGCGTCGCACGGGTACCTGCGTACCGAGGACCCCGCAGAAGCCGATCTCCTGCTGCTCAACACCTGTTCGATCCGCGAGAAGGCGCAGGAAAAGGTGTTCAGCGAGCTCGGGCGCTGGCGACCGCTCAAGCAGGCGCGCCCGGGCGTTGTCATCGGCGTCGGCGGGTGCGTCGCGAGTCAGGAGGGGAAGAGCATCGTCGATCGTGCGCCCTACGTCGATCTGGTTTTCGGTCCGCAAACGCTGCATCGCGTACCGGAGTTGCTGGACGCCGCCGTGCGGCGCCGCCAGCCGGCTGTCGACGTTTCGTTTCCGGAAATCGAGAAGTTCGACCGACTGCCGGAACCGTCCGTCAGCGGACCATGCGCTTTCGTTTCCGTCATGGAAGGGTGCAGCAAGTACTGCACATTCTGCGTGGTTCCATACACGCGCGGCGAGGAGTTTTCGCGCCCGTTTGACGATGTTCTCGCCGAAGCGGTCGCGCTCGCCGAACGCGGCGTACGCGAAGTGACGCTGCTCGGCCAGAATGTGAATGCGTACCGTGGTGCGATGCACGGCGGTACGACGGCGGATCTCGCGCTCCTGATCCGCTATCTCGCGGAGATCGACGGCATCGATCGCATCCGTTTCACCACTTCCCATCCCGTTGAGTTCAACGAGCGACTGATTGCCGCGTTCGCCGACGTTCCGAAACTCGCTTCGCATCTGCATCTTCCGGTGCAGAGCGGCTCGGATCGCATTCTCGCGCTAATGAAGCGCGGCCACGGCGTGGAAGCATATCGGGAGAAGGTCGCGCAACTGCGCGCGGCGCGACCGGACGTCGCGCTGACGACGGACTTCATTGTGGGTTTTCCCGGCGAGACGGAAACCGACTTTGACGCGACGCTGGCACTCGTCGACGAAATCGGTTTCGATGGCGCTTTCAGCTTTATATATAGTGAGCGACCTGGAACCCCGGCCGCGGACCTGCCCGACAAGGTCGCCCCGGAGATCCAGCAAGAAAGATTGACGCGTTTGCAGCAGCGGCTCGTCGAGTCGGCGGCGCACTGGCGGCGTGCACTCGTGGGCACACGGCAGCGCATCCTCGTGGAAGGGCCGGCCAAGCGCGACCCCGGGCAGCTTTGCGGGCGTACCAGCCACAATCATATGGTGAACTTCGGCGGAACCGACAGACGAGTCGTTGGGGAATTCGTCGACGTGGTCGTTACGGAAGTACTGCCCAATTCGTTACGCGGACAGATGTTACCGGCGGGCCGGATGTCGGACGACGCGCCTTCGATCGCGGAGTCGGGTTACGGAAACGCACGCTGAGTCGGCGGGCCTATCGGTCCGCAGCAGGATGCTGCCGCCGGCGCCCGAGGAAAATACCTATAACTCCGGATGCTTGATTCGGTTGTCCCGTTACGGTCTACTTTTCATAGAGAACGTTTCCCCTGTCACTGAGTGAGCGCCAAACCCAAGCGCATCGAATTCACCCTCACCCCTGCCGATAATCGCCGGTTGGCCACCCTTTGCGGTCAGCACGACGAGCACCTACGTCAGATCGAGGAGTATCTCGGGGTTCAGATCGCGAACCGCGGCAACGGCTTTCGCGTCAGCGGCCCGTCCGACCGCAGTCGCGATGCGGCACGAATCATCAAGTCGCTCTACGACGCGACGCGCGACGGCGAACCGCTGACACCGGTGGCGGTTCACATGGCGCTGCAGCAATCGGCGGCGGCGCCGGCCGATGACGACGGCGACGCTGAGTCGGTGCTGCGCACTCCCAAGCGGATCGTGCGGCCGCGCGGTCCGCGCCAGCAGCAATACGTTCAGAATATTCTGACGCACGACATCAATTTCGGCAGTGGTCCCGCCGGGACGGGCAAGACGTACCTGGCGGTCGCGTGTGCCGTCGAGGCGCTCGAAGCGAATCGCGTGCAACGAATCGTGCTCGTGCGGCCGGTCGTCGAAGCCGGCGAGCGCTTGGGGTTTCTTCCCGGGGCTCTCGAGCAGAAAGTCGATCCGTATCTGCGTCCGCTGTACGACGCGCTGCACGAGATGTTCGGTTTCGAGAAGGTGCAGCGCCTGCTCGAGCGCAACATCATCGAGATCGCGCCGCTCGCCTACATGCGTGGCCGCACGCTGAACGAATCGTTCATCATCCTCGACGAGGCGCAGAACACCACCGCCGATCAGATGAAGATGTTCCTCACGCGGATCGGCTTCGGCACCACTGCCGTCATCACCGGCGACATCACGCAAACGGATTTGCGCCGCACGCAGCTTTCGGGGCTCAAGCAGGCGATCGATATCCTACGCGATGTGCCCGGCATTTCGTTCACGCATTTCACGCCGCAAGATGTGGTGCGTCACGCGCTGGTGCAGAAAATCGTCGAGGCGTACGAAGCGTACGACCGACTGGGCGAGATCGAGCGCGCCGCGCGGCGATGAAAATCGTGGTTCGCGTCGACTACGCGTCGCGGCGCCCGGCGCCCGCGCGCGCCGCGATCGCGCGCTGGGTCGAAGACGCGGTGCGCGGCCTGACGCGCTCCTCCGTCGCCGTGGGCGTGCGCATCGTCAATGAAACGGAAAGCGCGGCGCTCAATGAGCGCTATCGCGGACGGCCGTATGCGACCAACGTGCTCGCGTTTCCGTTCGCCGCCCCTCCCGGTGCCCGCAGCGACACGCTCGGGGATCTCGTGATTTGCGCGCCGGTCGTGAACCGCGAGGCGGTTGCGCAGGGAAAGCCTGCCGCCGCGCATTGGGCGCACATGGTGGTCCACGGTATAATGCACCTTCGCGGTTACGACCACAAAAATCGGCGCGATGCCGCGGTCATGGAGCGCAAGGAAGCCGCTGTGCTGCGGCGGCTCGGATATGCCAATCCTTATTGAGCTAGACTCCTCTCCTTATGAACAACCGATCCGACGACAGCCGGTCCATGGATGACGGCGCGCCGCATCGCTCGCTGCTCGATCGCCTGAGTCACGCGCTGCTCGGCGAGCCCGCGAGCCGCGACGAGCTGATCGAGATCCTGCGCGACGCCGCGGTGCGCGGCCTGATCGATCCGGACTCGCTCGACATGATCGAAGGCGTGTTCCAGGTGTCCGAGATGAAGGTGCGCGACATCATGGTGCCGCGCGCGCAGATGCAGGTCGTGGAAAAAAACAGTCCGCCGGAGAGCTATCTGCCGATGATGATCGAGTCGGGGCACTCGCGCTTCCCGATGATCGACAGCGACAAGGACAAGGTCGTCGGCATCCTGCTCGCGAAGGATTTACTGCGGTATTTCCAGCTCGACAAACGTAAGCGCAGCCAGTTTCGTCTGGTCGACATGCTGCGCCCGGCGGTGTTCGTGCCGGAGAGCAAGCGCCTCAACGTGCTGCTGCGCGAGTTCAAGGCGAATCGCAATCACATGGCCATCGTCGTCGATGAGTACGGCGGCGTGGCCGGCCTCGTGACCATCGAGGACGTGCTCGAACAGATCGTCGGCGACATCGCCGATGAGTACGACATCGACGAAGACACGATGATCATGCCCCGCGACAACGGCGAGCACGTGGTGAAGGCGCTCACGCCGATCGCCGACTTCAACGCGCATTTCGGCACGCACTTCAGCGATCGCGACGTCGATACCGTCGGTGGTCTCGTCATGACGACGCTCGGACGGCTGCCGCGTCGCGGCGAACGGATCGCGATCGACGGCGTGCAGTTCGAAGTGTTGCGGGCCGACAGTCGCCGCGTGCATCTGCTGAAGATTGCGGGGCCGACGCCCGCCGCCGGGCGGGCGGCGGAATAGTGGATCGATGACGTCCCCGACGGCGGCGCACGCCGCGACCCGCGGCGAAGTGCGCCGCGACCTCGCCGCTCTTCTCGCCGGCGTCGCCACACCCTTCGCGTTCGCTCCGTTCGATCTCTATCCGCTCGCCGTGCTCGCACCGGCCGTTCTCTTCGCGCTGTGGCTCCCGGCGAGCGCGGCGCGCGCCGCCTGGCGCGGCTTTCTTTACGGCGTCGGTCTCTTCGGCGTGGGCGTCTCGTGGGTTTACGTCAGCATGCATACCTTCGGCAACATGCCGCCCGCGCTGGCAACACTCGCCGTTGCGCTGTTTGTTGCCGGGCTCGCGCTTTTTCCCGCCGCCGCCGGCGGGTTGCAGGCCCGGTTCGCGCCGCTCGCAACGCCGACGCGCCTCGCGTTGGTCATGCCGGCGATCTGGACGCTGCTCGAATGGATTCGCGGATGGTTTCTGACCGGTTTTCCGTGGCTCAATCTCGGCTACAGCCAGACCGACACGCCGCTCGCAGGGCTCGCGTCATGGCTCGGCGTATACGGCATGAGCTTCGCGGTCGCGGTGAGCGCCGGACTACTCGCCGCCATCTGGTTCCATCGGCGTCGTGCGGCTTGGTACTTTGCAGCCGCCGTACTGCTGTGGGTCGTCGCCGATCTCGCGGGTCGTGTGGAATGGGCGCAGCCGGCGAGTGCGTCATTCTCCGTCGGTTTGGTGCAAGGAAATATTCCGCTTGCGATCAAATGGCGGCCCGAGTATCGCGAGAAGATCGTCAGCGAGTACTTGAGCTTGAGCGAGCTCGCGCCGCAGGCGCGGCTGATTGTGTGGCCGGAAGCCGCGGTGCCCGGTTACTTCGATCTTCTCGCGCCGACGCTCGTGCCGCCGCTCGAGCGCATCGCCCGCGAACGGGGCACGGAATTTCTCATCGGTGCCATCGAACGCGACGCGCGCGGCCGCGCGTATTACAACAGCGTCTATGCGGTCGGGAGCCATCCGGGAAGCTACCGCAAACAGCATCTTGTCCCATTCGGGGAATTTCTCCCGTTTCCCGCTGCGTTCCGCTGGTTCATCGAGCAGTTGCACATCCCGATGTCGGACTTCGCCGTCGGCGGCGCGGGTCAAACGCTTCTTTACGCCGGCGGGCAGCCGCTCGGGGTATCGGTGTGTTACGAAGACGCGTTCGGCGAGGAGATTGTTTCAACCCTGCCCGCGGCGCGGTTGCTCGTGAACGTTAGCGAAGATTCCTGGTTTGGGAATTCGCTCGCACCACATCAACGGCTGCAGATGGCGCGCGTGCGCGCGCTCGAAGCCGGGCGTTGGATGCTGCGCGCGGCGAATACCGGGCCATCGGCGATTATCGATCACCACGGAAACGTCGTGCGTCGCTCGATGCAGTTCGTTCCTTACGTCCTCACCGGTGTCGTGCAGCCGATGGAAGGCGCGACGCCGTACGTGCGTTTCGGCAATTACCCCATCGTTGTCCTTGCGATGCTCATCGCGCTCGGCGCTTACGCACCGCGTTTACGCAAAGTACCCATGGTACAAGTGCGCAAATCGCGCGCGAGTTGAGAGTGCACGTCGTGTAGTCTTTTGAGTAAGATGGGTCTGACGCGACGGCCGCCGACGAACCGGCCCGGTGATCCGGTTGATTGAAAAAAACTTAGCGCGGTGACGAGCGACGAAATAAATTGGCTTTCGAATCGTCGAGATGCGCGCCGATTAAGTTGCCTGCGGCGCAATGCGTCGTTCGATCGCAACTGTCACCTCGTTTAGCGCACATTGACTAGTCCCATTCATGCGTAACCCGTCGCACTCGGTGCCATTTAAAGCGAACGCTTCCATCGCGCCGCGCGATATCGTGGACTTCGGCGCCCGCGCCCTGCGCTGGGTCGGAAAGGGACCGCGCATCGTCGCACGCTGCGTCGCCACCGCGCTCGACGAAGCGCTGCACCCAATACTCGTGTACGTCACGCTCGTCGATCCGCTTTCCGGCGAAACGGTGACAGCGGCGGACGGTGACGCGAACGACGAGTCGGACAGCGCGGCGCCGAAATGGGCCGAAGTGCTCGCGCCGTGGCTCTCGGCCTCGGAGTGCGGGCGCACGCATCTCGTACAACTTCCTCGGCAGGCGGCAAAGCTCAAGTTGCTCGTTGCCGGCGTCGGCGAGGCGGCCGAGGCGGGTTACATCGCCGTGGTTTCGGCTGATCCGTCGTTCCCAAGCGAGCGCGATGAATCCTTGCTGGCGATCGCTACTCAACAGGCAGCGCTGTGTCTCGCAGCCTCGCGCGTTCCCACGCCCTCGGTGCAGCAGCAACTGAACCAGCTGGTCAGCGAAGCCGACGAGGGCGTCGAGGTGATCGATGGCGACTGGCGCTTGGTGTATTTGAACGAAAAGGCGGTTGCGTTTCTCGGTCGTCCGCGCGAACAGCTCATCGGCATGCAGCTCTGGGATCTCTTCCCGGACGTCGTCGGCAGCGAGACCTGGCGGCGGTTGCACGATGTGATGGAACGCCGCGAGAGCGCCCGCTTCGAGATCTACTACGATCCATGGCAGCGATGGTTCGACGTGCGGGCGCGGCCTCTCGGCGACGGTATCGCGATCGTGTTCGCCGACATTACCGAACGCAAGTGCGCATTCGCGGCGGAGCGCGAAGCGCGCGCGGAAGCCGAGTCGTTGCGCGACCTCGGTGTCGCGCTCAACAGCGATCTCGACCTTCATTCGCGGCTGCAACGGATCAACGAGGCGGCGACCGAGGCGGTAGGCGCAGAGTTCGGCGCGTTCCTTTATGCGAGCGGCGGCGCTTGCGAGGTGTACGCGTTTTGCGGCGGACCGCACGAAGCGTTTGAGAAGTTTGCTGTCTCGCGCTACGCCGAAGTGTTCGCCCCGATGCATCGCGGCGGCGCGGTGCTTCGGCTCGACGATGTCGACATCGCGCCATATGCCGGAGGCTCGTCGCGCCAAGGCGTTTCGGATCGGATGCCGGTCAAGTGCGTTCTCGCCGCGCCGGTGCGCTCGCGCACCGGAACCATCCTCGGCGCGCTCTTTTTCGGGCACACCGAGGCCGGACGCTTTACCGAACGACACGAGCGCATCGTGGTGGGTATTGCCGCGCAAGCGGCGGTGGCGCTCGAGAACGCGAAGTTATTCGAGGCCGTCCGCGACCAGGCCGACCGCTTACGCGTGATGCACGCGCAAGCGCCGGTCGGCATCGCCGAAGTCGACTTCGAGGGCCGGTTTCTCGCCGTGAATGACCGGTATTGCGAGATACTCGGTTACCGGCGCCAGGACCTCTTGCAGCGACACGTACGCGACGTCATTCATCCGGACGATGTCGCGATCGACCTCGAGAAGTTCCAGGCGCTGATCGCGGGCAAAATCAGCGGCTATCAGCGCGAGAAACGCTATCGGTGCCAAGACGGTCGCGTGATCTGGGGACGCGTGTCGACCGCGCTCCTGCGCGACGATCAGGGCGGGCCGCGCTGTGTCGTCGGCATCCTCGAAGACATTACCGAGCGGCATCAAGCGGAGGAGCGCAGTCGCTTTTTGGCCGAGGCGAGCAAGCGGCTGGCGGCAGCGCTCGATTACAAAGATACGCTCGCGCAGGTGGCGCGCCTCGCGGTCTCCGTGGTCGCCGATTGGTGCGCGGTGGACATCGTCGAGACGCGCGGGTCGCTGTCGCGCCTCGCGGTCGCGCACCGCGATTCAGCCAAGCTGTCGCTGGCGCGCGAGCTGCACCGTCGCTACCCCCCCGATCCGGCCGCGACGCGCGGACCGCATCACGTCGTGCGCACGCGCACCACGCAGTTCATCGCCGAGGTCACCGACGACCTTATCAAGAGCGTCGCCCGGGATTCCGAGCACCTCGCCGCCCTGCGGGCGCTTCGGCTCAACTCTTATATCTGCGCGCCGCTCGTGGCACGCGAGCGCGTGCTCGGAGCGCTGACGTTTGTCGCCGAAGCGCCGCGCCGATTTACCGAGGTCGATCGCGAGTTCGCGGAGGAGTTGGCGCGCCGGGCGGCGATTGCGATCGATAATGCGCGGCTGTTCGAGGAAATGCGCGAACAGGCCGCCAGGCTGCGAGCGACATACGACCGCGCGGCCGTCGGCATCTGCGAGGTCGGCCTCGATGGCTGCTACCTCGGCGCGAACGACCGCTTCTGCGCGATCACGGGATACTCCCGCGAGGAGCTGTATACGCGACGGTTCCACGACATCACGCACCCCGAGGATCTCGGCGGCAACAGCACGCTGTTCACCGAGCTGCAATTGGGCGGCCGCGACAATTACCAGATCGACAAGCGCTACATCCGCAAGGACGGCACGCAGGTGTGGGTGAACGTTAGCGCATCGCTCGTGCGCGATAGCGACGGCCGGCCGAAGTACTGCATCGGCACGGTCGAAGACATCACGGAACGACGCCGCGCCGAGATCGTGATCAACGGTCAGCGCAAGGCGCTGGAGCAGATGGCGCGTGGTGCGCCGCTGCGGGTCGTGCTCGAAACGCTGGTCGACACGTTCGACCGCCAGTCGATGGCCGGCGCAACCGGCATGGTGCTGCTGCTCGATAGGGACGCCGGCGTGCTGCGTCCCGGGGCGGTCGGGCGCCTGCCCGAGGAATGGCTGGAGGCGATCCGCGAAGTGCCGGTCGGGCCGGAGCATGCTTCGTGCGGCGCTGCGGCTCATCAAGGCGATTCGGTTTTCGTCAGCGACATCCGCACCGATCCGCGTTGGGACGCTTACCGCGAGCCCGCGCTGCGCCTCGGATACCGCGCCGCATGGTCGCTGTGCTTGCGCTCGAGCACCAGCCGCGTCCTCGGCACCTTCGGCGTTCTCTATTGCGAGCCGCGCATTCCCAATGACGATGAGCTTCGTTTCCTCGAGTTGATTGCCGACACTGCCGCGATGGCGGTCGAACGCTACCACGATGAAAAGTCGTTGCGGCTGCAGGCGGAAGTGCTGTCGCGCATTCACGACGCCGTCGTGATGCTCGACCTGGCCGGCCGCGTCCTGCGTTGGAACGAAGGCGCGGAGCGTCTGTTCGGCTACACCGCGGGTGAGACGATCGGGCGCTACGTCTGGGAGCTCGGCTTCGCGCCGGAAGAATACGCGCGTTTCGCCAGGCACGTGCTCGAACCGGCCAAACGCACGGGACGGTTCGAACGCATCATGCGCATGCGCGGGACGCGCGGTTTTCGCTACGTGCACATGTCGCTGTCACTGCTCAATGACGAGGAGCAGCAGCCGAGCGCGATCATCGGCTACTTGCTAGACGTGACCGACCGCGTCGAAGCGGAAAACGAGGTGAGTACGCGCATGCGCCAGCAGGCGGCGGTTGCGCGCCTCGGGCAGATGGCGCTTTCCGGTGTGACGCTCCCGGAGCTGCTCGACGGCGCCGTGCGGCTCGTGGCCGAGACGCTGCAAGTGGAGCTTTGCGAAGTGCTCGAGCTGGCGTCCGAGGGGTCGACGCTAGCGCTGCGCGCGGGCGTGGGCTGGGGCGAGGGCGAGATCTCGATCAGCACGGACGCGGCGGCGTCGCAGGCCGGCTTCACGCTCGGCAGCAGCGAACCGGTCGTCGTGGCCGATCGGGGCAGCGAGACGCGCTTCCAGGACACGGCGCTGCCGGAAAACGTGCTGAGCGGTATGACCGTGGTCATCCCGGGAGCGCGTCGACCCTACGGTGTGCTCGGTGCGCATAGCGCGCAGACGCGGCGTTTTTCCGATCATGACGTCAATTTCCTGCAGTCGGTGGCGCACGTGCTCTCGAACGCGATCGAGCGTATGCGCTTCGAGGACGCGATGCGCCAGGCGCAGGAGGACCTCGAACGGAGAGTGGAGGAGCGCACCGCCGAGCTCGCAGGTGCGAATCAATCGCTGCGCGATGAAGTCGTCGAGCGCATGGGCGTCGAGAACGCGCTGCGCGACTCCGAAGCACAGTACCGCATGCTGTTCGAACGCAATCCGCTCCCGGCGTGGGTGTTCGACATCAATAGCCGCAACATTCTCGCGGCCAACGAGACGGCGGTGTGGCAGTACGGCTACACGCGCGACGAATTCCTGCGCATGGACATCGACGAGCTGCATCCGCCCGAGGAAGCGCAGCGCGTGCTCGATTATGCCGGGCGGTTCCCGCCGGAGACGGCGTACATCGGAGTGTGGAAGCACAAGAAGCAGGACGATGCCATCATCGACGTCGAGGTGTTCGTCTACGAGGTGTTGTTCCAAGGGCGCTGGGCGCGCCTGATGCTCGCCAACGATATCACCGAGCGCCGGCGCACCGAGCAGGAATTCCGCTTGATGGAGACCATCACGCGTTCCGTGAGCGAGGCCCGCGACGTCGACGCGGCGCTCTATGCGGTGCTGCGCCCGATCTGCGAATGGACCGGTTGGGTGCTCGGCGAGGCGTGGCTGCCGGCGCCGAACGGCCGGCTGCGCTGCGCGCGGGCGTGGTACTACGGCGCCGAAGGCCTCGAAGATTTTCGCCGGCTATCGTGGGAGCGCGAGCTGGACGCCGATGAAGCGCTCGTCGGGCGGGCGTGGGCGATGCAGCAGCCGGTTTGGATTCAGGACGTCACGACCGGGGAGGCGTTCGCGCGAGCGCCGCAGGCGGGAGCCGCCGGTCTGCGCGCGGGTATCGCGTTTCCTGTCCTCGCCGAGGGCGAGGTGGTGGCGTTGCTCGAGTTTTTCCTGCACGAGCCGCGGTTCGAAGACGAGCATCAAGTGAAGCTCGTCTCGACGATCGCGGCGCAGGTTGGCATCGCTATTCAGCGCAAACGTGCGGAAGAGCGGCTGCGCGAGAGCGAGGAGCGTTTCCGCCTGCTGCTCGAAGGCGCCCACGATTACGCCATTTACATGCTGGATGAGGAAGGCCGCGTGGCGAGCTGGAACCGCGGCGCCGAGCGTCTGAAAGGCTATACGACCGAAGACGTGCTCGGGCGGCATTTCTCGATGTTTTACGGTGCGGATGAACAGGCGCGCGCTCGCGCGGAGCGCGCGCTCGCGCGCGCGATAACCGACGGTTCCTACGAGAGCGAAGGCTGGCGCCTGCGCAAGGACGGGACGCGTTTCTGGGTCACGGCGACGATTACTGCGCTGCGCGATTCGAGCGGGGCGCTACGCGGCTTCGTGAAGGTGATGCGCGATATCACCGACCGTAAACGCGCCGAGGAGCAGCTCAAGGAAAGCGAGGCGCGGCTGGCGCGCGCGCAGGAATTCTCGCTGCTCATGGTTGCACACGTCGGGCTCGACGGGCGCTGGCTCAAAGTGCCGCCGATGCTCTGCGCGACGCTCGCGTACCGTGAAGAAGAGTTGCTGGCGCGGCGCTTCGAAGACGTCACGCATCGGGACGACGTCGGCGCCGAGTGGGCGCAATGCGAGCGCTTGATCGGTGGTGCGGCGAAGTCGTTCGACTTGGAAAAGCGCTTCCTGCGCCGGGATGGAAAAGTGATCTGGGTTTACCAGAACACTTCCGTCGTGCTCGACAGCGACGACCGCCCGCTGCACTTCTTGACCTTCCTCCGCGACATCACCCAGCGCAAGGAGGCGGAGGAGCAGTTGCGCCGCAGTCAGATGCAGCTGACCGAGGCGCAACGCCTCGCTCACCTCGGGAGTTGGGAATGGGATATCGCAACCGGACGCGTCGAGTGGTCCGAGGAGCTGTACCGCATTCACGGTCTTGCACCGCGAACGCCGATGACCTTCGAGAGTTACCTGGCCCGTATCGACGCCCAAGATCGCGCGCGTGTACGCGCGACGATCGAAGCGGCGCTGACGAGCCGTCAACCGTTTACGCTGGAGGAGCGCATTCTTCGCGCCGACGGCGAGACGCGGCATCTGTTGTCCCAGGGGGCGGTCATCACCGACCCGCGCGGCGAGGTGACGCGCATGGTCGGCGTATGTCTCGACATTACCGAGCGCAAGCAAGCGGAGGCGCGGCTGCGCGACTACATGCATCGGCTGCAGAACCTGTCGCAGCGGCTGCTCGAGGCGCAGGAAACCGAGCGCCGGCGCATCGCACGCGAGCTGCACGACCAGATCGGCCAGGACTTGTCGGTCATCAAGATCAATTTGCAGGCGCTGCAACGCCTGCCGGGCGCCGCGAGCGCCCGTCCGCACGTCGACGAGACGATTCGCGTCGTCGAGGGTGTGTTGTCGACCGCGCGCAACCTCTCGGTCGAGTTGCGGCCTTCGATGCTCGATGACCTTGGCTTGGTCGCAGCACTAAGGTGGTATCTGGATCGTCAGGTGCAGCGAGCCGGGGTTACGCTGCATTTCGAAGCGGATACCGTGTACGGGCGTCTGAGCCCGACGATCGAGACCGCCTGCTTTCGATTGGCACAGGAGGCGGTCACCAATATCTTGCGCCACGCGGACGCGCGCCACGTAAAGGTCACGATAGAGCGCAGCGACGCGGAACTCGTGTTACGCGTCAGCGACGATGGCCGCGGCTTCGATGTCGAAGCCGCGCGCGAGCGGGCGGCCGGTGGCGAAAGCTTCGGACTGCTCGGAATGGAAGAGCGCGCCTTGCTTGCTGGAGGCAAGCTCGAAATAATATCGACGCGAGGGGAAGGAACCGCAGTCGTAGCGCGGTTTCCGCTCTCCGCAACTGCAGAGGTCCTTCATGAACACTCCAATTAAGGTATTGCTGGCAGACGATCACAGCCTCTTCCGCGCAGGCGTTCACGCGCTGCTCTCGAACATCGACGGCGTCGATGTCGTCGGCGAGGCCGACACCGGACGCAAGGCCCTGGAGATGGTCGGGGCGCGTGCGCCGGACGTCGTGCTGATGGACATCGCCATGCCGGAGATGAACGGGCTCGAGACGACGACGCGCGTCACGCGCGAATACCCCGGGGTGCGCGTGATCATGCTGTCGATGCACGCAGGTGAGGAGTACGTGATGCAGGCGCTGCGCGCGGGTGCGTCGGGTTATCTGTTGAAGGATGCAGCCACGTCCGAGCTCGAGCTCGCAGTGCGCGCGGTCGCGCGCGGCGAGACCTATCTCACGCCGACGATCTCGAAGCGCGTCATTGACGACTACTTGATGCGCACGACGGGATCGCAGGGTCCGGTCGATCAGCTCACCAAGCGCCAGCGCGAAATCCTGCAGCTCATTGCGAAGGGGTACACGTCGAAAGAAATGGCGCAGATGCTCAATCTGAGCCCAAAGACGATCGAGACGCACCGCACGCAGCTGATGAAGCAGCTCGACATACACGACGTCGCCGGTCTGGTCCGCTACGCCATTCGCGTGGGATTGGTGACCCTCGACGCATAGAGGTTTATCCGTAGTGGTTCAGGTGATACCCGTAGTTCCCTAAAGTTTTTCCCTCATTATGGTCCGACGGTGCGCTTTGGTAAGGTCGCACCGCTCGTGTGTCTTTCCTCTGCGGTACGTCGGCGGCCGTCGGCGCCTTCGACGAGAGATCGAATTTGACTTTTCACAGGCGAGGCGAAGCTGAACCAGCCCTCTCGGGCTCGATTCGCGCAATCGAGCAAGAGAACGTCGTGGATCGCGGCGCCAATTCGCGGCTTGCCGCGGCTAACAGGACATCGCCCGTGAGACTCGCGACCGCGTCTTTATGCTTCGACGGCATCGATTGTCGGATCTCGTGATCGTATGGAAATAGACGTTGCGTCCGATTTGCGTCTGCGTGGGGCGGCGTGCGGCGGCGCCGGCAGCGACGGCGGTTGCTTTGACCCCGCGCGCACCGGAGGCGGGACGCCGGCGGGAAACGGGTTTCGGCTGCGGCGGCTCGCATGTCGGTGAAAATTTTCGACCTGAGCAACGTGTCGATGCGCTGGAAGACGGTCGCCGTCATGCTCACGGTGGCCGGTGTAAGCGTCCTGCTCGAAGGCGCGGGCCTCTTGCGGCATACCCGTACGACTTTCGAGCGCGAGATCGTTCAAGACCTCTCGGTCGTCGGCGATCTCATCGGACACCACGGCGCGGCAGCTGTCGCGTCCAACGACCGGCGTACGGCAGCGGACATCCTGACCGCCTTGCGCCGGGATGAGCGCGTGATCGCCGGAGCGTTTTACGATCGCGACGGCAAGATGGTCGCGGATTATTACCGCACCGACGCCGATCGTTCACTGCTGCCGGCGTCGGTCCCCGTCGGCCGCGCTCCGGTGTTTACCGCCGATAGCGTGACGGTCGCGCGTCCGATCGAGACGGACGCACGATTCGTCGGAGAGCTCCATCTCGTCGCGGATATGCGCGACTGGAAGCAGGCGCTGCTTCGGTTTCTCGCCGTCTTGGCGCTGCTCTTCGCCGGCGTGCTCGTCGTCGGTTTCGTCGTATCGATGGGGCTGCAGCGTCTGGTGACAGGTCGGGTCGACGAGCTCGCGCGGCTGATGCGGCGGGTGGTAAAGGAGCGCGATTACGGGCTGCGCGCGGTGAAGCGCGGCAACGACGAGATCGGCCAGCTCGTCGACGGCTTCAACGAGATGCTTGCCGAGATCGGAAGCCGGCGCGCGCAGGCGGAGACGTCGCAACGGTTGCTGCGCGCGAGGGTGGCCGAGTTGGACGCGGAGATCACGGAACGCAAACGCGTCGAGGCCGAATTGCGCCGCAGCCGTCAGCAGGTGCAAAGCTTCATCGAAAATGCGAACGTCGGACTGAACAGGATCGGACCGGACGGCACCATTCTCTGGGCGAACCGCTACGAGCCCGTCATCCTCGGTTACTCGCTCGAGGAGTACGTCGGTCGCAATATCGCGGATTTTTACGCCGATCCCGACGTCGCCGCGGACGTGTTGGCGCGGCTACGACGCAGTGAAACTTTCGAAAATTACGAAGTGCGGCTGCGCGCCAAGGACGGTTCGATCCGCTATGGCCTCGTCAATTCGACGATACACCGGGAGAACGACGAAGTCGTGCACATGCACTGCTTCACGCACGACATCAGCGAGCGCAAATGCGCGGAGAGCGCCCTGCGCGCGAGCGAAGCGCGCTATCGCACGCTGGTCGCCGCGACCGCCTCGGTCGTCTTCGCAACCGACGCGACGGGAAACGTGACCGGCCGGCTGCCCTCATGGGAAGACTATACCGGCCAATCCTGGGACGAATATGGCGGGATGGGGTGGCTGGCGAAAGTTCATCCGGACGACCACCAGGGACTGCGCAACGCTTTCGCGCTCGGGCAGGAGGACGCGAGGTCGTTCGATGCCGAGGTGCGCGTCTGGCACGCGCGCAGTCAACGCTACCGTTACTGCGTGCATCGCGCAGTGCCGCTCGCGAGGAATGACGGCGTGATACAGGAATGGATCGGCACACTGATGGACGTTGACGATCGTAAGCGCGCCGAGGAGCACTTCCGGCTGGCGGTCGAAAGCGCGCCGAATGCGATGGTAATGATCGACGAGCGCGGAAAGATCGTGCTGGTGAACCGACGGTTGCTGGCGCTCTTCGGCTACACGCGCGATGAGCTGATCGGTAAGCCCGGCGCATGGCTTCTGCCCGAACGGCTTCACAAATCCGAGCGCGCACTCGGCGGTCATGGTTCCAATCCATTGCCGGAGCGGACCGCTGCAAGCTGCGAGCTGCGGGTGCGGCACAAGGACGGGCGCGAAATACCGGTCGAGATCGGCTTGAGTCCCATGAACACCGAGGAAGGGACGTTCTCCCTCGCTTCGGTCAACGACATATCGGAGCGCCGGCGCGCCGAGCAGGACCTAAAGCGTTACACCGAGGAGCTGCAGCGCAGCAACCGCGAGCTAGGGCAGTTCGCCTATGTCGCGTCGCACGATCTGCAGGAGCCGATGCGCGCCATTTCCGGTTGCGTTCAGCTGCTCGCGCAGCGGTACCGCGACAAGCTCGACGCGCGGGCGCACGAGCTGATCGAACATACCGTGAGCGGCGCCGCCCGTATGCAGGCGCTGATCAACGATCTCCTGAGCTACTCGCGCGTCAGCAGCCGGGCGCGTCCCTTCGAGGTGTGCGACATCCATCATCCGATACGACAAGCGCTCGCCAACCTCGAATTCGCGATCCAGGAGTCGCACGCCAAGGTCACCGTTGCGGGAATGCCGTTGGCAAGCGTCGACCCGACGCAGTTCACGCAGCTCTTTCAGAATCTGATCGGCAACGCCATCAAGTTCCGCGCCGAACGTGTCCCCGAAATTCACGTGGGCGCGGAGCCGCGCTCGGGTAACTATCTGTTCTGGGTGAAGGACAACGGTATCGGCGTCGAGCCGCAATGCGCCGATCGGATCTTCGGCGTGTTTCAACGGTTGCATGGTCGCGCTAAATATCCGGGCAACGGCATCGGGCTCGCGATCTGTCGCAAGATCGTCGAGCGCCACGATGGCCGCATTTGGGTCGAGTCCATTCCAGGGATCGGGTCCACCTTCTACTTCACTCTGCCCCTGAAGAGCGTGCACAATGTCGCAGCAGCATCCGAGCGTTACAGCAACCCGCAGCGCTAAGATCGGTGGCTCGGCGGCGCGGACCGAGCCGGGCGACGTCTTGCTCGTCGAAGACAGTCCCACGGATGCGTTCATGATCCGCGAGATCCTGTCGCAACTGCAGGTGCAACACCGGCTGCACGTCGTGGAGGACGGAATAGAAGCGCTCGGGTTTCTGCGGCGCGAAGGCGCGTATCGAGACGCGCCGCGCCCCGATTTGATACTGCTCGATCTACAGCTTCCGCGTAAAAGCGGGCGGGAAGTGCTGACGGAGATCAAGGCGGACGAGAGCTTGCGCCTGATTCCGGTGGTGGTGCTGTCGAGCTCGCGCGCAGACGCCGATATCGTGGCCGCCTATCGCGGCTTCGCCAATTCTTACGTGAGCAAACCCATCGATTACGACGAGTTTGCCGAAGCCCTGCGTCTCATCGAACGCTTTTGGCTCGGGCTTGCGATTCGGGTAAGGGAATAAGAAATGGAGGAAAAGGCGGTCAAGGTTTTATTGGTCGAGGACAGTCCGACCGATGCGCTGCTGCTCACGGAGGCGCTCGGCGACGAGCGCAGTATGCAATTCCGTACCGCGCACGCGGAAACGCTTGCCGACGCGATGAAGCGCCTGCAAGAGCAGGCGTTCGATCTCATTCTGCTCGATTTGGGTCTCCCCGACAGCCAGGGTCTGGAAACGTTCGCGCGCATGCACGATCACGTGCCGCAAATCCCGATCATCGTCTTGACCGGGCTCGACGACGATGCGCTCGCGATTCAGGCCGTGAAGGAGGGCGCGCAGGATTTTCTAACGAAGGGTCGCGTCGACCGCTATTGGCTGGTGCGCAACATCCGGCATGCGCTCGAGCGGCACCAGATGTATCTCGAAGTGCACGCGCTGTCGCTCACCGACGGATTGACCGGGCTGTACAACCGTCGCGGTTTCGTGACGCTCGCCGAGCAGCAGCTGAAGGTCGCTCGCCACTCCGGCCGCGGCCTGATTCTCGTGTATGCCGACCTTGATCGCCTCAAGTACATCAATGACACCTTCGGGCACCAGGCCGGCGACGAGGCGCTGGTACAGGCGGCCGAAATACTGGAGCGGACCTTTCGCGCGTCCGACATCCTCGGCCGCATCGGCGGCGACGAGTTCGCGGCACTCGCGATCCGCGGCAGCGACGAGGGTGTGCAGGCGATTCCCGAGCGGTTGAAGCGCATGGTTGCGGAGCACAACACCGCCAAGCCGCGACCGTGGAAGCTCTCCATGAGCACGGGGGCGATGTACTTCGACCTACATGAGAGTCTGAGCATCGAGGAAATGATGCAGCGCGCCGACCGCGTGATGTACGAGCAAAAGCGTTCGCGGGCTCATCACTGACGCCGCTTCATTCACCGCGGCCCCGCGCCATCCCGCCCGACGTCCGCTTCCACACTCTCAGTCCGCTATTCTTGCCTTCGACGGGGAATCACGTTAAAAGGCGTGTCCCGGGCGCGGGTGACGCGCCAATCTGCTAGAGGCCGAAGGATGAAATCGAGGATCGCTGCATCGTTGTTGTTGCTGGCCGCAACGCTGACGGCCGGCGTGGCCGCATACGCCCAGGACCTGCGCGTCGGTTACGTCGACATGCGCCGCGTCATGACCGAGACGAAGTCGGGGAAGCGCGTGAAGGCGGAGCTCGAGAAAACGTTCAAGCAGCGTCAAGAGGCGCTTGCGCGCGATCAGGAGGAGCTGAAGAAGCTGCAAGAAGCCTACGAGAAAGACAAGTTGCTGCTTTCGGATGCGCAAAAACAATCGAAGCAGCGCGAATTCGACGATAAGATGCGGGCGTACCAGAAGTCGGCGTCCGAGGCGCAGCGCGAGATCGACCAGAAGCAGATCGAATACAGCCGCAAAGCCTTGCCCGAGGTACAGGCAATCATTCGCGATCTGGCCAAGGAGCAGAAACTCGTTCTCGTTTTCGAGAAACACGAAATGCCGGTGCTTTACTCCGTTGACGGGCCGGATCTAACCGACAAGGTGATCCAGCGACTGGACGCGAAGGGGGGAGGGTAGTAGTAGTCGCAAGTGGGCTGCGGTTGCTTCGGCCGCCGCGCAGCCGCGAAGTAGTGCCCTCGATACGCCGTGGTCTCTTCCCGAATCCGATTTTTGCCGATGACCGTAGCCGGACAGGGTGATGTCCGGCCGGTCGCATTGCATCGAGTGCGAGCGCGCCGCGAAACGTTGCGCTATGCTGATGACGGCTGCGTAACGATCAATGAAAACCGAATTGTCCATCGCGGGTATCCCTCCCCTGGTCGAAGCGGGCGCGGGCGACGAAGTCACCGATCGCCCCGACCCCGTGGGCTCGCTTGTCGAGCTCTCACACCGCATCGGGCGTGCGCACGTGCGCGAGCGGCTGGCGCGTGAACACGCGCACGAGCAGCGCGTACGACGCCGTTTCGGTACGCGTTTCTTCTATGCCGAGGACGCGTTCTCCGCGCCCGGTGTGATTCGCGCGGGCCTGCGCCTCGCCGGTTTGTACGCGCGCGCGCGGCGCAATGCACGCGCGCTCACGGTGCGGGAAAATGTCGTTGCGTTGGCCGGGCTGCCGCGCGTGTTCGACGGCTTCACGTTGCTGCAGATCAGCGATCCGCATCTGGACCTCGGTCCCGATATCCCGGACATTCTTGTCGAATGTCTTGCCCCGCTCGCGTACGACGCCTGCGTGCTGACCGGCGACTACCGCGCGCGCACGTTCGGGCCCTTGGAACCGACGCTCGCGGCGATGGCGCGCGTGCGGCCGCATCTCGAGGCGCCCGTTTATGCGGTGCTGGGCAATCACGACAGCATTCGCCTGGTTCCCGAGATCGAACGCCTCGGCATTCGTGTGCTGCTGAATGAGGCGGTCACGCTGGAACGAGACGGATACTCGCTCTATCTCGCCGGCATCGAGGACGCGCACCACTACCGGATGCACGATTTCGAGAAAGCCGCGCGCGGCATTCCGGCGAACGCGCCGGCGCTGCTGCTGTCGCATACACCCGAGGTTTACCGCGAGGCTGAACGCGCGGGCTTTCGCTTCATGCTGAGCGGCCACACGCACGGGGGGCAGATCTGTCTTCCCGGCGGCTTTCCCCTGATCATCGACGCCGATTGCCCGCGCCGCTTCGCGCGCGGCGCGTGGCGTTATCGCGACTTGATCGGCTACACGTCGGTTGGGTCGGGGACGTCGATCGCCGACGTCCGGCTCAATTGCCCGCCCGAAGTGACGCTGCATCGCTTGCGCACCGTTTGATTCCGCGCTTCAACGGCGACGCACGCCGCTGCGGCGGCCGATTTCCGAACGAATCGCCGTTGATCGCGTTGCGCGTTTATGAGCGCGGGCAACATCACGTTAGCAAGACCCGATTAGATTGTTTACCGCAGAGGACACAGAGGACGCGGAGGAAAAGCAAGAGAATCGTAACACTCTCTGCGTTCTCCGCGTCCTCTGCGATGAAATTAAATATTTCCTTTATTGATTCGGCGTGGTCGCGGCGCGCGCGAGTCGGCGCACGATCTGTTGCGCGGCGTCGACGCGCAGGTCGCGCAGCAACTCGCGCTCTTCCCTTTCCTTGGCCAGCACCTGGTTCGGATCGAAGCTGTAGTCGCGCTGCAAACGGATCGTCTGCTGCGCTACCGGCTGTGGACCATCGATTCGGAAGCTCACGGAATAGCGCAACGTGTATTCCGACGCCTTGGCGGTCGTGGTACGGACCGCCGCGACCTGGCTGTCGACGCGCTCCTCGAGCAGCGTCAGCGTCGGCACCGTGCCGGTCTCGACGACGTGCGCTCCATTCGCACTGAGCACATTGCGGACCGCGACGGCGATCGGTGCGTTGGCTGCACCGCCTGTCTGCACGACGCGCAGCGTCGAGATCGACGCCGGAAGCACTGCCGATCCGCCGACTCCCCGCAGATGAAATCCGCACCCCGCCGCGGCGACCATCGCGAGCGCGACGGCACTCGTCTGGGCGACGTGGACGATTCGCCGGCGCACGGCTCGCGCGGTTTTCACGGGTCAAACCACGACATTGACGAGCTTGCCGGGCACGACGATCACCTTTCTTACCGGCTTGCCGGCGACGTGGCGCGCCACCGCATCGTCCGCCAACACCAGCTCGCGTATCCGGGCCTCCGCGGCATCCGCCGGGACCGGCACGCGCGCGCGTAGCTTGCCGTTGACCTGCACCACGATTTCGACCGTATCCTGCACGAGCGCGGTTTCGTCGTGAGTCGGCCAGGCGGCGCGTGAGATGTCATCGCCAAAGCCGAGCTCGCGCCACAGTACGTGCGTGATGTGCGGCGTGATGGGTGACAAGAGTCGAAGCAGAATGCTCAACCCCTCGGTGATCAGCGCCTGCCCGACCGGTTGATTTTTTGTTCCCGCCGAAACCTTACCGGCGAGCGGCAGCTTCTCGAGCGCGTTGAGGATCTTCATCGCGGCTGATGCGACCGTGTTGAACTGAAGGCGCTGGAAATCCGCGTTCGCCTGCTTGAGCGCGAGATGAATTTCACGCCGCGCGGCTCGCTGTTCATCGGCGGCCTGAGACCAGTCGATGGTCTCGGCCGACAGCTTCGCGTCCACGAAGCCGCTGCTTTCGGCCGCAAGACTCCACAATCGCTTCAAGAAGCGAAACGAACCTTCGACGCCGGAATCGGACCATTCGAGCGTGTGCTCGGGCGGTGCGGTGAAAATCACGAAAAAGCGCGCGGTGTCCGCGCCGTACTGCTCGATCAACGCCTGCGGGTCGACGCCGTTGTTCTTCGACTTCGACATCGTACCCAACCCGTCCCACTCGACCGGCTGGCCGTCTGAACGCAACACCGCACCCACGCGGTTGCCCTTGTCGTCGTACTTCACGTCGACGTCGGCCGGGTTGTAATAGACGATGCGGCCCGAAGCGGGTTTGCGGTAATAAATATGGTTGAGCACCATGCCCTGCGTGAGCAGGCGTTCGAACGGCTCGGCGTAGCCGACGAGACCCAGATCGCGCATCGCTTTGGTCCAGAAGCGCGAGTAGAGCAAGTGTAGGATCGCGTGCTCGATGCCGCCGATGTACTGATCCACGGGCAGCCAGTAGCGCACGCGCTCGTCCACCATGGCATCGTCGTTGTCTGGGCACGCGTAGCGCGCGTAGTACCACGCCGAGTCGACGAAGGTATCCATCGTGTCGGTCTCGCGCCGCGCCGCGGCGCCGCAGCGCGGACACCTGCAGTTCAGAAAATCGGCCCGCTTGTTGAGCGGATTGCCGGTGCCGTCCGGCACGCAATCCTCCGGCAGCACGACGGGGAGCTGATCGTCCGGCACCGGCACGTCGCCGCACCGCTCGCAGTGGATGATCGGAATCGGACAGCCCCAGTAGCGCTGACGCGAGATGCCCCAATCGCGCAACCGCCACTGCACCTGTTTGTCGCCAAGGTCTTTCGTCTTGAGATCCGCCGCGATGGCGTCGACCGCCGCTTCGTAGCGGAGACCGTTGTACTTGCCGGAGTTCACGCAGCGGCCGTTTTCTTTGTCGGCGTACCATTCCTGGTAGCCCTCGGTCGTGAACGCTTGGCCGCCGACGTCGATCACTTGTTTGATCGGCAAGCCGTACCTCTTGGCGAAGTGAAAGTCGCGCTCATCGTGTCCGGGCACACCCATCACCGCGCCCTCGCCGTACCCCATGAGCACGTAGTTGCCGACCCAAACCGGAACGGCTTCGCCCGTCAGCGGGTGCGTCACGTTCAAACCGGTCGGCATGCCTTTCTTTTCCATCGTGGCAAGGTCGGCTTCCATCACGGTGCCGCGTTTGCACTCTTCGATGAACGCCGCGAGCGCCGGATTGTTGCGCGCGGCGTAGGTCGCAAGCGGATGCTCGGCCGCGACGGCGCAGAACGTCACGCCCATGATCGTGTCCGCGCGGGTGGTGAACACCCAAAGCTTTTCGTCGCGTCCTTCGAGACGGTAGGGAAACGCGAAGCGTACGCCCACGCTTCGGCCGATCCAGTTCGCCTGCATCGAGCGCACGCGCTCCGGCCATTCGGGTAGCTGCGCGAGCGCGTCGAGCAGCTCCTGCGCGTAGGCGGTGATGCGCAGGTAATACATCGGTATCTCGCGCTTTTCGACCAGCGCGCCGGTGCGCCAGCCGCGGCCGTCGATCACCTGCTCGTTCGCGAGCACGGTCTGGTCGACCGGGTCCCAGTTCACCACGCCGCTCTTCTTGTAAGCGAGGCCTTTTTCGAGCAGACGCAGGAACAGCCACTGGTTCCACTTGTAGTAGTCCGGCTTGCACGTCGCCAGCTCGCGCGTCCAGTCAATGGCGAAGCCGAGCGATTGGAGCTGCTTCTTCATGTACGCGATGTTGTCGTAGGTCCATCTTGCCGGCGGCACGCGGTTCGCCATCGCTGCGTTTTCCGCCGGAAGCCCGAAAGCGTCCCAGCCCATCGGCTGCAGGACGTTGTAGCCCTGCATGCGCCGCTGCCGGCTGATGACGTCGCCGATGGTGTAGTTGCGCACGTGTCCCATGTGCAGTTTCCCGGAGGGATACGGGAACATGGAGAGGCAATAGTATTTGGGGCGCGCCGTGTCCTCGATCGCCCGAAACGCCCGGTTGCGCTCCCAGTCGGCCTGCGCCTTTTGCTCCACTTCGCTTGGCAGATAACGCGGGTTCATTGCGATGGCTTCGACACCGTTCACTGAAAGGGGCGAAGAATACCGTAACGGGCGCGTGGGTGACTACCGCAGCGCCCCGTTCATCGAGACGCCGCCGCGGGGGGAGCCGAAACTTGCCGGGATGGAATTTTCCGCCGCTTCCCGATATAGAGATGGCCGGCGCCTGCGGCTGAGAACGATGACCTTCGGCGATTTGCTCGTCTACCTCGAATTACTGCTACTCCTCGGTGTCGCGAACGGTACGCCGCTTTTTACCAATACGCTGCTGCGTCGTCGTTTCAACCGCCCGCTCGACGGCGGGACCCTATTCGTCGACGGTCGTCCGCTGTTCGGACCCTCCAAGACGGTCCGGGGGGTTGTCGTGGCGCTTATCCTCACGCCGCTCGCCGCCGTGGTGCTCGGGCTCGGCGCTGTCGGTGGGCTGCTGATTGCGCTCTTCGCGATGATCGGCGATCTCTTCTCGAGCTTTACCAAGCGCCGCCTGGGCCGGCATTCGAGCAGCCAGGCGTTGGGACTCGATCAGATCCCGGAAAGCCTGTTTCCGCTGATCGCCGTGCGGGAACGTTACGATCTCGACGCCGTCGAAATCGCGGCGCTGGTCGTCGTGTTCGTCGTGCTCGAGCTGATCTTGTCGCGGGTGCTGTTCCGCCTGCGACTGCGCGATCAGCCGTACTGATGCAGCACCGCGGCGGCTCGGTTTTACCCCGACCGGGCCACGCGCTCATAAGGGGTCGATGCGCCGCGCCCCGACTCGGCGGCTCAGTGCACCAGCTTCTTGTACTTGATCCGGTGCGGTTGCTCGGCTTCTTCGCCGTAACGACGCTTGCGGTCGGCTTCGTAGTCGGCGTAGTTGCCCTCGAACCAGACGACCTTGCTATCGCCTTCGAACGCGAGGATGTGTGTCGCGATGCGGTCGAGAAACCAGCGATCGTGCGAGATCACCACCGCGCAGCCGCCGAAGTCGAGCAGCGCGTCTTCGAGCGCGCGCAGCGTGTCGACGTCGAGATCGTTGGTCGGCTCGTCGAGCAGCAGCAGGTTACCACCGCTCTTCAGGAGCTTCGCGAGATGCACGCGGTTGCGCTCGCCGCCTGAGAGGTCCTTAACGAATTTCTGCTGATCGGCACCGCGAAAATTGAATCGACCGCAATAAGCGCGCGATGGCACTTCCTGCTTGCCGAGCAGAATGTTGTCGTGGCCGTCGGAGATTTCTTCCCAGACGGTCTTGTTGCCGTCGAGCAAGTCGCGCGACTGATCGACGTACGCGAGCTTCACCGTCGGACCGACGCGCAGCTCGCCGCTGTCCGGCTTTTCCTGCCCGACGATCATGCGGAACAGCGTCGTTTTGCCCGCGCCGTTCGGTCCGATGACGCCGACGATGCCGCCGCGCGGCAGGCTGAAGTTGAGATTGTCGATGAGCAGGCGGTCGCCGAATCCTTTGCTCAGGTTCTTCGCTTCGACCACCAAATCGCCGAGGCGCGGTCCGGCGGGGAGGAAGATTTCCTTGGTCTCGTTGCGCTTCTGGTATTCCTGCGATGCGAGCTCTTCGTAGCGCGCGAGACGCGCTTTGCTCTTCGCGTGCCGGCCTTTCGGATTGGTGCGCACCCATTCGAGCTCTTCTTTCATCGCTTTGACGCGCGCGGTCTCCTGCTTCTCCTCGATCTCGAGGCGCTTCTCTTTCTGTTCGAGCCACGAGGAGTAGTTGCCCTTCCACGGAATGCCGTGGCCGCGGTCGAGCTCCAAAATCCAGCCGGCCACGTTGTCGAGGAAATAGCGGTCGTGCGTGACGGCGACGACGGTGCCGGGATAGTCGTGCAGGAACCGTTCGAGCCACGCGACCGACTCGGCGTCGAGATGGTTGGTCGGCTCATCGAGCAGCAGCATGTCCGGTTGCGACAAGAGCAGCCGGCACAGCGCGACGCGCCGGCGCTCGCCGCCCGAGAGCTTTGTCACGTCCGCGTCCCACGGCGGCAGGCGCAGCGCGTCGGCGGCGATTTCGAGCTTGCGTTCGAGCTCCCACGCCCCGGCGGCGTCGATTTTCTCCTGCAATCTTGCCTGCTTTTCGAGCAGCTTCTCCATCTCGGTGTCGGACATCGGGTCGCCGAACTTCATGGAGATTTCGTTGAACTCATCGAGCAGCTTCTTCGTCGCCGCGACGGCTTCTTCGACGTTGCCGCGTACGTCTTTGTTTGGATCGAGCTGCGGTTCTTGCGGCAGGAAACCGACGTAGGTGCCGGGCTGCGGCCTCGCTTCGCCCTCGTAGTTGCTGTCGACCCCCGCCATGATGCGCAGCAGGGTCGACTTGCCCGCACCGTTCAGGCCGAGCACGCCGATCTTGGCGCCCGGGAAAAACGACAACGAAATGTCCCGCAAGATCTCGCGCTTGGGCGGCACGATCTTCGAGACGCGATGCATGGTGAATATGTATTGACCGGACATGATGGCGGTTGCGCGACGTAAAGGTTGAGTCGGATTGAATGGCTCGCTTCGGACACCGGAGTCCGCAGAAACAGCCGCGCCGGATGCCCGTGCAAGACGATAACGAATCAGTATGGCGTTTTACGGGAGAGAGCTTAATGATTTTTGCCGGGGTTCGCCACCGCCCATGAAGGGCCATGCTCGGCGGAGAGGGTCGTTTCAGCGCCGAACTCGTATGTTAGCGATGCGTCGGCTTCCTGGAAGTAATTCCCCTGCACGTAGTCGACGCCGATCGTCCACAGCACCGACAGCGCCTCCGCCGACTCGACGCTCTTGGCAATCGTCTTCTTTTCCATCGCTTTCGCCACCTCGACGATCG
The DNA here is from genome assembly GCA_045810625.1 of Sulfurifustis sp. GTDB lineage: Bacteria > Pseudomonadota > Gammaproteobacteria > Acidiferrobacterales > Sulfurifustaceae > JACQFZ01. The sequence continues at coordinate 52,622 of JBJMVQ010000016.1, forward strand.
CTTTGAGCGAGGCCTGCGCCGCCGCATCGCGCGCGAGCTTTTGCGTAAAGGCGGTGTCGAGCTTGAGATATTCGACCGGCAGGTCGCGCAGCCGATTCGCGGCCGCGAGCGCGGTGCCGAAATTGTCGATGCACAGGCCGCAGCCGATCGCGTGCGCGGCGCGGATGAACGCCGCCGCAGCATCCGGCTTCGCCGCGACCGCGGCTTCGTCGATCTCGAAGATGACGTACTTCGGTTTGAGCCGTGCTTCGTGCAGCGCCTGTTGCGTCACGACGACGATGTCGACGTCGCGCAGCGCCGCCGCCGAGAGATTGATGAAAAACCGAACGCGCCGGTCCTGCCGGCGCAGCTCGGCGAGCGCGCGGACCGAATGGCGTATGACCCAGCGGTCGATCGCAGTCGCCTGGCCGGTCTCCTCGGCGCTCGGCATGAAGCGGCCGGCCGGAATGAGCTTGTCGTTTTCCGCGACCAGGCGCACCAGCACCTCGAAGTACTCGGCGACGTCGCCCTGCAAATGAACGACCGGCTGGTAGATCAGCCGAAAGCCGCCGTGATCGAGCGCGGCCTGTATGCGCGTCTGCCAGTCCTCCGTTGCAGACGGCGCGGACGGCGCACTTACGGGTGCCGAGTCAGGCTTCGGCGCGGGCGATGCCGCGGCCGGTGTCGCGGCAGCAGGAGCGGCGGCGGCCCGCGGCGCGCTCGTGTGCCCGCGCGCTGGATAGAGATCGGCGAGTGTCTTCAGTGCGCTCTCGGTCGCGCTGTCGATCAGCGTCGAGGCGATGCGGCAGCCGCACTTCATGGGAGTGCCGTTTTCATCGAGCACGTTTTCTTTGAGGCCGCGTTCGGCGCCCTCGGCCAATGTCCGCAGCTGCGAGGCGGTTGCGTCTTTGACGAGCGCCGCGAATTCGGAATCGCCGCAGCGCGCCAGCACGGCTTGCGGCCCGAACAGCCCGCGCAGCTTGCGCGTCGCGGCGAGCAGAAAGCGGTCGGCGGCCGCGTGGCCGAGGTTCTTGTCGAGCTGACGCAACTCGTAAAAATCGATGGATACCAGGCCGTGCGTTCCGCCCGTGCCGCGCGCGCGCTCGATCGCCTGATCCAGCTCGCGCAGGAAATGCTCGCGGTTCGCGAAACCGGTAAGCGGATCGTGCCGGCTCAGGTGCTCGAGCTTCGTTTCCACGGCTTTGCGCTGCGAAACGTCGGTATAGAGCATCTGCACGCACGCCTCGCCGTTGATCGTGATCGGCGCGAGCGAGATTTCGACGTGCACGCGCGTCCCGTCCTTGCGCACGCCGACGAATTCCTGCGCGGCGCCCGGTGCAGCCGCCGCGCGAATGTGTTGCTTGAAGCGAGCGTGCTCGCTCTTGTCGATCAGATTCATGACGGGCACGCCTTCGAGCTCGGCCAGGCTCTCGTAGCCGAACAGGGCAAGATATGTCTTGTTGGCGTCGACGTGCATGCCGTCCTGGCTGTAGCAGATCGCGTCGCGCGCGCCTTCGACGACGGCGCGATATTTTTCTTGTATCTCGGAAAGCGCGCGAACCGCCGCTCGGTGCGCCGCGCGTTCGGCTGCGGCCGCAAGCTCGCGCTCGAGCGCGGGGAGCAGGCGCGCGAGCTGGTTCTTGACGATTACGTCGCGGGCGCCGGCGCGCATCAGCGGTCCGATCTCCGCGTCGGGTACGGCGCGCGTCAGCACGATGACGGGAATATCGAGCTTGGCCTGCCGGAGCCGCTGCAACACTGCGTGAACGTCGAATTGTCGCAGCGTCCGCTCGGAGATCACGGCATCCAGCGCGCCGTTCTTGACCGCCGCCTGCAGCGCCGTCAACTCGTTCAAGTGTTGCGCTTTCAGCACGTAACCGCCCTTGCGCAGCGCCGTAAGCGTGAGCTCCGCCTCATCCGGCGAATCGTCGAGGATCAGCAAGCGCAGGATTTTGGTGTCCAAAGCGAGACCTCGGCCGCAAGCCGGCGAAAGTTTTCCGTTGTGTTCGAACAGGGGATTGCCAACGCGTTTGATCTAATTGTAGCCATGCCGATCGCAGGGAGGCACCATCCGGCGCCGGATATCGCGGGCGGCAGGGCGGTGGTATAAGAACACTATGTTCTGCGTTTCGGCCCACGGACGAGCCGCCCTTTACGCCCTGACCTCGCTGACGCTCATGGTCTGCGCGGTTTCTACGGCAGCGGACACGGCTCCCGGCAACCAAGCGGCATCGCCCACGGTATCGGTCCTGGATGAGGGCGAGCGCACCGTTCTGAAGACCGCCGCCGACCGGTCATTTGCCGCCTACGTTGTCGGTCCGAAAGATGCGCCGCGCGGCCTGCTCGTGCTGGCTCCCGGCGGCGATTTGAGTGAACAGGCGCGCGACTGGGCGAATCATTTCGCGGCACTCGGCTACCGCGCTATTGCCATAGATATCGTAGGGGAGTCCGCCAAAACACCGCCGAAAGCGCGCGGGCCTATCGCGACCATCGATCAAAACGACGCGAATGCGAAACACCGCGCGGCGCTCGAGGCGTTGAACGATCCGGGACGCAAACTCGGCGTGATCGGCTGGTGCGCCGGCGGCCGGCAGGCGCTCGAAGCGAGTCTCGCCGCCCCCGATCTCGTCTCTGCGACCGTGCTTTATTACGCACCGCCGTTCGCCGACGCGAAGCGTCTCGCGCACTTGAAGTCCCCGGTGCTCGCGGTCTACGCCAAGCACGATAAGCAGGCACCTGCCGAGCAGATCAAAGCGTTCGAAGCGGCCATGCGGCAAGCGGGCCAAACGCTGGAGGTGCGGCACGTCGGGCGCGAAGAGCCGTGCGCGAATCCCGCCGCCATCAGCTATGCAAAGGAGTCGGCGCAACCGACGTGGGAAGCGGCGCGCGATTTTCTGAACCGGTATCTCCAATAGAGCGGTTAACGACGCTTCACCGCAGAGGACGCGGAGGACGCAGAGGAAAAAGATTTAAAAACGACAACGTCGCTGAGTTTCAGACGCGCGGTTTTATTGCAAAGGCGCTTAAAGTAAAAAATTTAAACTTAAAATTTCTGACATCTTTGATGCTATGCCGGTCCCGAGATCGCGAGAGACAGGATTAGGGTGGGGGGATTTTGAGATAGGTTAAATAATTTTTCTTCTATTCCTCCGCGTCCTCTGCGTCCTCTGCGGTTCACAAGTATTAAGTTTGTGGTGCTGGGAGCCTTAGCAGGCAGATCTCCGTCAGCAGGCAGATCTCCGTCACGCGAGTAGCAGTTCGTAGCCTGGATGGAGCGAAGCGGAATCCAGGGGTTTCAAGCATTCGGCGTTGGCTCGCACAAAAGCGCGGAACGCCGCGATGCGGGTCACTTCGAGGCGAGACGCGCAGACTACGCGGTACGCGCCAGGAGCAGCTCGAGCAGCGCTTTCTGCGAGTGCAGCCGATTCTCGGCTTCGTCCCACACGACGCTTTGCGGGCCGTCGATGACCTCGGCGGTCACCTCATGCCCGCGATACGCCGGCAGGCAGTGCATGAATATCGCGTCCGCTTTCGCGCGCGCCATCAGCGCCGTATCGACACGGTAGCGGGCGAACGCTTTCGTGCGCTCCGCTTTTTCGTGCTCTTGTCCCATGCTCGCCCAGGTGTCGGTGACGACGATGTCGGCTCCACGCGCCGCTTCGTGCGGCTCGGAGACGAGACGCACGTGCGGGGCGCACGCCGCGACGATGTCCGGCCGCGGCGCGTAGCCGGGCGGCGTCGCCACGCGCAGCTCGAAGTCGAGCAGCTTCGCCGCCTGCATCCAAGAATGGCAAACATTGTTACCGTCGCCGATCCACGCCGCGACGCACCCGTGGATCGGTCCGCGCCGTTCGACATAGGTTTGCATATCGGCGAGCAGCTGACAGGGATGGTGCAGCTCGGTCAGCGCGTTCACCACCGGGACCCGGGAATGCGCGGCGAAGCGTTCGACCATCGTGTGATGGTTGGCGCGGATCACGATGACGTCGACCATGCTCGACATCACGCGCGCGGTATCCTCCACCGGCTCGCCGCGGTCGAGTTGCAAATCGCGCGGCGACAAAAACATGCTCGTGCCGCCGAGCTGCGCCATGCCGGCTTCGAACGAGACGCGCGTGCGCGTCGAGGACTTCTCGAACACCATGGCCATGGTGCGGCCGGCGAGGGGCGTGTGCCGCTCTCCACGCCGATGCGCGGTCTTCAGGGCCAGCGCGCGCTTGAGGAGGCCATCGAGCTCGGTGGAGCTCAGATCGGTGAGCGTCAGGAAATGGCGCGCGGTCACGGCGCGGCGAGGAATTCGCGCACGCTCTCGGCGACCGCGTCGACGATCCGGTCGGCCTCGGCGTCAGTGATGATGAGCGGCGGCAGCAGCCGCACGGTTTTGTCCGCGGTGACGTTCACCAGCACACCGCGCGCGAGCGCCTTCGCTTTTATGTCGGCGCACGGCCGATCGAGCTCGACGGCGATCATCAGGCCCTTGCCGCGAATCTGTCGGACGCCCTTCACGCCTTCGAGGCGCGCGGCGAGCCCGGTGTAGATGCGCCGGCCGAGGGCGGCGGCGCGGTCGCAAAAGTTTCCGGCTTCGAGATGCTCGAGGACCGCAAGTGCGGCGCGGCATGCCAACGGATTGCCGCCGAACGTCGAGCCGTGATTGCCCGGCTGAAACAAGCGTGCCGCTTCGCCGCGTGCCAGACAGGCGCCGATGGGGACGCCGTTGCCGAGGGATTTCGCCAGCGTCATCACGTCGGGGCGCGCATCTTCGTGCTGATACGCGAACCAGCGGCCGGTCCGGCACAGACCGGTTTGTATTTCATCGAGCATGAAGAGCCAACCGTGTTCGGTGCAGAGTGCGCGCAGCTCGGCGAGGTAACCGGGCGCGGGCACGACGATGCCGCCCTCGCCGAGAACGGGTTCGACCAGCACGGCAACCACCTCGGCATTGTGCTCGGCGACCTGCCGCACGGCGGCGACGTCGTTATACGGCACGCGATTGAATCCGCTCACGAGCGGTTCGAAACCGGCTTGGATCTTGCGGTTGCCGGTGGCGGTGAGCGTGGCGAGCGTACGGCCGTGAAAGCTGCCTTCGGTGACGATGATCGTCGGATTGCGCAGCTTTTTGTTGTTGCCGTGCAGCCGCGCGAGCTTGATCGCCGCTTCGTTCGCTTCGGCGCCCGAATTGCCGAAGAACACCGCGTCCATACCCGCGACGCGGCATAGCTGATCCGCGAGCCGTTCCTGCAGCTCGACTTGGTACAGGTTCGAGGTATGTACGAGCTTGCCAGCCTGGTCGCGGATGGCTTCGGTCACGCCCGGATGGACATGCCCGAGACCGCAGACGGCAACACCGGCCACGCCGTCGAGGTACTTGCGCCCCTCGGTGTCCCAAAGATAGGCGCCCTCACCGCGCACGAACGCGACGGGTAGGCGTGCGTAAGTTTGCATCACGTGTGTCATATAAAAGAATAAAGGCACCTGACCGGAACGCGGGCACGAGAGCCGCGCCCACTTTCCGGTACCGGGCGCCAATCGTCGAAAGCGAAGATTCTAGTCCTTCCGATTCGTAAGGCAAGCGGGAGATAGGAGTCGGCGCCCGCAGGAGAGAGGCAGGCCGAAGGGACGAGGTGATCGATGGCGCAGGTCGTCCGCGCGCGCTTCGTGCGTGTGCCCTCGCTCTCAGTCGCTCCGCTCACTCTCGGCTTTCGTCACTGCGCAATCCTGTTCGTTCGAAAGCCAGGGCTCGGCTCCTGCCTCGCCCGCTCGCCGGGGACAAAGGTCCACCGGACCTTTGTCTGGTTCCGGCTCGCCCTGTCTCTCGCGATCAAGTGCATCCCTGCATGTCACCGCGACGGCAGAGGGCGCACGGAGCTATTCGCTGACCGCCTGTACACCGACGTGCCGACCGGCGCGCGGCGAAGACGCGGGAATGTCGGCAAGGATGGCAGGTAAGGACGATCCTTCGCCTGGTCCGGAGCGCACCCGATGCGTGCGCGCCTCGTCATAACGAAGAAGCCCGGCGGATGCCGGGCTTCGTCGTAGCCGGAATGCTGCGTGCGTTCAGCGTACCAGCGGGAAATGCGCGCTCGCCGCCATAAAGAAGATCATCGGAATCGAGAGCATCGTGTTCGTGCGTGAAGCGAGGAACGCGACTCGCCCGGCCCGGGCCTTCGCGGCGTCGTCCGCCGGTACCAGGCCGAGGACCTTCTTCTGATTCGGCCAGATGAGTACCCAGACGTTGAACAGCATGATCGTTCCGAGCCAGGCGCCGATGCCGATCGTCGCCACGGAGCCGCGTAGCAGAAACGCGTTGACGAATCCCATGCCCGAACGCTCGAGGTAGTAAGCGCCGGCGAGCCACGTCACGAGCGCCGACCAGCGGAACCAGAGCAGCGCGCGCGGCGCAATGTGCTTGGTGATGCCGGCGTTGGTACCGTCGGCGCGCGCGGCCGCGAGTCCCGGAACTTGTACTGCGTTGAAGTAGTAGAGCAGGCCGATCCACGTAATGCCGGCCCAGATGTGCAACCAGCGATCGATAATCAGTTCCATTGTTTGTCCCCTATGGTACGTAGTATGTCGGTATGCGGTAGCGATTCAGCGAAGGAAATTGACGCTGAACACGTACAGTACGACCAGCAGAATCAATCCCGAGATGATCGTGCCCCACAGGGAGTCGAGCGGGTTCTTCATTGTTGAGTCCCTCAAGTACGAAAGATGTTGTTCGGATTGTTACCGAGCTTGAGTGGTCGCTAGCCTACGGCAGAAACGGGCCCGATTGCAAGGCGCGGGCCGTCGCGAGGCGGCCTCCGCTCACGGTAACCGGCGCTCCGATTGCGCTGGCCTATGATGACGTCGTTCCACAGTAATCAAGATTGCAGCGGCGCGCAGTCACGCGGAAGCAACGTGGCGCGCTAATCTTCTTGCTGCCGGCGCGCGTCTAAAATGCGGGCGTACGCGCGCGCAGAGGCACAGGCGAGCCGCACCGGCCACGCGAATCGCGAGGTCGATGGCCCGTCCCAGGGCGCAGATTATGCGTACCGCTAGGTCCTCGGGAGTTGCATAATAGCCATTACTACAAATCAGAATCCGATTCCGAAAAGGAGCTCAGCATGTACCGACGTACTCTAGCTGCGATGTGCTTACTCTGTGCGTTCACCCTGCCGGCTGCTGCCGAAGAGCTGACGGGGACGCTGAAGAAGATCAAGGACAGCGGGGTCATATCACTCGGCCATCGCGAATCGTCGATTCCATTCTCCTACTATGACGACAAACAGCAGGTCGTCGGCTACTCGCACGAGATCTCGCTGAAGGTCGTGGACGCGGCGAAGCGGAAATTGAATATGCCGAACCTCCAGGTGAAGCTGACGCCGATCACCTCGCAGAACCGCATACCGCTCGTGCAGAATGGCACGATCGATCTGGAATGCGGATCGACCACGAATAACACCGAACGCCAGCAGCAGGTCGCGTTTTCCGACACGATCTTTGTCATCGGCACGCGGCTGATGACGAAAAAGAATTCCGGCATCAAAGATTTTCCCGATCTCGCGGGCAAGAACGTCGTCACGACGGCGGGCACCACTTCGGAGCGGCTGCTGCGCGCGCTGAACGACGAGAAGAAAATGAAGATGAACATCATCAGCGCCAAGGATCACGGCGAGTCGTTCCTGACGCTCGAAAGTGGTCGCGCCGTGGCGTTCATGATGGATGACGCCCTGCTTTACGGCGAGCGCGCCAAGGCGCGCCGCGCGGACGACTGGGTCGTCGTCGGAAGGCCGCAGACGCGCGAGGCGTATGGCTGCATGCTGCGCAAGGGCGATGCGCCGTTCAAGAAGCTGGTCGACGAAACGATCGCGCACATGCAAACCTCCGGCGAGGCGACAAAGCTTTACAACAAGTGGTTCATGAGCCCGATTCCGCCCAAAGGCCTCAACCTCAACTTCCCGATGAGCGATGACATGAAGGCCTTGTTCAAAAATCCGAACGACAAGGCGTATCAATAATAAGTACTCGCGCGATCAAACGCGTGCACAGCGGCGGCCGCAGCCGGGCTCGGCGCAGCCGCCTGCGCACGCGCCCGGGGCGACGACCAGTGCGTCGCTCCCGGGCCGCTCGTTCGTCTGGCCGGCCAGCGCCGACTCGGCGAGGATGACCGCGTCCTCGGGCGGATCGGTCCAGCCGGGCGCGCGCGGATCGCCGCCGCTCGTGACGCCGGGCCGCGCCCGCGGCGGGTAGAGCCGGCGCGATCCGGCGACCACGTCCACGAAATCGCCCGCGAACGGCTCGAGCAGGCCGGCGGCGCCGACGAGGCCCGCGCCGCTGCCGTGCCAGCCGACGTCGTCGAACGGCGGATCGATGACGCCGCCCCAGAGCCGCGCGATCACGGCGGCAAGCGAGATCGATTCCGCGCCGCGCGACGCCGGGCCCCAGCGACGCACGCCCGGACCGACGACGATGTCGGTGCCCGGCATCGCCGCGACGGTGCCGCCCGCTTCGTCGGGCGGATCGCCCGACTCCGGCGGGTCGGGATCGTCGCCGTCGCTTCCGGTTCCGTCGTCGCCGTCGCCGCGGTCCCCGTCGTCGTCATCGCCGCCCGAGGTCGGCACGCCGCCCGAGGCGAAGCGCGTATCATCGTCGTCCTCCGGTCCCGCGTCGCCGAGCGCGGAGTCCGGAAACAGTTCGGGATCGCCGAGCTGCGCGCAGGCCATGTCGTTGCCCTTCAGGCATTCTTCGGAAAGGCGGCCCCAGAGCCAGTTGCGCAGGTCCTTGAGCGCTTTGTCGAGCTGATCCATCAGCTCCATCCATTCGCGCCATTCGCGCTGCGCCTGCTGATCGCGCCGCCAGCGCTCGCGGGCGTTGTGCTCTTCATCGGCGATTTCCTTCATCCGGCGAAAGCGCTCGGGCCACGGAAGCTTCTCCTCGATCTCCGGAATCGGTACGGGTTCGAGCGGCTGGTCCAGATGCGGCGGCAGGCCGCCGTCCGCTCCGCCGCCGTCGGCGCCTTTGCGATCGCGGTCGAGCAGCGCGAGCTGCGCATCGCCGTCCCAAAGCGAGCCTTCGGCGAGCACCGGATTGCCGCTCGGCGCGTCGGTGTCGGCGGCGACCGCGCGCCCGTCGATCTCCGTCACGTACCGCCGGCCGAGGTCGTCGAGCGCGTAACGCTCGGCGATGCGGCCGTCGCGATCGGCAAGTCCGACCACGACGCCGCGCGCGTCCCACAGACAGACGAACAACTCGGCGCTCGCGTGCGTGCGCCGGCGCAGCGCTACGGGACGGCGATCCGACGCGCCGTAGAGCAGATCCCAGGTGCCGACGCGGGGATCGACGATCTGCGCGAGACGCGGGCCGTTCCAGATGAAGTGTACTTCAACGCCGGCGCCTTCGGTGTGCACGGTCTTGCGCGCGAGCCGGTCGAGCGCGTCGTACGCGTACTCGATGCGCTTTGTCGTTCCTGCGCGTGAGCGGCACTCGACGCGGACGAGACGGCCGCGCGGATCGTATGACGTCTGCTGATCGGCGCAGTCGCCGCTGGCGTGCGTTGTCGCGCTCGTGCTCGCCGTCGGATGCGCGGCGAATACGGTTCGTATCGTTGTCCGCCCGCCGGTGTTCGGAATCAGTCGGCTCGCGACGAGCGCCCGTTCGGCGGCGCGATACGAAACCTCTCCGCTCGCGTAGCTCGCGACGACAGTGTCCACCTGATCTTGCACGGCAAGATGGCCGAGATCATATGACGTGTGCACGAGAAGCGCATGCGTCTCGTCGCGCAGCGCGGACGGGCGTTCGAGCCGGTCGGCTTCCCACATCAGCCGGGAACCGTCCGGTTGTATCACCTCGCGCACCGGCATCTTGTCGTATCGATATCGAACCGCGCGGCCGGCGACGTCTTCGCTCACGAGGCGCGAAAGCGGATCGTAGCGGAGGCGTAAATGAACGGCCCCCGATGTCGCCGTGACGATGCGGCCGAGCGCGTCGCGCTCGAATCGTTCCGCGAGGTGCGCGTCGCCGTCGGTCGACGTGCGCGCGACGAGCCGGTCCTCGGCGTCGAACTCGAGCTTCAGCGTGTGTCCAGCGAACCCGGAAATCTGCACCGGGTTGCGCGCGCGGTCGTACACGAGATGCGTGACCTTCCCGCCAGGATGCACGACGGCGTTCAGGAGATCGCGCTCGTCATAACGATACCGCCATTGCCGGCCGTGCGTGTCGACGCGTTCGACGACGCGATCCGCCTGATCCCAGCGCAGCCGCGTGACGCCCGACGGCGTATGGACCTCGGCGATACGTCCCAACGCATCGCGGATGTATCGCGCGCTGCCCCGGCGCGTGAGCCGTCCGAGCGCATCGTATGCGCGCACTTGGGGCGCAGCGCCGTCCACCGACTGCGCGACCAGGCGATCCAGCGCGTCGTACCCGAGCTCGACGACGCTTCGGGTCTGGGCGGTTCCTCGGTGCTCGACGCGAACCAAGTTTCCGTTCGCGTCGTAATCGAGGCGCATCGATTGGCCGGTCGCGTCTTTCGCGCCGATGAGCTGCCCGGCGGCGTCGTAGTCGAAATGCACGACGTTGCGGTTTTCGGTCTCGATGCGCGCGAGGCGCGTGCCGGAATAAACGAAGGCGCCGGCTGCGAGCGCTTCCCCGCTGTCCGGGTCCATGCGCTCGATGCGCGTGCACCGGCCAAGCTCGTCGTAGTGGTAGCGCGTCTCGGCGAGTGTCGTTTCTTCGGCGCCGGCGGCGCCCGCGCGGCCGATCGTGCGGCGCACGACAACGTTGCCGGCGGCGTCGAGTTCCTGCATGCGCCGCGTGCCGAGGCGATCGGTGGCGCCGGTAGGGCGCTGCCACGCGTCGTAGTGGTACGCAACGGTGCGGCCGAGATCGTCCTGCACCGCGCGGAGCCGGCCGCCCGCGTCGTAGCGCCGCCGCGCCACGCTCGCGCCGGGCGTGCCGGCGTTGCGGCGGCGCTCGATCATCCGGCCGCGCGCATCGTAAGCGAACTCGGTCACCTGGCCGCCTGGATCGACTCTCCGTACCACGCGGCCGGAAGCGTCGCGCACCAGCTCGCGCGTGCGCACCTCGGCGCCGGCGCTCGCGGTGATTCGCACGATCCGGTTGCGCTCGTCGTAGGCGTACGTCCGGCGGAACACCTCGCGCTCGCCGTCGTGCACGATCTCCTCGATCGGATTGCCGTTCGCGTCGCGCCGGATCGCGGCGCGGTACGCGGCCGGGGCGCGCGCGGTGAAGCCGACGACGCGGCCGTCCGCGTCGTAAGAAAGACGCGTGGCGTTGCCTTTGCCGTCGACGATCTCGACGACGTTGCCGACGGCGTCGTAGCGATACGCGCGTCCGCGGAGCGGCCGTCCCGCAGCGTCCACGGTTTCGACGCGCGCGAGCAATCCGTCCGCGCCGTAGCCGTAGCGGGTCACGCCGTCGCTCGCATCGACGCGGCGGGTCAGAAGGCCGGCGGCGTCGTACTCGAAGCGGGTGCAGAACTCCTCGCGCTTGCCCGCCACCGTCACCGCGCGGCGGATCGCGGTGACGTTGCCGCGCGCGTCGTGCTCGTAGGCGGTCACGTGGCCGCGCGCCTCGGTCCGCGCGCGCACCTGCTGAAAACGCGAGTCGTACTCGTACGCGATCCGGATCGGCGCTTGCTCGCCGGCGAAGCGCAGCACGTCGAGCAGGTTGCCGCGGTTGCGCGGGTCCGGAGCGTCTTCGTCGTAACGCCATTCGGTGCCGCGGCCGTCCGCAGACGTGCGCGCGACCCGTTCGCCGTGGCGATTGAATCGCGCGCGCGTGGTGTACGCTTCGCCGTCGTTTGCACGAAGCGTGCGCTCGACGACGCGCCCGCCGGCGTCGTGCACGAGTTCGAGCACGGCGCCGGCTGCGAGCTGGACGTGCGTGCGCGGCGCCGGCTCGCGCTCGTAGCGGAGCAGGAAGCGCTCGCGTCCCCACCATTGCTCCACGACGCGGCCTTCGCCGTCGTAGCGGTTGCGCACGACATCGTTGCCGTTGGCGTCGGTGACGACGACGAGCCGGTGCGCATCATCGTACGTGTAGCGCAAGAGCGCCGCCGACGGCAGACGAAGCGCGACGAGACGCGCATGACTGTCGTAGGCGTAGGCCCAGGCCCGGCCGGCGTTATCCACGATGCGTTCGATGCGCCCGCCGGCGAGGTGCACCGAGAGCTTTCGCCCGACGCTGTCAACGATCTCGATCGCGTTCTCGCGATGCTCGAAACGGATCGCATTGCCGTTTCGATCCTCGACCGCCACGATTCGGCCGCCATGGTTCGGCGGTTCGAACCAGAGCGTGCGGCCGCCTGCCTGCCGTAAGGCGAAGCGATCGGTCGAGGCGACGAGTAAGGAATAAAGGCCGGCAGGCGTTTGGTACTGCCGGTCGCGGAGCAGAAAGTGATGACGTGTGCCGTCCGCGTCTTCGTAGATCACGCCGTCGGCGGCGTTGATCAAGCGGCGCTCGAGCGGGGAGAGCCAGCCGCGCGCGAAGAGACCTTGTCGATTGGCGAGCCCGGAGCGATATTGGCGCCGCAGTTGCAGGCGCAGCCCGCGTCCGCGAAAGGAGGCATCGACGAAACTCGGCGTGTATTCTCCGTTCGCGCTTTCGATATGGGCGCCGATGACCGTAATGTGGCGGGATACCATGGTGCGTTCCATGCTCCGTGCGCGAACGCCTTACGATGGCAGACATACAAGAACCGACAGCCGAGGGTGGTTCCTATCACCCCGGGCTGGGACGATATCCTGCTGCAACGCAGTAGAATTGTCGAGCGGCGTTCGCGCCGCGCGTCGCGCCTGCGGGCACGCGCAGTGCCGCCTACGTACGAGAGGAATCGATGGATTACCACTGGAACTGGAATATCTTTTGGAGCCCGGTCCCTTCCGGTAACGCGACTTATTTCGATTGGCTCCTCTCCGGAGCGCAGGTAACGATCGCGCTCTCCCTTAGCGCTTGGATAATGGCGCTCGTGCTCGGCTCGGTCATGGGAGTGCTGCGCACCGTTCCGGGCAAAGGGCTGCGCGCGATCGCTGCGGCGTACGTCGAAGTGTTTCGCAACATCCCGCTGCTCGCGCAACTCTTCATATGGTATTTCGTACTGCCCGAAATACTTCCCGGCGGCGCCGAGTTCAAGCAGTGGAGCCCGCTCACGCAGCAGTTCGTCGCCGCAATGGTCTGTCTTGCGTTCTTCACGAGCGCACGCGTCTGCGAGCAGGTGCGCGCCGGCATCGAATCGCTCCCGCGCGGACAAAAAGCCGCCGCGCTCGCGCTCGGCTTCACGCTGCCGCAGACCTATCGCCACGTGCTGCTGCCGATGGCGTTTCGCATCATTGTGCCGCCGCTCACCTCGGAGTTCCTGAACATCTTCAAGAACTCGGCGGTGTGCTCGACCCTCGGGTTGCTCGAGTTGGCGGCGCAGGGGCGGCAGCTCGTCGACTACACGGCGCAACCGTATGAATCGTTCATCGCCGTCACGATTGCGTACATGGTGATCAATCTCGTTGTCATGGCCGGCATGCGCCAAGTGGAGAAACGCGCGCGGGTGCCCGGTTACCTGGGAGGCCGCTGATGTACGAATTCGATTGGAGCTCGATCCCCGGTAGTCTGCCGTTTCTGCGCGACGGCATGATCGTGTCGCTCGAGATCACGGCCGTTGCCGTCGCGGTCGGCATCGTGTGGGGCACGCTGCTTGCCATGATGCGGCTCTCGCATGTGAAAGTGCTGTCGTGGTTCGCCGCCGGTTATGTCAGCCTGTTCCGATCGATTCCGCTGGTGATGGTCCTGCTCTGGTTCTTTCTGATCGTGCCGCAATTCTTACAAAGCCTCCTGAGCCTCGGTCGCGCGACCGATGTGCGTCTCATCTCGGCGATGGTCGGGTTCTCGCTGTTCGAGGCGGCGTATTACTCGGAGATCATCCGCGCGGGCATCCAGAGTGTCCCGAAGGGGCAGGCGGCGGCCGCGTACGCGCTCGGCATGACATCCTGGCAAACCATGCGACTGGTCGTCCTGCCGCAGGCGTTTCGCAACATGGTGCCGCTGCTGCTGACGCAGGCGATCATTTTGTTCCAGGACACGTCGCTTGTTTACGTCAGCGCGCTGGCCGATTTCTTCGGCGCCGCGTACAAAGTCGGCGAGCGCGACGGTCGCATCGTCGAATTGCTGCTGTTCGCGGGCGCGGTTTATTTCGTTCTGTGTTACGCGGCGTCGTACGTGGTCCGGATGCTGCAGCGCCGAATCGTGACCTGAGCCGCGGCCGGGTTACCGGTCCGGCCGGTCGGGGAGGGCGCGATGACGGTCCGCGCGATTTCAACGGCTTTCCACGCGCCGCACATCCGCCTGCGCGCCGGTTTTTCCTTCGATACCAATCACCGACCGACCCGACATTGCCGGCGCGCGTATCGGGTGCTAATCGTAAGAAGGCGTCAAACGATAAAAAGGGGTTCGCAAATGGGAAACTGGACCTGGACCGGCCGCTACATCTTGGCGATGGTCGTCGCCTTGATTCTCGGTGTTCTCCTCGGCGAATTGAGCTTGTTCCATCAAACCACGCTTGGCGCGTCGCGGCTCACCGCTGCCGGGCTTGCGAAATTCATCGCCTTCGGCGGCGCGCTGCTGCTCTTGTGGCTGCTCGGTCAGGGCATCGCGAACCAGCTGCGGCAGCAACGCGGCCGGCTCGCCTTTCTCGGCCGCATCACGCTTCCTTTCGTTACCTTGCTCGTCGTCTGGGGTGCTTACAGCGTACTGTTATTCATACTGCAGCCGTTCTTCGGCCAGGGCGCGAAGAATGCCTACAACTGGTTTTTCGTGCTCGCCATCACCGGGTCGGCGCTGTGGCTGGCGGCTTCGATCTTCTATCACTCCGAGCCCCTGATCGAGCTCGTGCGCTCCGGATTTTCGGGTAAGCGATCGTAGCGGTCGGGTGTGCCCGCACGTTTCCGCGTCTTTCCGCGATCGACGGCGCGGTCATGCTGCATGAGGCGGCTCCCGGCGCTGCAATGATGTAGTAGAGTGGCGGGCATGATCTCCATCCGCAGCGTCAGCAAGTACTACGGCGATTTTCGCGTTCTCAGCGATTGCTCGACGGAAGTCCGGAAGGGCGAGGTCGTTGTCGTGTGCGGCCCGTCGGGATCGGGCAAGTCCACTCTTATTAAGTGTGTCAACGGGCTCGAGCCGTTTCAGCAGGGCGAGATCAGCGTCGACGGCGTTTCCGTGGGCGATCGCAACACCAACCTTAATAAGCTGCGCGCCCGTCTTGGCATGGTGTTTCAGGGCTTCGAGCTGTTTCCCCACATGACCGTGACGGAAAATCTCATCATCGCCCAGACCAAAGTGCTGGGCCGGCCGCGCGAGGAAGCGATCGAGAAAGGCTTGGCGCTCCTCGATCGCGTCGGTTTGCGCGCGCACGCGGCCAAACGTCCGAGCGAGCTGTCGGGCGGGCAGCAGCAGCGCGTCGCGATCGCCCGCGCGCTCAGCATGGATCCGATCTGCATGCTGTTCGACGAACCCACCTCGGCGCTCGACCCGGAAATGATCAGCGAAGTGCTGGACGTCATGGTCCAGCTTGCCAAAGACGGCATGACGATGATGGTGGTGACACACGAAATGGGTTTCGCGCGCAAGGTCGCACACCGCGTCATTTTCATGGATAACGGACGTATCGTCGAAGACGAGCCGACCAACGTCTTTTTCGGCACGCCGCGCTCCGAGCGCGCGCGCCAGTTCTTGTCGAAGATTCTGCAACATTAGCCTGTAGCGGGCGGTCGCGAGGCGGCGCCCAACGGCCAGCCAATGAGTCGAGCGAGAGAGGAGCGGCACGATGGCAAGTGACGGCACGGGGTCGGTGCGGACGATGCTCGGTTCGATCAAGGCGCTCGCTTTCGACGTGTTCGGCACCGTCGTCGACTGGCGCTCCTCGATCATTCGCGAAGGCGAATTGCTCGCGCAGGCGAAGGGACTGCGTGTCGACTGGGAAAAATTCGCCGACGCCTGGCGCGCCGGCTACGCGCCTGCCATGAATCGCGTGCGCAAGCGCGAGCTGCCGTGGACGAACATCGACGAGCTGCATCGAATGATCCTCGATGATCTGCTGCGCGAGTTCGGTATCGCCGGTTTGAGCGAAGACGAGATTGCGCACTTCAACCGCGTCTGGCATCGCCTGATGCCGTGGCCGGACTCGGTGGGCGGATTGAATCGTCTGCGATCGCGCTACACCCTCGCCACGCTGTCGAACGGAAACGTCTCGCTGCTCGTCAACATGGCGAAGAACGCAGGGCTTCCGTGGGACTGCGTTCTTTCGGCGGAGCTATGCGGCTACTACAAGCCCGACCCGGAGACGTATCAGATGGTCGTGCATCTGCTCGATGTTCAGCCGGCCGAGCTGATGATGGTCGCGGCGCACCCGAACGATTTGCAGGCCGCCTCGCGCGTCGGGCTGCGCACGGCGTACGTCCTGCGTCCGCTCGAGCACGGGCCGAGCGGCCGCAGCGAGCCTGCGCCGCGCGGCGCGTTCGATATCGTCGCGACCGATTTTCTCGATCTCGCCGCAAAGTTGGGCGCGTGACCACGGGCTACGCAAGGATCGCAGGTCGTGACCCCGAACGCCGCAGCGCTCCGCACCGAGCTCGATCACATCGTGATCACTGCGCCGACGCTCGCGGCCGGCGTCGAATACGTGCGCTCGATATTCGGAGTCGCGCCGCAACCGGGCGGTGAGCATGCGCGCATGGGCACGCACAATTGTTTGCTCAAGCTCGGAGACGCCGTATATCTCGAAGTCATCGCGATCAACCCGCACGCCGCCGCACCGTCTCGTCGCCGCTGGTTCCGCATGGACGATCCCGACGCGCTGCGCACGCCGCGCCTCGCCACGTGGGTCGCTCGCACCAACGACATTCGCGCGGCGCCGGCCGCGCTCGGTGATGTCATGCCGATGAGCCGCGGCGATTTGCACTGGCGCATCACGGTTCCCGCGGACGGTGGTTTACCGTTCGATGGCGTCGCACCGACGCTGATCCAATGGGAAACTGCGGCGCATCCCGCGCGCACGCTTGCGGATCTCGGCTGTACGCTCGTTCGCCTCGAAGGTTTTCATCCGGCTGCCGAAGCGATCTCTGCGATGTTGCGCGAGCTTGGCTTCCACGGTGACTTCTCCATTTCGGTTCCGCCAACCGGCATCGACCCGCATTTGATTGCGCACATTTCCACACCCGCCGGCATACGCCGCATCCGCGGCTGAGCAAAAAGTTCGTTAATGTTGTGGCGATCGCAACGCTGATCGCTTCATAGGGTTAAAGCCGCATACTCCCTCCCGATTCCCCGTGTTAGGGTTCCTACGAGGGAGCGGCCCTGATGGCCGTGACAAAAGGCGGATTTCTTTCCACCTGCATGAGAAAGGAAGCGCTCTACAGCAGCAGCCGCACGCGGTCCGGCGACCGGTCGAGCGGTGAGCAATCAGCGGAACGCCTTGTCGATTCATCGCAAGCTCCATTGACGCGGGTGCGGGAAAGACCCGCACAACACGTGCGCGCGCGGCTGCGCCGTTTTTACGATCGGCGCAGACCGTGGGTCGCTGCCGTTGCCGGCGTCCTCGCGGTCGCGTTGCTGGTCGGGGCACATTTCGCCGTTACGCCGCGGCTTCGGCCGCTCACGCAGGACGACGTCGACGCGGCCGTGCTGCACACGCTCGAAACGAAACACCTGCCGTCGCGCGCGGCGAAGGCGTATCAGATCATCCGGCCGTCGGTCGTGCGCGTGCGAGGTTTCAATCACGGCGATTCAGCCGAGGAGGTGACGGAAGCGAGCGTCGGGACGGGTGTCGTGGTCGTCGACGACGGATCGATCCTGACCAACCTGCACGTCGTCGCCGAAGCGGAGCGGATCAGCGTGACGTTCGCGGACGGCTCGGAGTCGCGGGCCGCGGTGGTCGGCGCTCGCCCCGAGCAGGATCTGGCCGTGATTCGGGCAAGCGAGCTTCCCGACGACCTGGTCCCGGCCGTTCTGCGATCCACGCAGGGTCTCGCGATGGGCGATGAGGTGGTTGCGGTCGGCTTCCCCTTCGGCATCGGGCCGTCGGTGTCGGCGGGCGTCATCTCCGGACTGCGGCGCGAATATCGCGCGCCGGAAGGCAAGCGCGCGCTGGCGAACCTCATCCAGTTCGACGCCGCCGTGAATCCGGGCAACTCGGGCGGCCCGCTGGTCACCGCGGATGGCGAAGTGGTGGGTATCGTCACCGGCCTGCTCAACCCGACCGAAGAGCGCTTCTTCATCGGCATCGGTTTCGCCGTGCCGATCGAAAGCGCGGCGGCTGCCGCCGGCATGCCGCCGTTCTAACCAAGGATCCCCCATGGACAAAAGCGTTGTCGATCGCGGCGAAGTCTCTTCCTTGATGGAGCGCATCCTCTACGAGGTGAAGAAGATCGTCGTCGGACAGGACCACTTTCTCGAACGCGTGCTGGTCGCTCTGCTCGCGCAGGGTCACCTGCTCGTCGAAGGCGTCCCCGGCCTCGCGAAGACGCTGACCGTGAAGACGCTTGCGCGCGCAGTGCGCGGCACGTTCCGGCGCATTCAGTTCACGCCCGACCTCGTCCCCGCCGATCTCGTCGGCACGCGGATTTACAACCAGAAGACCGGCGACTTTACGACGTCGCTCGGTCCGGTCTTCACGCATCTGCTCCTCGCCGACGAGATCAATCGCGCGCCCGCGAAAGTGCAGAGCGCGCTCCTGGAAGTGATGCAGGAGCGCCAGGTGACGATCGCCGGCGAGACGCACCGCGTTCCGTCGCCGTTCGTGGTGATGGCGACACAAAACCCGATCGAGACCGAAGGGACGTATCCGCTGCCGGAAGCGCAGGTCGACCGCTTCATGATGAAGGTTCTCATCGGATATCCGAGCGAGGAGGAGGAGTTCGTTATCGTCGAGCGCGTGACGGGCAACGCCGCCGACGTCGCGCCGGTCGCGACCACCGAGCAGCTCGCCGCGCTGCAGCGCGAGTGCCGCGCCGGCTACGTCGAGCCCGCGCTCATGCAATACGCGGTCCGGCTCGCGTCCGCCACGCGCGACCCGGCGCGCTGCGGCATGAGCGATATTGCGCGCTACGTGAGCTTCGGGGCGAGCCCGCGCGCGTCGATCCACCTCGTCGAAAGCGCGCGGGCGCTCGCGTACCTGCGCGGGCGCACGTACGTGCTGCCGCAGGACGTCGTCGACATGGTTCCCGACGTATTCCGCCATCGGCTGGTGTTGTCCTACGACGCGCTGGCGGACGGCCAGACCGCCGATCGGTTGTTGCAGCGGATCCTGCAGCACGTGCGCGTGCCCGAGAAGCCGCTGGAGAGTCATGTCGCCGTTGGCGCGGGATCCTGAGCGGATTTTGCGCCGCCTCGAGTGGACGGTCATCCGCCGTCTCGACGGCCTCCTGCACGGCGATTACCGGACGTTATTTCGCGGCTTCGGGCTCGATCTCGCCGATTTGCGCGAATATCAGTATCACGACGACGTCCGCTACATCGACTGGAACGTTACCGCGCGGCTGCAGACGCCGTACGTGCGCGAGTACAACGAGGACCGCGAGGTTATTGCCTGGTTTCTGCTCGACCTGAGTCCCTCGGTCGATTTCGGATCGCAAATCAAGAAGCGCGCGGTTTCGTTCGAGTTCGTCACCGTGCTCGCGCTGCTCCTCACGCGCCACGGCAACCGCATCGGCGCGCTTTGCTACGGAGATCACGTCGACACCGTGCTGCCGGCGCGCGGCGGCCGGCGCCAGGTGCTGCATCTGCTGCATACGATGCTGGCGCGGCCGGAGACGACCGCGTCGAGCCTGACGAATCTCGAAGAGCTGCTGCTGACGGCGCGGCAGGCGATGCCGCGCCGTTCGATCGTGTTCGTCGTCTCGGATTTCATCAGCCGGCCGGGCTGGCACGCGGCGCTCGCGCAGCTCGCGAGTCGGCACGAGGTCGTCGCCGTGCGGCTGTGCGACCCGCTCGAAATGCGGCTGCCGGATCTCGGGCTGCTCGTGCTCCAGGACACCGAGACCGGGGAGCAGACGTTCCTCGATACGCACGATCGCGCGTTTCGCCGCCGCTTCGAGCAGGTGGCCGAGCGGCGTGAGCAGAAACTGCGCGCCGCGTTCCACGACGCCGGCGTCGACGCGCTCGAGCTTTCGACGAACGACGACCTCACCGACGCGCTGCTGCGCTTCGTCGATCTGCGTAAACGGCGCAGTCAGCTCGCGGCCGGTGGCGGCATGCCCGCGCATTTGCAGCCTCGAACATGACGTTCCTTTGGCCGCAGATGCTGTGGTTGCTGCTGGCGCTGCCGCTCCTCGTCGGCGGTTACGTCTGGCTGCTGCGCCGGCGCAAGAAAGCGGCGCTGGCGTACGCGAGCTTGAGCCTCGTGAAGGAGGCGCTCAGCGGCGGTCGGCAGCTCCGCCGCCACGTGCCGCCGCTCCTATTTTTGCTCGCGCTCGCGGCGCTGGCCGTCGCGATGGCGCGGCCCGCCACCGTGATCACGCTGCCGTCGCAGAAACAAACGATCATTCTGGCGATGGATATCTCGGGCAGCATGCGCGCGAGCGACGTCAAGCCGAGCCGCCTCGAGGCGGCGCAGACCGCGGCGAAGGCGTTCGTGGGCAACGCGCCGCGCGCGACGCGCCTCGGCGTCGTCGCCTTCGCCGGCACCGCCTCCGTGGTGCAGGCGCCCACCGAGAATCGCGATGACGTGATTGCCGCGATCGATCGGCTGCAGCTGCAGCGCGCGACCGCGATCGGCAGCGGCATCCTGGTTTCGCTCACCGCGATTTTCCCGGATCTCGGGATCGAAACCGGCGCGCTGCTTTCCGGACGCGAACCGAGCGGGCGTTCGCTCGATGACCCGGCGCACAGTCGCGCGACGGCAAAGGAGTCCCGCCCGGTGGCGCCGGGCTCGTACACCTCGGCCGCGATCATTCTGCTCACCGACGGACAGACGACCATGGGACTCAATCCGGTCGAGGCGGCGAAGATCGCGGCCGATCGGGGTGTGCGCGTCTACACGGTGGGAATCGGTACGCCGGATGGCGAAGTCATTCACTTCGAAGGCTGGTCGATGCGCGTGCAGCTCGATGAGGATACGTTGAAGCGTGTCGCCGATCTGACGCGCGCGGAGTATTTTTACGCGGGCAACGCCACCGACCTCAAAAAAGTGTACGAGACGCTGAGCACGCGATTCGTCCTGGAGAAGAAGGAGAGCGAAGTGACGGCACTCTTCTCGGCCGCCGGCGCGCTCCTCGCCATCGCCTCGGCGCTGCTGTCGCTCTTGTGGTTCAACCGAATCTTCTAACGCCTTTTGAGAAGAATTCTTTACCAAAGACGCGGAGGACCTAAGGTAAGGACTTCGACAAAAGGACGTTACGTCCGGGCGTCCTTGCGGTTTCGCGGAGAACCGCGGATTCCTTGTCTTCCTGGATTACGGCGCTTCGCGCCTTCATCCAAGCTACGACTGCTAATTGTCGTAGCCCGGATGGAGCGAAGCGGAATCCGGGGATTCAAATAATATTTGTCTTACCGCAGAGGCACCCCGGCAAGATTGAATTTTTTTGCCTTCCGTGGCGTCCTTTACGGTTCCGTTTCTTCAAAGCGCGAGGTAGCGGGCGGATACACCGAGCAGCGCGGTGATGTCGCCCGTCTGACGTACCACCAATCCACGCTCGCAGCAGCGAACGAACACCTCATACGCGCACGGCCGGCGCTTCGGGGCGAGCTCGATCCCCGCCATGATTCCCATATTGCGTACATCGATGACGTTTGGCGCACCCTTGAGGCGGTACGTAGCGTCTTCCCAGAGAGGACTATGCATCGCGTGGTAGTAAGGATTGTCGAATTTCCGCGATTATTCCTAGGGGCTCCCGCTTGGGGCTCCCGCTTGTTTTCGCAAAATTCGTTTTCGACATCGCCTTGAGTAAACTGGTGGCCGTCGCATCTATCGGGCATATGTCATGACTTTCATCGTCACCGAAGCACGCAAGCAGCGGCTCGCGGCCGCCGGGTTCGGCGCGGATGCGCTCGATATCGTGGCTCGCGCGCGAGCATTCGATGCGGCGCAGGCTGGTGGACCGGCACAGCTCAATGCGGATGCGCGCGCCGTCGGCGCGGATATCCGCGCTGTGTGGGGTTTGCTCGCGAAGCTTCCGCCGCGTACGAAACGCAGCGCCGCCGAGCGCAGCGCCGGCGAAGCGCTGGTGCAGATCGCGACGGAAATGTGCCGGACGTTCGCCCACGCGTATCGCGATGCGATCTATTCCGCGCTCACCTACGACTATGCGCGCCACGTGCGCGTCGAGGATCTGGTGTATCAGGCGGCAGAGCGTTGGCCGGGTCTCGTGCCGTCGCGCGCCGAAATCGCGCGCGAGATGGAACGCGTGCAGGCGGACAAGGACGGTTTGGAGATTCTCCAGGGGTGCCTGATCAGCGAGTGGCTCGCGGCGCCGAAGATCGGAAACCATCTGATTACCAGCATGCTGCGGCCGACGCCGACCGCGGTCGAGGCGTTCGATGAGTTCAAGCGTAACGGCGTGGTCGATCTCGGGATGGCGCGCGTCGAAGCGCACGGCGAGACCGGTTACGTTTACGTGAAGCACCCGAAGTATCTGAACGCCGAGGACTACGAGACCTTGGGTCCGCAAGAGGCGGCGGTCGATCTGGTGCTGCTCCATCCGGACCTCAAGATGGGTGTGATGCGCGGCGACTTCGTGGAGCACCCGCGCTACGCCGGCCGGCGCGTGTTCAACGCCGGCCTGAATCTCACCAAGGTGTACTACGGCAAGCTGCCGTATCTCTTCTACATCGTGCGCGACCTCGGTTTCGTCAACAAGCTCTATCGCGGTCATGCGCTCGCCGAGCTCGATCCGGAGCAGCCGGAACAGACGCTCGAGAAGCCCTGGATGGCGGTGGTCGAGTCGTTCGCGATCGGCGGCGGCTGTCAGTTGCTACTCGTGATGGATTACGTCGTCGCCGAGACCGGGTCGTATTTCAATCTTCCCGCGCGCAAGGAAGGCATCATTCCCGGCTGCGCCAACTTGCGGCTGCCGCGCTACGTCGGCGAACGGCAAGCGCGCGCAGGAATCATGTTCGACAAGCGGTTCGAAGCGGACAGCCCGGAAGCGCGCATGTTGGTGAACGAAGTCGTGCCGCGCGAGGCGATGGAGGAGGCGATCGGCCGCATCGTCGCGACGGCGGTCGGCTCCGGGATGGTGAGCGCGGGTGCGAATCGCAAAGCGATGCGGGTGCAAACCGAGCCGCTCGACGTGTTCCGGCGCTACATGGCGGTGTACGCATACGAACAGGCGCTCTGTCACTTGAGCGATCAGCTCATCGCCAATCTCGAGCGCCACTGGAACGCGAGGCAGCGCCGCCTGGCCGGGTAGGCATCAGATCATTTTCTTCGTCGCCCGGTTGTGATACGAGTTGGCTCGCGGGGAAGCGCCTCCCCCTGTCGCCCCAATCACTCGTTTCAAGAGAACATGACAGAACGCGATATCATCCTGAGCGGTGTTCCCTCCAAAACGACCGGCTACCTGCACAGCGTCATTCTGCCCCGTCCGGGCCTTCGATCCGGCGACACCGTCCCCCGCATCAAGTTCATGCGCCGTGGATTGACGATCGAGGAAGATCATCTCGCCGCGTTCCGGCGCGGCTGCGGCGACGCGGAATCCGCCGATTTGCCGTTCGACTACCCGCTGACGCTGCTGTTTCACTATCACCTCGCGATCTTCGCGCATCGCGATTTCCCGTGGTCGCTGCGCACGCTGCTCGGGGTGCGCAACCACGTTGTCCAGCGCCGGCGCATCAAGACGAGCGAACGCCTGGACCTCGAGGTCGGTACGATCGGTCAGCGCGTGTTGCCGAAAGGGATCGAGTTCGACATCCACTCGGTGTTTTCGAGCGAGGGCGCGCCCGCATGGGAAAGCATCAGCGTGTATTACCTGCGTGGACGGGCCGGCGGCGCGGATGCTCGTCCGGCGGTGGAGCTCCTGCAACCGCTCGACCCCGTCCATTCCGAAATACGCTGGCAGGCGCCCGCGGGCGGCGGTTTCGACTTCGCGCGGCTCTCGGGAGACTTCAATCCAGTTCACTACCTCGCGCCGTGGGCGCGGCGCCTCGGCTTCAAGCGCGATTTTTCCCATACCCAACGAATGGTGTCGGATTGCCTGCGGCGCCTGCCGGACGCCGAGGCGTTGTTGCAAGCGCCGCGGCTCCGTCTCGACGTCGCGTTCAAAGGTCCGGTCTACTACGGCAGCCCGCTCACGCTGAAAACAGCGCAGAAGCCCGACGGAGTTCGCTTCGATCTGTACTGCGGCGAGGTGGATAAGCCCGCAATCCCGGGCAACCTCCGGAACGTCGCCGCGGACGAGCGGTTGCGCCCGGAGACGTAGTCGGCGTCAGGCGCCGGCAGGGACGCGCGCGCGCTCGGCGAGCAGGCGCGTCAGCAAAGTCGGATCGATCGGCTTTGTTACGTGATGATCGAAGCCCGCGTCGCGCGCGCGGCGTTTGTCGCTCTCCTGCCCCCAGCCCGTCAGTGCGACAAGCAGAAGCTCTTTGCCCCAGGGACGGCCGCGCAGATGCCGCGCCGTCTCGTAGCCGTTCATCCGCGGCATGCCGATATCGAGGAGCACTACGTCGGGTCGGAACGATTCGGCGACCTCGATCGCTTCGACGCCGTCGCGTGCGGTTCGCGCCCGATGACCCATCAGCCGCAGCAGTGCGGCGAGACTGTCTGCGGAATCCTGATTGTCGTCGACCACGAGAATCGAAAGCGATGGCGCGTCGGCGCAGATGTCGACGTCGAGCGCCGGGCAGGGCACGGTATCGACGGGCAGTAAGACGGTCGGCAGGTGCACGACGAATTCGCTGCCGGTACCCGGCCCGTCACTGCGCGCTTCGATGCGCCCGCCGTGCATTTCCACGAGCCGCTTCGTCAGCGTCAGGCCGATGCCCAAACCTCCGCGCGCCGCTTCGAGCGAGCGATCGAGCTGGACGAACATGTCGAATATCGCGTCGAGCTTGTCGCGCGCGATGCCGATGCCGTTATCTTTTACGGCGACCGAGACTTCGTCCGCACGTTGCTCCGCGGTGATCGTAATGCGGCCGCCGAAGCACGTGTATTTCACCGCGTTGTTCAGCAGGTTCGCGAACACTTGCGCGAGGCGCGTGACGTCGGCGTTGAGCAGGATGCGTTCGGACGGCAGTTCGACGGTCAGCGTGTGCCCGGCGGCTTCCACGAGCGGGCGGCTCGTCTCCACGGCCGTTTGCACGATCGCGCCGAGATCGACCCATTCTTTACGCAGCTCGAGCGTGTTACGGCTGATGCGCGACACGTCGAGCAGGTCGTCGATCAACCGAACCATCTGCGCGGTTTGGCGCTCCATCATGAGCCGCGCCTGCTCGCGCATACCCAGGTTAGCGTTCGGCATCCGCATCACCTGCAAGCCGTGCTGTATGGGCGCCAAGGGGTTGCGCAGCTCGTGCGCCAGCGTCGCGAGAAACTCGTCCTTGCGCCGGTCCGACTCGCGCAGCGCTTCTTCCGCGCGCTTCTGATCTTCGATGTCGGTCGCGGTGCCGAACCAGCGCGCCACGCGTCCCTGCTCGTCTCGCACCGCGACGCCGCGGCTCAAAAACCATCGATACGCCCCGTCGGCTGCGCGCTTGAATCGCAGCTGCTGCTCGTAGTCCGCGCCGGTCGCCAGACAGCGGCTCCAGGCCTCCATCATTGGCGCGATGTCGTCGGGGTGCACGATGCTCGCGAGATGCGAGTCGGACTGCGACTGCTCGGGCGCGAGACCGGTGTAATCGCACCACCGCTGGTTGACATAAATCACGCGCCCGAACGCATCCGTAACCCAGGCGATTTGCGGCATGGCGTCGGCGAGCAGGCGGAATTGGCGCTCGCTGGCGCGCACCTGCTCTTCCATGCGCCGCTGCTCCGTGATGTCCTGTGCCGTGCCGAGCAGCCGCAGCACCCGGCCTTCCGGCGCAAGTTGGATCGTCACCCATTCGTGAATGATTCGCTCCGCACCGTCGGGACGAATGATGCGGTGCTCCAACTCGTACGGCGCTTTTTCGCGCAGCGCCTGCGCGACTGCGTCGACGATTTTTCCGCGATCGTCCGGATGCACCCGGCTCATGAAGAGCTCGGGCGTGACGTCGATGGAGCCGGGCGCGAATCCGAAGATGCGGTACGTCTCGTCGGTCCAGCGCAGCATGTTCTGCGTCGGCATCGGCATGTCGTTCAAGTCGAGCTCCCAGCCGCCGACGTGCGCCATTTGCTGCGACTGCGCGAGCATACGCTCGCGTTCCCGCAGCACCTCGTCGGCGCGTTTGTGCTCGGTGATGTCGAGATTTACGCCGACCATGCGTGCCGGCCGCCCCTCGCCGTCGGCAAACACTTTG
Organism: Sulfurifustis sp.; assembly: GCA_045810625.1. Classification (GTDB taxonomy): domain Bacteria; phylum Pseudomonadota; class Gammaproteobacteria; order Acidiferrobacterales; family Sulfurifustaceae; genus JACQFZ01. The sequence continues at coordinate 79,016 of JBJMVQ010000016.1, forward strand.
GCGAGTGCCGCGACCCAGCGCACGTTTTCATCCACACGCACGATGCGGAATTCCTCGCGCAAATCGACGATCTCGCGCCGCGCGCGCTCGACGGTGGCGTGCATGTGCGCACAGTCGTCCGGATGGATGCGCGCCTTCCACGCCTGGAGAGTTCGGCCGAATCCGCCTGCGGGGTAGCCGTACAGCGCTTCGAGCGTCGCCGACCATTCCACCTTATCCGTGCGCAGGTCCCACTCGAAGGTGCCGATGCCGATCGCCTGCTGCGTGAGCGCCAGGCGCTCCTGGCTGGCGCGCAGGTCCGCTTCCGCCTCCTTGTGGCTGGTGATGTCGGTGATCGCGGCCAGGCACCCCACGGTGCGCCCGGTGGCGTCGATTTCCGGCTCGCACGCGGCACGCATCCAGCGCCAACCGAGCTCGCGATAAGGCAGCTCGAGCTCGCATTCCACGCGCTCGCCGCGCATGACCTTTTGCACGTACGGCTCGACCAAGGCGTAGGCCTCGGGGCCGAGCAGCTCGGAAATCGGCCGGCCGATGAGATCGCGCGGCTGCAGCCCGAAGCGCGCGGCGTAACGCTTATTGACGAACTTGTAGCGAAGATTGGTATCCCAGTACGCGAGCAGCACCGGCGCGCAGTCGGTGACGAGACGCAGCTGTTTGTTCAGCCGGTCGATTTTCTCTTCGTATTCTTTGCGCCGCCGCAGCTGTCGCTGCATCCGGTTTTGTGCTGCTTCGAGACGCCGTCGATACCGCCGCGCGGTTTCGCTGATAACGCTGACGGTGAGCCCGACGGCGATGAACAACGTCACGCGTGTGGAGTTATCCGCTGCGCCGAGCAGAACCGCATGCGGGACGAGCGCGAGCACGACGAGGCTCCCGGCCGTCAGCAAGGTGGTGACGATTCCGGGCGCGAAACCGCCGAACCACGCGGCCGCGAGCACCGCGCCGACGGATATGAGTAGCGGTGCGTCGGTCGAGAACCAGCGCGCGAGATGCAAGCGCAGCAGCACCGCGGCGGCGACGGCGGCGATCGCAAAGAGATAAGCAACGCCGTGTTTTCGCAGGTGTCGGCGCATCCGTATCGCAGCGGCAATGTCTGTCGACGAAGGGTGAGTGTTGTTGCTATGACAACGTCGAGAGTGTGGCACGTTGCGCGCGTGCGGAGCAATCGCGAAATAGTCGCGCCGATGGCAGGGGCTTGCGCCCAGTGCGGGCGAAACTTTTTCAGCTCAAGATTTCTCGATCGCGCAAGAACTTGAGCGTGAACCGCACGCCAAAGCCGCTAACATCGCTCGGTATGTGTGCGAGCGCACCTTTTTGATTGCCGGCGGCGAGGTCGAGATGCACCCAAGGAATGTCGTTCGGCACGAACCGGTGCAGGAAGAGGCCAGCCAGAATTTGATCCGCTTCGCTTTCGATCGTGCACTGCTTCACGTCGGCGACGTCGCTCTTCAACAGGTCCTCGTAGTCCTCGGGGAGCGGGAACGGCCACACACGCTCGCCGGAGTGACGCCGGTTTCGATCAGGCCGGGTATCCGGTCGTCGCGATTGGTGATGACGCCCGAGAAGCGCGTGCCGAGCGCGAAGATGCACGCGCCGGTGAGCGTGGCGTAGTCGACGATCAGGCGCGGTTTTTCGCGTGCGGCGAAGTGCAGCGTGTCGGCGAGCACCCTGCGTCCTTCGGCGTCGGTGTGCACGATCTCGATGGTCGCGGGTCGACGGCGCGGCGTTTGTCCGCATTCGAGCCGCTCTTGAAACCCGGCAGCGCGAAATCGGCGGCGAGTACGGCCGCGAGCGGCGCTTCGAGCGCGTCGGCAGCGCGTGCGCCATTGAGGGTCGGTGCGGCGAGCGCGATTCGCTTCGGTCGTTCATCGAGCAACGGCGCGACTATTTTGCCCGCGAGCGTCAGTCGATCGAACGCGGGGCGTCCGGATTCATGCCGGCCGCAGCAAGGCGTGTGCCGGTCGGGTTCGGCAAATCGGTCACGAAGGGTTTCGCATTCCCGAGCTTGTAGCCACTGCGGCTCATGCGGGTCATGATCGTGTCGGCGAACGCCAGCGTATTCGGCATCGATCGCTCCGCCGCGAGTATCATCGCAACGTGGGTGAAGGCGTTGAGATCTTTGGGCGTCGTGTCGGCGGCGACGCGTCGGATTTTTGGCGTGCGACGCGGGAGCAGGTTGGGCGGCGCCATGGAAGTCAGTATTAACAGCCTTGATTTATTGAATTAGAAAACAGATGATACCCGCGCAGGTCACCGTTACGCCTCCATGCCATGAATGAAACCGCTACTGTCGCTGTCCAGGGAGCCGTGAGCACCGCGGATCAAAAGCGCCTCCTGCGCGAAATGATTTTCTACCGGCGCTTCGAAGAACGCGCGTTCGAGGCGTATATGGAACACAAGGTCGGCGGGTTCCTGCATCTATATATAGGTCAGGAGGCGGTCGCGACCGGCGTTCTCGAAATGGCGCGCCGCGGGCACGACTACGTGATCACCGGCTATCGCGACCATATCCACGCGATCAAGTCGGGCGCTCCCGCCCGCGAAGTGATGGCCGAGCTGTACGGCAAGGAAACCGGGTCCTCGCGCGGCCGCGGCGGCTCGATGCATATTTTCGATCCCAACGCCAAATTCATGGGCGGCTACGCGCTCGTCGGCGAGCCGTTCCCGCTCGCGGCGGGCCTCGCGCTCGCCTGCAAATACAAGAAGACCGACCAGATCGCCATCTGTTTCCTCGGCGACGGCGCCAACAATCAGGGCACCTTCCACGAGACGATGAACATGGCGTCGCTGTGGAAGCTACCGGTGCTGTTCGTCTGCGAGAACAACCTCTACGCCATCGGCACGCGCATCGACCGATCGAGCGCGGTCATCGATCAATACAAGCGTGTCTGCGGCTACAACATCCCCTCGAGTCAGCATGATGGGCAGGACATCGAGGTCGTCATGGATTCGGCCCGGAAAGCGATCGACCACGTGCGCTCGGGCAAAGGCCCGTACTTCATCGAGTACCTGACCTACCGCCTGCGCGGCCATTCGATGTCGGACAAGACCGCCGCTTATCGAACCAAAGATGAAGAGCAGAAGTGGCAGGCGCGCGATCCGCTCAGGGTGTACGCCGAGAAGCTCAAGAAAGCCAAGGTCATCACCGACGAGGATTTGAAAGCGCTGGAACGCGAGATCCACGACGAGATCGAGAACGATGTCGTCAAGTTCGCGGAGGACAGCCCGCCGCCGCGCGTGCAGGACCTGACCAAGTACGTGCTTGACGACAATCCCGATCCGCGCTGGATCGGACCTTTTCAGAACACTTATCCGTAAATCGGTGCCCTCCCGATCCCTCCAGGGCAGGAGGGTGGGGCGGGCGCGCTCAACGAACGGGAACATCACGCATGGCGGAACTGTACTACTGGGAGGCGATACGGCGGGCGCACGATGAGGAGCTCGCGAACGATGCGAACGTCATCGTCATGGGCGAAGACGTCGGCCTCGTCGGCGGAACCTATAAAGCGACGCAGGGGCTCTACCAGAAATACGGCGAGAGCCGCGTCATCGACACACCCATCTCCGAGAATTCCTTCTGCGGCATCGGCATCGGCGCCGCGATGGCCGGTTTGCGGCCGATCGTCGAGATCATGTCCATCAACTTCGCGCTGCTCGCGCTCGACACGCTCATCAACGCGGCCGCGAAGATCCGCTATATGTCGGGAGGGCGGGTGAGCGTTCCGTTCGTCATGCGCACGCCCGGCGGCACGGCGCACCAGCTCGCCGCGCAGCACTCGGCGCGCCTCGCGCGGCTCTTCATGAGCACGTCGGGCCTGCGGGTCGTCACGCCGCGCAGCCCGCTCGACGCCTGCGGGATGCTGAAGAGCGCGATTCGCTGCAACGATCCGGTGATCTTCATCGAGCACGAACGCATGTACAACATGCGCGAAGAGGTGCCCGACAAGGAGTACTTTCGCCCGCTCGAAGGCGCGGAGATCGTGCGCCGCGGCACGGACCTTACGCTCATCGGCTACAACCTGAGCTTGCAGCTCTGCCTCGAAGCGGCGAAGCGCCTCGAGAAAGACGGCATCAGCGCCGAGGTCGTCGACCTGCGCTCGCTCAAGCCGCTCGATCGCGAAACGATCCGCCGTTCAGTCGAGAAAACGCATCGCGTGCTCGTGGCCGAAGAGGACGAGGCCTCGGTCGGGGTCGGCTCGGAGATCATCACGACCGTGATCGAAGAGTGCTTCTTCGCGCTCGATGCGCAGCCGGTACGCGTGCACGCGGCCGATGTGCCGGTACCGTATGCCGAAAACCTCGAACGGCAAGCGATCCCGGACGTCGACGACGTCTACCAGGGCGCGCTTCGCGTAATGGGCCGCGCGTAAATTGCGAATACTGGGATTGGCAGGGCGCAAGCAGTCGACGTTCGCTCATTTGGAAGAGCTGTTGAAGATATTGGATGTCGGTGCGACGACTGTGACGCTGCAGCGGTATCGCTTTTGGGAAGGAGCGCCGGACCATCCGAATCCGGACGTCGTGCCGGAGGCGCAGACGGCGGCGGAAAGCGGCGCCGATCTCGTGATTGCGAAATCCATCGGTACGCTCGTAACGATGATTGCCCACGCGCAATTCGGATTCCGGCCGGAACGGGCCGTTTTTATCGGCACCCCGTTGCGGCGTTATGCGGCAGAGGACCGACTCGGCGCACTGAAGAAATTCACCGGCGAGGTGCCGACGCTGTTCATCCAGCAAACGGACGACTTCAACGGCGGCTTCGCGGCGCTCGCGTCCGCGCTCGCGGGCAACGCACGCTGCACCTTGGCCGAAGTGCCGGGAAACGATCACATGTACACCGATGCCGTGCGCCTGAAGCAATGCATCGAGAATTGGTATGGGCGCGCCGCGTAACTGAAGCGCCGCGGCGCGCGCGTTTCGTCAGCCCGTGAACGAACGCCTTGCCCTTGCTGCCGAAGGGCGAGGTACTGCAAGTAAGGAGTCTCGCCATGGCCGACCCTTTCGTAATCAAGATGCCGAAGCTCTCGGACACCATGACCGAAGGTACGATGGTGACCTGGGAGAAGCAGCCCGGCGACAAGATCGAGCGCGGAACGATCATCGCCACCGTCGAGACCGACAAGGCGATCATGGACGTCGAGGTGTTCCGCGAGGGTTATCTCTCCGGCCCGCTGGCCCCGGCCAACAGCGTCGTTCCGGTCGGCGAGCCGATCGCGTATCTCGTCGCGTCGACGGACGAGGTGAAGGGCGGCGAAGCCGCGATGCCGAAGGCCGCCGATCGCGTCGAGGTCGAAACGGCGGCGGCGGAGCCGGCGCGCTTCGATCCCTACGGCACGCACAAAGCGAAGACGCGCATTCCCGCGATGCCGCACGGCGCGACACCCGCACCGCGCCCGCGCCAGGGCCGGGCGACGCCGTATGCGCGCCAGCTCGCGGGCGCGCACGGCATCGACATCAACAGCCTGATCGGCAGCGGGGCGGCCGGAGCGATCGTCGCCGAAGACGTGCTCGCGCCGCGCACGCCGCCGGGCATGGTGAAGCGCATTTACCAGGTGCCGGGCACCGGCCGGCCGATGGATGCGATGGAGAAAGCCGTCGCGCACAACATGGAGTACGCGGTGTCGATGCCGCTGTTCCATGTGACGGTGAACGTAAACCCGGACCGCTTGGTCGCGGCGTCCAAGAAGGAAGGCTACTCGCTCACCGTCACGCTCGCAAAAGCCGCGGGCCACGCCATCCGGAAATTCCCGCGCGTCAACGCCGCGTACCAGCACGAAGATCGCATCGTCGAGCGCGAGCAGATCGACATCGGCCTCGCGGTCGAGACCGAAGGCATGGGCCTCGTCGTGCCGGTGCTGCGCGACGTCATGAACAAATCGCTGAAGCAGCTGAGCGACGAGTGGAAAGACCTGGTCGCGCGCGCCCGCGTGAAGCGCCTGAAGCCGCAGGAGTACTCGAACCCGACGTTCTCGATCTCGAACATGGGCATGCTCGGCGTCAGCCACTTCGACGCGCTGCCGTCGCCGGGCACGTCCGCGATCTTCGCGATCTCGACGCGCGGCGCGGACGGCATGATGCCGGTCACGATTACCGCGGATCACCGCATCATCAACGGCGCGGACGCCGCGAAGTTCCTCAACTACTTCAGGACCGTCGTCGAGAGCCCGGACGCGTGGCTCTACGGCGGCGAGCCGGCCGTCACCGACCGTGCGACGACGGGCATCGTGCCCGGGCAGTGGGATTACGACGTCGTTATCGTCGGCGGCGGCCCGGGCGGTGAGGATTGCGCGCGCGAGCTGGCGGATCACGGTAAGAAAGTGTTGATGGTAAACGACGCGCCGCTGCCGGGCGGCGAGTGCTTGTGGCGCGGCTGCATTCCGTCGAAGGCGTGGCGCGCGGGCGCGGACCGGCTGCGCGACCGCGCGCACGACGAGTTGCTCGGCGTCCTCGGCACCGACAACGGCAAGCTCGATTTCAAACGCCTGGAGAAACACCGCCGCGGCGTGCTGCAGGCGCGCGGCGACATGGCGTTCAAGACCGACAAAGGCATGAAGATCGAGATCCGCCAGGGCTTCGCGCGCTTCGACGGCCCGAACAGCATCACGATCGACACGAGCGGCAACATCAAAGATCCATTCCTGCGCGCCAAGATCCCCGAAGGCAAAAAGACGGAGCGCGTCACGTTCGGCGCGTGCGTCATCGCGACCGGCGCGCCGCCGTTCGTGCCGCCGATTCCGGGCGCCGACTCCGACGGCGTGCTCACGTCCGACACGGTTTGGGACTTGAAAGCCGTGCCGAAGCGGCTTGGCATCATCGGCGCCGGCGCGATCGGACTCGAAATGGCGCAGATCTTTGCCGACTTCGGCACGGAAGTGACCGTGGTCGAAATGCTGGACCGCGTGCTGCCGGAGATGGACGCGGAGATTTCGAAGAATCTCGCGGAGCTGCTGAAGAAGCAGGACAACCTGAACGTCGTGGTGTCGGCGAAAGTGACGAAGATCGCGGGCAAGGCCGGTACGATGACGCTCTCCTATAGCGACAGCGCCGGCAAGAACGCGAACTACAAGTGCGACTACGTCCTCGTCGCCACCGGCAAACGCCCGGTGCTCGAGCCGCTCGCGCTCGACAAGGCCGGTGTCGTCGCGGAGCGCGGCGCGATCAAAGTCAGCCAGACGTGCCGCACGAACGTCTCGCACATCTACGCCGTCGGCGACTGCAACGGCGGCCTGATGCTCGCGCACACCGCCGCGGCCCAAGGCCGCGTCGCGGCGCAATCGATCCTCGGCGAGCGCGCGATCTACAACGCCGACAAAGACTGCGGCGTCATCTTCACCCGCCCGCAGGCGGCATTCGTGGGTTTAACGATGGAGCAGGCGAAAGCCCGCGGCATCGACGCGCTCGAAGTGAAGATGCCGATGAGCATCGATGCCAAAGCGATGATGACCGGCGAAACCGACGGCTTCATCAAGCTCGTCGCCGACAAGAATTCGCACCGCATCGTCGGCGTGCACTTCCTCACCGACCACGCCGATACTTTGATCGGCGAAGCCGTGATGATCGTTTCCGGCGACATGACGCTGGAGCAGGTGGGACAGGCAATCCACCCGCACCCGACGCAGACGGAGCTGTTCGGCGAAATGGCGCGGCGGTTGTTGGCGCGGTTGCGGAGAAGCGCGCGCGTCGCCGGTAAATAGCGATCCCCTCTCCCTGTTAGGGAGAGGGTTAGGGTGAGGGTGGAATGTTCGGCGCTCCCGCGCCGATTGGTCGAAGTAATAAATTTACTTGTGGGTGGTTGACCCATCGCTTCGCGCGTGTCGCTCCGCGCGCATCCTGCGCGCCCGCGACATTGACACATCCCTGTGTGGCACCTGCGCTCTCGCGAAATTCGTACGTCCCTGTACAGCACGGCAAGCTACTTTTCTTTGTCTCGCCAAAGAAAAGTAGCCAAAAGAAAGGCGACCCCGGGCGGCGCGCCCGGCGCTGCGCCTCCTGCTTCGCGCCGGGCCCGGCCCGCACTTCCCTGTGCGCGCTCGGCGGCGCGAATGCACGTTGCGCCGCTCCTGCGCGCATCCCTGCGCCCGCGGCATTCGTGCA
>JBJMVQ010000017.1:0-54445 GCA_045810625.1 Sulfurifustis sp.
CTGCTCTTTGCGGTCGCTGCGCTCCTCGACTACACCGCGGTGACCTGGGGCGGCGTCAGCGATTTCTGCATATCGCCCGCTTACGCTGCGCTACTGCCCGCGTACGCCGCGCTCTGGCTGGCGGGTCGCTGGTATGCCGGCCGCCACCGCTTCACGGCGGCGACGCTGCCTTCGCTGGCGCTCAGCGGCGTCCTTGGCACATTCGCGTGCGAACTGATTTCGAGCGGAAGCTTCTATTTCTACTCGGGACGCATCGCGAACGCGACCGCGGCAGGTTTCGCCGGCGAGTTGATACGTTATACGCCGGCGTCGCTTCAGGCCATGGCGTTCTGGATCGTCGCGGCGGCTCTCGTCCATGTCTTGATCGTGACCGTGCGAAACCATACTGCAATCGCGGCTCGTTGAGGATTCATTCTGTGACAACGGCACGATCGTGCCCGGCGCTCTTTGTCTCGGCCCCCGCTTCGGGGCAAGGCAAGACAACGATCACCGCCGCAATCGCCCGGCGTTATCGCCAACAGGGCCGGCGCGTCCGCGTTTTCAAGACCGGCCCGGACTTTCTCGATCCGATGATCCTCGAGCGGGCGAGCGGCGCGCCGGTTTATCAGCTCGATCTGTGGATGGGCGGCGATGCGCACTGCCGTCGTCTGCTCTACGACGCCGCCGGTGACACCGACGTGATTCTCGTCGAGGGCGTGATGGGCCTGTACGACGGCCAGCCGTCGAGCGCGGATCTCGCGGCGCTTTTCGGGATTCCCGTGCTCGCCGTGATCGACGGCTCGGCGATGGCGCAGACTTTCGGCGCCGTCGCTTGCGGTCTCGCGCAGTATCGCCGCGACGTGACCGTCGCCGGCGTCATCGCAAACCGCGTCGCGGGCCCCGGACACTATCGGATGCTCGCGGAAAGCCTGCCCGCCGGCTTGCCGGCGTTCGGTTGGCTGGGGCGCGACGCGGACATCGCCCTCCCCGATCGTCATTTGGGGTTGCTGCAAGCGGGTGAAATTGCCGATCTCGAGGACCGGCTCGAACGCGCCGCGACACGCTTGGTGCTCGCGCGCGACGACTTACCGGCGCCGGTAACGTTCGCGCCCGTCCCTACCCCGGCGCTGCCCCGGTTGCTCGCCGGAAAGCGCATCGCCGTCGCACGCGATGCGGCGTTCTCGTTTCTTTATCGTGCCAACCTTGACGTGTTGCGCGCGCTCGGCGCCGAACTCCTGTTCTTCTCGCCACTTGCAGACACGCAACTGCCGATCGCGGACGCGTTGTATCTGCCCGGTGGTTATCCCGAGTTGCACATGACCACGCTCGCCGGCAATCGCGCAATGCGTTCCGCCGTCTGCGCACATCACGCCGCCGGCAAACCGATGCTCGCCGAATGCGGCGGCCTGCTATACCTGCTCGAATCGCTCGCCGGGACCGACGGACAACGCACCGAAATGCTCGGCCTCCTTCCAGGCCACGCGGTGATGCAAACGCAACTCGCCGCCATCGCGATGCAAGAACTGACGCTTCCCGAGGGAGCGCTTCGTGGTCATACGTTTCACCACTCGCGTCTGGAAACGACGCTCGCGCCGATTGCGCGCGGCGTCTGTCCTCACGGCAGCAAAACCGCCGAGTGCGCCTATCGCATCGACCGATTAACGGCGTCGTACGTACACAGCTACTTCCCGTCGAACCCGGAAGCCGTCGCGCGGATCTTTGCGTCATGACCGGCGTGCTCATGATTCAAGGAACGACGTCCGACGCAGGCAAGAGTCTGCTCGTCACCGGTCTCTGCCGCTGGCTCACGCGCCAGGGCGTGCGCGTCGCGCCGTTCAAGCCGCAGAACATGGCGTTGAACAGCGCGGTCACGGTGGACGGCGGCGAGATCGGACGCGCGCAGGCGGTACAGGCGCAGGCTTGCGGATTGGCGCCGCACACGGACATGAATCCCGTGCTGCTCAAACCAAACAGCGATACCGGCGCGCAGGTGATCGTGCACGGCAAAGCAATCGGCAATTTCGATGCGCAGAGCTATCACGCTTACAAGCGTATCGCTCAGCGCGCCGTGCTGGAGTCGTATGCACGCCTCGCTGCGCGTTACGACGCTATTGTCGTTGAAGGCGCGGGTTCGCCGGCCGAGATCAACCTGCGCGCGAACGACATCGCCAACATGGGTTTCGCCGAAGCCATCGATTGCCCGGTCGTTCTCATTGCCGACATCGATCGGGGCGGCGTATTCGCACACATCGTCGGAACGCTCGAATTGCTGAGCACGAGTGAACGCGCGCGTGTCCAAGGCTTCGTCATCAATCGCTTTCGCGGCGATATCGCCCTGCTGCAAAGCGGGCTCGACTGGCTGGAAGCACGCACCGGCAAGCCGGTGCTCGGTGTCCTTCCGTATCTGCACGGATTGCACCTGGAAGCGGAGGACGCCTTACCTTGTCCTACTCCCGAGGCGGATCAATCGAGTGAACGGCTAAACGTCGTCGTGCCCGCGTTGCCACGCATCAGCAATCACACCGACTTCGATCCGCTGCGGCTGCATCCCGGCGTAGGGCTGCGCTTCGTCGGACCGGGCGAAGCCCTCGAACCCGCGGATCTCATCATCCTGCCCGGCTCGAAATCGGTCCGCGCCGATCTCGCCTGGCTGCGCGCCCAAGGTTGGGAAGCGGCGATACGGCGGCACCTCCGCTACGGCGGCAAGCTGCTCGGCATTTGCGGCGGCTTCCAGATGCTGGGCCGCGCGATTCATGACCCGCACGGCATCGAGAGTGATGCCGGTACGAGCGCCGGTCTTGGGCTGCTCGACATCGAAACCACGCTGGAACACGAAAAGCAGCTGCGCAATGTTTCAGGCACGCTTGTGCTCGACGATGCGCGCATAACCGGCTACGAAATACATGCGGGGGTCACACGCGGCGACGCGCTCGCGCGCCCGGCGATCCGTTTTGGCGATCGTACAGACGGCGCGATGAGCGACGACGGGCAAGTGCTCGGCACGTACGTTCACGGTCTGTTCGAGTCGACGGCCGCGGCCACCGCTCTGCTCGCGTGGGCCGGACTGCGCCCGTCGGTCGCGCCCGACTACGCGGCGCGACGCGACACCGACATCGAACGCCTTGCCGACGCGATTGAAACGCATCTCGACACGCGGCGACTGCGCGGTCTCCTCAGCCTTGCAACTGCGCGAGTACCGGCGGCGACATGAAAACGCTCGTTTTGGGTGGCGTGCGTTCAGGTAAAAGCCGTTACGCCGAGACGCTCGCGCGCCAGGCGGCGCGACCGGTAACGTACATCGCGACGGCCACCGCACAGGACGACGAGATGCGCCGAAGGATCGAAGCGCACCGCATGCACCGACCACCAGAGTGGACCGTGGTCGAAGAACCACTGGCACTGGCGGACGCGCTCACCCGGCACGCGCACGACGGCCGCTTCTTAATCGTCGATTGCCTGACGCTCTGGCTGACGAATCTGCTGCTCCAGGACAATGCGCGCTTCGACCGCGAGCGGGCGGCGCTCTTCGCCGTTCTACCGGAGCTTCGCGGCGACGTCGTCTTTGTCTCCAATGAAACCGGTCTCGGCATCGTCCCGCTCGGCGACCTCAGCCGCCGCTTTAACGACGAAGCCGGGCAATTGCATCAGGACCTCGCGCAATGCTGTGAACGCGTGGTGCTGATGGTCGCGGGCTTGCCGCTTACGCTCAAGGGAGCCGCCTGATGCCGATCGCGGGATGGCTGGAGCGATCGATTGCGCGGCCCGACGACGCGGCACGACGCGCGGCCGAGGAACGCCAGCAGAAACTGACGAAACCACCGGGCGCGCTCGGACGCCTGGAAACCATCGCGATCCGCCTCGCGGCGTTACAGCGAACGGAACAACCGGCGGTCGAGTGCGTACACATCGCTGTGTTCGTCGGCGATCACGGCGTCGCGGCCGAAGACGTATCGGCGTTTCCGCAGGCGGTCACGGGCGAAATGCTGCGCAATTTCGCCCGCGGCGGCGCCGCGATCAACGCGATTGCGCGCGAGCTGCACGCGACCATCGACGTCATCGATCTCGGGACGATCAACGATCCGGGCCCGCTGGACGGCGTCACACGGCGCCGGCTCGGCGCGAGCACTGCGAACTTCACCTGTGCGCCGGCGATGACCTCGGAGCAACTCGACGCTGCGCTCGCAGCCGGCGCAAGCATCGCCGAACATGCCAAGCGTGGCGGCGCACAGCTTCTCATCGGCGGCGAAATGGGGATCGGCAATACGACGTCCGCGGCGGCGCTGAGCGCCGCGCTGCTCGATCTGCCGCCGGAGCGCGTCGTCGGGCCGGGCACCGGACTCGATGCGCTCGGTATCGCCCGCAAGATCGCAGTCGTGAATCGCGCGCTCGCGCATCATCGACATCACCTCGCGTCGCCGCTTGAAACGTTGCGCCGTCTCGGCGGTTTCGAAATCGCCGCGCTCACGGGCTGCTATCTCGCATGCGCGCAGGAAGCGTTGCCCGTTCTCGTCGACGGCTTCATTGCGACCAGCGCGGCGCTCGCCGCCGTGCGGCTGCGCCCGGAAGTCGCTGACTGGCTGTTATACGGGCACGCGTCAGCCGAACCGGGGCATCGTGCGCTCCTCGCCGCGCTCAACGCCGATCCGCTGCTCGATCTGGGAATGCGCCTCGGCGAAGGCAGCGGCGCGGCGACGGCGGTGCCGCTGCTGCGGATCGCCTGCGCGTTACACAACGGCATGGCGACGTTCGCGCAGGCGGGCGTGTCGGGAAAGACCGCCTGACGTGAGCGCGCGCATGAAGATTGTCATCGGGCTCTTGCGCCACGGCGAAACCGAAGGCGGCGCGCGTTATCGCGGCCGCACCGATGACCGCGTGACCGAAGCCGGCTGGCGGCAGATGCGAACCGCGCTCCTCGCGGACACCACCGCCTGGGAAAAGATCGTCACGTCGCCGCTCGCGCGCTGCGCGGAGTTTGCGCAGGCGTATGCAATCGAACGCCAGCTCCCGCTCCGGGTGGACGAACGTCTGCGCGAGCTCGACTTCGGCGACTGGGAAGGCCGCACCGCAGCGGAAATCATGGAGACATCGCCCGAGTCGCTGCTGAAGTTCTGGGAAGACCCGTGGAAACACGGACCGCCCGCCGGTGAGCCGATCGCGGAAATGTGCGCGCGTGTGATCGCGGCGTGGCGCGATATCATCGCGGGCGCGCACACGACGCTGGTGATCGGCCACGGCGGCCCGATGCGCGTGATTCTCTGCCACGCGCTCGGCCTGCCGCTCGCGCAACTGCTGCACGTCGAGGTCGCTCCGGGCACGCTTCACCGCCTTACCGTGGGTGCGGACGGCGCTTGCGCCGTGGAGACGCCGCTCCCGTGAAATCGGGGTATCCGTTTCTGATCGCGCTCCAATTTCTCACCCGCGTTCCGGTGCGACTGCGCCATGCTCCCGATGAGCAAACGGTCGCCGCGTCGCTGCGCTACTACCCGGTCGTCGGATTGGTGCTCGGCGTCGTGCTCGCGGCGCTCAATGCACTGCTCGGAGAAAGCTCTGCGCCGTTGCGCGCGGCGCTCGTGCTCACTGTCTGGGTGGCGGCGACCGGCGCCATGCATCTCGACGGTCTTGCCGACAGCGCCGACGCCTGGATCGGCGGCCGCGGCGACCGGGAACGCACGCTCGCGATCATGAAGGATCCGCATTGCGGCGCCATGGCGGTGGTCGCGCTCGTGCTCGTGCTGTTGCTCAAATTCACTGCGCTTCACAGTCTTTCGGCGAATGATGTTTCGCCGCTCGCATGCATCCCGGCGCTCGCGCGCACCGGCGTCCCGCTTCTATTCGTTACGACGCCGTACGTACGGCCGGGCGGCTTGGGAGCCGCACTCGCGGTCCAACCCGCGCGATTCGTCACGCTCCTGCCGGGCATTGTCGTCGCCGTCGGTGTGCTCGTCGTTGCCGGCGTGCACGGCGCCGTGCTTCTCGGGATTCAAGGCGTGGTATTCCTCGGCGCGCGTGCGGCAATGCTGCGCCGGCTCGCCGGAACGACCGGAGACACGGCGGGCGCGCTGATCGAAATCAGCGAGACCTGCATGTTGATTTTTCTCGGCCTCGCGTGACCGGACAACTGTCGGGGTTTCGCGAAGCACGAGTCGCTCTATTGGAAACGGTCCGCGCACGCCGTACTTGTGTCTTGTCTGAACGGCGGGAGCGTGCTGAAATGGCGCGGCTCAAACGCTTCAGGTGTCTGCCCACTCCGTACGAGTGGCGGATGAAACGGGAAGCCGGTGCGCCCAGACGACCAAACAACGTCACGGCAATGCCGGCGCTGCCCCCGCAACGGTAAGCGAGTGTTTTTACGTCGAAGAAGTTCGACGCGAACTTCTTCCGCGGATCATAGGCCACTGCGCATCAACACGTGGGAAGGCGATCCGCGACGTCTCGCGAGCCCGGAGACCGGCCTGAAGCTCGATTATGGTGTCGCGGCGGGCGATGCGGAAAGGTTCGCCTCTCCATCCCCGCTCCGTTCACGACCAATGTGCGGGTGGGCGCTACGATGGAGTGGCCGATTCGGATGTACAGAAGTCACGTCGGCGATATGTCGCGTCGCCGTCTCGCTGTTTTTCTTCTGTTCTCGCTTTGTCTCCACGCCGGCCTGATCGTCCGCTTTGCGGTCGCTCCGCGCCCGGTGTATCGCGTTGAACCTCCGTTATCTATTAGCCTGAACTTAAGTGTTCCTCCGCCGGAAAAGCCCGCAAGCGTCGCCGCAGCACGTCCGCGCACGACGAATAAGCCGAAGACCGTTGTTCGCGCCGAACGGGTCATCGCGCCGACGCCGGCGCCCGAATTGCCGCCGGCCGCGTCATCGGAAGCGAAAAACGCCGCGCCGAGCGACACGAACACAGACGGCCCCGCTCGCCCCGAAACAGCACTGAACGACGCGATACGCGGAGAAGTACAGGCGCTGCTGCTGGCAGATCTGCGGCGTTACTTCGAGTATCCGCTGATCGCCCGGCGCCGCGGCTGGGAAGGCATCGTGCGGCTTAGCGTCACCGTTCAACCGGACGGCGGGCTTGCCGCGATTCGCATCGTACGCAGTTCGGGTTACGATGTACTCGATCGCTCGGCGGTCGCCGCGTTGCAGCGCGTCGGACAATTCGCGCAAGCCGGCGAACGTTTGCACGGCCGACCGCTCGAGCTACCGCTTTCCGTCGTATACCGTCTGACGAACTGAACGGACCGGACTAACCCCATGGGACATCGACTCTCGAAAATTTATACGCGTACCGGCGATAACGGAACGACCGGTCTCGGCGACGGCAGCCGCGTTCCGAAAGATCATCTTCGGGTCGAGGCCTACGGCACCGTGGACGAATTGAACAGCGCGCTCGGCATTGTGCTCGCCAAGGAGGTGCCGGAAGAAGTACGCCGCGCATTCGCACCCGTGCAACACGAGCTGTTCGATCTTGGCGGCGAGCTCTGCATTCCGGGGCGAGAGGTGATCACCGAGGAGCAGATCGCACGGTTGGAGCAAACGCTCGATGAGCTCAATGCGGCTCTGCCGCCGCTCAAAGAGTTCGTGCTGCCGGGCGGCGACGAGGCCGCGGCTTTGATGCATCTCGCGCGAACGATCTGCCGCCGCGCCGAGCGTCATACGGTTACGCTCGCACGTACCGAAACGATCAATCCGTTCGCAATCAAATATCTCAACCGGCTTTCCGACCTGCTGTTCGTCGCCGCGCGCTACTTGAACGTGTCGCGGCAGGTGCCCGAGGTGCTGTGGCGCCCGGCGCAAGCGCGCACGCAAAGCTAGCGGTTTCGTCTTCCCCTACACCTCTCGACCGCGTTTAACGACTGCGGCGCGCATCATCGAGCGCCGCGCAGAGACGCTCGGCCCCCTGCAGCACCCGCGGTGTTGATCGATGCAATTCGTCTGCCGGAATGAAATATAGCGCGCCTCGTTTCACGGCCTTCAAGTGACCGTGCGCGCGCCAGCGCGGCTCCCACGTCCGCCAGCCCTCTTCGGTGCCGCCCGCAACGATCGCGTCCGGATCGGCGCCGAGCACCGCTTCTTCGCCAACGACGGGCGCCAGTACGGGAAGAGCGGCGAACACATTCTCGCCGCCGCACAGGCGAACGACTTCGCTGATGAGATGCTCGCCGTTCACTGTCATCAGGACGGGATCGAGCACCTGATAAAACACACGTACCTTGGGTCGCTTTGCGTAACGCTCGGCCAGTGACCGATAGCCGTTGGCAAAGCGCTGCGCCGCTTCATGCGCGACCGCTTCGGTACCCGCCAGCCGCCCGAGTTGCTCGAGATTGCGGGCGATGTCGGCGAGGTGCCGAGGCTCGGTCAGGTAAACGTGCAGCCCGAGACTCTGCAGTCGTTCGATCGCACGCCGAGGATTGCCGCTCGTCCAACCGATCACGACATCCGGCTTCAAGGCAACGATCCGCTCGAGATCGAATCCGCTGCTGCCGCCGATGCGTGGGATGGCGCGTGCCGCCGGGGGAAAATCGCTGTACTCGGAAGTGGCGATGACATGAGAACCCGCGCCTGCCGCAAAGAGCAGTTCCGTCGCGTGCGGCGCGAGACTGACGATTCGTTCCGCCGGGCGCGGCAACACGATCGTCTGTCCGACGTCATCGGTAACGCTGATCGCGGCGATTACGACGGCTAACCAGCTCGACAACACCAGTACCGCGACAAGGCGTGCCGCGTGCTCGATCATCTTCGAAACGGAGTGCGCGTCTCGTCGCGCGCAGTCAACCGACGAAGAGCCCGACGAGATGCGCGCCAGTCATCAGCAGCCCAATGACGAGCCAGAACAGGAGCACACGCCAGACCAACGCGACCACGCCGCGAATGTGATGAGCATCGGGAATCACGCTCAAGCTCGCGACCGGCTCGTCGTATTCGCCGACCTCGCTCATACCTTCGCAGTTCTGCATATGCATCGCGCCCAGACCTGACGCAAGCAGCGGGCCGCTGTTGATATCCGACCACACGCCCATACGCCGGCGCCAGCAGTGCAGCGCTTCTTCGAAGCTGCCCATGATCGCGTACGACAGTGCGGTGATGCGCGCCGGAATCCATTGCAACAAATCGTCCAGCCGTGCCGGCGCCCAGCCGAACTCGACAAAGCGTTCGTAGCGGTGGCCCCAAAGCTTGTCGAGAATGTGCGCGAGCCGCTGCAGGATCGCGCCCGCGGGACCGAGAACCAGGAACCAGAACAGCGGTGAAATGATCAGGGAGTTGCATTGCTTGAGCACCGCCTCGACCGTCGCGTGCGCGATTGCGGCTTCGCTCAACGTCGCCGCGCCCTTCCCCGCGAGTTGCTTGAGCTGCGCGTCCGCCTCGCGCACGTCGCCCGCGTCGATCGTCTCCGCGATCACGCGTGCGCCGTTGCCAAGTCGGTAGACGTCCAGGCAGACGTAGAGCATCAGCACGTCGAAAACGAACCCGAGCACCGGCGTTATCTGGTAGAGCACATAACGCGCGAGCACGACCGCGAGTACGATCGGGACGATCGCGAGCAGGACCGCCGCGACGCCGTGCATGCGGGTTCCGCCGTTGAACCGCTGCTCGATCGATTCGGCCCAGTCGCGATACCAGGCAAACGGTTTGAAGCCGTGACGATCGGGTACATAACGATCGAGCGCGACGGCGAGCAGAATGGCGATGAGTATCTTGCTCATAGTGCGTTCTTATTTATTCCAGGGGATTACGACGCGCGCCCAATTTACCGATGCGCCGGGTGCGCGGCAAGCCGCATGCCAAGCAAGGCGCGCAGCCGCGCCCAGTCGAAAAACGGCCCGGGATCGGTCTTGCGACCGGGCGCGATATCGCTATGCCCGTAGAGCCGCGTTGAGGTGATCGCCGGATAAGCGCGCATGATGTGTTTGGTGAGATCGGCCAGCACGCCATACTGCGTGTCCTCGAACGGCGCGTCGTCGCACCCCTCGAGCTCGACACCGATCGAAAAATCATTGACGCGCGTCCGACCCTCGCACTGCGACTGCCCCGCGTGCCATGCGCGAATGTGCAGTGGGACGAATTGCACGATCTCTCCGCTCCGCCGGACGAGTAAGTGCGCCGAGACGCGCAGCTCTTTGATTTGTTCGTAATAAGGATGCTCGGCCACGTCGAGCGAGTTGCAGAAGAGGCGTTCGATGGCAGTGCCGCCGAATTCACCCGGCGGCAAGCTGATCGCATGAACGATCAGAACTTCGGGAACCGCGCCGACAGGACGCGCATCGCAATTCGGCGACGGCACAAAGCGCGCGCCCTCGACCAATCCGGAAGTCGCATCGACTCGCATGTCGCTACTATAGCCCCTCCGAAAAAGGAGGCTACCACAATCTACCTACGAGCGCGGAGTTAACTAAAAGGGAAACAGTTACAAATAAACCGGCCCCGCGAGCGACGGCGGACGGCGACCGACATGCGCGGATCCGGGACCGACGACCTCACGCATCGTCGGCACAATCGACTGTCGACGTCTTACGACTGCCGGCGTCTTACGAGCGATGCCCGGACTTCGGGCTTGCTACTCGATCACGAAGGATATCTTCGCGCGAACCCGATACTCCGTAATTCGGTTGTTTTCCACTATCGCCTGCAGATCGTCGACATAGACGGACTTGATGTTGCGCACGGTCTGTCCCGCCTCCTGCAGCGCGACGCTGGTCGCGTCTTCCCAGCCCTTGCTTGACTGCGCAAGTATTTCGATGACTTTCACGACGGCCATGATCGCTCTCCTGCAATCAACAGCCCCAATACGCTACCGAGGCGCCGTTCGAATTTAAATTCGGATGATCACCTTGCTTCGGACTCGCCCTATGACCACCAAGGTCAGGGCATGCTAGCGGCGCGCTCGATACGCCGCCTTTGTTCTGCCGCTCCGGCGTATCAACATTAAGAATGGAGCCTACGCGACTGGGCGCTGTAACAGTTTCCGGTCCGCTTTTGGTGGGTTGGTGCCGGTGGCCGGAATCGAACCGACGACCTACTGATTACGAATCAGTTGCTCTACCGACTGAGCTACACCGGCTGGGAAACACAAGGTGAGGTAAATAGCATACCATCCCGCTGCGACGGGGACGACACGCAATCGCTACTTTTTGCCGTTGCGACGAATTCGAATGATCACATCCACGCCGCGAAGCTCCGCGTTTTCCGGCAACGCGGGCAAGCTGCTGATGTCGACCTCGGCTGCGTCGATATCGGTCAGTTCTCCGCTGACTTCATCATAAAGGTGGTGGTGCGGCGCGGTGTTCGGGTCGTAAAACACGCGGGTCGGATCGGCGATGACTTCCCGAATGATGCCCTTACTGGCGAGTAATCCAAGCGTGTTGTACACCGTCGCTTTGGAGACGTTGGGAGTGTCCTTGTTGACAGTTCGAAACAAGTCCTCTGCCGCGAGGTGCGTGCCACGCGCAAATAGCGTTCGGGTAATAAGCACGCGCTGCGCCGTCGGGCTGATTCCCCGCTCGCGCAGTAAGGACGAAACCTCAGAGTCGGTGTAGTTCCTCGGTTCGAACATGATATTTTAGACTAAGTATAAACAAATTCCTTGATAATCTAACTATGTTGCACCATCAGCGCCGATCGGTCTAGTCGAAAGGGCGTGGGATCCATCGCCGGTTCTTTCCCTAAGACCAAATCGACCGCCATTCGTGCAGTAGCGGGACCGGTGGCAAAGCCATTTCGATAGTGCCCTGCACATACGTATAGCCCGCGAGCGGCCGGGTGCTCTCCAATAAAGGGAAGATCGTCGGGCGAGCTCGGACGCAAGCCCGCCCAATGCCCAACAACTCCAAAATCAGCGAGCTCGGGCGCCAGGTCGACCGCAGCTTCGTAGAGGGAGCGGCGGCCTTCATCAGTAATCGACTTGTCGAACCCGACGTCCTCGATTGTGCTGCCAACCAGAATGTGTCCGTCGCTCCTCGGTACTAGGTAGCGGTAGCGTCGAACCACGACATGGTTAAGAAAATTAGCAGGTCCTTTGAGCAACAATATCTGGCCACGCACGGGACGAACTGTCAGTTCCACACCTAGCTTTGCGAGAAGTGTGCCGGTCCACGCCCCGGTAGCAACGATGCAACGGCCGGTGGGGATCCGGCCATTCGTCGTGTTAACTGCGCAAAGTTTGCCTCGATCTACCTCGAAACCCACGACCTCGCAGCCTTCTCGAATCGCTACCCCGGCCGTTGCTAAAGCGATGCGCAGGGCTTTAACCAGACGTGAGTTTCGAACCTGTGCAAGACGCGTTAAGAGCAGGCCGCCGGATACTCCAATAAGATGCGGTTCCATCCGATGAATCTCTGCGGCGCCGACGAATCGGTACTCCTCGGCGGCGAATAGTCGTTTGAGGCGGGCGTCTGATTCCGGTCCGTTTCTGTCAGGGTCGGCGATAATCAAACCGCTTTGCCGCCATTCGATGTCGATCCCGCTCTTCTCCTCCAACTCAGGAATCATTGCGGCGTACTCGGCGTGACTCGAGCGCGTGAGCGCGAATATGCTCGGCGGATAGCGAGTTGGATAAAGCGGCGATGCAATCCCGGCGCCGGCCCAGGAGGACTCTTTCCCGACAGCTTGTCTGTCCAACACTACCGTCTGAACGCCCTGTGCGCGCAAGTTCTTGGCGCACAACAAGCCGATCACTCCTCCTCCAATAACCACGACGGATTCGGACATCAAACCCTCACGTTTGTGTTGCCCGGTGACAATTTGCGGCAATTGCGGGTCGCTTAGCCCCGATTAGACTTCACTGAATACCGAGCCAGCAACTCGATTTTTCGCTGAAAAAAACCATCCAGTAGGTCCGGTCGGAACAACCGATGATCACAGACGAAAAAATCGTTAAGCCAATTGTCCGCCATAGCGAGCCGCTCGTCGGTCAAATAATGCAGAGCCTCGTTCCGTCTGTCTCCGTAAAAAAGCCGTTCGTCGGAAGTGGCCATCTTACACGCGGTTTTACGTTCATAGAACTGCTCGTTACCGTCACGGTGGCCGGAATACTCATGATGGTCGCCGTGCCGGCAATGACGAGCTTCGTACGCTCGAACCGACTCGCCGGCCTCACCAACGAATTCATCGCCGACCTCCAACTCGCTCGCAGCGAAGCCATCAAACGCGGCGCGAATATCGTCGTGTGCAAGTCAACGGACGGCGGCACCTGCACCGGCGGCGGAACGTGGAACAGTGGCTGGGTCGTTTTTGCCGACATGGACAGCAGCGGCACCTGGACACAGACGCCCGGTCAGGAAGACGCCCGAATCAAGGTTCACGAGGCGCTGTCCGGCGACACGGCAATGAGCGCTGCCGCCGCAAACACCATGATCTTCACCCGTGGTGGCCTGCTCGGCGCTGGCACGGGCGACTACACGCTTTGTGATCCGAAATTACATAAAGGGCGAACCATCAACCTTCAGCCGACAGGTCGCCTGTCGCTCAAGGACATCAACTGCTGATGAAACCAAACACAAACAATAATCGCGGGTACCAAGGTTTCAGCCTCATCGAGGTGCTCGTGACGCTGGTCGTTCTGTCCATCGGACTGCTTGGGCTCGCGATGCTGCAGCTCGAAAGCCTCAAGCACAACACCGACGCGTATTTCCGCACGCAAGCCACGATGCTCGCTTACGAGATCATCGATCGCATGCGCGCCAACGGGGATGCGGCCCGGAATGGCAGTTATGTCGCTGCCGCCGCTCCTGCCGACGAAGATTGCGGCGATCTCGGGGGGACGGGATGCGACTCACAAGCTCGACTCGCGAACTACGATCTCAGCGTCTGGTACAACAAGCTGGCCGCGGCGTTACCGGCGGATGCGACGCCATCGAGCATCACGCAAGTCGGCAATCAAATTACGGTGACCATCCGCTGGAAGGAGCGCGAAGTTTCCAAACAACGCGACTGGGTGGTCGAGTTATGAACCAGCCGATTACAAGAACTGCCGCGCGCGGCATGAGCATCGTGGAACTCATGGTCGCGATCACCATTGGATTGATCATTTTGGCGGCCGTGTCGACCGTTTTTGTTTCGAGCAAATCGAACTACACGACACAGGAGAGCTCGGCACGCCTTCAGGAAAGCGCGCGATTCGCAATGAACTTCATCAGTCAGGATCTGCGGATGGCGGGTTATTTCGGATGCGCTGACGATCTTCAAACTATCCATAACAACCTCAACCCGGGCGGAATCTCTCCGGCGTTCGATTTCTCGATACCGATCGAGGGAAGCGAAGCCGGCACCACCGTGTTTTATCCGTCGGGCAGCGCGACGAAATTCCCAACCACGGGCGCAGCCGCTACGTCTCAAGCTGCCAACTGTCCCGGCTTTGTCGGCGGCCGATGCACGGGCACGGACGCGTTCGCCCTTCGCAGGGCCGATCCTGCCAGCATCAGCCTCACCACCGCCATGCCGAACACATCGGCCGCTCTCTTCATCGAGCCGAACAACGGGCTGCAGATCGGCGACATCATATTGCTTTCTGATTGCGCCGGCGCCGAATTGTTCCAGATCACGAACATACAGAACAACGTCGGGCCCAACTCCGACAAGCAAGGCGTCGTGCACAACACGGGCGGCGGCTCGCCTTCGCCCGGAAATGCGCAGAAATTCGAGCGGGCGTACGGCCCCCCCGGCGCCAAGATCATGAAATTCGTTCAACGCGCCTACTACATCGGCACGGGCACGAACGGTCAACCGACGCTTTTTCGCCAGAACCTGGATGGCACAAACCTCCAAGAACTGGTCGAGGGTATCGAAGACATGCAGGTGACGTTCGGTTACGGCAGTTACGGCGACAAAACACCGCGCGTCTACCTGCCCGCTAACGATGGGTCGCTCGGTGCCACGAAGGCGAACTGGTCGAATGTGGTGAGCGCTCGAATCGAAATAACGGCGCGCCCAGTCCTCGATACGAGCCCGAACAATCCGAACAAGGTTCAACCGAAGACGTTCGTCTCGACCATTTTCATGAGAAACCTAAAGTGACGATGCTCCCCACGACGCCCGGCCGTCTCCCGAACCCCGGCCACGAAAAAGGGGCGACCTTGGTAACAGCCCTCGTGATCCTGCTGATCCTCACGATTATCGGCATCGCCGCGATGCGCACTTCGTCGTTCGAAGAACGGATGGCGGGCAACATTCAGGACACGACGTATGCCTTCGAAGCCGCGGAGTCGGGCCTGAATCGGGCGATGAACGAAGGCGGAACGCTCAGCCTGACGACCGAAGTCACCCGGAATTACACCTTCGGCGCTGCGCGAGCGGAAACCAAAACCAAATTCAATGAGTTCGCGCCGCCCAAGCGCGGTTCAGGCTACAGCGTGACCAGTTTCGATGCGGCGAATTTCGATCAGACCAGCACAGGCATGATGGGCGACGACGCGTCCAAGAACGTCGCCAAGTCTGTAGTTCATCGCGGTGTCGAACAAATCGTACCCAAAGCGCAGTAACGCAGGTGTTCTATGAAAAACACGATAAAAATTCTCAATAAGAAGGCGCTGTTCGTACTGCTGTGTGCGGCGGCGGTCGGCGCAGCGCCGTTCGATCGGGCGTTCTCACTCGACACCGACATTTATTTCAGCAACCCGAGCGCGACCCAGCAGGCGATCAAGCCGAACGTGCTCGTCATCATCGATACGTCCTACAGTATGAACTCGATCGTCAACGACGGTCAGGGCAAAAGCCGCTTGACGCACATGAAGGAAGCCATGAACACGATTCTCGATAACACGCAGAACGTGAACATGGGCCTCATGCGGTTTTCGAGTGACCCGGGCGGTCCGGTGCTGTTTCCGATTGCGGACCTGGACGCAACCGCTTCGTCGATTGAAGGAAACACCGTCACCGTTCAGAGCCAGGTGGGCGCCAGCAGCGACGACGCCGAGCAACTCGTCAGCAACGGCGCGGTAATACTTGACAACGCGACGCTTACGATGGTCAAGACCGTGACTAACAATCAGGTCGTAGGCTTACGCTTCTCCAACGTCGTCGTGCCGCGCAAAGCGACGATCACCAACGCGTTTATCCGGTTCGAAGCCGCCAACAGCAACAGCGCGGCCACCTATCCGACGTCATTGACGATCAAGGCGCAGAAATCATCGAACCCGGGCACGTTCACAACCGCGACCAACGACGTCGGCAATCGCACCACCGGCGCGAACGCCGCGGCCGCCAGTGTGGCTTGGAACAGCGTTCCGGATTGGATCAGCGGTAAGACCTACACGACGCCGAATTTGACATCGATCGTGCAAGAACTCGTCGACCAGAGCACGTGGTGCGGCGGCAACTCGATGCTGTTCACGATTTCCGGGACCGGTACTCGTATCGCCGCGTCCTTTGATTCCAGTTCCGGCGACTCCCCGGTACTCGTTGTTCAATACACCCTGGATCCGGCACGAACCGGAAACACCGCGTGCGTGCAAAAGAGCGTGCAGGTAAAAGTGACCAACGACGCCGATGACGCGCAGGAAAACACCAAAAACGGCGGTATGACGCTCGGCAGCTCCACGCTCGACCTTGGCGTCAACAGCAGCGGCAGCCCGACTTCCAAGAGGCTGACGGGCATCCGTTTCGCGAGCGTGTCCATTCCTCCAGGTGCGACCATCGTTAGCGCCAACATCGACTTCACCGACCAGGGCAGCGGCTCTGGCAACCCCTCGATCGATATCGTGGGGCAAAAAACACCGACGCCAGGCTCGTTTACCACCGCTAACCTCAACATCTCGAGCCGCGTCGACACGGCGGCGGAGAGAACCGCTTCCACGGTGACATGGACGAACATCAGCGACCCAAGCGCCTTCAGCACGGTCAGTACGCCGGATATCAGTCCGATCGTGCAGGAGTTGGTCAATCAAACCGGGTGGGCGGACGGAAACCCCATGCTCTTCGTATTCACCCCCACCACGAACAGCGGTTATCGCATCGTTGAAGCGCGCGAACGTACTTTCAGCGACAACCCGGCCGTGCTCCGTGTGGTGTACCAGGTGAACGCAACGAGCAACGCGTCTAACGACTCGGTGCGCCTGCGGCTCAAACAAATCGTGAGCGGACTCGTCGCACCGATCGGCGCGCTCACTCCCATCGTCGATACGCTCTATGAGGCCGGACTGTATTATCGCGGCCAACCCGTACTGTACGGGCGGCAACGTGGCCCCGGATTCGGGGCCAACGCACGCTACACGCGCGTCAGTCACCCGGCGACGTATACCGGTGGACTCGTCTTCCGCGACTTCGGTTGCACAGACACCAATCTGAACGACCCGGCATGCGAAACCGAGTTCATAGACGACAGCAGCTCGGGTGCGCCCCCGGTTTACAAGAGTCCGTTTCAGGACGGCTGCCAGAACAACTACATCATCCTTCTGACGGACGGCGATCCGACCGTCAATAATTCCAAGGACGCAATTCAAAGTCTGATCGGCAAGAGCTGCGTGGACCGCGGCGACGGCACCTGCGGCCCTGAGCTCCTCAGTTACTACTTCGGCACCGATCTCTCTTCGAAGAACGAGCTGCAGAACATCAAGACGTACACGATCGGGTTCGCGAGCGATGGCGACCCGCAGTACCTGAAGGATCTCGCGCGCGCCGGCGGGACGAGCGGCACCAACGACAACAACGGTTTCAAAACCGCCAATAACGCTTCCGAGCTGGTGACGGCGTTTCAACAAATCTTCTCGGAAGTCATCAGCGACCCGACGTCGTTCGTGTCGCCGTCGCTCTCGGTGAACGCGTTCAATAAACTGTTCAACCGCGACGAGGTGTACTTCAGCCTGTTCAGCCCGCAAAAAGAAGTGGCCTGGCCCGGCAACGTGAAGAAATTCAAGCTTTGCGCCGATCCCACCAACGCGACCTGCACGTTCGGCGACGTCCTCGACGCCAACAACGCGGACGCGATCGACATCAACTCGAAGATCAAGCTCAACGCGCGGAGTATCTGGAGCACGATCACGGACGGACCGATCGTGAAGCTCGGCGGCGCCGGCGAAAACGTGCCGACGTCCTCGTCGCGCAAGGTTTACACCTACAACTCGACGACGGATGTGCCGAGCAGTGCGATCGATCTTTCCGTCGATCCGCATGTCGTGAACAACACGAACATCACGAAAACGCAGTTGGGCGACTCGGCCATGACGGACGCGCGCCGCGATAACATCATCAACTGGATGCGCGGGCTCAACGTCATGAACGAGCCGGCGCCGAACGGCACTATCCCGGCCGACCGCTGGAAGTTCGGGGATGCCTTGCATAGCCGCCCATTGACGATCACTTATGGTGGCACGGATGCGGACCCCGTCATCAAGATCTTCGTCGGCACAAACGACGGCGGCTTGCGCATGATCGACGCGGAGACCGGCAAGGAGGAATGGATCGTTTACATACCGGAATTCCTCCCGAAAGAAGGTTCGCTCATGGACGACGGCCAGGGTACGCACATCACACAGCTCACGTTGGGTCTCGATGGAACGCCGAGCGGCTACGCGATCGACACTAACGGCAACGGCGTCATCGAGCCGGCTCAAGGCGATAAGGTTTACGTCTACATCGGCGAACGTCGCGGCGGACGGGATATTTATGCGTTCGATGTGACGCCGACGACAACGATGTCGACGAAAGGCACTCCTTCGATCGGCTTGGTGAAGCCCAAATTTCTATGGCGTATCAAGGGCGGTAGCGCAAATTTCGTCCGCCTCGGCCAGACGTGGTCGCGTCCGCTGTTAGCGAAGATTCGCGTCAAATGTAACGGCACGGCGTGCAGCGACGGCGACTCGACGACGACCGATAGCGATGTGATGAACGTCCTTATCTTCGGCGGCGGATACGACCCGCGTCTCGACACGCCGGGCGCCGGCAACGTTGTTCCGACGAGCCCCGATGCGGACACGATGGGTAATGCGATCTATATCGTCAATCCGCTGACCGGCGCCCTGGTGTGGTGGGCGGGCGGCACGGGATCCGGCGCGAACCTCGAACTTGCCGCGATGAAGTACGCCATACCGTCCGATCTCGCGCTCGTCGATACCGATCACGACGGCGCGGTCGATCGCCTCTACGTTGGCGACACGCGCGGCCAGCTCTTCCGCATCGACCTGGGCGATCAGATCGACCCGGGCAGCCCGGGCACCGGCGGCAGCAAGGGTTACGTCTTCGCCGACGTCGGTTGCCAGGGCAGCACACGCGCGACCAATTGCAGCGGAACGCCCTCGGACGCCCGGCGCAAGTTCTTCTACCCGCCGGACGTCGCGCAGGTCCGCGACTCGGTGTACTCGACGAACCCCGAATATGATCTGGTAACGATTACGAGCGGTGACCGCGAAGATCCGCTCGATAAATTGACCGGCGCGATCTCGGGTTCCGATCCTGTGCACAATCGCCTCTACGCGTTCCGCGACTACAATGTCACGACGGGACCGTTAAGCACCGCACCGGCTGCGTTGACCGAGAGCAACCTCTATGACGCAACCGACAACAAACTCGGCACCTACACCGACACGACGTTGACGAACGAGATCAACACCTACGTCAAGAATTCGAGTGGCTGGTACATCAGTTTCAAGGAATCGAACCAAACACCGACCTGGATCGGCGAGAAGGGGCTCGCCAAGACGGTGATCTTCGGCGGCGTTTTGTTCGCCACGACGTTCGTGCCGTCGGCCGACGACGGAAACCAGTCGAACTCGGCCTGCGCCCCGCTCGCGGAAGGCATCGGTCGCGTCTACGCTATTAATTATCTGAACGGCACCCCGGCCTACGACTTTGACAACGACGGTACGATGGAACGCAGCATGAAAGTCGGCGGCGGTATTCCGTCAGAAACGGTGATCGTCATCCGCGAGGGCGGCGTCACCACGCTGATCGGTACCAGCGGCGGCGCGGCATCGCCGGATATCAAGCTCAATTTGCCGCGGTATCAGACGTACTGGTACGAAGATTAACGACAACTGAGACGGCCGGCGCGCCAGCGCGCCGGCCGAACGGAGAGGGTGAATTAAATCGATGAACGGTATGCAACGATACAGCACGGGCATCACGCTCATGGAATTGATGGTTGTCGTCGCCATCCTCGGCATCCTGGCGACGATCGCCTACCCTTCCTACATCGAGCACACGACGAAGGCGCGCCGCTCGGATGCACAGAATGCGCTACTT
The DNA here is from genome assembly GCA_045810625.1 of Sulfurifustis sp. Classification (GTDB taxonomy): domain Bacteria; phylum Pseudomonadota; class Gammaproteobacteria; order Acidiferrobacterales; family Sulfurifustaceae; genus JACQFZ01. The sequence continues at coordinate 20,138 of JBJMVQ010000017.1, forward strand.
CGAGCCGCAGCCAAGCAGGATAAGTACTACGCCGACTGCTCGAAGTACGCTTCCTCGCTCGATGGCCCCGCTGGGCCATCGGACTGCACGAATAACAAGCTCGGTATGGGCTCGGCGTCTCCGACGTCGGAGGGCGGCTACTACACCTTGTCAGTAGCGGCGGGCGCGATCGACGCATCGACCTGCAACGCGTTTGCATGCGGATTCACGCTTACCGCCACCCCGGTCGCCGGACGCGGCCAGGAAAACGACGGGCCGTTCCGTATCGATTCGACGGGACAGAGGCAGTGGAACAAGAAAAATGCCGGCTCGTGGTTGAGCTGGTTGGCGAAGTAAACGAGAGGGATTAACCCGGACGAAGTTCTTTCGGTAACGGGAAGATCACGCCTTCCGTTCGGCCCCTCTGCTCGGGGACGATTTGCGCGCCCCATTCCTGCAGCTGCGCGATGACGCGCTGCACCAAGACCTCCGGCGCCGACGCCCCCGCCGTGAGGCCCAGCTTCGACACGCCCCGCAGCGAGTCGCGCTGAATGTCCTCCGGGCCGTCGATCATGTACGCGCGCGCGCCGTAAGCCTCCGCGACTTCGCGCAGCCGGTTCGAATTCGAGCTGTTCGCGGAACCGACGACCAGCACCACTTCACAAAAGGCGGCGAGCCGCTTGACGGCGTCCTGACGGTTCTGCGTCGCATAACAGATGTCGTCCTTGCGCGGGCCGCGTATGGCGGGAAACCGCGCGCGCAGCGCCGTGACCATCTTTGTCGTATCGTCGACCGATAACGTTGTCTGTGTCACGTAGGCAAGGTTGTCGGGGTCCTTAACGTGCAGTCGGGCGATATCGTCGAGGGTCTCGATGAGGTAAATGCCGTCGGCCGCCTGCCCCATCGTGCCTTCGACCTCGGGATGTCCCGCGTGGCCGATCAGGATGCACTCGATTCCCGCGGCCCGGTAGCGCTCGACCTCCACATGCACCTTCGTTACGAGCGGGCATGTCGCGTCGTAGACCGTCAACCCGCGTTGCGCGGCTTCGCGACGCACTTCCTGTGATACGCCGTGAGCGCTGAATATCACCGTCGCGCCCCGCGGTACTTCAGCGATTTCATCGACGAAGATCGCGCCTTTGGCGCGCAGACCTTCCACCACGAACCGGTTGTGCACGACCTCGTGCCGGACATAAATCGGCGCGCCGAAGAGATCGAGCGCGCGCTGGACCATCTCGATCGCCCGGTCGACGCCGGCGCAAAAACCGCGCGGATGGGCCAGATAGACTTCCATGCCGGATGCGTGGGACCCGTGGTTCTCGGTCATGACGCCACCCGCTGCTTGCCCGACCCGGGCCGTAGCGTATCGAAGACGAGCAAGAAGGCGCCGATCGTAATCGCGGAGTCGGCCACATTGAATGCCGGCCAGTGCCACGTGCGGTAGTAAACGTCGATGAAATCGATCACGTAGCCGTGAAGCAGCCGGTCGACGAGATTACCCGCGGCGCCGCCGAGAATCAGCGCGAGCGCCGTCGCCGCGATTCGATTGTCGCGTTCGAGCCGCCAAAGCAGATAGATGATCACACCACATGCGATGGACGCGACACCGACGAAAAACAGGTTCTGCCACCCGGCGGCATCGTTCAGGAAACCGAAGGCGGCGCCGCGATTGAAGACCAAGGTAAAACTCAGAAACGGCGCGAGCGCGATTTCGGCATGCTGCATCAAATACTTGACTGCGGCCCACTTCGCGATTTGATCGAGCAACACCACGCCCGCGCTGATAAGCAGTGCGCCGCGCATCACGCGACCTTCCGGGTTTCGCCGGGGCCGAGATTGGCGATGCAGCGCCCGCAAATCAGCGGATGCTCCGGATAAGCACCAACGTCCTCGCGATGATGCCAGCAACGGACGCACTTCGGATACGCCGACGGCGAAACACGCACGTACAGTTCCGGTACGTCGGTCGCAACGCTCTCGGGCGGCCGCTCGCCAAGGGGATGCAACCGCGCATACGAACAAATGAACACGAAGCGAAGCTCCTCGCCGAGAAGGCGCAGTTGCTGCAAAAGCGCGTCGCCACAGTAAAGATCGACCTCGGCGTCGAGCGATGAGCCGATGCCGCCGGCCGCGCGCAGCTTCTCGAGCTCGCGGCTGACCGCCTGGCGAACGTCGAGCACTCGGTCCCACAACGCCGGCGTCATGCCGCGCGACGTCTCGCTTTCTCGCAGTTCCGGCAATGAATACCAGGTTTCGAAGAAAATCGAGTCCGCGCGGTCACCCGGCATATACGACCAGATTTCCTCGGCGGTGAAGCTCAGTACTGGCGCAAGCCAGCGAACCAGCGCTTCGAGGATGTGGAACATCGCGGTCTGGGCCGAGCGGCGCCCGCGGCTGTCGGCCCGCATCGTGTACATGCGGTCCTTGACGACGTCGATGTAAAAAGCGCTCAGCTCGACGACGCAGAACTGATGCACCTTCTGGTATATCAGGTGGAAGTTGTACGCGTCGTACGCCTCGATCACTTCGTTCTGCAACACGCGCGTCTTCTGCACGACCCATTGGTCGAGCGCGAGCAATTGCTCGGCGGGCAGCGCCTGCGCCGGGTCGAAGCCGTCCAGATTCGCGAGCAGGTAGCGCGCCGTATTGCGGATACGGCGATACGAGTCGGTCATCCGCGTCAGGATTTCTTCGGAGATGCTCTGCTCGTAGCGATAATCGGTCGACGCCACCCAGAGTCGGAGCACGTCCGCGCCGAGCGTCTTGATGATCTTCTGCGGCCCACCCATGTCGTTGCCGAGCGACTTCGACATTTTGCGGCCCTTGTCGTCGACGGTGAACCCGTGCGTCAGCACCTCGCGATACGGCGCCCGGCCGTGCAACGCGCTCGAGGTGAGCAGCGACGACTGGAACCAACCGCGATGCTGATCCGAACCTTCCAGATACATGTTCGCCGGCGACCCAAGCTCGGGGCGGCGTTCCAACACGCACACGTGCGTCACGCCCGAATCGAACCACACGTCGAGCGTGTCGTTCACCTTTTGATATTGCGCGGCGTCCGCTCCGAGCAATTCGTCGGCGGTCAGCTCGAACCAGGCGTCGATGCCCTTCTGCTCGACCCGCTGCGCGATGGCCTCGATCAAGGCCGGCGTTCGCGGATGCAACTCCCCGGTTTCTTTGTGCACGAACAGGGCGATCGGGACACCCCACGCACGCTGGCGCGAGATGCACCAGTCGGGGCGCGTCTCGACCATACCTTCGATGCGCGCCTGACCCCAACTCGGGATCCACCGGGTTTCATGGATCGCCTTGATCGCGGTCGCGCGCAGATTCTCCATGCTGATGAACCATTGCGACGTGGCGCGGAAGATGATCGGCGTCTTGTGACGCCAGCAGTGCGGGTAACTGTGCTGCAGCGCCGCAGCATGCAGCAACTTGCCCCGGCTCTTCAGCACTTCGATGACATGATCGTTCGCTTTGAATACGTGCTCGCCGGCGAAAAGCTCCGTGCTCGGGAGGAATTTTCCGTCGCCGCCGACCGGATTATCGACGCGCAACCCGTATCGCTGCCCGACAACGTAGTCTTCGAGACCGTGACCGGGCGCCGTGTGTACCGCACCGGTACCGGCGTCGGTGGTCACATGGTCGCCCAGCACTACGGGCACTTCGCGATCGTAGAAAGGGTGCTTGAGCTTGATGCCCTCGAGATCGGCTCCCGGCGCGCGCGCAAGCACGCGGTAGTCGGTAACGCCGTAGCGCAGCGTGACATCTTTCAGCAGCGCATCGGCAATCAGCAAACGCTCGTGACCGACATCCGTTACGCCCTGCAGCAGCACGTAGTCGAGGCGCGGATGCAGCGCGACCGCTTGGTTGGCGGGCAGTGTCCACGGCGTGGTCGTCCAGATGGGAACACTGATCGGGCCTTCGCCTTCATGTCCCGGTGCGGCTTTCATCCGCGCGAGCAGATCCGCGGGATCGACGACGCTGAAGCGCACGTCGATCGCGGGCGACGTGCGGTCCTGATACTCGACTTCCGCCTCGGCCAGCGCCGAGCCACAGTCGATGCACCAGTGCACTGGCTTATAACCTTGGTACACATAACCGCCGGCGACGATGCGGCCGAGCGCACGAATGATGTCGGCCTCGAAACGAAAATCCATCGTGAGGTACGGCTTGGCCCAGTCGCCGATGATGCCGAGACGCATGAAGTCGGCGCGTTGCCGATCGATTTGCGACGCCGCGTACTCGCGGCACGCCGCGCGAAATTTCGCCGGCTCCACCTGCTGACCTGCTTTGCCGATTTTCTTTTCGACGGCGTGCTCGATCGGAAGCCCGTGACAATCCCAACCGGGTACATACGGGGAGTCGAACCCGCTCAGGCTCTTTGACTTGACGATGATGTCTTTCAGAATCTTGTTCAGCGCGTGGCCGATGTGAATATCGCCGTTCGCGTACGGCGGACCATCGTGCAGGACGTATTTCGGGCGGCCGCGCCGAGCGTCGCGCAACCGTCCGTACAGGTCCAGCGCCGCCCAACGCTTCAGAATTTCCGGCTCCCGCGTCGCGAGATTCGCCTTCATCGGAAAATCGGTGCGTGGGAGATTGAGCGTCTTCTTATAGTCGTTAGCGTCGGTCATGGGCGCGAAAAGCCTGCGGCGGCGCGCGGCGGCCGTTGGCCGTTGAAATATTGCCGGGCGACGGCGATGTCTTGATCAATGCACTGGCGCATTTCTTCCACGGAATCGAAGCGGCGTTCCTCGCGGATGCGATGCAGAAAATCGACCTTGACGTGCGTGCCGTAAATATCACGATTGAAGTCGAGCGCGTGCACTTCGAGCAACCGCTCCGTACCGCCGACCGTCGGCCGCGTACCAATCGAAGCGACGGCGGGAAGCCGCTCGTTTCCGATACAGAGCTCGACGACGAAAATACCGTCGATCGCAGCACGGTGGCGCTGCAACGCAATATTCGCCGTCGGCACGCCGATGGTCCGTCCGATCTTGTCGCCGTGCATGACATGGCCGTACATACTGTATGGCCGGCCGAGCAATTTCTCCGCGGCTCTCATGTCCCCGTTGACGAGTGCGGCACGCACGCGAGTGCTGCTCACACGCTCGCCGTCGATCATAAACGTCGCCGCGGCCCCCGCTTCGAATCCGTGCTCCCGCCCCGCGCGCGTCAGCGACTCGATGTCGCCCGCGCGCTGATGACCGTACCGGAAATCTTCGCCGACGACGACATAGCGGGCGCCGAGACTGCGTACCAATATCTCCTCGACGAACGCTTGCGGCGGGAGTTGCGCGACCCGAGCGTTGAACCGCACGCACAAGACCCGATCGACCGGGAGAGTCGCGAGTGCCATCAGCTTTTCGCGCAGCCGCATCAGGCGCGGCGGCGCGTCCTGCGGGCGAAAGTACTCGAGCGGATGCGGCTCGAACAACATCACCAGCGCCGGCATCCGCAGCGCCGCGGCACGCGCAGCCAATTGCGCGATCACCAACTGGTGACCTCGGTGCACCCCGTCGAAATTGCCGATGGTAAGGGCGCAGCCCCGATGCCGGGGGCGCAAGTTGTGCAGCCCGCGTATGAACTCCATGGGGCGCGATTCTAAATACAAACCCGAGACACCGCGAGTGCTCTGGATACTACGCGGCTATTGCAGAAGCGAGACGCGCGCAGCCTCGGTGCTCGCTATGCGTGCGCCCAATCGGGGTCGAGCTCTTCGACAACCTGTTTCAGCGGGACACGGCCGGTATAGCCTTCGTGATAGCCGTGGTAGTAACCGATGCGCAGCTCGGGAAACTTCCAGCAGAGATAACCGTCGCCGGTGTCGAAATCGACGAGCCAAAGCCCTTTCACCACGAGCCCGAGTCGCTCCATCTTTCCGACCCAGCGCTTCACGATGGCTTCGTACTGGCGCTCGACCTGTTGAATCATCGGATTGGTCGGCACCATCGCCTCCAGCGCGCGCCGAACCGGCTCGAGCTCCTGATGCGCTTGCTGTGTAATTCGACGCACCAATGGGAACAACGCCTCCGCTTCCGTGAGCGTGAAGACGCGCGGATCATCACACGCGGCAATCTGATGCATGGCAATCTTCGTCGTCATCCGGTGGAGAGGTGGGCCTTCAGCCGAAGATGTCGCGGACGCATACCTATCAAAAACAATACTGCACCGTACACGATTATTCCAGTTACGATCCAGGCCGCCAAGCGAAGCGCACGCACGAGCGGGGGCGCCGACAACCATGCTTCGATCCCGTCCGTCCCCCAACTGATCGAGCCCGCCATCACGACAGTGGCGAAGACTACGCGCGCCAGGAATGTTCGCCAACCTGGCAGCGCTTGATATACCCCATCGCGACGCAATCGGATATACAGTAAGGCCGCGTTGACGAATGCCGCAATGGAAATCGCGAGCGCGAGCCCGATATGCGCGAGCGGATAAACGAGCAGCACGCTGAAACCGACGTTCGCGATGAGCGCAATCGTCCCTACCTTGACCGGGGTCTTCGTGTCCTGGCGCGCGTAAAAACCGGGAGCCAGTACGCGAATGACCGTAAACGCGACCAGACCGAGCGAAAACGCCATCAATGCTTGCGCGCTCATCTGCACATCTACGGCATCGAATTTACCGAAATGAAACAACGTCGCCATCATCGGCCCGGAGAGCACGACCAAAGCCGCAGACGCGGGAATACTTATAATAAGTACCCATCGTAAGCCCCAATCGAGCAGGTGCGAGAAATCTTCCGGGGAAGCGGCAGCGTGTTTCTGCGAAAGGCTCGGCAAGATCACGGTCGCCAACGCGATGCCGAAGATCCCCAGCGGAAATTCCATTAATCGGTCTGCGTAGTACAGCCACGAAACGCTGCCGGTTACGAGGAACGACGCGAGCAGCGTGTTCACCAACAAATTGACCTGCGCAACCGAAACCCCAAAGATGCCCGGCAACATGAGCCGGCCGACCCGTTTCACACCTTCGTGCAAACCTCGCAAGCGCGGCCGCGGCAGCATGCCGACTCGGCTCAAAAACGGCACCTGAAAGGCGAGCTGCGCAACACCTGCGATAAACACTCCCCACGCGAGACCCAGCACCGGGCGCTCCAGATGCGGAGCGATCCAGAGCGCGGCGGCGATCATACAAAGGTTCAACAAGACCGGCGTGAAGGCGGCAGATCCAAAGCGACCGTATGTGTTGAGCACGCCCGCGGCGAGCGCCACCAGCGAAACGAATAACAAATAAGGAAACATGATGCGCAGCATCGTCACCGTCAGGTCGTACTTGGACGGCTCGGCATAGAATCCGGGCGCCAGGAGCACGACGAGAATCGGCGCCGCGATCACGCCAATGAGCGTGACCACGAAGAGCACCGCTGCGAGCTTTCCGGTGATGTGATCGACGAACAGCCGGGTGTCGTCCGCGCTGTTGCGAGCGCGGTACTCGGCAAAGACGGGGATGAACGCCTGCGACAACGCGCCTTCGCCGAAGATGCGTCGCAGGAAATTCGGAATCCGGAAGGCGACGTAAAAAGCGTCGGCCGCGCCGCTCGCTCCCGCGCCGATCAGGCTGGCAAAAATCATGTCCCGCACCAGCCCGGAGATGCGCGATATCAGCGTCATGCCCCCGGTCAGCGCCGTCGATGCCAGCAATTTACGCGTCGTCAACGTCCAGCCCCTGGAAAAAAGCGACGCGGATCATACGGCATCCCACCGGCGGCTGCACGAAACGGCCGTCGGGCGGTTGACAAAAAGTCCGCGAATCCGCATAGTTGCGCGCCTTCGAGGATCTTCCGAGCGACAACCCGTGGCCAATACTGCACAAGCGAAAAAACGAGCGCGTCAGGCGGAGAAGCACCGCGCGCACAACGCCGCACGGCGTTCTTTAATGCGCACTGAAATCAAGAAGGCGCTGAGCGCGATCGCATCGAAAGACAAATCGGGCGCGCAAGAGGCCTACCGGCGCGCGGCGTCGATCATCGATCGCCTGGCTGGAAAAGGAATCATCCACCGCAATACCGCGAGCCGTTACAAGAGCCGGCTGAACAGCCGCCTGCGCACGGTGGCGTCCGCCTGATCTGGCGCCGCCGAATCTCCGCCCGGCTTAAACCAGCACCAGATTGTCGCGATGGATGAGCTCCGGCTCATCCACGTATCCGAGAATCCCTTCGATCCGCTCGCTCGCCTGACCGGCGATACGGCGCGCTTCGGCGGCATCGTAATTCACCAGTCCCCGCGCTATCTCCCGACCCTGCGGATCGACGCACGCGACGATCTCGCCGCGGCGGAACTCGCCATCGACTGCCGTGACGCCGATCGGTAGCAGGCTTTTGCCGCCGACGACGATCGCACGAGCGGCGCCGGCATCCACGCTTATTCTTCCCCGCACCTGCAACTGCCCGGCGAGCCACTGCTTGCGCGCGGCGAGACGCTCGTGCGCCGGCTTGAGGTAAGTCCCCAGAACTTCTCCCGTCAGCACACGCAATATCACCTCGGGCAACCGCCCGCTCGCGATCACGGTAGCCGCGCCCGAATGCGCCGCCTTCTCCGCGGCGCCCAACTTCGTTCGCATGCCGCCGCGGCCGAGTGAACCGGAACCTCCCGCCATCGCCGCCAGCCGCGAGTCGCCCGCGTTCCCCTCGGTCACGAGCGCCGCATCCGGGTGCTCGCGCGGGTCGCGCTCGTAGAGTCCTTGCTGGTCGGTGAGAATCAGCAGCAGATCCGCTTCGACGAGATTCGCGACCATCGCCGCGAGCGTGTCGTTATCGCTGAAACGGATTTCTTCCGTCGCGACGGTATCGTTTTCGTTGATGATCGGAATCACGCCGAAGTCGACGAGCGTGCGCAACGTGCTCCGCGCGTTCAGATAACGCTGCCGATTGGTGAAGTCGTCGTGAATCAGAAGCACTTGCGCCGCGTGCAGACCGAACTGCTGAAACGCCGACTCGTACACTTGTACGAGACTCATCTGCCCGATCGCGGCCATGGCCTGCAGCTCGTGCAGTGCGTGCGGACGCTGGCGCCGGCCGAGGCGCTGCATGCCCGCAGCGACGGCTCCCGATGTCACGACGAGACACTCGATGCCTTGCGCGCGGAGTTTCGCGATCTGTGCGACCCAACCGGCGATCGCATCCCGGTCGAGCCCCTGCCCCGCGTTCGTGATCAGCGCGCTGCCGATCTTGATCACGCAACGGCGCACCTGCTTCAGTGCTTCGCGACCGCTCACGACAGACATTGGGCCGATTCCTTTTTCTGTGCCTCGAGTCGCCGGAACAAATCGCCCAGCAGCGGGCGGCAATTCTCCCCCGTCCCGGCCGAAATCCGATACGTCGGTCCCTTCCAGCGCAAGCGCTTGATCACCGCCTTGATCCGCGCCTCACGTTCGGCGTCGTCCAGCAGGTCGATCTTGTTGAACACGAGCCAGCGTTCGCGCGCCACCAGCTCGTCGCTGAACTTCGCGAGCTCGTCCACGATACCGGCCGCCGAATCCGCGATCGAGGTCTCGCCCTCGGGCGCCGCGATATCGATCAAATGCAACAGGATGTGCGTGCGATTCAGGTGCTTCAAGAACTGGATGCCCAATCCCGCGCCTTCTGCCGCTCCCTCGATGAGTCCGGGAATGTCGGCGATCACGAAGCTCTGGTCGGGGCCAAGCCGAACCACGCCGAGATTGGGATACAGCGTCGTAAAGGGATAATCGGCGACTTTCGGTTTCGCTTCGGTCACCTGCCGCAGCAGCGTCGACTTGCCCGCGTTCGGCAAGCCGAGCAACCCGACATCGGCAAGCACCTGCAACTCGAGCCGCAGCTCGCGTGTTTCGCCCGGCGTTCCGGGAGTGGTCTTGCGCGGCGCGCGGTTGGTGCTCGATTTGAAATGCGTATTACCGAGGCCGCCCTTCCCCCCGCGCGCCACGAGCAACCGTTCACCGTCGCGCGTGATTTCACCGATCAGCTCGCCCGTTTCGGCGTCTTCGACTCGCGTACCGAGTGGGACCTTGACCACGGCGTCCGAGCCCGAGCGGCCGGTACGGTTCGCGCCGCCGCCCTTCGCGCCATGCTCCGCATCGAAGAGACGCGTATGCCGGAAATCGGCGAGCGTGTTCAGTCCTCCTTGTCCGAGGAGATACACGTGGCCGCCGTCCCCGCCGTCGCCACCATCCGGCCCGCCGCGGGGAACGAATTTCTCACGCCGGAAGCTCAAAGCCCCGGCGCCGCCGTTTCCCGCTTCCACACGGATGGTCGCTTCGTCGATGAATTTCATACTTTAAGAATATTGAACCGCAAAGGACGCGGAGGACGCAAAGGACTACAAAAGAAAGAGATAAACCGTCGTGACTTTGACACGGTTCTGCCGGCCTCGACTAGCATCTGATTCAACTCGTTTATAGATGCCGGCCAAGCGCGACAAATAAAAAACCCCGCGCTGTCGCCAGGGCGGGGTTCTGTACTTCGCGAAACCGGTCTCTATTCTGGCAACACGCTAACCGTCTTGCGGTTGCGCGGGCCTTTCGATTCGAACTGTACGCGCCCGTCGACTTTCGCGAACAAGGTATCGTCTTTGCCGATACCGACGTTCACGCCCGGATGAAAACGGGTGCCGCGCTGGCGCACCAGGATGTTGCCCGACAGCACGCGCTCTCCACCAAAGCGCTTAACGCCGAGGCGTTGCGCGTGGGAATCGCGACCGTTGCGTGAGCTGCCGCCTGCCTTCTTATGTGCCATGACTCCGTCTCCTTTAACCCGCCGCCGCCGTCGTGGTCGGCGGCGCGGACACACCCGCGACCTGGGTAATTTCAAGCTCGGTATAGCTCTGCCGGTGGCCCGCGTGACGGCGATAGTTCTTGCGCCGGCGCAGCTTGAAGATGCGAATCTTGTCGCCGCGGCCATGGGCCCGCACCTTCGCGGTCACGGAAGCTCCGTTGAGCCCCGCGCCAAGGCGCACGCCCTGGTCGTCGGCAATCATTAAGACACGCGTCAGCTCGATCGAATCACCGGCAGCGGCCTCAAGCCGCTCGACCCGGATAACGTCGCCCGGCGCGACTCGATACTGTTTTCCACCGCTCTCGATTACCGCGTACATAGAAGGTCCCCGGAAATAGACGCCAGCCGAAAAAGGCCCGGAATTTTAACGGCGGTGTGACGTAAGGTCAAACGCCGCAAGGGCTTTCTTGACAGGTGGCCGGGGGGGTCCCTACGATGCCCGGCCTTACTAGCAGCCCCCTAAAAAAACCGGAATGGACTTTGACGCCATAAAGGCGCTCGTGGGCGACGATCTCGATGCGGTGAACCGGGAAATCACCGCACGGCTGAAGTCGGACGTTGCTCTCATCAACCAGCTGGCCGGCTATATCATCAACAGCGGCGGCAAGCGACTACGCCCGCTGATCGTCCTGCTCAGTGCCAGAGCGCTCGGCTACCAGGGCGACCGGCATGTCCTCCTCGCCACCATCATCGAGTTCATCCACACCGCCACCCTCCTCCATGACGACGTCGTCGACGCCTCCGAGATGCGGCGGGGCCAATCGACCGCAAATATGATTTGGGGCAACGAGGCGAGCGTGCTCGTGGGCGATTTTCTGTACTCGCGGTCGTTCGAAATGATGGTCGAAGTGAATCAAATGCGCGTCATGGAAATTCTAGCGCGTACCACTAACACGATCGCGCGCGGCGAAGTGCTGCAACTGTTGAACCGCAACGACCCGGACACTACCGAAGAACGGTATGTAGACGTCATCCGCAGCAAGACGGCGAAACTTTTCGAGGCCGCTGCACAGCTGGGGGCGGTTGTCAGCGGCGCGGACCCGGCCGTGGAGGCGAATCTGACGCGCTATGGACTTCATCTCGGAACCGCTTTTCAGCTGATCGACGACGCGCTCGACTACGGCCGCAACAATCCGGCACTCGGGAAGAACGTCGGCGACGATCTTGCGGAAGGCAAGCCGACGCTCCCGCTGATTCACGCCATGCGGAGCGGAAATCCCGAGCAGCGCAAGCTGCTGCGCGACGCCGTCGAGCAAGGGGATCACACGCAGATCGACGTCGTCGTGGATACGATTGAATCCACGGGTTCCATCGCATACACTGCCCGGCAAGCCGAAGCCGAGGCGGCGCTTGCTAAGAAAGCGGTGGTTTCGCTTCCCGACTCGCCTTACAAGCAAGCGCTCGTGGATCTCACGTTTTTCTCCGTCCACCGCAACCATTAGCCACCGGGTGCGCGTCGCGGTTTCGTCGTTGAACGGCACGGGGTGTAGCTCAGCCTGGTAGAGCACTTGCTTCGGGAGCAAGGGGCCGGAGGTTCAAATCCTCTCACCCCGACCAGCATGCCGTTCGCACGTTATCGGCTTTAACTAACACCCGCTCGCGCTTCCCGGCGCGGGCGCCCGGCGCAGACAACCACGTGTAACCTTCACGGATGGGTCAGTTAACACGGTTACTTATTATTCTCATTGCGCTCTGGATCGCATGGCAGCTGATCCGGCGCTTCCTGCGCGCAAGTCATTCGTCCGAACGACCGTCCACGCCGTCGGGCCAAGCGCCCCGGATGCTGCCATGCGCTCGATGCGGCGTGCACATACCGGAGCCGCAAGCCATCACGGTTGGCGGCAAAGCCTACTGCTCCAAGGAGCACCTGCCCGGTTAACCTCACCGCGACGAGATATCGACGTTCAGGCGCTTCTTTGCCTGCCCGGGAAAAGTGTGCTAATCCAAAAACATGCACGCAGCGACCCGGACCGCGCTCCTTCTTGGACTAACGCCCCTCGAAGGCAAGCTAGCACCCAACCAGAACTGGAAGTTACTCAACCTCTTTAATATCTACCGCCTCGTCATCGCCTTCGCGGCGTTGGCGATCAGCATCACTGTCGGACAACTGCCCCCCTTCGGGACCACCAGCCCAGCGCTCTTTCAGTTCGGGAGCATCGTTTATTTCGTGCTCGCGATAGCAGCTGTCCTCGCCACCCGCTGGCAAAAGCCCGACTTCGATACGCAGGTGAGCGTCCTCGCGTTCGCCGACGTCGGTTTATTGACGCTCCTTATGCGTGCGAGCGGCGGGCTGTCGAGCGGGCTCGGGCTGCTCCTGATCGTGGCTATCGCGGGCAGCAGCCTGATGCTCGGCCGGCGCGTCAGCATCTTCTATGCGTCGCTTGCGACGATTGCCGCGATGTTGCAGCACTCCTGGGGCCTGCTCGTCGGCGATCTCGTGAACGAAGACCTGGTCCAGGGCTACCCGCAAGTCGGTCTTCTCGGCGTCGGGCTCTTCGCGACCGCGTTCCTTGGGTACACCCTTGCCTCGCGCCTGCGCGACACCGAGGCGCTCGCCGCCCGCCGCGGCACCGACCTGATTAACCTCGCGCATATCAACGATCTCATTATTCAACGCATGCAGTCGGGTGTGCTCGCGTGCAATCACACAGGGCATATTCGCTTCATCAACCAGGCGGCGCAGCGGTTTCTCGGTTTGCGCGCTCCCCTGCCCCGTTCGGCGATGCTGAACGAAGTCGCGCCCGATCTCGCCATTCAGCTGTTCCAATGGCTGAGCAACCCGCACACGCAACGGACACGCCGCGCGTTCACCACCCGTGCCAGTTACACGCTGCTTCCCCGATTCGTGACGCTGGGCGCTGCAAAGGAGATGGGCGTCCTGATCTTCCTCGAGGACATGGCGGCGCTCAAACAGCAGGCGCAACAGCTGAAGATGGCGGCACTCGCTCGCCTGACCGCCAGCATTGCCCACGAAATCCGCAACCCGCTCGGCGCTATTACCAACGCGGCACAGCTGCTCGGCGAATCGGTATCGGCCGAAGACGTCGAGCAAAAACGGCTGAGCAAGATCATCGAGGAACAGGCGCGGCGGATGAACATCATCATCCAAAACGTGACGCAGTTGAGCCGCCGCGACCGCGTGAACCAGACGCGCCTCTCGCTCAACGCGTGGCTCGCCGACTTCACCATTCAATTTTGCGAGATCGCGCACCTGCCTGCCGACGCTTTTTCGCGGGTCGGCGACGACCTGCAGGTCGTGTTCGATCCCGACCAGCTGAACCAGGTGGTGACGAACCTTTGCCAGAACGCGCTTCGCCACAGCCCGCCCTTTACCGGCACGCCGCTGATCAAGTTCCAGTTCGGCCGTGACGCGGACGGACGGCCGTATCTGGACGTTATCGACTGGGGAAGCGGCATTCCGGCGGCCATCGTCGAGAACATCTTCGACCCCTTCTTTACCACCAGCCCCAAAGGCACCGGGCTTGGCCTATATATTGCAAAAGAGCTTTGCGAGGGTAATGGCGGCGCGATCGACTATCACCCCGGGGAGGGGGGCGTCGGTTGCCGCTTTCGCATCACCATGGCCCCCGCAGAGGAAGCCAGCGATACAGGGCCACAATGAACAAACCTAAACACCAGGTACTGGTCGTTGACGATGAGCCGGACATCCGCGAGGTGTTGGAGCTCACGCTCGGCCGCATGAACCTGGAAACCCGTACGGCTTCGACGCTCGAGGAGGCGCGCCACCTTCTCGGCGAATTCAAGTTCGATCTTTGCCTGACCGACATGCGGCTCCCGGACGGCAACGGCATCGAGCTCGTTCGATACATTCAGGACAAGTTCCCCTATCTGCCGGTCGCCATGATCACGGCGTTCGGCAACATGGAAACCGCCATTGCCGCGCTGAAGGCCGGCGCCTTCGATTTTGTTTCCAAACCCCTCGACCTGAGCGATCTGCGCAATATCGTTCGCTCGGCCCTACGCGTCGCGCAGTCCCCCGGTACGCCAGTGACGCCCGGACAGTTGCCGGCCGCAAACGGAACGCGACGGCTTTTCGGCGAGTCGCCGGCGATTCAAAAAGTGCGCGCGATGATCGATCGCTTCGCGCGCGGTCAGGCACCCATTTACATCAGCGGCGAATCCGGTACGGGTAAGGAACTCGCCGCGCGATTGATCCACGAGCTGGGCCCGCGGGCGGACAAACCGTTCGTGCCGGTCAACTGCGGCGCCATTCCCGAGCAGTTGATGGAGAGCGAGTTTTTCGGCCACAAGAAAGGCAGTTTTACCGGCGCCCTGCAGGACAAAGAAGGCCTCTTCAAAGCCGCTGACGGCGGCACGCTTTTTCTCGACGAAGTCGGCGACCTGCCGCTCCAGATGCAGGTAAAGCTGCTCCGCGCGATTCAGGAAAGGTCGGTTCGCCCGGTTGGCTCGCAGTCCGAGGTCAAAGTCGACGTCCGGATTCTTTGCGCGACACACAAAGAGCTGCAGGAACTGGTCCGCGAAGGCCGGTTCCGTCAGGACTTGTACTATCGGCTGAACGTCATCGAGCTGCACATGCCAAGTTTGCGCGAGCGCCCGGAAGACGTGGTGCCGCTGGCTGATCTCCTGTGCGCCCGGCTCGCCGAGACGTTGGGGCTGAGCGTGCCGCGCCTCACTCCAGAATCACAGGAAGCGCTCCGTCGCTATTCCTTCCCGGGGAACGTTCGTGAGCTCGAGAACGTGCTCGAACGCGCCCTGACGCTCTGTAACGGAAGCGAGATCACACCCGAGGATCTGCACCTGCCGGAAATGTCCCAAGAAGCCGCCGAAACGGCGGTGCTGCTTGATGGCGAGGAATCGCTCGACGACTACCTGGAGCGCATTGAGCGCGCCGCCATCGAAAACGCGCTCGCCAAAACCAGCCAGAACAAAACTGCGGCCGCCAAGCTGCTCGGCATCAGCTTCCGGGCGCTCCGATACAAGCTCGAAAAGCTGGGGATGAACTGACACCGGGCACACGCGCCCCAACACGGCAGTTCTTGACGTATTTGGGCAATTCCCCGGTGATAACGACGGTAATTTGTCACCTCTCGTCGCCGATAAGTACGCGGTTTTAAACGACCTACGAAACACGATCTGTCCAGTGCGGCGTGTATCCTTCGTGGCATAGTTTCTGCACCGTCTGTCGGGCGCGTTACGGGTCGAGGGAGCGCCCGAGAGATGCCGTTTGACATCTCCGAAAGCGCTGCTACGTAACGCGAAAGGAGGATGTTCCGGAAAGCATCGGCCCGGGAGGGACCCAGCAAGGGCCAAATGCTCGACAACCAACACGGCACCACAGTGAGTGGGCCGGTTTTTTCCGGGACGCCCTCGTATTTCGAGGTATAAAACTGGAGGATTTTCAAAGATGAAGACGTTGCAAAAAGGTTTTACGCTGATCGAACTGATGATCGTCGTCGCGATCATCGGCATTCTGGCGGCGATCGCGGTCCCGGCGTATCAGGACTACACGATCAAATCGCGCGTGTCGGAAGGCTCGAGCTTGGCCGCGCCGGCGAAGACGGCGATCGACGTGTTCTTCGCCGAGGGTAATACGAGCTTGACGTCGTTCCCGAAGAACAACTCCAGCTTGGGACTTTCGAGCGCTTCGAGCTACAAGGGCAAGTATGTCAGCGCGGTACAGGTGTCAGCCAGAGGCGTCATTCAAGTCACATTGACAAATAACAACAGCCTTGGCACTGCGGCGGGTAAGAACTTCATCATGATACCGACGTATGCGCCCGGCGCAGCGAACCTGGTGTGGACCTTCTCGGACAACGGAAGCCTCCCGAGAAAGTATCTGCCTAAGCCGTAACTCGATCGGTTTGAGAGTGGTAACACCGAGGGCGACTTAGTCGCCCTCGGTTTTTTTGTCCATGAAAATGGCACTGCCCGATGTACTATGCTTTCGGCAGGTTTTCGTCGGAAGCAGTCCCGCTAAATTTTTGCGTTTCACGATCTTCCATCGCTTCACTCTGCTGCGCTTACTCGCAGCCGTCGCCCTCTTGGCGATCGGCGTGCTCGTCTATCTTCCGGGTCTGCACGGACCTTTTATCTTTGATGACTTTTCGAATCTTCTCGATAACCCGTACTTAAAGATTACGTCTCTCGACCTGAAAACCCTTTGGCTCGCTTCCTTTTCTCAAAACGCCGGGCCGCTGCAACGTCCCGTTGCGATGGCGAGCTTCGCCATTAATTCGTACTTTGCGGGAGGATTCGCGTCTGCCGTTCCTTTTCGCGTCGTGAACATCGCGGTTCATCTCGTAAACGGCGTCCTCGTCTATTGGTTCCTCCGTCTTGTCATTGAGTGCTATCGCGAGCGACAACCGCGCGCGGAACACCGACTGCTAACGAGCAGCGTGCTCGCGGCAGCTCTCGCGTTCGTATGGCTGGTGCACCCGATCAATCTGACCAGCGTGCTGTACATCGTTCAGCGGATGACGTCACTGTCCGGGCTCTTTGTCCTGCTCGCGCTCGTCACCTACATGCACGGCCGCCTGCGCGCACGGACTAACAAAGTGCGCGGCTATGCGACGATCGCCGCCGGCGTCGTTATCTTCGGCGGCTTGGGCGCATACACCAAAGAAAGCGCGCTGCTGCTGCCTGCGTTCATCGTCATACTCGACCTCTTGCTCTTCCGAGACGAGCAACCATGGAAGCAATGGGAAAGCTTGTCGCCTCGGATCAAGGCCTCCATCGTTGCCGCCGGCGTCGTCGTCCTCGTCGTCTTTCTAATCCTCGCCGTCGAGTACGCGCTTCCGACCTATCGCAATCGCACCTTTACGATGTGGGAGCGCGTGCTCACCGAGTCGCGCGTGCTCGTCATGTATCTCTCGCTCATCGCATTCCCGCGACTCGATGCCTTGGGCATGTTTCACGACGACATCGGCATCTCGCACTCTCTGCTCGATCCGCCGACCACCCTCCTGTCGATACTCGCGCTTGCCGGACTGAGCGGCGTTGCAGTCGCCGTACGGCGCAAGGCGCCGCTGTTTACGCTTGGTATCGCGTGGTTTTTCGCAGGACATCTCCTCGAGTCGACGATCTTTTCGCTCGAGATCGCCCACGAACATCGCAACTACCTCGCGAGCCTGGCTTTGCCGTTCTGCCTCGCCGCTCTTGCGCTGAAACCAGACTTCGCACTTCAGCCCAAGGGGCGGCTGGCGCTGATCCTTGCGCTCGCCTCTGTTTTTGCCACGGTGACGTATTTCCGATCCGCTCAGTGGTCGAGCGATCAAATGCTGTGCGCGACCGAAGTCCGGCATCACCCGAACTCGCCCCGGGCACTCGATGCGCTCGGCCGCACCCTGGCGAATCACGGAAAAACATCGGAAGGTCTGGCTCTAGTGCGCCGGTCGACCGAGCTAGATACAGCCGAGGCCGGCGGCCTCATCAACATGCTCGTGTACATGGCGTCAATCAAGGAGCCAATCGATACGGCCGACGTAGACACGATCGATAAGCGCCTGGCAGCGCACCCCACCACCGCGACGACCGATCGTTCCCTGGTGCTGGCCGCGAACTGCGTAATCCACAAATGCCCTTCACTGGCGCGGCACTTGGAGCGTTGGGTACGAACGGTGCTCAGCAAAAAAGAACTCCCTGACGCCGATCGGTCGTTCTATTATCAGTTCTTGGGCCGAGCCCTCGTCGCTCAGGGCAAAGCCAATGAAGCGATCGACGCGTACCGCGCGTCTTACAACCTTGACGGCACAAATCTACCCGCCTTGTTCGATATCGCAGAGATTTATCTCGCCGCCGGACGACTTCAATATGCCGAGGTAATCGCCGGCGAGATCCGGCGTGTGAATGCGCGCGTGCGGTTGCCGCGCATCAACGAGCTGCAAGACCTCGAAAGCCGATTAGCGAAAGCCAAAGTGGCATCCAAGTAGCGATGCGACCGTTATCGAACGGTCTGGCGATACGGGGCGCGGGACTCGCTATTCTTTGCACGCTCCTGCTCACGATTTATTCATCCGGCCTCGGCGGACCTTTCGTCTTCGACGACTTCCCGAACATCGTCAACAATTCCGCCGTCGCGCAGCCGGACGCGAGCCTTTCCGGACTCGTGCACGCCGCTTGGTCGGGCGACAGCGGCCCGCTCAAACGACCCCTTGCCTATCTCAGCTTCGCGGTCGACTCACTGATAGCCGGCGGCGTTTCGAATACGCTGCCGTTCAAGCTGACGAATTTGTTGATCCATATCGTCAACGCCTTACTGGTTGTCTTCCTCGCAACCCGGCTGTCACAGCGCGCTCCGTCTGCTTCGTCGGCTCCAATTGTGCAATCACGCGCCCTTTGGATCGGCCTGGCCGCTGCGGCACTGTGGTCGTTGCATCCAATACAAACGACGCCGGTGCTGCACGTCGTACAGCGCATGACGTCGCTCGCTGCTGGATTCGTGTTGCTTGCGACACTCGTCTTCCTCAAGGGCCGCGAGTTGCTGCGTGATCGATCCAACACCGGATGGGTCTGGATGTGGGCGGGCGTCGGCCTCGGGCTGCTCGGATTGTCGGCAAAGGAAAACGCGGCGGTTTTCCCCGCATTGCTTCTCGCCGTCGAGTACACGCTGTACGGTCGCGACGATGTCGCCCGAGAAACGCGCGTTCGACTCCGTTGGTTCTATCTCGCGATTTGCGGCGTACCCTTGGTCGCGGCCATCGCGTGGCTCGCCGCACATCCGGATTTCATTTCGGCCGGCTATGCGAATCGGGACTTCACGCTGACGGAGCGATTGCTGACCGAGGCGCGCGCGCTCTGGTTGTATCTCGGCATGATCGCAATTCCCGTTCCCGGGTGGTTCACCGTCTATCACGACGATTTCCCCGCGAGCACCGGCATCCTGCATCCTTGGACAACCCTTCCCGCGTTGATCGGAATCGCACTCGCCGTTGCGATCGCCGTGCTCGGGAGACACCGTAATCCGCTGCTCTCGCTGGCGATCCTTTGGTTTCTCGTCGGTCACACCGTCGAATCGACGATCATCGGGCTGGAGCTGGTACACGAGCATCGGAATTACCTGCCCGACATTGTCCTGTTCATCGCACTCGCGCATGGCGTCGCGCATGCGTTTACCCGCGCTCGAGTCGCCGCCGCCGCGTCGCTCGTCCTCGCCCTGATCTATGCGGGCGCCACATTCGTGCTCGCCAATGTCTGGAGCCGCGAAGACCGGCTCGTCGAATTCATGGTTCGGCACCATCCGGAGTCGGCACGCACGCAGGCGGTGACGGGCGAGCTGCTGGCGTACCGGCTGCACGCACCCGACGAGGCGTTGAAGCACTACCGCGTGGCGATGTCGCTCGCACCCAACGAGGCAAGTTTCTCGATGCAAACGCTGATCGCGATGCGTCGCACAGGGACGCCAGCCGCAATCCACTCCGCCGAGCTGCAGGCGATTTCCGACCATATCGTCGACCAGCTGGGAAAACGTGCGCCGAGCGCAACCGCTCTTGGGCTCACCGCATCGACTGCGGACTGCGTCATGGACCAGGTACCGTGGTGCCGCGATTTGTATCCGTACGTTCTCCGCTGGTGTGATGCCGTTCTGGACAATCCACGGGTGCCGCACGGCTCACGGCTGATCGCTCTGGACCGAGCACTTTATCTCGCCACCGGCTCGCATGACTTCGAATCTGCGTTCGACGCCCTGGCGCGCGCGAAGAAAGCGGAACCAGAAAATAAGTACTATATTTTCCTCGAAGCCGACCTTTATATGCGTCGCGGCGATGCTGAGCACGCGAAACAAATCCTTGCGACGCTTCCCAAGGACGGCGAGTTGGGTCCGGAGATAGCGCGTCTGCGTGCAGATATCGACACGGCAGAAAAACGATAGGAACCCGCCGATCGATCGGGCAGCGAATACAGAGCGGACCAACCTGGTCGCACACTTTCTACAACGCCGAGAGCCTGTGTAAGCGCCAGTCAAGAGTGCGTCACTCGAACACGCGCGATTCACAAAGCAACCGACGATCCTTCCGATCTCATGATCGCCAAACAAAATGTCGCCTACGGCGGATGGCTCTTGCTACCTGCTGCTGCCGGAACGTTGCTTTTTACCGGGCGCGAGAGCTGGCTGCTCGCTTTTGCAACCGCCCTCATCCTCATCTGGCTGACGCTGAACCTCGCTCGTCGCACCGACGCACCCGGCAATCGTGAACGTATATCGGTCGTTGACATGTTCATGGCTCTTTTCTGGCTTTGGCTGTTCGCTTCGATCTTCTGGAGCCGTGCACCCGCGGAAAGCGCCTTTCAGGTCTGGCCGGCGGTCCTGTTCATCGCCGTCTGCTGGGCTTACTTGTTGGAATCCGATGCAACGACTCTCTGGCGATATGTCGGTCTAATCGGCGTCGCGCTTGCCGTCATCCTCGCGAGTTTATCGTGCTTCCAACACTTCTTACTCGGATACGAGGCGAGATCGATATTCGTCACGCGCAACAGCCACGCCGCGTTTCTTGATTTGGTTCTACTGACAACGTTTACCTATTCGGTTCAATCCGCCGCCGATGACCGAGCGCCGACCTGGCGCCGGCGCGCCATGTACGGACTGCTTCTACTCTTCTCGTTCGCGCTGGTGCTCACGACTAGCCGCGGTGCAACCCTGGCGCTTTTGCTCGCGCTCGCTGTCGCCGGCATCGTCCTCGGGTTGTACAAGCTCGCGCGACATGCCGTTTGGCCGGCTATGTTCGTCCTGACCGGATTTGCGCTCGCGCAAGTACCGTTGAATGCAAACACGGCCTCGCTCGCGCAGCGTCTCTCATCATCAGAAACGGGCGACCGGCTGATCATCTGGACGAACGCGTGGCGGATGCTCGTCGAGACACCGTGGGCCGGTGTCGGCGTCGGTATCTATCCGCTGGCCTGGCCGCCCTATAAGAGTCCGGCCGATCCCAGCTCCGGCTTCTTCGTTCACAACGATTACCTGCAGCTTTGGATCGATGCCGGCATCGTCGGCCTGATCCTCTTTATCGCGATCGGAATCTGTCTGTTCCTCGACGTTTGGCGTACCGTGCGCTCGCCCAGCCACGACGGCGCCGCACGGATTGAGATCGTGGGACTTGCGTCGGCCCTCCTCGCCCTGGCAGCGCACAGTTTCGTCGATTTCAACTTCCATGTACCGGCTATCATGCTCGCGGCCGGTCTCGTCTTGGGGCGGCTGCGCCAGTTAGTCGGCGGCGCCGCCTTGCGCCTCGACATCGGCGCATTCGCCGCTGCTCGGCGCCGCGCGATCGTCGCCGGAACCGGGGCTTTGGCGCTCGCTGTGCTATATCTTTTTACGTATGGAACCAGTGACGTTCTGGCAAAAGCGGCGGTGTCCTACGCGCGAAGGGGCGACCTCGACGACGCGGATCGCACCTTTCGTCAGGCGACGCTCCTCGGCGCTGCCAACGACCGCGTTCTGACCAGCTATGCAGACTTCATTCGCCAAGTGCTGCGGCAAATCCCCGCGACCGAAGCCGTGGAACGCAAAAGAATGTTTGATCACTCGCTGCATCTGCTCGACCGCGTCGAGCACCTCAATCCGCTACGCTGGGACGCCGCGGTGATCCGGGCGAAACTGTTTCAGGACAACTCAGCGCTTGCCGGCCCTGACTGGCTTGCAGCAAGCACGCAGGCGTATCGTCACGCGCTCGCCCTCAACCCATGGTTCTACGATGCGCGCGCGGATCTCGCCGCGCTACTGATAAAGTCCGGCGACCCGCAGGCGGCAACGCGCGAGCTGGCCGCCGGCCTCGACTTCGCGTATGCGAAGACGCCCGCTGTGCTTCGGTATTACGCGTTCACTGCGGCAGTCCAGGAACAATGGGGCACGCGAGAGCAGACCGAGAAAACCAAACAAATGAGCATCGCGCTCGGGAACACCTTGCTTAAGCTCAATGGCAAGAACCAATGCCCGTTGCCGGCGCGGTTGTGGAATACCTGTTGAGCGAACACAACGATCATCCATGACTTCGATTTCGATCGTCATACCCGCGAAGAACGAAGCGTCGAACCTTCGGCACCTGCTGCCCAAGATACGAAGCGCGTTCCCCGACGCCGAGCTTGTCGTGGTCAACGACGGCTCGACGGACGATACGGCGGCGTGCTCAAAATCGCTGGGAGCGACCGTCGTATCGCATCCCTACAGCATGGGGAACGGCGCGGCGATCAAAACGGGCGCACGCAAGGCGAGTGGAGAGATCATCGTATTTCTCGACGCCGACGGTCAGCACGATCCGCAAGATATCCCGCGCCTGCTCGCCAAGCTCGATGAAGGGTTCGATATGGTGGTCGGCGCACGCAACTACTCGGGACAGGCAAACATCGGCCGATTCACTGCCAATTACATTTATAACCGCCTGGCAAGTTGGATGGTGGGACAGGACATCCTCGATCTGACCTCCGGTTTTCGCGCCGTACGTGCGCAGAAGTTCCGGCAGTTTCTGTATCTGCTGCCGAACGGCTTTTCGTATCCGACGACGATTACGATGTCCTTCTTCCGCGCCGGCTATCCGGTCGCATATATCCCGATTCAGGCGAAAAAGCGCGAAGGCCGAAGTCACATCAGGCTGCTGCACGACGGCGCACGGTTTCTGCTCATTATCTTTCGCGTCGGCACACTCTACTCTCCGTTGCGGATTTTCGTCCCCGTGAGCTCGAGCTTCTTCTTGACGGCGCTCTTCTACTACGTTTACACGTATACGACCATCGGCCGCCTCACCAATATGACGGTATTGCTGTTCACAACGTCGGTGCTGATCTTCCTGATTGGTTTGGTTTCGGAGCAGATCACAAACCTGCTTTACAGTAACGGCAACAAGAGCAGTTAGCCCGAGGGACACCGCAATATGACCGACGCTCGGCACCCGCGCCGCGGATCGCGCTGACCCGACAACATGCGTCTGGTCGTCCTGACGACATCGTATCCGCTCACCTCGGGCTCTTCGTCCGGAATATTCGTGGCTCGCTTGGTGGAGCACTTGCCGCCCGACGCAGCCGTCACTGTGGTCACGCCGGCGCCGCGCGGGATTGTCGCGCCGAGGACTTCCGACAAGGCCGCGCTCGCCACTTTTCGATACGCGCCGAAAGCGTTGCAGATTCTCGCGCACGAGCCTGGCGGCATTCCGGTAGCGTTGCGCACGCACAAATGGGCGTACCTGCTCGTGCCACCTTTTCTGCTGTCGATGTTCGTGCGCAGCCTGCGCGCGGCGCGGCAGGCGGACGTTATCCACGCGAATTGGGCGATCTGCGGCGCAATCGGCGGCCTCGTCGGAAAGCTTACCGGCGTACCCGTCGTTACGACGCTGCGCGGCGATGACGTGACACGCGCGCACCGATCGTGGTTCGACCGAACGATATTGGCTCTGTGCCTGCGATTGAGCCGACGGATCGTCTGCGTGAGCGAATCGATCGCGGCCTGGACGCGCAGCCGCTATCCTCAACAGGCAGCGTCGATCAGCGTGATCGAAAACGGTGTCGAAGACGTTTTTCTACAGGTATCGGCCAAGCGATCCGCCGTTGGCCACGAGCGATGTAACTTCGTGACGGTCGGGAGCCTCATCGTTAGAAAAGGCGTGGATCGGATCATCGCGGCCTTGGGAAAGCTATCGGGCAACACGCGCCTCACGATAATCGGCGACGGGCCGGAGCAATCGCGTCTGCAGGAATTGGTCGATGGCGCCGGTTTGCGCGAACGAGTCGAGTTCACGGGCGCCGTGCCACCGCAGGCAATTGCCGATCGGCTCGCCCAAGCAGACGTATTCGTGCTGGCAAGCCGAAGCGAAGGCCGGCCGAACGCGGTGCTCGAAGCAATGGCGGCGGGTCTGCCGGTGGTCGCGAGCAATATCCCGGGTGTCGACGAACTGATCGAACACGGCACGACGGGTTTTTTGTTCAATCCCGATTCGGTCGACAATTTAGCTCGCCACATGCAGGCACTCGCCGACGCTCCGGAGCTGCGTCGCCGCCTGGGCAGCGCGGGTAGTGACGCGATCCGGCGACGCGGATTATTGTGGCGCGAGACGGCGGAAAACTACTTTCGCACTTATCGAGCCCTGGCAACCAAGAACACTTAGCACAGCATGTGCGGAATCGTCGGACAGGTCGTTCCCAACGGCGCGCGCACGGATCGGACCGCGGTCGCAAACGCGACGAGCCGAATCGCGCACCGGGGACCGGACGGCAGCGGCATCACGGAATTCTCCACCGCCTGTTTCGGCCACCGTCGCCTGAGCATTATCGACGTGGCGGGCAGCCCGCAGCCGTGGTCGTCCGAAGACGGACGCTACACCATCGTCTTCAACGGCGAGATCTACAACTACGTCGAACTGCGGAAGGAATTGATCGCCCGCGGCGTCTCGTTTCGCAGCCAGGGTGATACGGAAGTACTGCTCGCCGCGTTTATTTGTTACGGCGAACGCTGCCTCGAAAAGCTCAACGGCATGTTCGCGTTCGCCGTCTGGGACGAATCGACCCGGGAGCTCTTCATCGCGCGCGACCGGCTCGGGAAGAAACCGCTCTACTACGCGATAACCGGCGGCGCCTTATCGTTCGCCTCGGAAATCGAGGCGCTGTTCGCGTTCGCCGGCATCGATCGAACGCTCGACGAGGCGGCGCTGCAGGATTTCTTTGCGTAT
Source organism: Sulfurifustis sp. (assembly GCA_045810625.1). GTDB lineage: Bacteria > Pseudomonadota > Gammaproteobacteria > Acidiferrobacterales > Sulfurifustaceae > JACQFZ01. The sequence goes on from JBJMVQ010000017.1 coordinate 45,506, forward strand.
CAGTTCATCCCCGCGCCGCGCACGATCTATCGCGGAATTCGCAAACTGCCCGCGGCGCACTACCTCAGATATCGCAACGGCCGTGTCGATACAGCACGGTACTGGACACCCCCACTGCCCGAAGCGGAGACCGAGTCATACGACGCGTCGTGCGAACGACTGCGAACACTGCTCGAAGACGCCGTGCGACTGCGGCTACGCAGCGACGTACCGCTCGGCGCGTTTCTCTCCGGCGGCCTCGACTCAACGATCGTGGTCAGCATTATGAATCGTCTCGGCGTGACGGTGGACAGCTTCCACGTCGGCTTCGCCGAGGAATCGTTCGATGAGACGGAACATGCCGAGGCCGCGGCACGCGCGTTCGGCGCCCGCCACCACAGCCGCCAATTGCCGCTCGACTGCGTCCCGGTGCTCGACGCCGCGCTACGCCACTTCGGTGAGCCGTTCGCCGATCCGTCGGCCATTCCGACGTGGCACCTTTGCCGCACCACACGCGAAGCGGTAACGGTGGCGCTTTCAGGCGACGGCGCCGACGAGATATTCGCCGGCTATCGTCGCTACTATGCGCGCCGATATGTCCGCCTCTACCTGACACTCCCGCAGGCTGTTCGCAGGCACGTCTCCGCCAACTTATTGCGTTGGCTGCCCGAAAGTCAGAAGTACTATGGCAACAGTTGGTCCAAGCAACTACGGCTATTCATTCAGTTGGCCGAACGCTCCGCCACTGCACCGAACGACTGGCTCGCGCAAACCTTTTCTCCCGACGAGCGTCGCGCTTTATTCCTGGACCCGACTTGGGTCGGCGCCGGTGACCCGCTGGCCGATTTCGGCTGCACGAGCCTCGACGACGTCTCGCGGATGATCTACGCCGATCTCGTCAGTTATCTTCCCGAAGACATCCTCGTCAAAGTCGACCGGATGAGCATGGCGCACGCCCTCGAGGTGCGAAACCCGTTTCTCGACTACCGCGTGGTCGAGCTCGCTTGTCGTCTGCCTTTATCTCACAAACTGAACGGGAGCACGCAGAAGCGAATTTTGCGCGACAGCTTCGAGAAAATCGTCCCAGCTTCGCTGCTCGCCCGTCCCAAGCACGGCTTTGCAGTTCCTCTCGGTGATTGGTTTCGTACGATATTGAAGACGGACTTCGACGACACGGTGCTGCACGCGGGCCGATCGGACTTCTTCAATTACGATGCAATCGGAAAGTTATGGCGCGACCACCAGCGCGGCGCGGTCGACAACGGGTTCAAGCTCTGGAGCCTGTTTGTCTTTCATCGCTGGTATCACGCGCCATCCGTAGCCTGAGTCCGGCCTCGCTCAATTCCCCGGGGAACGGGGCGCTGCGCGCGCGTAGAGTGCACAAACCCCCACCGTGACCGCTTCCGCGGCCATGAACCATAAGCGACTACCGACGGAAATCAGAAGCGCCTCCGGACCGGACAGATACGGCGAAAGCAGCAGGTACAGCGCGGACTCGCGTACGCCGATACCGCCGGGCGCGAACACGATAATGAAGCCCGCAAAAAACGCGAGGGGCATGCTCGCTCCAACGAGCACCCAATTTTGAAGCGGTAGCGGCGAAACCGAGTCGACGAAGAAAACAAACGCCAGCGCGTACAAAACAAAAACAAAAAGGTAGCAGCCGTACAGACGGAGCATCGGAAGCGGTGCGGGGATCGACACCTGCGAGAACGCCTTTCCGATTCGCCCCGGGATCAACCGGGTGAGCGCCACCACCTTCGGGTGCAACAAGAACGCGAATCCCCCAAGCATCACGATGGCGGCCGGCAAAGACAGCGGAAACCCGGCAGCCGAAATTAGCGCCGCCGCGCCGACGGCGAGCGATGCGGCGAGCAACAGCAATGCTTCGATGTATAAACTCACCGTTGCTTCCGCGACGCCGACACCCTCCGCTTTCGCCAGCGCGACGCGACTGGCTAGAGACCAGACACCGCCGGGCACGTAGCGGGCGAGCGATGCGAAAATCCAAACGTAGACGCTGCGATAAGCGGGAAGCTCGTATCCGAGCGCCTTCAGGATGAGGTGCCAACCGTAGCCGTTTAGCGCATACATGATGGCCGCCAGCACAATTGAAAACAGGAGCAGGTCGACCCGGTAGTGCCATTCGAGAATACGGAGCTTGTCCCATTCGCGCGTGATGACGAACGCCATGAAACCGAGCGCGACCAGGACATATGCAACGCGCAGTAGTCGGTACATTGTCCGAATCTCTGGCGGGATCTACTTAGTGCGACTGACCCGGCGTTGAAGCGTGGCGAAATCGACCAGGCCCGAACTGCCGACGATCAACAACGGAAATCACACCTTTCAACGGGAACCCTGCGATGTCGCGCAAGTTGATCAACCGCGCGTTTTCCGGTCGCCAGCCATTTGCAGCGACTAATTCTCGACTTGTAAAACGCCAGACTCCGTCTTTGTCGACAAGAAACATATGAACACGCGCTCCGTTACCGCCAGCCTCAACGCCAACCAGTCCGTATGGCGGGGGCGCAATGTATCCCCTCACTACCGGCGCGACCGCGTTCGCAATAACACGATATCCTTCCGCGAGCGGATGACCGTCAGGACCGCCGAGATATAAAAGGTCGCTTTTGAGTGCCGCTTCCTGTAACGGCTGCACGACATCGACGTATTTCGCATGCTTCAAACTCTTGAACGCTCGTGCGATGCGATCAATGTTCTGCTGCTCAAACCCGACGAGGCGAAGGTATTGCGAATCAGCCGGCAACGCCTCGCGGTGAATACGCTCGGCGTACACCAGTTCCTTCGTCGGAATAACCGTGAGCACGAGACCGATCCCGGCTTCCGCGGCCGCCGCGTCCATCAAACGCGCGGTGGTCTCAATTATCTCGTAACCTGCGCGCACTGTTGCATACGTAGTATCGTTCGATATCAGGCGCAGCGCCGGCGTAAATGTCATCTTTAGGCCGGACTTAAACTGAGTTCGCCAGTTGTCGGAAGGTGCCGACGAAAGTCCCGGGAACCGCGGCTTGTCGCTAAGATCCATCGTCTTGCTCGGCCGGAGCGACGTCCACAAATCTGATGAATACGCGGCGGTTACCGACTCATCGGGATCGTTACCTGTATAGTATGCGACGACAATCACGCGTGGGCGAAGAGACGTCGCGTGACGAAATATATTGAGATACTGCACGGCGCTCCAACCGCCGATCGCCATGCTGTACAGCTCGATCCGACCACCCCGCAAGAGACCTCGAACCTGGCTCGGCCAGTTGTCATCGATAACGACGTTGCTGCCATACGTCTGGCTGTCGCCGATCGTGACGATGTCGGCCACGTTGGGGACATGGTAGTTACGGAACCCGAGCAAGTCGTGCGGGCCAACTAAGCCCGGGCTAACCAGCAACGGTCTGCCACGAACGTTCGTGTACGGATCTTTCAACAGAAAAGCCTGGCTATCGATGTCTTCCTTACGGAAAATGTTCTCGTAGAATGGCGGGACCTCCTTCGCGACCCGCACCATCTGCAAATCGACCGGGATCCCGAGGAGCTGCGGCGCGAACCAGCGTATCAACCCAAGCGCCACGACAAGAGTCACGGCGACGACACCTGCTGCGAGCAGCCATTCGCCGTGCTTCGACCGCTTCGTTTTCGCCGGCATGGATCAGAACAGCGTGTAGATGAACGGCGTGATCGCCGATCCTTGCCCCAGCACGATCAATATACCGAGCAGCAGGAGGGTGGCGATGATCGGCAACAACCAGAATTTCTTGCGCACGCGCATGTACGCCCACAGATCGTTCAGTAACTCGAGCATTAGAAAGGCCGCTCCATGTGTTCGGGCAGTTGAGCGCTCGCGTCTTCGCGATAAGTGACGAGCGTCGGATCGCGAGCGCGCATCACTGGGTTCTTGCCGCGCCGCCGAATAACGAAACCGATCGGAGTTATTAAAGAATAGTAGACAACGGCGAGGACGACGCGCGTGACCACCCAGTTGATCGCAGACGCCGCGGTCATCCAGACGCGAAACACGCCGCGCAACCACCGCGGCCGAATGAGCGCGGGCGGCCAGACCACAGCTGCTACCAGCCAGGGCCATACCGGCCACGAGCGCGCCGCCATCCACGGCAAAACGATGCCGAAGACCGCAACGCAAAATCCGCCAAGGAGCAGACCGAATTGACGGAGCTCATTGTCGGAGGGATTCGTGGTTAGAGACATGATCCGGTTAGTCGAGCTCGTACTCGCGCTGCCACGATATGTCCTTCTCCTGCCGCGGCTGATCCGTTTTAGCGAGTAGATAGTTGTCGACCACGAGGTAATCCATCTCGGTCCGCATGAAACATCGATAAGCGTCCTGCGGGGTATTCACGATCGGCTCACCGCGCACATTGAACGACGTGTTCACGAGGACGCCGCACCCAGTACGGCGCTCGAACTCCTCGATCAACGCGTGGAATACGGGGTTGGTACTGGCATGGACGGTCTGGACGCGCGCCGAATAGTCGACGTGCGTGATCGCGGGAATGGTTGAGCGCGGCACATTGAGCTTCTCGATGCCGAACAACTTCTGCTGTTCGGTTGTCATCTCGATGCGATGCGACGCTTTAACCGGCGCAACGAGGAGCATGTACGGACTCGCGCGGTCGAGATCGAAATAGTCCGATACGCGTTCGGCCAATACGGCCGGCGCGAACGGCCGGAAGGATTCACGGTACTTGATCTTGAGATTCATCACCGACTGCATACGCGGGCTGCGCGGATCGCCGATAATCGAGCGCGCGCCGAGGGCGCGCGGTCCAAACTCCATGCGTCCCTGGAACCAGCCGATGACTTTTTCTTCGGCAAGCAGAGCGGCGACTTCTTCGATCATCGCGTCGCGGTTGACGCGTCGATACCGCGCGCCGCTCGCCTCGAGCGCCGCGCGTATCTCGCCGTCGGAATAGCGCGGGCCGAGATACGTTCCGCGCATACCGTCCCCGTTTGGCGCTGCACGCGGATTGCCGAGATATTCGTACCAGACCGAGAAGGCAGCACCGAGCGCGCCGCCGGCGTCGCCCGCCGCGGGCTGTATCCATATGTCACGGAACGGGCCTTCGCGCAGCAACCGCCCGTTCGCGACGCAGTTCAGCGCCACGCCGCCGGCGAGGCAGAGATAATCGCTCCCGAGCTCGCGATGAATTGTCTGCGCCAGACGCAGCACTACGATTTCGGTGACTTCCTGAATCGAGCGCGCGATATCCATTTCGCGCTGCGTGAGTGTCGACTCCGGCGCGCGGGGCGGCCCGCCGAACAGCGCGTCAAACGCGCGGTTCGTCATCGTCAGGCCCGTTGCGTAGTTAAAATACTTCATGTTCAGGCGAAACGTGCCGTCCGGCTTCAGGTCGATCAGCTCGCGCAGAATCGTGTCGACGTAGCGCGGCTCGCCGTAGGGCGCGAGGCCCATCAGCTTGTACTCGCCGGAATTGACCTTGAAGCCCGTGTAATAGGTGAACGCCGAGTACAGCAGGCCGAGCGAATGGGGGAAATCGATCTCCCACTGCGGAGTCAGACGGTTGCCCTGTCCCAGCCAGACCGACGTCGTCGCCCATTCGCCGACGCCGTCCATGCAGAGCACAGCGGCGTTCTCAAAGGGGCTCGGAAAAAAGGCAGACGCGGCGTGCGACTGATGATGTGCCGCGAACAGCAACGGCGGCAACGCCGATATTTTCACGTCGCCGAGCGCCGCGAGCTCTTTCTTCAGCGTTGTCTTGAGGAAGAGCTTCTCTTTCAGCCAGACGGGCATCGCCGCCACGAACGAGGCGAACCCTTTCGGCGCATAGGCAAGATAAGTTTCGAGCAGGCGCTCGAATTTGATCAGCGGCTTGTCGTAGAAAACGACGTAGTCCACGTCCGCGAGCCGAAACCCCGCCTCCCGCAGGCAATACGCCGCCGCGGCTCGCGGGAACCGCGCGTCGTGCTTCTTACGGGAAAAGCGCTCTTCCTGCGCCGCCGCAACGATTTCCCCGTCGCGGACGAGCGCCGCCGCGCTGTCGTGGTAGTACGCGGAGATACCTAGGATGTGGGTCATGATTTCGAGAAAGTATAGGTCACCCCCACCCCGCCGCCGGTCTGCTGACGCCGCCCCGACGCGTTTCCACACACGCGGAACTTCCGTCCGGTGGCGGGTTATCCTACAATGCACGCCGTCGCCGGCCGTTTGCCGCGACGACCTTAAACGATTGGGGCGGTAGCTCAGCTGGGAGAGCGTCGCGTTCGCAATGCGAAGGTCGGGAGTTCGATCCTCCTCCGCTCCACCAATCCCTTCCAAATGGCCGACCTTGTCGGCCATTTGCGTTTCGTGTTCGGGTGAGAATCACGCCTCCATCTCGCCTCCCCACGTGTCGCAGCGGCCGACGAGTACGCCTAGAAGCGACTGGATCTTGGATCTCGGGAGGGGGGAAACCGCTCTCCGGCTTGCGTCAGCTAGTGCCTCGACTACATTTTGAAAAGCCTCCCAAACGCGCATAGAACGCCATGGCGCCCAAAATCCGGCCGCCACAAACCCGTGGTCTTTTCTATCTGCTGTTCGCCCTCTCGGGATTCTCCGGTCTCATCTACGAATCCATCTGGAGCCATTATCTAAAACTCTTTCTCGGTCACGCGGCCTACGCGCAGTCGCTCGTGCTCGTGATCTTTATGGGCGGCATGGCGCTCGGCGCCTGGCTCGCGAGCCGTTATTCTCAGGATCGTAAGAATCTGCTGCTCGCTTATGCATTCGTGGAAGGCGCAATCGGCGTCTACGCACTGATCTTTCACGGCGCCTTCGTACGCCTGACCGATTTCGCTTACGCGACGCTGATTCCAAATCTGAATACGCCGTGGGCCATCGACCTTCTCAAATGGACCCTTTCCGCAGCGCTCATCCTTATCCCTTCCATACTCTTGGGCGCGACGTTTCCATTGATGAGCACCGGAATTTTGCGGCGCTTCCCGGACGCGCCCGGCGCAAGTCTCGCCATGCTCTACTTCACGAACAGCCTCGGCGCGGCGATCGGCGTGCTCGTGAGCGGGTTCCTGCTGATTGCTCTCGTGGGGCTGCCGGGAACGCTCCTGACCGCCGGAATCGTCAACATTCTCCTTGCCATCGTCGTTTGGGGGTTGGTCCGCAACACCCCGGAGAAGCCGCTCCCCGACGGCGCACGCGCGACCGGCGAGCGTGTCGAAGGCTGGCGCCTCCTTCTCGTCGTCGCATTCCTCACGGGTGCCGCGTCCTTCATCTACGAGATCGGCTGGATACGCATGCTCACGCTCGTGCTCGGCGCCTCGACGCACGCGTTCGAACTGATGCTGAGCGCCTTCATCTCGGGGCTCGCCTTCGGCGGCCTCGCGATCCGCCGCCGAATCGACCACACGCGGGAGCCGCTACGACTGCTCGGCATCGTGCAGATCGTGATGGGATTCCTCGCTATGGCAACGCTCGTCGGCTATAACACGAGCTTCGACGTGATGCACGCGATCATGCAGGCGCTCGCACGCACGCCCGACGGCTACCGCGTGTTCAATATCGCGAGCCATGCGATCGCCCTCGGCATCATGTTCCCGGCCACGTTCTTCGCCGGCATGACGCTGCCGCTCATCACCCACGCGCTGCTGCGGCGCAACTACGGAGAAAAGAGCATCGGCGCCGTTTATGCGGCGAACACGCTCGGCGCCATTTTCGGCGTCATCGGCGCGGTTCATATAGGCCTGCCGCTTCTCGGGCTTAAAGGATTGGTCGCCGTCGGTGCAACGATCGACGTCGCGCTCGGGATCGTGCTCCTATACCACGTCATCGGACTGCGCTCTTGGCTGGTCCCCGGCGCGATCGCGGCGGCAGGCACGCTGATCATCGCCATCGTCGGCGGCATCGAATTCGATCAGTACAAGATGGCGTCCGGCGTCTACCGACACGGTATTCTGTTCAAGCCCGGCTCGGGAGAAATACTCTTCCATCGCGACGGCAAAACGGCGACCGTCGACGTGGTCAGAGACAGAAACGGCGGTATCAGCATTCTCACCAATGGCAAGTCTGACGCGCTGATCAACGCCAGCGATACACCACCCGCGCCCGACGAGGCCACGATGACGCTTCTCGGCGCGTTGCCCCTCCTGCTCCACGCGCATCCGCGCGCGGTCGCCAATATCGGCTTTGGCTCCGGCTTGACGGCTCACGTTCTGCTCGCTTCGCCCGACGTGGAACAGCTGGATATCGTGGAGATCGAACCGGCGATGGTTGAAGGTGCGCGTCGCTACGGCGCGCGCGTAACGCGAGCCTACACGGATCCGCGTGCACGTGTTTATATCGACGACGCCAAGACGTTTTTTGCTGCACACCGTGCGCGCTACGACATTATCGTCTCCGAGCCATCGAACCCCTGGGTCAGCGGCGTAGCCGGTCTTTTCTCCGACGAGTTCTACCGGCGTGCACGGGCGCACTTGAACCCGGGCGGGCTGTTCGTGCAATGGCTGCAGCTTTACGAGATCGATCTAAACCTTGTCGCTTCGGTCATAAAGGCCCTCGACCAGAACTTCACCGACTATGCAATTTATGCCGCTAACGAAGGCGACATCGTCATTGTCGCGCGCGTGGACGGCAGCGTCGCTGCACCGAAGTTGACGCTACTGAGGCAACCGGCGTTTGCCGAGGAATTGCGACGCATCGGCGTCGGGAATGAGCAAGACTTGGCGTTGCGGCGGATCGGCGACCGCGATCTCCTCTGGCCTTTGTTTGCATCCCTCCCTGTCGCGGTCAACTCGGATTACTTCCCGGTACTGGATCTCAACGCCGCCCGCACCCGCTTCCTTCAGAGCCGTGCCGACGACGTTACAAGACTCGCTGCTGCGCCGCTTCCCGTGCTCGAAATGTTGGCGCACGCACCCCGTACCCACGACGCGACGGATATCACGCCCACAGTCGACTATTCTGCAGCGGCGCGG
>JBJMVQ010000018.1:0-7469 GCA_045810625.1 Sulfurifustis sp.
TTGATGCCGAGCTCGGTCTTTTGTTCGCGTGTGACGTTGCCGTAGGCGTCGTAGCCGTATTGGGTGGTGCCGGAGGCATCGACGACCTGGCAGAGCCGCCCAATGCCGGCGGTGCAGTTGGTGCCGCTGTCGTAGGTGTAGGCGATGTTCTCGCTGCTAGAGGCCGGATAGGTGACTCTTGTGACTCGGTTCAGGGCGTCGTAGGTGTAATTGACGACAATCCCTCTCGCGTCGGTCTTGCTCAATACGTTCCCCGCACTGTCGTAGGTGTAGCTCGTCGTGCCGCGATCCGGGGAAATTTCCTGCAGCAGGTTCCCGAGGTCGTCGTAGACGTATTGCGTCGTGGCGTTGTTCGGGGCGGTAACCTGCGTGAGCCGATCGGCGATGTCGTAGCCGTAGGTCGTGGTGCCGCCGGCGCTGTTTAAGGTTTGCACGAGGCGGTTGAGCGCATCGAAGCCGTTTTGCGTCGGGGGGTTGGCGTTCGGATCGGTAACGCTCGTTAAGTTGCCGATGGCATCGGCGATTTGCTGGGTGATCGAGCCGCTGTGGTTGATCTGGTTGACGTGGTTTCGGGCGTCGTAGGCGAGGTCGATCGCGCGCACCAAGGTGTTGGTCGGGTCGTAGGTGTAGGCCTGGGTGCGATTGCCTTTGAGGTCGTAGTCGTAGACGACTTTGTTCCCGAGATTGTCGGTGACTTGGCGCAGGAGCTGCGCGGCGTCGTAGGTGTACGTAAGAACGATGCCGTCGGGGAAGGTGACGGAGGTGACGTTGTTGGCGGCATTGTAGATGTAGGTCGTTGTCCGGGCGGTGCCGCCGGAGGGGGTCTGCGTGATCGTCTTGACCCGGCCTCTCGTGTCGTACGTATAGTTCGTCTTTAAAGCGTTCGGGTCGGTCATCTGTGTCAGACGGCCGGCGGCGTCGTAGGTGTTGAAGTTGGTAATGTGGTTGAGCGCGTCTTTGACCGACGTCGGCCGGCCGCAGCTCCCGCCGCTCGTGCAGTTGTTGTAGGTGAAGGTGGTAAGGTCACTCACGTCGGTTCTGGCGCCGTTGATCGTCGCCACCTGACCGGCCGACGTGTAGGTCAGCGCCACGGCGCGGGAAACTGGGGCTCCTGAGGGCGTGTAGCCGCTCAAGGTAATAGCAGTTGGGAGGAACGGGTGTCCGGTGTCGTCGTAGGCGAGCGTGACTCTTTTCGATTGTCCCGGAAAGACGCTCGGGTAAGTAATAACCGTCGGGAGATCGGCTATCGTCGGCAGGTATTGATAGGTCATCGTCCGCGTGGCTGTCGTAGCGACGGGCGATGCGCAGCTCCCCGTCAGTCCCTCCGTCTTCGAGGTGAGCTGGTTGGTGCTGTTGTAGAGGTAGGTCGTGACGCGGCCTTCTTCGTCATGGCGGCAGCTCAGGTTGTTGCTGGCGTCGAACGTTTGGATAAGCGCTTTGCCGTCGGAGGAGTTGACGTTCGAGACGAGGTTCTTGATGCCTAAGTTCGAGCTGAACGTCATGACCTCTTGGGTGTTGATGGCATCGCTGACGGTCGTTTGGGTGTCGCTGTCGTAGGAGAAGCCGAAGTGCTGCACCCCGCCCGCGTGCTCGGTGACGATGGCCTTGCCGTTCGCGTCGTAGCTGTAGGTGGCATAGCGCACGGGGTTTCCGCCCGGTTCCTTGTAGGAGATGCCGGTCAGGGCGTGCGGGAAGTCGGTGTTCTCGTAGTGATAGAGCTTGGCGGCGCCGTCCGGGTAGGTGACTTGGGTAAGGTTGTTGTTGCCGTCGTAGCTGTACGTGTAGGTGTTGCCGGTCGGGTCCTTGATGGTGGCGATGTGGTTGCCACTGAACGTAATCGGCGTTTGATGACCGAAGGGGCCGGTGACGTTGTTGAGAACACCGGTGCCGTGATCGTAGTTGTACGTGGTCGTACGGCCGTTGCTATCGATTTGTCTCTCAATCGTTGCGAGTGAGTTGTATTTCTCGACCATCCTGTCGCGATAGACGACGGAGTAACCGGTCCAGTCCTTGATTACGGTCAGCTGCGAGTCGGCGCTCCCGGTACAGGTGCCGCTCGTTATACAGGTGAACAGCTCTTCCCGACCGCTATTATCCCGAATCACGAAGGTCGTCCCACTAACGACCACATGATTGATGAAGCGGGAGATCCACCCGAATCCAAACCCGAGATCCTGATTGAACTGCGAGTTGTAGAACCGACCAACGGGCAGAATCGCATCGCCCGCGCTGAAATCGATTTCGCCCGTGTACTTGTTGCCGGTCGAAGCGCTGGCAGGGTTTCCGCGATCGCCCGTGTCGACGAGGGCTCTAACCGGTCTTCTTGCGAAAGCGACCGAGCACTGGCACCCGAGCGAATCTCGGACCACATCGGCGACGCACTGACCGGGCGCGTCGAAGTGCTGGCCGGAGGGGCAGGTGAACCCTGCCGGCGGAAAATAGTATTGAGCTTTGATGGACGAGACGGGCAGATCGTCGTAGACGCTGTAGTAACCTATTCCGGCTGCGGTATAGGAGGGGCCAACGCATTCCCCATGTCCGTAGTAGGCGCGAAGGTCGGCCTGATCGATGAGACAGGCATTGTGTGCGTCCGATTGACTACTCACGTAGTAGTCCGGCCAACAAACGTGCGGATCGTTTGGGTTCGTGTTACAGCCTGCGTGGGCCACGTGGATCGAACCAAGATACGACAACAGAAGTAAGACGAGGTATCTGAGGTTCCGACGCAGGAAGGAATTCGGTTTGGCGACAGCATTCGACGGCGCAGACACATCCCCTTCGAAACGATTCATCTTCCCCTTCTCCAATTCTTGTTTCGTTCCGTTGTTATTCAGCGAGTACGCGCGGTTCACCGCGCGCGCGCGACAACAAACGCGTCAGCTCGGAAACGGCGTGCGACCGTCACTCCGCCCACGCGCGAATCGGACTATAACGAGAAACTATGAAAAAATTGAGGGTGGAACGTGAACGATTAGAGAACGTCAAAACGCACGCGAGCCATTACCCGAACGAATGCGAAAGCAGGATGCTTGCTTGAGAGATACAGCGCGCGCGAAGCGACGATGTCGCCGCTTCGCGAATCGCGAGACCGAACGTTAGTCGGCGGCGTACCCCAACGCCGCCAGACCTTCTTCCCAATAGTCCGACACCAACGGCGTGAAAAGCAGATACTCGGCGGTGTGCGGCGTCCACTCCTCGCGCGCCTGCTTCACTGCCGCGTCCCAATCGCCGGGATCGAAATCGCCGCGGCCCACCCACATGAGCGCGACCAGCTCTACCTGCTGATCGGGCTCGAGATCGTCGATCGCCGCCTTGAACTCCTGCACCGTGTTGTCGTCCTGATGCTCGGTCAACATGTCGGCAGCGATGTTGCCCGACGATCCGGTCGTGTCGTCCGGAATGATCACGCCTTCCTTGCCTTGGAAAATGCGCGCGGTCTCGATGAGCGAATTAACGGTTTCGGGATTCACGTCTAGCATCGTAGGCTCCTCCACCGGTGAGAGAAGAATACTAGCCGCTCTCCCAGCGTATCGGCCCCCGTGAAATTCTTGAGATCGCTTGAAACCGGCGCGCGCTGCGCCCACACTTCCGCCATTGCTAAATAGGAGAAAGCATTGTGGACGAAAAAACCCGCATCGAGCTGGAGGCCGCCGCGTTCCGCGGACTCGTCGAGCATCTGCGACGGCGCACCGACGTGCAAAATATCGACCTGATGAACACTTCGGGCTTCTGCCGTAATTGCCTGGCGAAGTGGTATTTGGCCGCGGCGAAGGAGCGCGGCGTTGCGATGGATTACGACGAAGCGCGGCGCGCGATTTACGGGATGCCCTACGAAGAGTGGCGCAAGAAGTACCAGACCGAAGCGACGCCGGAGCAGAAACGAAAGTACGAGGAAACCAAGCCGCTGCATTCCGAGATCAGCCGCCATTGAACGCGGCCGCCGCTGCGGGCCCCCGACGTTTGAACAAATCATCGAACCGGCGGGACCAACACACGGCATGTTGAGCGCCGCGATATCAGCTTCGCAGCGGCGCTTAGCTGAGCCTCTGAATCACGGATACAGCCAGCGCGCCTGCGGATCGCCCGCGCCGCTCCACGTGAACGCGGCGCGCCGGTGACCGGTCGGCGCGATGTACAGCCAATCGAGATGGGCGACGACCGCTTCGAGCAATACGAAGTGCTGCAAGCCGGCCGCGTCCGCGTCGGCGTGCGGGTACATCGCTTCGAGTGGAGGACCCGCGATTGGCACCGGCGCGGAATGGCCGGGCGCAACCGGCGTCGCGAACACGCGGCGCGTCTCGGCGGGCAGGTCGCGCCATGCCGCATCGGTGAGCGCGTCGTCGCGGCGAACGTGAACGTGCGCATGAATGCGTAACTGCGTTTGCATAGCGTGCTCGTAGAACACGAGCAACGCCCAGGGCGTGCGCGTGATTTCCGTGTATTTCGGCGAGCGCGCGTCGGTATTGAAGTAGAGCCGACGCTCGGCGCGGTCGGCGCGCCAGAGAAGCAATGTGCGCGCGTTCGGCAGATCGTCCAAACCGCGCGTCGCCATTACTGGATAGTGCATACCCGCCGCCGCGTCCGTCGCGCCGCGCTCTAGCAGCGTCCAGGCGTCGTCCAACACCGACGCGAAATCCCATAGCTTTCGGCTTCGTTCCATGAACCTGTCTCCAAAATTGAATTGAAGCAGCGTTCGCGCCCTCCCATTCCCTCCCCCGCAAGCCGTGACGTGCAGGGAAGGATTAAGATACTGAAGCACCGTTCGCCCCCCTCCCATTCCCTCCCCCGCAAACGGGGGAGGGTGAGGGTGGGGGCGCGTTGCGCGCGAGCAATTAAAGCGTCAAACCGTCGCGCGGCGCATTCGGCGCTTCAGATCGTGAATCTGGCGGAGCACGCCTTTGAGCTCGGCACGGTCCTTGGTCGCGAGAATTTCATCGCGCTTCTTTTGCAGCGCGTGAATCTTCGTTTTGATCGCCGTCTTGTCGATGCCGACGACGTGATGATGTGCGTGCGCCTCGATGCCGAGCGCCTTGCATAGCGCCGGCAACAGCTGGTCCTTGTGGAGCTGCGTGTAACCCTGAACCGCCTCGTGCTGAACGCCGGCCGCGATCTCGCGCAGCTCGGCGACGGTCTTGCCTTTGAGCTCTTCGTACGTGTACGCCATCGATGCCACCTCCTCTGCTTGGGTTGCGAGCGTCTACGCGCGTCCGCGCAGATGCCGCTCGAGAAAATGGAGCGTCCGCGGCCACGACGCCTCGGACGCCGCTTCGCGGTAACGTTCCGGATTGGTGAAATTCATGAACGCGTGACCCGCGTTCGGATACGTGAAAAATTCGTGCGCCTTGCCGTGGCGCGTCAACTCGGTGTCGAGCTGAACGCGGTTCGCCGGCGACGGGTTGTCGTCGTCCTCGCCGAAGTGGAAGAGCAGCGGACAACCGATCTCCGCCGTCCGTTGGAACGGCGACGGTTCATTCGCACCCCAAGGCACCATGATGTTGCCACCGTAGTACACCACGGCCGCCTTCAGGTCCCGGTTAGCCGCGGACAGGAGATAGGTGATGCGTCCGCCCATGCAGAACCCGAGGATGCCGATGCGCTGCGGATCGACGTCGGGTTGCGCGCGCAGGTAATCGATCGCAGCGTTGCCGTCGGTGATGACCTGCGGATCGAGCAGCCGGCGCATGCGTTCAAGCGGCGAGCCGGGTTCGGTTTGCCGGTGATAAAGATCGGGGGCGACCGCGGCGTAACCGGCGCGAACCAGGCGCTCAACGATCGAGTGAATGAATGTGTCGACTCCCGGCGCGTGCATGATCACGACGACACCGGGAAGGCGTGCGGCCGTCACGGGGGAACCGAAGTGGATGGCCATACCGTGGCCATCGACTCGAATAGTGCGCGTGTAAGTCAGCATGTTCGACTCGATCCTGGTCAGCGCACCCGATACTTTGCCGCATAATGCCGGCCCAGCACTTTGCGCGTTTGGGTTGGCAGCGCGCGATTACGTTTCGCGAGCATCTCGGTGTTCAGTCGCCGCGGCGCTTTGGTCGGTTTGCGCTTCATCGCGGACGTCCTTCGCTTCGTTCTATGCCTTAGAATGATCGACAGATGTTCGGCAGAAAGCATATCCAAAAGTGCGGCCCGGTTGAAACTGCGAACCGCGAAGCAGGTACAACCCCTTGAGCTACCGTATCACCCCGATCGCCGACGAAGATATCCCCGGCCTGCGCGCGGCCCTCGACGCCGTCGCGCGCGAGCGCCGCTACCTCGCGTTCCTGGAGGCGCCCCCGCTCGCACAGACGCGCGCGTTCGTGCGTGACATGCGCGCCGTCCGTTTTCCACAGTTTGTCGCCCGCGTCGGCGAGCAGGTCGTCGGCTGGTGCGACATCTCACCGTTGGATCGGCCGGTGTACCGGCATTGCGGCATACTCGGCATCGGCATCATCGCCGGATACCGCCGTCAGGGCATCGGCACGGCACTGCTTCGCGCCGCACTCAAACAAGCCAAGGAAATCGGACTCAAGCGCGTGGAGCTGACCGTGCGCGCGCCCAATCGTGTGGCGATCGCGCTTTACCAAAAGCTCGGTTTCATGCAGGAGGGAGTAAAGCGCAACGCCATTTACATCGACGGCGTTTACGAAGACCTCGTGATCATGGCGCTGCTCTACTAGCAGGTGGACAGGCAGATTCGGTAAACGCTAAGCGGCCGCTGCGACAACGTCGGTCACCAGTTCATTGGTGACCGCCAATTGAAAGGGACGCTTTCCTGTACTCCGAACTCGCTCCCCGTGGTAGTGCGTTCTCCATTTAATGTAGAAGAGCACGACAACACGCGACGACAGAGATTGGCAGCGCGACCG
Source organism: Sulfurifustis sp. (assembly GCA_045810625.1). Lineage (GTDB taxonomy): Bacteria > Pseudomonadota > Gammaproteobacteria > Acidiferrobacterales > Sulfurifustaceae > JACQFZ01. The sequence goes on from JBJMVQ010000018.1 coordinate 6,858, forward strand.
GAGAGGACGTCCACTTTCGGCCAGGAGCGGACATTGACTGCGCTAACGCCGGCGCCTCAGCCGCGGCGCGCTCAGTCCTTAGAGTTCTCAGAGGGTGGCACTTGCGCCGTGGGCTGCAAGCGCTCGTTAGACCGCGCCTCCGCACCAAATCTATTCTGGACGAAACTGTCAATGAACTCTCGACTCAGGGCTACGCCCTCAACATGGCGCCCCCTGACGCCGAGTCTGGCTCCGGAGGCTCGCAAGTCGTCTCGAATAGCGAATACCTCGGCGTCGGAAGGCGCTGTGCCGACGAGGCCAGCAACGGCCGCCGGGACGTATTTCGCCCTCGCGAGTCGAGAACAGGTGTAGACGTAGGCCACGAAGTGTGCGAGCGCAATCGGAGGCGTTTCGTACACCGTCTTTCGAGCTTGGAGAACGGTCTCGATCTTGTGCGTTATCTCCAAACTGGCTAAGAACACTCGGAGATCCCAAGAGGAATTGAATACCTGATCGTACACCTCCTGCTCTCTCAACGACCGCGAGCGCTGACGGCCAGACCGTACAGGATCTCCGAGCGCCACTGCCCGAACTGCCGCTGCCAGGTACTGTATCGACACAATGCGCTCGGCC
>JBJMVQ010000019.1:0-17706 GCA_045810625.1 Sulfurifustis sp.
TGCACGAATGCCGCGGGCGCAGGGATGCGCAGGAGCGGCGCAACGTGCATTCGCGCCGGGCGCGCCGCCCGGGGTCGCCTTTCTTTTGGCTACTTTTCTTTGGCGAGACAAAGAAAAGTAGCTTGCCGTGCTGTACAGGGACGTACGAATTTCGCGAGAGCGCAAGGATGCGCGGAGCGATGGGTCAACCACCCACAAGTAAATTTCTTATTTTGACAAACACGCCCGAAGGGCGCTCCGACACATCTCGCTATCAAGCACGTGCCCGCCATCCCTGGCGTTACCGCGTGGCCTCGTTGAACCCCGGCCCGCACATCCGTGTGCGGGCGCTCGGCGGCGCCGATGCACGTTAAGTGCATCGGCGAAACCTCCGCTTTGCCCTCTCCCTAAAAGGGAGAGGGAACAACAAGAGCGAGACGAACCGGGCGCAGCGCGATCAACCCACTCCCCCGCGCCCCTCAAGTCTTAGCCGGCACCGTCGCCGGCACCCGTGCAGGGGCGGACGCGGGAACAGAGGCGGGTATCGACGCTGGCACCGGGGCGGCCACCGGCGCAGGCGCGCGTCGCGGGCGCAGGAACAGGGCAATCGGAATGAGTATCGCGAACAGCCACGTGTTCAGAAGCAATCCGTCCAGTATCGCCAGCATTTGCGCCTGCCGGCCCAACTCGTGCGCGATGAGTGCCGCGCCCATCGGATCGGTGGGCATGAGACCCACGCCGCTCAGGTAGGATTCGACGTTGGGATTGAACACGTGGACGCGCTCCGCCAGGTGCTGCCAAGCCGCCTGGCCGTGCTGCGTCATAACGGTGGCGGTCAATGAGATGCCTGCCGACGACCCCATCGTTCGGATGAAGTTGTAAGCGCCCGCGGCTTCCGCTGCACTTTGCGGAGCCAGGGTGGAAAAAGCGAACGTCGACAGCGGCGTAAAGACGCTTCCGAACCCCAAACCCGTGACGATATTCGGCCAAATCAAAAACCATTTGTCTGTCGTCGGACTGTACAGAACCATGAAGTAGGTCCCGACAGTGCAGAAAATGACGCCAACGAGAATGATGGCATAGGGCTTGAAACGGGAGAGCAACCGACCGGTCGCGAGCGCAGCGACCATACTCGCGATGCCGCTCGGCCCCTGGACCAAACCGACGTCCGTCGGCGTGTATCCCATCAAGTCTTCCATCATGAGCGGACGCAGGATCGTCGCGTCGAACAGCCCCAGACCGAATATGCCGAGAAAGAAACAGGCCTTCGCAAAATTCGGATCTCGGAAGATCTCGAACCGTATGACGGGGTGCTTCGCCCGACGGCTGTCGACGATAAACGCGAAGATGCCGACGGCCGCGAACAGCGCAAGGAACTGAATGAAGCGCGACTCGAACCAGTCCTCCTGATTGCCGCGGTCGAACAGTAACTGCAGACAGCCGACGCCGAACGCCATGAACGCAAATCCGAGCCAGTTCATGTCGCGCTGGCGTACCTCGGTATCCGGAGCAAGACGCCAGGCGATGAACCAGGACAACGCACCGATCGGAATGTTGATGTAGAACGTCCAGCGCCAATTCAACAGGTCGGTCAGAATGCCGCCGAGCGTCGGGCCGAGCACGGGACCGAGCATGATGCCCATGCCCCAAATCGCCATGGCGCGTCCGCGCTCGGCGGCCGGATACAGGCGCACCATGATGGATTGCGAGAGCGGAATCAGCGCCGCGCCGAACGCGCCTTGCAGGACACGAAACAAAACCATCGTTGTCAGATTGCCGGCGAGGCCGCACAGCGCCGACGTAGCGACGAAGCCGAAAATAGTCGCCAACAAAAACTTCTTTTGCCCGAACTTGTCCGTGAAATAGCCGTTGAGCGGCATGAACACGGCCGAGGCGACGAGATAACTGGTGAGGACCCAGCTGACTTGATCGGGCGTCGCACCAAGCGCGCCTTGCATGTGCGGCATGGCGACGCTGACGATCGTCATGTCGAGCACTTGCATGAACGCGGCGAGCATCACACCGAGCACGATCAGGAACTGTTTCATTGGGCGCTTCCTCCCTGATACGCCGATCACCGGCCGCAAGCAGCCGTTGCTCTTGTATCGCTGGTGTGCCTACTAGTTCATGCACCGAGATCGTTACGCGGACATTCGCATCGCGCGGTTGGCCCGGCTCTGCGGGTCCCCATGGATCACGTGGCGGACAGCGTCTGATGCAAGACGCTTACCGCGGACACATAATAGAAAGACAGTCGGACGACGCCGTCAAGATGGATCGCTGTCGTTCCAATCTCTCATGAGAGCGGTAATCCCATCGCCTCGAGCCTCTTTTCCCGGACTTTGGGATACCGCTGCGGCGCCGCACCTCTTGGAATTCGTTACAAAGGGAGGTGAGACGGATGAATACCGGCGTCAGGCGAGAGCAGGAATTCGGCCTGGAATGCTGCTGCTGATGGACGGTCTTTTTATGATCCCTTGCGCCGCTGCCGCATCGCCTCGTACAACACGACGCCCGCAGCGACCGAGACATTGAGGCTCTCCACCTTACCGGCCATCGGGATACGAACCAGCCGATCGCAGCGCTCGCGCGTCAGTCGCCGCAAGCCTTCTCCTTCTCCTCCCAACACAAAGGCGAGCGGAACGTTCAACTCCAGCTCATATATTTCTTCGACGCCTTCCTGCGCTGCGCCGTAGAGCCAAATTCCCGCTGCCTTGATCGCATCCAAGGCGCGAGCGAGGTTGACGACCTGAAAAATGGGCACGGTTTCGGCGGCGCCGCTCGCCGCTCGCCGCACCGTAGCGCTCAATGGCGCGGCGCGGTCGCGCGGCACGACGACTCCATGCACGCCCGCAGCATCGGCCACGCGCAGACACGCGCCGAGATTGTGCGGGTCCTGCACGCCGTCGAGTATCAGTAGTAACGGCATCGGTGGGGGCTGCGCGAGAAATACTTCCAGCTCGTTCTCGCCGCCGACCTCGATCGCGCGTAAACGCGCGACCGCGCCTTGATGCGGCTGCCCCTCGGCGAGCTTATCGAGTTTTGCGCGCGGCACCGGATGAAATTTGACGCGCGCCGCCCGTGCGACTTCGATCAGCTCGTTCATACGCTTGTCGGCACGTTCCTCGTTGACCCAGATCGCCTCGACACGTTCCGGATGCTGCTTTATCGCGGTCAGCACCGGATGCAGCCCGCAGATCAACTCGTCGTTCATTGATTCGTCGCGATGCTCGTCGGGCATACGCCCTGTTTGAAGAACGCGCAGCTCGGGACTGCGACCGCATCGCTGCTCTGCCGGCACCACGGGTCGGTCTTCGCGATCGTCGGCCGCTGAGTCTTCGGCTCGAACCAGATGTGCACCGCCCAATAGCGCCCGTGCTTCTTGTCGGCGTGAAATTCGCGCGTCTTGAGATCGTCGTCGTCGATACGAACGCAACCCGCCGCGTCGACCTGCTTACCCGCTTTGGCTTCGTGCTTCTTGATATCCTTGTCGTCCGCGCAACTGAAGCCGCCGTCGCCCGGCGAATGGTGATAGCCGGCTTCGTGAATCCACCAATCACCCGCCGCAAAGCCGAGCGCGGTCGGCGGCTTTTCGTTGTCAGCACGAAACGCGAATGAATAACCCATGCCGATGATGTTCCAGTCGTCCTGCTTCTTGGGTCTGCGATCGAAGAACAGCAGCGTCGGATCGGTGAGGCTATCGGATGAGTCGGCCATCGCCTTCGGCCACTTCCCGCGCACCATTGTCACGCCGAACCCCTTCAGCTCGCCGTGATTCGTGGCCATCGCGCCGGAGGGATGGGCGTCGAAGAAATGCGGGTCCTTCGCCTTCTGCGCCCAATTGAAATCCGGGTACCGGCCCGCGATCGTGCTCGCCGCCGCGCCAAGCGGCGAGTCGCTCGCTTGCACGTTGACGGTACCGCCACACGGCGTGCGGACGGCCGCCGAAGGATAAACCTTCGGCGGGTTCGTGACCGTTTTGTTCGCCGGCGGCTTCGAACAGTCCGGGTCGTTCTTACAAACTGCGGCATTGCAGATGCCGTCCTCCGCGCAAGGCTGATCCAGGCCCGCAACCGCCGCAAGTCTAATCCGCTCTGTTGATGTTTCCGCGTGCGCGAAAGTTGAAACCGCCATGAGGATGAGTGGCAAAAACCGCTTCATTATTTTCATGCTGGCGATCTCCCTGTCGTGAATCATCGAGATTCAATCGAGGCCGGAACGCTTCTGTCGATCTTTTCGATTCGTCCGCCGACGCGTCGGTCGCGTCCGGGATGGATACGATTCAGCGGCGACGGCCGCGCGTCCGGCTCTTCTTCGACTGGCGTACGTTGCGCCGATGAATATTCGCCCGACCGGGCGCCGGTTTCGCCGTTGCTGCGCCGACCGGCTCGAAATCGATGCGCGCTTCGTCGAGATCGACTCGCACGACGCGCACGCGGATCGAATCGCCGAGCCGATAGGTCCGGCGTGTACGCTCGCCGATCAGGCGGTGCTTGGCGGCGTCGAAGTGGAAGTAGTCGTTACCGAGCGCGGTGACGTGCACCAACCCGTCGACGTACACCTCTTTCAGCTCGACAAAGATGCCGAAGCCGGTCACACCGGATACCATGCCGTCGAATTCGTCGCCGATGCGATCCATCATGTACTCGGCCTTGAGCCAGCGAATCACTTCGCGCGTCGCTTCGTCGGCGCGGCGTTCCGTGAACGAGCAGTGATTGCCGCGCTCGCGCACTTCCTCGAACGACAGCGCCGGCGGCTGATGCCGGAGAATGTTCTTGATCGCACGATGCACCATCAAATCCGGGTAGCGGCGGATCGGCGACGTGAAATGCGTGTAGTGCTCGTACCCGAGCGCGAAGTGCCCGATGTTGTCGGGACTGTAGATCGCCTGGCTCAGGCTCCGTAACAAAACCGTTTGGATCAGCCGCGCGTCCGGCCGCTTCGAAACGGCGGCGAGGAGCTTCGCGTAGTGCGGCGCCTTCGGCGCGCTGCCGCCGCCAAGGGACAGCCCGAGCTCGAACAGGAATTCGCGCAGCTCCATCAGCTTCTCTTCGCTCGGTCCCTCGTGGATACGATACGGCACCGGCGTCTTGTGGCGCTCGAGCAGGTTCGCGGCGCTCACGTTCGCCGCGAGCATGAACTCCTCGATCAGCCGGTGCGCGTCGTTGCGTTCGAGCGGCACGATTTGCTGAATCTTCCGGTTCTCGTCGTAGATGATGCGTGTCTCGGGCAGTTCGAAGTCGACCGCGCCGCGATGCACGCGCGCGGCGTGCAGCACCTTGTACAGCGCGTACGCCTCTTCGAGCGCGGGCACGAGCGCTTCGTACTCGCGCCGCAGCGCCGGGTCGCGCCGCACCAGAATCTTCGCGACCTTCGTATAGGTCAGCCGCGCCGCGGAGCGCATCACCGCTTCGAAGAAGCGATATTTCTTGATCTCGCCCTTCGCGCCGATCGTCATTTCGCAGGCCATGCACAAGCGATCGACCTGGGGATTGAGCGAGCACAGCACGTTCGACAAAACTTCCGGCAACATCGGAATCACCTGCTGCGGGAAGTACACGGAGTTTCCGCGCGCGTAGGCTTCGCGATCGAGCGCGCTCCCCGGGCGGACGTAGTTCGACACGTCGGCAATCGCGACGATCAAACGCCAAGTCCGCCCACGGCGCTCGCAGTAAATCGCGTCGTCGAAATCGCGCGCGTCTTCGCCGTCGATGGTGACGAGCGGCACGTCGCGCAGATCCTCGCGCCCGGCGATGGCGTCGGCCGGGACCTGGCCGGAATACCGGCCGGCGTCGTCCAAAACGTCGTTCGGCCACTTGTGCGGAATATCGTGCGCGCGGATGGCGATCTCGATCTCCATGCCGGGCGCCATGTGATCGCCGAGCACTTCGATGATCCGCCCGATCGGTCCGCTGCGCGCCGTCGGCGGCTTCACGATTTCGGCGACGACAATCTGCCCGTCTTTTGCATTCGCTTCGGCGCCGCCGGGTATCGCGATCTCCTGCGCGATCCGTTTGTCGGAAGGGACGACGAAACCGATCCCCTCGGCCGCAGTATAACGGCCGACGACGCTGCGCTGCCCGCGTTCGAGCACATCGACGATCGCGCCGACACGGCGGCCGCGCGCGTCGATCTCCGTCACACGCGCGAGCACCCGGTCGCCGTGCAACGCGCGCCGCATCTCGCGCGCGGGCAGGAAAAGATCCGCACCGCCGTCCTCGGGCTCGAGAAAGCCGAAGCCGTCGGCGTGGCCGATCACGCGCCCGCGAACGAGGTTCATCTTCGTCGCCAGGCCGTAAAGCCCGCGCCGATTCTTCAGCAGCTGGCCGTCGCGCTCCATCGCGCGCAGGCGCCGCTCGAACGCCTCGCAATCGCGTTCGCCCTGGACGCCGAGGGCCTCGGCGAGATCGCCAAAGGACATCGGCTCGCCACGCTCGGCGAGGAGCCCTAATACGGCCTCGCGGCTCGGGACCGGAAATTCGTATCGGGCCGCTTCGCGCTCGGCCATGGGATCGTTAAAAGACGGTTTGTCGTGCGTTGACATGCAAAAAGGCTATGGTAGAGTGCGCCGTCCTGCCGGACGCCGTGTCGTAGAACGGCTCCGTGCCGAGGTGGCGGAATTGGTAGACGCGCTAGATTCAGGTTCTAGTGGGGCGACCCGTGGAGGTTCAAGTCCTCTCCTCGGTACCAGGTTTAGCATCAGCGCTTGAGTTGTTCCTGTCGGATTCTGTTCACCCCTGTCGGCCGACTGTACGCATCGCGGCGCCCGGTGTCCAGTTGGCACGGGGCTTTCCGCCTTTCCTATCCGGTCATCTAATCGTTGTACGCGCCATGACGGCCTGACGCCGCGCACTGTATCGGTTTTACATCCGTCGCGCACCAAGAAAAGCAAAAACATTGGCGGGGCTTTCCGGATTTCCCGGTGGTCAGCGTGTTGAGCAAGGATGTCCCTCCTGAAGCGACGCAGGCTGCTGCTCATGCGCGGACCACGGCCCGCGGTACGCCCATTACCCCCGAAGCCATTAATGTCGCGTTCCGACGGTTTTCGGCGCGTATCGGCAAGCGAAGCTGCGGCTCGGCATGCGCGCCGACGCAACGCGCCGCACGTACGACTGTTCGCTTCTACTTCGTGTACCCGGCGCCAGAAACGGCGCCCATTCGTCGTTGCCGTGCTGCCTTGAAAACATTTCGCCGGTGAATCCAAATCGCGTCTGCGACGCGCGGCCCGCGCCGCTCTTGAACAGGAATCTGACGAAATCCTTTTTACTCAGTGGCGATGCTCATTGCGAGTAGCGCCGAATTTAGCGGCACTGCTTGTCGCGCGCTGCCTCGCGCAGATCCTTTTCATCGCCGGGCGCGGACAGCGCGAGCCGGCCCTTCGATTGCAGGCGCCCGAGTTCCAATCAGCGTATTGCTAAAGTTGATCGGCGGCGCATCGGGTTACTGATCTCCCGTGGTGAATCCATTGCGCATTCGCGCTAATTCGCAATCAGAAAAGCGATGCGCTGCCGCCAGAAAGCAGGCCCACGCCGATTCTGTCCTACTTGCCGATCGGGACAACTGATGGCTGGGTTCGCTATTGCAGATGCACCAACTATTGTCGCGCCGGACGTTTCATCCGACAGCGCGTCGGTTGCGCGACAAAACTGGGTGGAATTATTCGGTCAGTCTTCCAGCCATAGCCGGTATCCGCTTCATCGTACTTGATATCCCTGCCGTTCACGGCGGTCCAGGTTGAGATGAACAGCGTCCCTTGGACTTGATGATCCGCCGCGCGCATCTCGACTTCACCACCCGCAAACCCTTGGATTTTTATCCCTTCCAAGGCGAAAGCGACTTTCACCGGGTCCGTTGATTTGGCTTCCTTGACGGCTTTAGAAAGCATTGCAATGAGGGTGTAAGCCGTCGTGGCATAGAAGTTGTCTTTGTATCTTTCCTTGTACGCTTCCTGCATTTCCTTGCCGGGGAAGTTCGTGATGTTCGCATGCCAGTTACCGACCTGCGTCACCTTTCCTACTTCGCTCGCGCCCATCGCGGCTGTTACGCCAGCCGACATGCCGGCGTAGTAGGTGTAAAAATGAGCTTGCAAGCCTGCTTCCCTCGCGGCTTTGATCAACAACGACAAATCGCTGTCCCAGTTGCCGGTGACCACCGTATCCGCGCCTGACGCCTTGATCCTGGCAACATAGGGCGAGAAATCCTTCATCTGCGCGACCGGATGCAGTTCATCCCCTACAATTTCAATGTCCGGACGTTTGCGTTTCAGATACTCCTTCGCTGCACGCGAAACTTGATGCCCAAGCGTGTAGTCCTGACCGATGATGTACACTTTTTTTATGTTCGGATTCGATTCCATCAGGCTCGCGAGCGCTTCCATTTTCATATCGGAGTGAGCATCAAAACGGAAGTGCCAGAAACTGCATTTTTCATTGGTCAAATCCGGATCGATCGCCGAATGATTCAAGAGCAGGACTTCCTTACCCGGGTTGCGCTCGTTGTGCCGGCTGATGGCATCAATCAATGCAGCCGTGATGTGCGAGCCGTTGCCCTGCGCAACGTAGTGATAGCCTCGATCGATTGCGACCTGGAGTAGCGCGAGCGCCTCCTGCTGACTGCCCTTACTGTCAAAGCCGACGACTTCGATCGCATGCCCCGCGCCGGTCCAATTCTCTTGGTTCGCTATCTCCGTAAATAGTTGGTAGCTTTTCAGCAGGTTTTGTCCCGTCGGCGCGAACTCGCCGGAAAGCGTCTCGATCATTGCGATCTTGATCGTTTCAGCGGGCGCGTTGATGAATGGGCGAACTGGCGTGTTCACTTGTTCCTCCTTGAACCTTGAATGATTTCTTCCCTGAGTTATGCAGGTCGCTTCACCTCGGATCGCTGGCGCGAAGCCTGGTGCACCACTGCGCCAGGGCGACGTTGAAATGGCTGCGCAAGAACGCCGTGTTGATCCAATGAAATTGCCTACCTGCCCAACACCTTTAGACCAAGCGCTGCTTCCATTCGCGATCTGACGTGCTCGCGCTGACGAAGCTGCCGCATTTTTTCTTGGCCTTCTGACACTGCGATTATCGGACGTGAGCCAGGTACTTGTCACAGATATCAACGAGTACCGTCACTTCGTAATCCGTGAGCGAGAACGGGATTGCCCGGACAACGGAACTGAAACGTAGCGCCGGAACTCGATTCTGAAATTTGGCGGCGAGCGCGAAAAGAAGCCCCGGCGTTCCCGCTTACGGCTCAAGATGCGGAACATTTCGCGCTGAGTGAAAGCATGCAGAAACCAATTGCTGAAATCGCCGAGCGGCCGATCGTTCGCGTTGCAAGGCTCGGTGCCCGTTTCCCGCCGTTTTTTCTCTTCTATTTCCGGTGGGTTCCGGGTCGCAGTTCGCGGCGTGACAGATCGGCCGCCACCCGCAACATTTCGCGCCAACTTGAATTCGCTCCCCAATGCGCGCCGAGCCAAAGTGCTTCGGTGCGAAGCCGCGACGACGTCATAACGTCAGGGTTTTTTCGAGAAGCTCGAAGCGCAGGTCCGGGACTGTGGGGATGCCGAACTTGATGTCGTTCGGGAATGTCTCGAACCGGCCCGTCCGGCGATACCCGCGGCGTTCATAGAAAGCGATCAGCTCGGTCCGCCGGGTGATCACCGCCATCACGATCCGCTTCGCGCCCCACTCCGTCTGCACGGTACGTTCGGCAACCTCCAGGAAGCGCTTGCCGATCCCGCGCGCCTGCAACGTCGGTTTGACGGTGAACATGCCGAGATAGGCGCCCGCGTCGCTGCGTTCGAGATGCACCGAGCCGATCATTTCGTTCTCTTGAAAGCAGAGCAGAATGAGGGAGCCGTCCGCTTCGATGAGCTTCGTGATCTCCCCCTCGTCGGTTCGCTGGCCCCCGAGGAAATCCGCTTCCGTCGTCCAGCCTTGCTTGCTCGACTCGCCGCGATAAGCGGAATTCACGAGCGCGGCAATTTGCGCCGCGTCTTCCTTGGTTGCCTTACGAAACGACAGATCCGACACGGCGCGGATGCTAAACGGCGACCACCGCTCTCATCGGTTGAAGGGATTGTGCAGGATAATGGTTTCGTCGCGATCGGCACCGGTCGAGATCAGGTCGATGCGCGCCTCGGTCAGCGCTTCGATCCGATCCAGATATCGCTGCGCGTTCACCGGCAGCCCCTCCTTGCGCTTGATGCCAACCGTTGATTCCTTCCAGCCCGGCAAATCTTCGTAAACGGGCTGGCATTGCGCCATCGCATCCGCGCCCGCCAACGGCGCGGTCCGGCGCTCACCTTTATATTGGTATGCAACGCAGATGCGCACGGTATCGAGACCGTCCAGCACGTCGAGCTTGGTAATGCAGAGCCCGTGGACCCCGTTCAGACGCACGGCGCGGCGAACCGCGACGGCGTCGAACCAGCCGCAGCGCCGCCGACGGCCGGTGGTCGCGCCGAACTCGTTGCCGCGCCGCGAAAGATATTCGCCGAACTCGTCGTGCAGCTCGGTCGGGAACGGTCCGGCGCCGACGCGGGTCGTGTACGCCTTGGTAATGCCAAGGATATAGCCGAGGCTCTCCGGACCGACCCCCGTTCCGAGCGCGGCGTTGGCCGCGCAGGTATTCGAGGAGGTTACGTACGGATACGTGCCGTGGTCGATATCGAGGAACGTGCCCTGCGCGCCTTCGAACAGAATCGACTTACCGGCGCGGATGTACTCATGCAGCAAACCGGGAACGTCGGCCACGAGCGGACGCAGGCGCTCGCCGTACGCAAGCGTCTCATCGAATGTCTTCTCGAAGTCGACCGGCTCGGCGTTCAGATAGCGCGTGAGCACGAAGTTGTGAAAATCCATGAGCTGCGCGAGCTTCTCTCGGAACACTTGCGGCTCGAACAAATCGAGCACACGCAGTCCGCGACGGCCAACTTTGTCTTCGTACGCGGGACCGATGCCGCGGCCGGTCGTGCCGATGGCACGGCTGCCGTGCGCGCGCTCGCGCGCGACGTCGAGCGCGGCGTGAAACGGCAGGATCAGCGGGCAGGATTCGCTCACGCGCAGGCGCGGCGGGACGTCGACGCGGTTCTGCTCGAGCTCGCCCATCTCTTTGAACAACGCCGCCGGCGACAGCACGACGCCGTTGCCGATCACGCACATCACGCCCTCGCGCAAGATGCCGGAAGGAATCAAGTGCAGCACGGTCTTCTTGCCGCCGATGACGAGCGTGTGCCCGGCGTTGTGTCCGCCCTGGAAGCGCGCTACCGCGTGCACGCGATCGGTCAGCAGGTCGACGATCTTGCCTTTGCCTTCGTCACCCCACTGGGTGCCGACGATCACTACGTTTTTCGCCATCGGGAGATCTCAAAACATTTGGAGATGAGCCTACTTCGAACCGCGGGTCCGAGTTGAGCTCGCTTGTGTCGACGTCGCGGCGATCGGCTCGACTCGCCATTGAGAACCGTGCTTCCTGAGCGTGCGGTCGCACTCGAGATCGCCCGCCGTCGCGGTGTCGCCCGGCAGCTGACGAACGACGCGCTCCCCCGCGGCGCGCAGGCGCGCAATCTCGGCGCTCAATGCCGGATCGTCGTCGGGCGGTGCGAGAATGCCGGCGGTATCCGCCGCCGAAGCGTCGGCGAGCCTGAACAGCCGACGCAAGTCGGCGCCGAAACCGGTCGCCGCACGATCGCGCCCAAAAGCGCGGCCGATGCCGTCGTAGCGTCCGCCCTTCGCGACCGCCCGGCCTTGCCCGGGCGTGAAGGCGGCGAACATCACGCCCGTGTAGTAGTGGTAGCCGCCGAGCTCGGCGAGATCGAAGTAGAGATCGACCACGCCCGCTTCGCGGCGCGCGCGTTCGGCGATCGCCTGCAGGTTGTCGAGTGCAGCAAGTACCACGGGCAGGCCGCGATAGAGGGCGCGTGCGCGCTCGATCACCGCGACGTCACCGTTCAGATCGAACAGGGAGAGCAGCCGCCCGCGGTCCTCCGTCTTCACCGACCATCCGGCGAGCAAGCCGTCGACTTCGCTGCGCGCGCGCCGCTCGACGGCGCTCAGCAGCTCGTCCTTCTGTTCTGCGTTCAATCCGGCCGCCTGCACCAGCCCGCCGAATACACCGACGTGCGCGAGGTCGACGTGCGGCTGCCTGATGCCGATCAACGCGAGCATGGCCAACATGAGGCTCAACACCTCGGCGTCGCTCTCCGGGCCGCTGTGCCCGAAGAGCTCAGCGCCGAGTTGCAATGGTTCGCGCGAACCGGCCGGTTCGTCGACGCGCGTGCGCAGCACCGGACCGAAATAGCAGAGCCGCGTCGCGTACGCGCGTTTGAGATAATGCGCGTCGATGCGCGCCGCCTGCGGCGTCATGTCGGCGCGCACGCCCATGAGTCGGCCGGTCAGATGATCCGTGACTTTGAACGTCTGCACGTCCATGTCACGGCCGACGCCGGTCAGGAGCGAATCGAGATACTCGATGAGCGGCGGCATCACCAGGGCGTAACCCCAGCGGTCGAAGAGATCGAGAATGGCACGCCGCATCGTTTCGAGCCGGCGCGCTTCGGCGGGCAGCGTCTCCTCGATCCCCTCGGGGAGCAGCCAGCGGTCTTTGGCAGTCATAGATTCAGCGGTTGACGATCGAGAGCAACAGCAGCCCAATCAGCATGCTCGTTAATCCGGCCACGCGCAACTGGCTGTCGCTCATTTGGTAGAGCGTTTCGAGCGCGCGCCGCAACGCGCCCGGATTAGCGAACGGCAAGATGCCCTCGACGACGAGCAACAACGCAACCGCCACCGCCAGTTCATGCCACATCCGGATACCTCGCCAAGCTGGTGAGAACGTTTTGCTTCGACACGACGCTCGTTCCGGGCCAATGCAGCGGCGCGCACGCGCCGCGTCTCCGTTCTTGGGGGCACCCGGCCCCACCCGGCGCTTCCACTTGCGCGTTTACTCTCGGGGAATCCTTCAAGGGTTTTTCCGACGGCGGAAAGGCCGGCGCTTCGTCTCCGTCCACGGCCGATCTTCGTTAGAGTCGTCGTCACCGGCTGCGCGCGGGCGCTCCGACCGAAAAACGGACGCCGCATTCTAGGAGAGGCTTGCGGTAGGGGCAAGAACGCTGGGGGAATCAGCGACGATATAGTCCGATTGGAAGTCTTGCTGCTGCATGAGCCAGGCGAGCTGAGTGGCGTCGAGGGCGAGCTCGAGCAGCCACCCGCCCGTTTCGAGCGGAGTTTCGCGCGCGACATCGAGGCGCTCGTACACGACCGCCCGTAAGCGGCCCGCGTCGGGCGGCAACTGCAGAACGACGGCGCGACGCAAGCTGCGATAGTGCTCCGCGACCGCGTCGATGAGCAAATCCATACCCGCCCCGGTCGTTGCCGATACCCACACCTTGTGGACCCGTCCGGACGCGTCGCGCTCGAGGCGCGGCGCCTGGCCGGTGAGATCGATCTTGTTGTAAACCAGGACCTGCGGCACCGAGTCCGCTCCAATCTCTTGCAGTACCTCGTTGACCTGCTCGATTTGATCCCGGCTCTCCGGATTGGCGCTGTCGATTACGTGCAACAGCAGATCGGCCTGCGCGACCTCCTCGAGTGTGGACTTGAAGGCTTCGACGAGCGAATGCGGCAGCGCGCTGATGAAACCGACGGTGTCCGCCAGGATCACCGGGGTGTTGCCGGGAAGCTCCACGCGACGCATGGTTGGATCGAGCGTCGCGAACAATTGATTCGCCGCATAGACACCGGCGCCGGTCAGGCGATTGAACAGCGACGACTTGCCCGCGTTGGTGTAGCCGACCATCGAGACCGTGGGGATCGGAACCTTGTGACGCGCCTGCCGGCGGCCGCGACGCTGAAGCGCAACCTGATCGAGCCGTTGATTGAGTTTCTTGATGCGATCGCGAATCAGCCGCCGGTCGACTTCGAGCTGCGTCTCGCCGGGGCCGCGCAAGCCGATACCGCCCTTTTGCCGCTCGAGGTGCGTCCAGCCGCGAACCAGTCGACTGGCCAGACGTTCGAGTTGCGCCAGCTCCACCTGCAGCTTGCCTTCGCGGGAACGTGCGCGTTGCGCAAAGATGTCCAGGATGAGCCCGGTACGGTCGATCACGCGGCAGGCGACCACCTTTTCGAGGTTGCGCTCCTGCGCCGGCGACAGCTCGTGATTGACGACGACGAGGTCGGCGCGTTCGCGCGCGACCGCGCCCCTTATTTCCTCGGCCTTGCCCGTGCCAACGAAACTTGCGGAATCGGGGCGATCACGCCGACCGACGACGGTGCCGCAGATTTCTGCGCCGGCCGACTCGGCGAGCTGGTGCAGCTCTTCGAGCTCGCGCTCGTCCGCGCGGCCCGGAAAGCGCACGTGGACGAGCAGCGCGCGTTCGCGCCGGGAGGGCGAGCCCTGCGAGAGAGTGGAACGGTTAGTCGTTTCCGGATCCCTTGGCGTCGGCAGCTTCAAGGCCGTCGAACTGGAACTTGACCGGGCGGCTGGGGACGACAGTCGAGATGGCGTGCTTGTAAATCATCTGGCTGACCGAATTCTTCAGCAGAACCACGAACTGGTCGAACGACTCGATCTGTCCTTGAAGCTTGATGCCGTTGACCAGAAAGATGGACACCGGGACGTGCTCTTTACGCAAGGTATTCAGGAAAGGGTCTTGCAATGCTTGCCCTTTTTGTTGACTCATGACAGTGCTCCTGTTCTTATCATCGCCCAGTGGGCTTCTCGTTTTCACCTCAGACCGTTTCCCGGTCCACTCATCGAAATTATACGTGACTTCCGTTGTCCATCGTCATGCGCTGAACGATTTCCGTCACTTGCGTCAACGGCAACTCACCACTGCATTCGACCCGTTGTACTGTCGGATCGCGTCGCAACCATGTCAGCTGGCGCTTCGCTAATTGTCGGGTCGCCGCAACTGCACGCGCGACCATTTGATTATAGTTAATCTTCTCCGTCAAGTAAGACCATACTTGTCGATAACCCACCGTGCGCATCGAGGGCAAATTCTGATTGAGATCGCCTCGCCTGCGCAGTGCATCCACCTCGTCGATGAAACCGCGCTTCAACATCTGCTCGAAGCGGCGTTCGATTCGGGCATGCAAGACCGCGCGATCGCCAGGCCATAACGCAATTTTGTAGAAGCGATACGACGCGGGTGCGCGAATGCTCGCACGCGCAAGCGCGCCGGGCGCTTGCCCGGTCAAAGTGTGGATTTCGAGCGCTCGCTGTATGCGTTGCGCGTCATTGGGATTGATGCGCCGCGCGGCGTCCGCATCGATCATTGCGAGCCGCGCATGCAACGCAGCCCATCCTGTTCGTCGCGCTTCTTCCGTCAGCTGCCGGCGTACTTCCACATCGGCGGAAGGTAGCTCCGAGAGACCATGTTCGAGCGCGTGAAAATAGAACATGGTGCCGCCAACGAGCAGCGGAATCCTGCCGCGGGCGATGATCGAAGACATCTCGCGCTCTGCGTCCGCGCAAAATTCCGCGGCGGAATATGCTTGTGCCGGATCGCGTATATCAATGAGACGATGCGGTGCGCGCGCCAACTCTTCCGCCGACGGCTTCGCCGTGCCGATATCCATCCCGCGATACACCTGGGAGGAATCGACACTGACGATTTCGACGGGAAACTGCTCGTGCAGCGCGAGCGCGAGCGCGGTCTTTCCGGCGCCGGTCGGCCCCATGAGGCAAATGACAAACGGCAGTGTGTCAGACATGTCAGCACCGCAAGACCGCCGAAAACGCCTTTTTCGGACAAAACTGACTCGTCTTATCCTGTAATCGCGCGCGTGCGCTATGGGCCCGCTTCCGGCCGCATGTGCGGAAACAGCAGAACATCGCGGATCGAGGCAGAATCGGTGAATAACATTACGAGCCGATCGATGCCGATCCCCTCGCCCGCCGTCGGCGGCATCCCGTGCTCGAGGGCGCGAATGTAGTCCGCATCGTAGTGCATCGCTTCCTCGTCGCCGGCGTTCTTCTCTTCGACTTGGCGGCGAAAACGCTCCGCCTGATCCTCGGCGTCGTTCAGCTCCGAGAAACCGTTCGCAATCTCACGACCGCCGACAAATAGCTCGAAGCGGTCCGTCACCAGCGGATCGCTGTCGCTGCGTCGCGCGAGCGGCGAGACTTCCGTGGGAAATTCGGTGATGAACGTCGGCTCGCGCAGGTGCAGCTCCACCGTCTTCTCGAACAATTCGTACTGAAGCTTGCCGAGGCCGTACGACGGCTTCACTTCCATCCCCTGCTGCCTGACATAGTCGCGTAAACGATCGAGTGAATCGACGCTCGATGCGAGCGCCGGATTGAAATGCAGCAGCGCCTCGCGCAGCGTCAGACGTCGGAACGGCTTCGCGAGGTCGTACGTCTCGCCCTGGTACGACAGTTGCGTCGACTCCAACACCTCGCGCGCCAGCCCACGCAGCATTTCCTCGGTGAGATCCATCAGATCGCGGTAGTCCGCGTACGCCTGATAGAACTCGAGCATCGTGAACTCGGGGTTGTGGGTCCGGTCGATCCCCTCATTCCGGAAATCGTGCCCGATCTCGTAGACCCGATCGAGACCGCCCACCACCAGCCGCTTGAGGTAAAGCTCGTCGGCGATGCGAAGATAGAGCGGCATGTTGAGCGCGTTGTGCAGCGTCGTGAATGGTCGCGCCGCCGCCCCGCCATACAGCGGCTGCAGTACCGGAGTCTCGACTTCCAGGAAATCTCTCTCGTCCAGAAACGACCGGATCGCGCGCGTCATCCTCGATCGCGCGATGAACAGCGCGCGAACTTCGGGGTGCACCGCCAGATCCGCGTAACGCTGGCGATACCTCTGCTCCGGGTCCGAGAATCCCGAGTGGCGAACGATCTGTCCGTTCACTTCTTCCTCTTTCCCGAACGGAAGCGGACGCAGCGACTTCGCCAGCATCTCGACTCGATCGACGCGCACCGTCACCTCTCCAGTGCGCGTCCGAAACAGTGGACCATGCACACCGACGATGTCGCCCAGGTCGAAGTGCGCGAGCAGGGCGTACGGCCCCTCACCGAGCTGATCTTTCTTGAAATAGAGCTGGATCTTGCCGGTCGAGTCGGAGAGATGAGCGAACGTCGTCTTGCCGTGCGATCGCCAGGCGACAATCCGGCCCGCCAGGCTCACATCGGGTCCTTCCTCGCCTGAGTCGCCGAGCAGCGACAGAGCATCGCTCGCCGAGTGCCGGCGATCGAACGCGTACGCGTAGGGCGCTACACCCGCCGCCTCCAGGGCTTCGAGCTTCTCGCGACGCGCCTGAAGGACGAAATTGATCTCGTCGGTCACGCCGCCGCCGTCGTCGAACCGCCACCCTGCTTTAGGTACGCCTCGATGAATGGATCGATACCGCCGTCCATGACTTTCTGGACGTCGGGAATCTTGAGCTCGGTGCGGTGGTCATTGACCATGGTGTACGGTTGAAAGACATAGCTGCGAATTTGACTGCCGAAGCTCACGTCTGATTTCGTCGCATCGAGCTCCGCTTTCTTTTTCGCCTGCTTGTCCGCCTCGAGCTGATAGAGACGGTTCTTGAGCTGCTTCATGGCCGTCGCTTTGTTCTTGTGCTGCGACCGCTCGGCCTGCGACGACGTGACGATTCCGCTCGGAATGTGCGTTAGTCGCACCGCCGAGCTGGTCTTGTTGACGTGCTGGCCGCCTGCGCCTGACGCACGAAACACGTCCATTCTGATGTCTTCGTCGCGGATCTCGATGTTGATCTC
>JBJMVQ010000020.1:0-37189 GCA_045810625.1 Sulfurifustis sp.
CGGTTCTCACCGCAGACGACGCGGAGGACGCAGAGGAAATCGAGAGAAACAACGAAAGCCAGAAATAACTAGTACCTTACGGCGGCAAACAATCGCACGAGCCCGCGGCGGCGACGCGCTTTGCGCCCGGCGAAGTGCTCGGTTCTCACCGCAGAGGACGCGGAGAGAAGAGATTAACTGATTCATCAACGCCACGGACGCGAAGGACGCAAAGAGAAGACGACGAGAACCTACCTTAAAATCCCCCACCCTAACCCTCCCCCGCTTGCGGGGGAGGGAATGGGAGGGGGCGAGCGTCGCTTCAATTCAATTTGAGATAGGTTCAGTTGTTTTTTGATTTCCTCTGCGTCCCTCTGCGGTAGACAATCATATAAAACAGAATATGAGTTCGACCTAAGGACAACCGAGTAACCGTGGCTGAATTCAAAGACCATTTCTCCGCACAATCGGCGTCGTACGCGAAGTATCGGCCGGGCTATCCGGACGCGCTGTTCGATTGGCTGGCGACCCTGACGGACGCGCACGACGTTGCATGGGACGTCGGAACCGGCAGCGGCCAGGCGGCGCTCGGGCTCGCGCGTCACTTCGCGAAGGTCATTGCCACCGATCCGGCGGAAGCGCAATTGCGCAGCGCGGTCGCGCACCCGCACATTCTTTATCGCGTGCTTCCCGCCGAGCAGACCGATTTTTCGGACGCGAGCGTCGATCTGATCACCGTGGCGCAGGCGCTGCACTGGTTCGATTTCGACCGCTTCTACGCGGAAGTGAGGCGGGTGCTCAAACCGGCCGGTACGATCGCGGTCTGGACGTACGGGCTGATCGAAATCTCGCCCGCGATCGACATTCTCGTCCGGCGTCTGCACGATGACGTCGTCGGCCGGTATTGGCCGCCCGAGCGGCAACACGTGATCGATCGGTATCGCAAAATTCCGTTTCCATTTCCGGAAGTCCAAGCGCCCGCGTTTGCGCTGAGCGCGGACTGGACGCTCGACGATCTGATCGGGTACTTCGGTACGTGGTCGGGGTTGCAGCGCTACGTCAAAGCGCTCGGGCGCGATCCCGTCGACGCGATTCGCGCAGCGCTCACGCAAGCATGGGGTAAATCATCGGCGCGCCGGACCGTTACCTGGCCGCTGCATCTGCGCGTCGGCAGGCTGCCGCGCTGACGACAAGGCGAAGCTATCGCTGCGGCCGAGCGCCGTTACCGAGCAGGTAGTGCCAAAGGGCTTCGCCGACGCCCTGTTGGGCCGCGCTGCCAAAGACCCTTGTACCGATGCTATGCCCGAGACAGCGATAGCTCTCCCATTGCGCTTCATCGAAGAACTGGTCAGCCGTCGTTTCTTGAGGGAAATCGCGATGCGCGTGGCGATACTCGCATACATCGAGCGGAGCGGAGCGAATCAATCGCGGCTTGAGTAGGATGATGCGGCAATCCGGTGTGCCCGGTCGTCCGTCATTCCCGCTGCGATAGACGTTCAGCAGAATCGCGCACTTGTCGTCGGCGCCGGCCTCGCTGCCGAAGTCTCCCGGTACGCCGAAAACTTTGCCGAGGCGCGCATCGGCGGCGATCGACATGTCGACCTCGATCTCGCAGCGAAAGTCGATGCGGGCGAGCCGAATCAGGTTTGCCAGATCGCCGAAGCGATAGGCGGGATCGCAGCCGTCGTCGCATACCACGACCAGGCGCACGTCGCGTTCCGGCCGCAGCAGCTCGTACACCGCCGTGTTCTCGAAATGCCCGCCGTCGGAAAGATACTGCCATTCGCGCCGCAATCCGTGGAACCGCCCGACGGTTTCGTAAAACAAGAACGCGTGCGTTTTGAAGATGGACTTGAACAGCCACTCGAAACCGCGCGAGGTGTCCTGCCCGTAACCGGACGGCCACCAGCGCCCGAGCCGCAGGTTCGCCATGGCGAACGCGAGCGAGACGCCCAAGCTCGTGGTGCGCCCGAGACCCGTGGTGAACGCGGCGCCGGACGTGCCGACCCATTCGCTGATCGTGAGGATCTGCGTATCGCCATCGTGCTCGCGATCGCTATTCATGATCTGGCGTCCGGCCCGGCGGAGCGCGCGGCGCAAGTTGAATTCGCCCGCGTGCCTGAACGCGTAGTGCGTGTCGTCGATGCTGAATCCGGTCGGCAGCACCGCCATCGGCCGGCCCTTGCGGTCGCGTTGCACCAGCTGTTCGGCTGGATCGACCGTCTGATTGACCGTGACGTTGACGATATGAATCGGGGCGAGCGCGTTCTCATAATATTCGGCGTGCGTGAGATGATCGCTCGCGAGCGGTTCGGCGGCGCTGCGCTTCGCGCGCTGCGCGTGCCGCTCGCGGCGCGACTCGCCGTCGGTATCGACGAAACGCTTGCCGTTCGAGGCGCCGAGATAGGCACGGCAGAGCCGCGACCCGTACAAGTGCTGCAACGTCGACAGGTTCAGAAATCCGCTGAAGTGACCTGCGGTCACCGCGAGCACGAGAAACAGCGCGAGCAGCAGCACCAGGATTTCGATGTGGCGCGTGTCGGCGACGGCAGTCGGTTCTGGTATCGCGCCGTGCCAGCGCGCCCATTGCACGAGCAGCGCCCAGAGCGTCACGACCGTGAGAAATACGATTCCGCCGATGCCGCCGGCGATGATGCCGACAGGCAGTCGTTGGATCCAGGCCGGCTTTTCCTTCTCGTCAAACATTGCCGCGGTGCGTCGCATCAACCAGACGAGCGCACCGATTACGGCTGCCGGGGTGAGCGCATGCGCCGCATGGTCCAGCGTGGCGCGCAGGTAGATGTGCTGCCCGAGCGTGTCCGCGGCGGCCACGATCGTGGTGGCCAAGAGCAGCTTGAGACCGTCCGCAAGTCCGCGCGTCATGCGCTCGCGATGCTCGGTGATCGAATCGAGGCCCCACGAAGTCAGCCCGTGAACGACGAATCCGAGCAGAGCGATGAACCCGCCGCCGCCGATTGCCGTGGTGATAGGTGCCCAGTCCCGTGCGCGTTGCGCAACCCAATAGGCGGCGATGAAGGCCGCGATCGCGAGCAGTAAGTCCGCGAGCGCCGCGGCGGAACGCCAAGACGGCGGCGTGTTGTCGGTCTTGCCGCGACCCGGGTGAGTCAGCCAGTACGCCGCACCGAAAGGTAACACCCACAAGACGACGAGCAACGCGGGAAATACCCAAAGCGGGCTCCACCAGACGCCAACGCCGTCGAGTGCGTCATTGAGCCATGTTTGCTCGAGCTGATTGTAACCCTCGATGTTGTATGCGAGCACGGTACGCCCGATGGCGACGAGCACCAGCGCGCACAGCAACAACGTGCCGAGCACGTAGTGGACGGCGAACCAGTTGCGGATCGTCAGCGCGATCAGTTGGACCAGATCGCCGCCGCCGGTGGGCGCCAGATACCGGCCGTTGTCGCGCAGCCACGCCATCGGCGCTTTGCCGATGTGTTCGTCGCGAAAGCGGTCCTGTAGTCGCATGCGCCCTGGCGGTTCGTAACGCAGCACTTCGTACGCGTTTTGCGCGACCGTTTTCGGATCCGTCACGCTTTCGCGCAGACGGCCGGGCCGGAACAGACTGCAAAAGAACGAACCGATGTAACCGCCGCCGCTGACCGTCGACAAGTAATCGAAACGTTCGAGCAGCGCTTTTTGCGATCGTTTGGATCCGGAGGCGGCGTCAGGGGAGGGTGCTTTGGCGAGTGCTTGCAGAACGCCGAGTGCGAAGGTCGCGCTGCGAATGCCGCCGCCGGAGAGCGCGAGCCCCCAATTGCCGGGAGTGCGCGCGTTTACGCCGAGCGTTTCGCGTCGAGTGCGGATCCGCTCTTGTTCGTCCGTTCGTACGATGTCATCGAGTGGCGTGGACAGCGACCCGGTGGCGTGTTCGGTCCGGTGCGGTTCCATCGTAGACCTTCCCCCTTCTTCTTTTGCCGCGTGCTCGCTACGCGGTGGACAAAACCATACACGCGTTCGAGTCTTTTTACCAAGGCGTTTGCGGCGAGTTCGATACGAACGAGACCGCAAACGCGTTCACGTGGCGCGCGTGCGCTCCACGCCGCAGCGGGTACATCGCTCCAATGTCACGAGCTTCCCTTGCTTTACGTCGAATCGGCTTTGCGTAACGACCTTCCATTTGTGAAATCCGCTCCGGCAAAGCGTTTGCCCGTCCGCTCGGCTGCGGGCCGAGGGGCGTTTGAACTTGATCACATCGCCCATGCTTGCCTCTTACCGTTCGTGGATTGAATCATGCGTCGCTTTCCGCGCTTCGATTGCGTGTGGAGAACGACGCTGACATCGGCGAGGTGTGTGGTCGCCGGTTCCATGTGACGCTAGTCTGCGGCTCTGAGACACGCTTCGGTCGAATCATAGCGAGGTCTCCAGTCGAGCCGGCGTCGCGCGCGGCTGCTATCGAGTACGACATCATGCCGCAACCATTCCAACCAGTCCGGGTCGGCGCCCTGGCCGAAGCGCCGCGAGAGCCGGCACCACTGGTACGCGGCCGCGAACGGCAGCGGCACGTGGCCGCCGCCGGCGCGCCGCTGCATCTGCGCAAACGGCGCCGCGTCGGCGCAGGCGAGGTTGAACGCACCGGCGGCATCCGGACGTTCGAGCGATCGGAGGATCGCCTGCGCCACGTCGTCGACGTGCACGCATTGGAGCCGCGGGGTGCGCCCGGCAAAGCGGACCGAGAACGGCGCGCGCAACAGCGTACGCACTGCCGGCATCGCGCGTCGTCCCACGATCAAGTGCGGACGCAGGCGAATGACGCGTGTCTGCGGATGCGCGGTTTCGTGGATGTCGAGCCATTCCTCGAAGGCCACGAGGTGGGCGGCCCAAGCGAAGCCCGGCAACGCGGCGCGCGGATGCTCTTCGCCGATCGGTTGCGCGCGCGCCGGCACGCCATACGCCACAGCGCTCGAAAGGTGCACCAGCCGCGGCACGCCTTGTTCGACCGCCGCGCGAAAGATGTTTTGCGCGCTACCGACGTAAAACGCCTCGGCGGACGGCGCGTCGCGCGGTGCGGCTTCGGCGTCATCCGGTTCCGCGGCGAGCGCCAGATGCACCAGCGCGTCGGCGCCGGCGAGCACGCGCGCTGCATGCGGCGACGCGAGGTCGAGGAGGACTTGCGTGAAGCGTGAATCGCTAAAGGTCGTTTCCGAGCGGTCGAGGCCGATGATCTGATCGATGCGCTCGTCGGCCGCGAATAGCGGCAGCAATGCGCCCGCGAGGGGGGAGCTGGATCCGGTGACGATGATCTTCATGGGTGCGATGGCGAACGGCAGGGCGTCGTATGCGGCATATTGGCGTATTTGTGGCCAAGGTGCGGCTTTTCAGGACCTCTTGATCCCGACCGGCTTCGCACGGCGTTGTGGGTGGCCGCGCCGTGGTGCTCGAAGCCGCTCGAATGCGGGCCGATGCTCGGGTCGATAGCCCGCTTAAACGCCACGTTCTCGCGTCTCTAACCAACCGGCTCGATTCTAATATAGTCGGCTCCTTCGAGCGTTCCCCGGTGCGGCGTTCTGTCACGCTCGATGGAATCGTGGCGAAACCGTGTCATCCGAAGGGCGATATCGGACCTCGGTTGATCGGCCGATCGGTGCCACGGGGCACGAGAGCCTACAGGGGAGTGGCGACGGGTGATACGGCTGACGACATGCGGGCGCGCTGGCCGTGAGGTGGGTCGAGGATGCGGTGCAGACTTGCCGCGCCTTCTGTGGCCGGAACTTTTGAGGGAGCGCACGTCGAGCGGATTGGAACAGTTCGCATTCCCGGACGCATTGTCCTCGTAAAGCGAGGATGGTCGGACTTGTCCGACGCTTAGCTGTACCGACCCTATTTTCATCTACTGTCCGGGCATCTCGGCGGGCAACTCCATCGAACCGGCGGAACATGTTATACCCTCGTTTACGCGGTCCGCGCAGTTGCTATGATATGTTTCGAACTGGTGCAGCCTGGCTGGCACCCAAACCAGCAAAGGAGGTTCTGTCGATAAAGCGACGAGCTCGGCTCCTGTCCGCGAGAGGAGCGCGGCGGCCGGGTTCCCCCGGGTGAGGCAAGAGCAATCGATGTCCCTCGACCCATCGTGTGACGCCCTATACAAACAGTGGTGAAGATTTCGCGCCGATTTTTCACGGCATGTCGTTGCTTTTGCGGTAGCAGGTCTCGGTAAGTTCGAAGACCTGATCATTGAAAGAGTGACGGAGAGTGCGAAGTGGATCCGGTGTGACGCAGCGCCGGGAGACCATAAAACCTTGAGAGAAGAAGGGGTCGCTTATGACAAGTCAAGTATCGAAAGATTTCCGGCGCGTCATCGTCGCCGCGGCAGTGGGGAACATCATCGAGTGGTATGACTTCTACATTTTCGGAAGCTTGGCGGCGGTTTTGTCGGTCAAGTTCTTCGAGAAGAGCCATCCGGTCGCGGCGCTGCTCAGCACCATTGCACTGTTCACCGCCGGTTTTTTGGTCAGACCTCTCGGCGCATTCATTTTTGGTTGGGTCGGTGATCGTGTCGGGCGCAAGTACACGTTCCTGATCACGTTGACCGGCATGGGTCTCGGAACGGGATTGATCGGCGCCATTCCGACGTTTCAGTCTATCGGTATATTGGCTGCATTCCTCCTGTTCGCACTGCGGATGATCCAAGGTTTGTGCCTCGGCGGCGAATATGGCGGCGCGATCACCTATGTTGCGGAGCACGTACCGGACGCGCGCCGTGGCTTCTATACCGGGTGGTTGCAAACCTCGCCGACGCTCGGAATCGTGGTATCGCTCGCCGTGATCATCGGCACGCGCGCTTACTACGGTACCGACGAGTTCAACGAATGGGCATGGCGCGTTCCGTTCCTCTTCTCCTTTGTGCTCGTGGCGATCGCGATCTACATCCGCCTGCAACTACAGGAGACGCCCATCTTCCAGGAGATCAAGGCGAAGGGTCAGATGACGAAGAACCCGTGGAAGGAGGCGTTCCTGACCGCCAACTTCAAGTACGTGGTGATCGCCAGCATCATTGTTATCGGACAGGGCGTGGTCTGGTACAGCGGCCAGTTCTGGGCGTTGTTCTTCCTGCAACAGGTATCGAAAGTTGATCTCACCACGTCGAGTTACATCGTGGGTGTCGCTCTCCTGATCGCGGCGCCGACGATGATCCTGTTCGGCTGGCTGTCCGACATCATTGGTCGCAAGCCGGTCATCCTGGCAGGCTTACTGCTCGCGGCCGTTACTTACTATCCGCTGTACGTGTGGCTGGGGAACGTGACCCAACCGGGCGCCATTAACTATCCGGTGGCGATTCTGATCATCGCGATCCTCGTCTCCTATGTCGGTTTGGTTTACGGACCGATCGGCGCCTTCTTGGCGGAATACTTCCCGGCGAGAATCCGCTACACGTCCGTGTCGGTGCCGTATCACATTGGAAACGGTTGGGGCGGAGGTCTGGTGCCGCTTATTACCACGGCCGCATACCAAGCTACGGGCAGCATCGGCAACGCCCTCATCTACCCGATCGTGGTGCCAGCGGTGTGTTTCGTGCTCGGTCTCATTCTTATGCCCGAAACCCGTCATATCAGTATTTGGGAGCCCGGAAAGGCAAAGTCAGCCGCTTAGCGTAAGTCCTCACGGAAGTACAGGTGGGGCGCGTATCGCCCCACCTGTTATGGCTGGGCTTGATTGGGGGCTTGCCGGAATTGCGCACGATGCGCCTCACAGCCCGGGTCGTTACTCTGGCGTATTTTCACTGTCGTTCTCATCTCCGTGCCGCCCGCAACGCCCAGCACTTTTATGCGGCGCGGTTTCCGCGGCGCGAAACGGATGCGCAGTACGGTCCCGCTGTTGCAAAATTGAGCTAGTGCGAGGAGGTGCGCAATGTCGCAAGAGAAAATCTATGCCGTTCCCGCCGAATATGCCCGGCGCGCCCATATCGACGAAAAGAGATACCAGGAGATGTACCAGCGTTCGATCACCGACCCGGACGGATTCTGGGCCGAGCAGGCGAAGCAGTTCCTCACGTGGTCGAAGCCCTGGACCAAAGTTTCCGATTGGAGTTACGACGCCAAGGATCTGCACATCAAATGGTTCATCGGCGGCAAGCTCAACGTTTCGTATAACTGCCTGGACCGCCATTTGGAAAAGCGCGGCGATCAGGTCGCGATTCTTTGGGAGGGCGACGATCCCAACGAAGACAAGAAAGTCACCTATCGCGAGCTGCACCGCGAGGTGTGCAAATTCGCGAACGTGCTGAAGCGCCGTGACGTCAAGAAAGGCGATCGCGTTTGTATCTACATGCCGATGATCCCGGAAACAATCGTCGCCATGCTCGCCTGTGCGCGCATCGGCGCGATTCATTCCGTGGTTTTCGGCGGTTTTTCGCCGGAATCGATCAAAGACCGGATTCTCGATTCCGACTGCCGCGTGGTCGTTACCGCCGATGAGGGTTTGCGCGGCGGGAAGAAAATTCCGCTCAAGCAGAACACCGACAGTGCGATCGCGCAATGCCCGAACGTACACAGCGTGATCGTGGTGCGCCGCACCGGCGGTCAGGTCGGCTGGAACAAGGCGCGCGACGCCTGGTATCACGAGTTGATGGCGAACGCATCGGCGGACTGTCCGCCGGAAGAAATGGACGCGGAAGACCCGCTCTTTATCCTGTACACCTCCGGCTCGACGGGGAAACCGAAAGGCGTGCTGCACACGAGCGCCGGGTATCTCATGTTCGTGGCCATGACGCATAAGTACATCTTCGATTATCACGACGGCGATATTTATTGGTGTACGGCGGACGTCGGCTGGGTGACCGGCCACTCCTACATCGTTTACGGTCCGCTCGCCAACGGCGCGATAACGACGATGTTCGAAGGGGTGCCGAACTACCCGAACGTATCGCGTTTCTGGGACGTCGTGGACAAGCACAAGATCAACACTTTTTACACGGCGCCGACAGCGATCCGCGCGCTGATGCGCGAAGGCGAAGCACCGGTCAAGAAAGCCAGCCGCGCGAGCCTGCGGCTGCTCGGCACCGTCGGCGAGCCGATCAACCCGGAGGCGTGGGAGTGGTACTACCGCGTCGTCGGCGACGCGCGCTGCCCGGTCGTCGATACCTGGTGGCAGACCGAGACCGGCGGCATCTTGATCACGCCGCTACCGGGCGCGACGAAACTCAAGCCGGGCTCTGCGACACGCCCGTTCTTCGGCATCGTACCGGCGATCGTCGACGGCGAGGGGAAAGTGCTCGAAGGCGAAGCGAGCGGAAACCTCGTGATCACGCGCTCGTGGCCCGGCCAGATGCGCACCGTGTACGGCGACCACCAGCGTTTCATCGACACGTATTTCAAAATGTATCCCGGGAAGTATTTCACCGGCGACGGCGCGCGACGCGACAAGGACGGCTACTACTGGATCACCGGCCGCGTCGATGACGTGTTGAACGTGTCGGGCCATCGCATCGGTACGGCGGAAATCGAGAGCGCGCTGGTGTTGCACCCCGCGGTTGCGGAAGCAGCCGTGGTCGGGTTCCCGCACGACCTGAAAGGCACGGGAATTTACTGCTACGTCACGCTCAAAGTCGGCGTGCAGCCGAGCGAGCCGCTGCGTCAGGAGCTGGTGCAGCAGGTGCGTAAGGAGATCGCCGCCATTGCGGCGCCCGATATCATTCAGTGGGCGCCGGGCCTGCCGAAGACCCGTTCCGGCAAGATCATGCGCCGCATCCTGCGCAAGATCGCCGAGAACGAGCTCGGCAATCTGGGCGATACGACCACGCTCGCCGATCCGTCGGTGGTGGACGACCTCGTAAAGAATCGCGCGGCGAAATAAGCGCCGGTCTCAGCGCGCCGGTGCCCGGGAGGCGCGAGCGCTCGCGCGCTCGCGCTTGCGCCGGCTCGGCATCTTGAACGGAAGATCCTCGGGCTGCGCGATCAGCTGCGCGAAATCTTCGGCGCTCAGCGGGGTGCTGAAGTAATGTCCCTGCGCCTCGTCGCATCCGTGCTGGCGCAGGAAGTTCAACTGCTCCCTCGTTTCGACGCCCTCGGCCATGACTTTGAGCTTTAGCGTCTTCGCCATGTCGAGCACGGCGACGGAGATCGCCAGATCATCGGGATCGGAAGGCAGGCCGCGCACGAACGACTGATCGATCTTGAGGCGCTCGATCGGAAACTGCTTCAAGTAGCTCAGACTCGAGTAGCCGGTGCCGAAGTCGTCGATCGAGAGCTTTACCTGCATGGCTTTGAGCCGGTGCATCGTCGCGGTCGTACGGTCGAGCCCATGCATGATGACCGTCTCGGTAATCTCCAGCTCGATAGCCGACGGCGGTACGCCGGCCTCGCATAGCGCGGCGGCGACTTTCTCCGGGAAATCAGGTTGGCGGAATTGCAGCGCCGACACATTCACGCTTACCGGGACCGTCGGCAATCCCGCGTCCTGCCACTCGCG
Organism: Sulfurifustis sp.; assembly: GCA_045810625.1. Taxonomy (GTDB): domain Bacteria; phylum Pseudomonadota; class Gammaproteobacteria; order Acidiferrobacterales; family Sulfurifustaceae; genus JACQFZ01. The sequence goes on from JBJMVQ010000020.1 coordinate 10,408, forward strand.
CGTTTGCCGGCACGCTTGCGCCAGCACCCAATCGCCGATCGGAACGATCAGACCGGTCTCCTCGGCGATCGAAATGAACTGAGCCGGCGAGACGAGCCCGACGTCCGGACGGCGCCAGCGAATGAGCGCTTCCGCGCCGGCGACGCGGCCGTTCGCGAGCTCGATCCGCGGTTGATAGTGCAGCACGAACTCGCCGCGCTCCAGCGCCTGGCGCAGGCTGTGCTCGAGCGACAGCACCGCGAGGGCGCGGGCGTTCATGCCATGCGTGAAGAATTGATAGTTGTTGCGTCCCATCTCCTTCGCGTAGTACATCGCGGCGTCGGCGTTCTTGATCAGCTCGACGCCGTTCGCGCCGTCCGTCGGATAAATGCTGATGCCGATGCTCGGGGTGATGCTCAGCTTGCGTCCGTCGATATGGTACGGCTGGCTCCCGATGGCGCGGTGTACTTCTGCGGCGACGCGCCGCACATGTTCCATGTTCGGCGCATCGGACACGATCATGATGAATTCGTCGCCGCCGAGACGTGCGACGCTGTACGCTTCGCTCAAGAACGCCTTCAGCCGCTCGCCGACCGCCTGTAACAGCAAATCGCCGACGAAGTGTCCGAGCGAGTCGTTGATGTACTTGAATTGATCGAGGTCGACGAAGAGCACCGCAAACCTGTTGCACATCTGTTTGGCGCGCGCGATGGCGCGATCCAGGTGCTCGGTGAACTTCGCCCGGTTCGGCAGTCCGGTCAACGGATCGTGGAACGCCAAGTGTCGAAGCTTGGCGCGAGTGGCGATGCGCTCCTCTTCGCTTTGTGCGCGGATGATCGTGTCGGCACGCCGCACGATGAGAAACAAAAAGAAGTACAGCAGGGACAGGCTCCCGAGCACAACGCCCGCAATCTGCCACTGCGTGGTGTCCAGACGATCGACCAGCTCGCTCACGTCCGAATACACTTCGAGCACGCCTTCGACTACGGCGGAATCCTGACTGCGAATCGGCACGTAGGAGGAGATGAGATTGCGATCGACGATGGTTCTCTCGAATGTGTCGAATCGCTCGCGGAAGGCAATCTCGCTCGCCGTGCCGCCGGCTCTGGCGCGCGCGAAGCCCGCGTTTTTGCTTTTGTCCTCGCCGATCTGAGTTTCGTCGGTAGAAAAGACGGTCAATCCGTTCACGTCGTAGATTTTCACTTTTACGACGTTGAGGCCTTTCATCTGCTGCAGCACGTCGTCGCGCAGGCGCTTCATTTCGCCCCATGCGCGCAACTCATTGCGCGGAATGGTCGACGCTCCGGTAATGAAATAGGAGTATTTGGGCCAGAGCGTATTCGCGAAGACCTGACTGAGCGCAACATTGTTGCGCGTCTCATGGTCGACGAGCGTGCGAAACGCGATCTCGCGATAAAACAGAAGCAGTCCCACGACGACGATCGTGACGCCGATGAGACTGGTTACGGAAAAATACCGGCGCAGGTGAAACATTGGCCGTTCCTTGGTAGTTGAATCGTTGTTGTCGTCGTCCGTGTTGCGCGACCCCACGGATAACTAATAGCACTCCGGAAGCTCCCGTGACGGGCGTGCGCGACCCGCCGGTGAGATCACTAGCTTCTTATTCCGAAAGGCAATTTTTCAGTTGTGGAACGTGGTTTGGAACGACCTGATTGGCGGCGTGTCGTTTTGCAATCGGACTTTCCCGCATTGCGGGAATTCGGGGGACCGTCTAACCGGAGCGTTACTCGGCGTCGTGAAAAATCACACCGCACGTGTAGCGGCTGCCACGATGCACGCGACTCACTCCATGGCGCAAATTAACTCGGTAGGTACCGCGTTTACCGTTCGCCGGTCGATGGCGAACGGCGAAGATAACCGCTTCTCCGCGGCGCAGCGGGACGACTTCCGCGCGCGATTGCATGCGCGGGCGCTGCTCCGTCAGCACAAACTCGCCGCCGACGAAATCGCGTCCCGGCTCGCTCAGCAACACTGTCAGCTGTAGCGGGAATACTTGCTCGCCATAAATGTCCTGGTGCAGGCAGTTGTAATCGTTCGCGCCGTAGCGCAGCAGTAGCGGCGTGGGACGACTTTGCCCAGCCGCCGCGCACTCTTGCAAGAACGTCTCGTGCGAGGCCGGGAATCGGCGCGCGATGCCGAGCGCCGCGTGCCAGCGATTGGCGGTTTCGACGAGCCGTCCGTAAAACGCATCGCGCAGCTCGGCGACAATGGACGGCAGCGGGTAGGCGAAGTACTGATACTCGCCCTGACCGAAACCGTGGCGCTGCATGACGACGCGGCTGCGAAAGAGATCCGCTCGGGGATAAAGCTCGATCAGCGCTTTGCATTCCGCCGCCGTCAACAACGGCCCGGTGCGTGCCGCGCCGGTCGCGTCGAGTGTTTGCAGGATGCGCGGCCAGTCGCGCGCCGCGACGCGCGATGCGATGCGCATTGCCCGCGCGGCGCCGCGGCGTTGTGTGGCTCGCATGTCAGCACGTCGTGCTTTCGGCTGTCGCTGCGGCCTCCGCTGCTCGTCGACGCCGGTCGATCGCCCGATGTGCATAAACGCCTTCGAGCGCGAACACGGCGAGCGCGGTCCAGACAAGACCGAAGCCGATCAGCTGTGCGTGACCGAACGGCTCGTGGTAGACGATCACGCCGAGCAGAAACTGCAGCGTGGGTGCGATGTACTGCAGAACGCCAACCAGCGAGAGCGGAATGCGCCGTGCGGCCGACGCAAAGAGCAGGAGCGGGAGCGTGGTCACCAGGCCAGCGCCGACGAGCAGCAGATCGACGAGCGGACTGATCGCGTGAAACGAGGCCGCTCCGTTGCCCGCGACGTACGACAGGTACGCAAGCGCGGGCAGCAGCAGGATCGCGGTCTCGACGGTGAGGCCCTGCACCGAGCCGAGCGGCGCGGTTTTTTTTACGAGTCCGTAGAACCCGAACGAAAAGCCGAGCGCCAGCGCGACCCACGGAACCGTTTCCTGTTTCGCGGTGAGGTAAAGCACGCCGGCCGTGGCCAGCGCGACCGCGAGCCACTGCGCCCGCCGTAGTCGCTCGCGCAGGAACAGCGTGCCGATGAGCACGTTGATGAGCGGCGTCATGAAGTAGCCGAGGCTCGCCTGTACGACGAAACCGTGAGCGATCGCCCAGACGAACGTGAGCCAGTTGACGGCGATGAGCGCGGCCGCGACGCCGTACGTGGCGAGAACGCGCGGCCGCCGTGCCGCGGCGCGCAGAGCGTTCCAGTCGCGCATCGCGATCACGATCGCGACGAGCACAACGCAGGACCACACGATCCGATGCCCGATGACCTCCAATGCCGCCACGTGCTGTAGCGGTTTGTAGTAGATCGGAAACAGACCCCAAATGACGTACGCCGCGACAGCGTACGCGATTCCGCGGTTCATTCGTGCTTCTCTCGGATCGTTTAAATTTGCCGACCTCGGCTGTCGGACGGCGAACGTGCCTTACGCGCGCTCGTGCTCGCGGGCCGAAGCAGATCGTGTGCGGCATGTTCGGCTTCGAGCGCTAGCAACGCGCGCTTCTTGTCGAGCCCGCCCGCGTAGCCGGTGAGGCTGCCGTTCGCGCCGACGATGCGGTGGCAGGGAACGATGACGCCGATCGGATTTTGCCCGGTCGCAGCGCCGGCGGCGCGCGCATTTCCCGGAACCCCGGCGCGGCGCGCCAGCTCGCCATAGGTGATCGTCTCGCCGTAGGGCACGGACGCGATGCCCTTCCAGACGGCACGCTGGAACGAAGTGCCGTGGGGCGCGAGCGGCACGTCAAAGCGTGTGCGCTCTCCGCCAAAGTATTCGTCGAGCTCGCGTATCGTTTGGGCGATCGGCGCCGCGTCCGCATCCTCGCGCCATTCGGGATCGTGGCGCGGGAAGTATTTCTGGCCGACAAAGTACAGGCCGACCAAGGCTTCGGTACTTGCGACGACCAACATGTTGCCGTACGGGCTTTCGTAAGAAGCGAAATAGCGCATCGTATCCTCCGTTACTTGAGCGATTGCCATAAGTGCATGACCGCGTAAGCGCGCCAGGGCCGCCAGGCTTCGGCTGCTTCCAGCACGCGCTTGGGATTCGTTTCGCCGAGCGCCTTCATCACGCCGTAGTCGGTATGCGGGAACGCATCGGGCCACGCGAGCGCGCGCATCGCGATGTATTGCGCCGTCCATTCGCCGATGCCGGGCAGTGCGCGCAATTTCTCCAGCGTCGCATCGATATCCGCGCCGGGTGCGAGTGAAAGCTCGCCGCGGTCCAACGCTTTCGCCAACGCGAGCAGCGATCGCGCACGCGCCGACGTCACCGCGCAGGCGACGACGCGGCGGTGCCGCTGCTCGGCGACTTCCGACGGCGACGGAAAGAGCGTGGTGAGCGAAGCGAACGGCGTTTCGATCGTTTCACCGAACGTCGCCGCGAATCGGCCGGCCAAGGTACGCGCGGCCGCGACCGTGATCTGTTGCCCGAGGATCGCCCGTACCGCCGTCTCGAATCCGTCGAAAGCGCCCGGAACGCGCAGCCCCGGGTTGCGTGCCGCGAGCGATCCGAGCGCGTGCGCCACGTCGTCGGGGTGGCACGACAAGTCCATCAGATCCTTCACGCGCGCGAGCACGGGCGGGATCGCTTTCGCGAGCGATGTGCTGACCGCGACGCGCAGCGCCGTCTTGCGCTTCTCGGGTGAGACTTCGATCCAACCGCGGTACTCGCGCTTGTCCGCGACGATCCGCACGGTGCGCCGATACGCGCGGTCCTCGATCGCTTCAACGCCGGCAATGGCACGCGCGCCGAGAAAGGCGAGCAGCGCGTCCCAGTCGTAGGGCGGCCGGTAGCCGAGATCGAAATGCAGCGCATCGGCCGGCGCCGGCGCGCCCGCGGCTTTGCGCAGCGCGGTGGGATTCAATCGATAGCGCGTTTTGAACAGCGCGTTCAATCGGCGTGCACTCCCGAAGCCGCTGGCGTACGCGATCTCGGTGACCGGCAGGCGCGTGTCGGTGAGCAAGCGCTTCGCGAGCAGCAGGCGCTGCGTTTGCGCGAACGCGATCGGCGATACGCCGAACTCCGTTTGAAACACGCGACGCATGTGCCGGTCGGTCACGCCCAGGCGTCGCGCGATATGTTGCGTGCCGTGGCCGTTGACGGTGCCGTCCTCGATCAGTCGCGCAGCCGCTTGCGCCATGCGCCGTACCGCATCCACGCTGGCGTTGCCCGGTGCAAGCTCCGGGCGGCAGCGCAAACACGGCCGATAGCCTGCGTCCTCGGCCGCCGCGGCGCTCGGAAAGAACGTGCAGTTCTCGCGCTTCGGCGGCTTGACCGTGCAGATCGGCCGGCAGTAAATGCGCGTCGAGGAGACGGCGACGTAGAACCGCCCGTCGAAGCGGACATCACGGGCGCGCAGGGCGCGGTAACAGGTGTCGGGGTCGAGTTGCATGGACGGCATTATGCGCCGCCGCGCTTCCACGCGCTCGCCGTTTTCGGACCTCGGGATCGGGGCGGTTTTGCCTCCCCCTTTGCGGCAGTCAGCATCTCGAATCGCAAAGAAGAGAGCCGGCATGGCCCGAAGTGAATCTGGGATATCACTGCCGTTCGCGGCGCCGGCGCATGTGACTTTGGCGCGCTCGCTTGCGTCCTTGTCGGCCCCTCGGCGTCGTTGACGCGCGCCAAACCGGGCGCGAGGCATTCCCGCTTTCGGAGGGTGACGGAATGATTTTTTGGGATTTCGCGCGGCCCTGACTAGCGCGAAACGCGCTTCGGTTCGGTCCGACGCGTATCGGCGAGCGACAGCCACGCGATCAGACCGCTCAGTACTGCGAACGCAGCGCTGAGGATGACGAGCAAGCGAAATGTCGATACGTAGGTATCGCCCACGGCGGCCTTTACCGTCGCGGCGACCCGGGCGGGAGCATTTGCCGGCGGCTCAAGCTCGGCGAGCTCGGACGCATCGCGGCGCAATTGCTCAATGGTCGCTGCCGGCACGCCCGCTGCCCGTAATCGATCCGTGAGTCTGTCCGCGAACCATCCGATCGCGATCGCCGTGAGCACCGCGACCGCGAGGACGCCGGCGAGGCGGGCAGCCGTGTTGTTCACGCCGGACGCGGTGCCCGCATGCGCCTCCGGCACCGCGCTCATGACCACCGTGGTCAACGGCGCGACGCTCAAGGTCATGCCGACGCCGATAATGACGATGCCCGGTAGAAACCCGGTCATGAATGACGCGTCGGTGCCGGGAATCGCCAGCGCCAGGAAGCCGAGCGCCGCCACCGCCGGCCCGACGGTGAGAATCAGGCGCGGGTTGATCTTGCGAATCAGATTGCCGGCGAATGTCGAGCCGAAGCCCATGATCAGCGTGAACGGAAGGAACGCGGCGCCCGCTTGCGTGGCCGAGTAACCCTGCACCTGGATCAAGTTGAAGGGCAGAAAATACAGCACGCCAATCAACGCGGCGTAGAGCAGCAGCGTCATGGCATTCGCGCCGGCGAATGCGTGCGACCGAAACAGACCGAGCGGCAGCATCGGTGCGTCGAACCGATGTTCCCGCCAGAGAAAAGCCGCTCCGGCGGCGAGCGCCAACCCGAAGAGCGCAGGCCGCACCGGCGGCGATGTTTCCCCAACGAGCGCATACACAAGCAGGCCGAGCGCAGTGGCCAGCAGCAACGCGCCGAAGTAATCGAGCCGTGCGCCCGGCTGCGCCGGACTGCGAGGGACACGCCACCCGGCGACTAACAGCGTGAGCGCCGCGAACGGCGGTATGACCAGGAACACGGCCGGCCAGCCCCACTGATCCACGAGCCAGCCGCCGAGCACCGGACCGATCGCCGTCGTCAGCGCGGAGGCGCCGGCCCACGTGCCGATCGCGCGCCCGCGCTCGTGCTCGTCGAAATGGCTGCCGATCAACGCGAGGCTCGCCGGTACCAGCAGCGCGCCGCCGAAACCCTGAATAAGGCGCGCGACCGTCAACCAAACCAGCGTCGGCGCCAACGCGCAGCCGAGCGCGCCGGCGCCGAAGATGCCGGTACCGAGCATGAAGATGCGCCGCAGTCCGTAACGATCGCCGAGCGATCCGCCGATCAGCATGAAGGCGACCAGCATGAGCATGTAGGCATTGGCGACCCACTGTACGCCGGTCGAGGTGGCGCCGAGGTCGGATTGCAGCGCGGGCAGGGCGAGGTTTATCACTGAACCTTCGATAAAGGCGAGGCTCGAACCGAGGATTGCCGTGACGAGCACCCACGGTTTGTCGCGCTGCGGACAGGGAAACGCGCGAACCGCTCGCCTCGGCCGGGTTTCGTCACAGGGCTGTGTCGCGCCGTAAGCGAGCGTCATGTCGGTATCATGCCCATCGTGCTGGGGAATGAAAACCGGTGCATCAACATATATGGCAATGACAGCGACTCGCACTGTGCTACTCGCCGGCGCGACGGGCCTCGTCGGCCGCGAAATCCTGCAAGGACTCTTGGCGGACGACTCCGTTAAGGCGGTCCATGCGCTGGGGCGACGCGCTCTCGATCTGCAGCATCCGAAGCTCAGTTCACACGTCGTAAACTTCCCCGTGTTGCCGCCACTTCCGTCTGTCGATGAAGCGTATCTGGCGCTCGGCACCACCATTAAGGTGGCGGGCAGCCAAGCGGCTTTTCGCGCGGTCGACTTCGACGCAAATCTTGCCGTGGCCCGTGCCGCGATCGCGGCCGGTGCTCGCCGTGTCGGCCTGGTGAGTGCAATGGGAGCGGACGCTCACTCGCGCATTTTCTACAGCCGTGTAAAGGGCGAGCTCGAAGAGGCGCTTGCGAAATTGAACTTCGAAGGTCTGGTGATAGCCCGTCCGTCCATGTTGATCGGTGACCGCGAGGCGCTCGGGCAACCGACGCGAACCGGCGAGAAGATCGCAATGTATGTAGGCGCGTTGCTCGGTCCACTGATTCCGTCAAACTATCGGCCGATTACAGCAAGCAAGGTCGCCCGCGCGCTGCTTACGCGTGTGCCGGCGGCGCGGGGGAGGGAAGTGCTGCTTTCCGGTGCGATGCAGGCGTGAGGTGGCGTGCGTTGGCTCGCGCGTGCTGTCTTTTTTAATCACGACGATTCGACTTGAGTTATCTGCTGACTCCCAAATATTCCAGGGCGTCGCCGCTAGCTCCCATGCAGTATCGGCATGCGCCCCGCGGGTTTTCTGTATTGCCGGCGACGTGGCAACTGGCCGCGAATGATTTGTCTAATGTTGACGGTTAATCATCGCAGGAGAAAGCGCAATGCCCTACATCGAAGGATTCGTCGCCGCTGTACCGACCGCTAACAAGAGCGAATTTGTAAAACACGCGAAGGAAATGACGGCTTATTTCAAAAAGCTGGGAGCGACACGCTGCGTGGAATGCTGGGGTGATGACGTACCGAAGGGCGTGTTGACCGATTTCTACAAGGCCACGCAGGCGCGTGAAGGCGAGACACCGATCTTCAGCTGGATCGAGTACCCGGATAAAGCCACACGCGACGCTGCCAACGAAAAGATGAGTAAAGATTCGTCGATGGCCAACATGCAGATGCCGTTCGATGGCAAGCGCATGTTCTGGGGCGGATTCGAGCAGGTCGTGAACGAGTAGCAGCAGGAACTCGACATGGCGTTTTTCTAGCGGAGTTCTCGTAGGGCGCACTAGCGAAGCGTATTGCGCATGAACCACGCCTCGGTTGTCCGGCGCATTACGGCTCGCCTAATGCGCCCTACTTGCTAAGAAATTCCTCGGTGTCTCTCTTTGCATCGAGATCATGGAGGTTGCATGAGTGAAACGGTAAGAGAATCAAACGTCCCGACATCCTCGACCGTGAAGCGCGAAGTCGTTTTGGGGCTATGGGGCGTCCGCTACCAAGTCAAGGACGTCAGCCGGTCCATCGACTTCTACACGCAACAGCTTGGTTTCAAGCTCGATCAAAAACGCGTTCCGGCTTTCGCCCAGGTTTCGGTGGGTAATCTCAAATTGATTCTTAGTGGACCGGGCGCTTCGGGTTCGCGTCCGATGCCGGATGGTCACGCACAAGAGCCGGGTGGCTGGAATCGCGTGGTTCTTCAAGTGACCGATCTTCCCACCCGCATTGAGGAGCTGAAGAGGGCCGGACTTCGTTTTCGTAACGAGATGGAAGTGGGTCCGGGCGGCAAACAGATCCAACTGCTAGATCCTGACGGCAACCCGCTCGAGTTGTTTGAGCCGATGCATTAGGCGTCGAGGTGTCGAGCGTGTGCGGAAATCGACGTCAGTCCTCGTAGCGCGCAATAGCGAAGCGTATTGCGCCGCATGAACCTGTCTTGCATCTTTTAGTCGCAAGGCAGGTTGGTCATACGAACTGTGTCACCCCACCTCGCCGCCGGACGCGCTCGCTGCCTTGAATCGCGTCAAGTAATACTAGTAGGGCGGGTTAGCGCAGCGTAACCCGCCGTTCTTTATCGTGCTGGTCTACCGGCGGCGCAATACGCTTCGCTATCGCGCCCTACAATCCTGCCTCTCCCCAAGAGACGCGGTCGCCGTGTTCCGTTCTTGAATTAAATCGAGTAGTGCTAAGATCGCTCGTCGGAAGCCGTAACAACAGATCGATCGGCTCCCGTCTGGCGACGACACACAGCATTCAACTCCACGAGCGCACCATGAAAACGAGAATCACCGAATTGTTCGGTATCGAGCATCCGATCATCCAAGGCGGTATGCATTACGTCGGGTTCGCCGAGATGGCAGCCGCAGTATCCGCAGCCGGAGGATTGGGCATCATCACGGGCCTCACGCAACGCACGCCGGCCGATCTCGCGAACGAGATCCGCCGCTGCCGGGAGATGACGGATAAGCCGTTCGGCGTCAATCTCACGTTCCTCCCCGCCGTGACGCCGCCCGACTATCCGGGTTACGTGCGCGCGATCATCGACGGCGGCGTCAAAATCGTCGAGACCGCCGGCAACAATCCGCAGAAATGGCTGCCCGCCTTGAAGGAAGCGGGCATCAAAGTGATTCACAAGTGCACGTCCGTGCGCCATTCGTTGAAGGCCCAATCGATCGGCTGCGACGCGGTCAGCGTTGACGGCTTCGAATGCGGCGGCCATCCGGGCGAGGACGACGTGCCGAACTTCATTCTTCTGCCGCGCGCCGCGGAGGAGTTGAAAATCCCGTTCGTCGCCTCCGGCGGCATGGCGGACGGACGATCGCTCGTCGCCGCGCTCGCGCTCGGCGCCGATGGCATGAACATGGGCACACGCTTCATCGCCACCAAGGAAGCCCCCGTCCACGAACGCGTGAAGCAGGCACTCGTCGCCGCGAGCGAACTCGATACCCGGCTCATCATGCGCCCGATACGCAATACCGAACGCGTGCTCAACAACGCCGGCGTCGGGCGCGTACTCGAGAAGGAAAAGGCGCTCGGCGCCAACCTCAAGTTCGAAGACATCAAAAACGAAGTGGCCGGCGTGTATCCGCGCGTCATGAAAGAAGGGGAGCTGGACGCAGGACCTTGGTCCTGCGGCATGGTAGCGGGCCTCATTCACGATATTCCGACGGTGAAAGAGCTGATCGATCGCATCATGCGGGAAGCCGAAGAGATTATTTCGAAGCGGCTTGGGGGGTTGGTGCGGCCTGACTCGTAATGTTTTGAGCCCGCTATACGACGCACCTGCCGAAACGGCCAGCCGCGTTATTGGCCCGCCATTAATTTCGCCGGCTGAGCAAGCGGAGCCCGAAACCGCGATGGCACGGAATGTCAGATAGTGTTGTGCTCTACGGAGTAAACGGCGGTGATTCTGTAGTCAACGTAGGGTGCGATAGCAAACGTAGCGTGCGCCATGCGCACGACTCAATCCTCCGCAAACTCGCCTGCCCGCACCGGAGCCAGCACGCCGGATCCGCCCGCCCAATCGAGCGGGTAGTGGCTACGGGCAACGAAACGATGAAAGCTCGAGTACGGCCAGTCGCGTACTTGCTTCGCATAGCCGTGCTTTACCGGGTTCCAGTGGATGTAATCGACATGCTTTTCCATGTCGGCGTCATCACGAATCTGATGTTCCCAAAACCGGCGTTGCCACAATCCCAGCTCGCCTCGCGCCTGTCGAGATTTTGAAGTGGGCGCTTCAATGAGATCGCGAACCTTCTGACTAACGTAACGCTTGATCATGCTCCAGCGCGTCGCATAGTCGGTGTCGTTGTCGGGCAGGGTCCAAATGCAGTGCAGATGATCTGGCAGCAATACAAAGGCTTCGATGACAAACGGACGCTCCAACATCACGGAGCGAACGCTTTTTTTCAACGCCGAATAGAAAAGCGGCTGCGTTAACACCGGCTGGCGTAGGTAGGTGTTAACCGTAAAGAAGTAAGTGGCCCCAGGAACGGTCGATCGCCGAAATGTCGCCATTGAGCGATTGTAAGAGGGTCGTGCGCATGGCGCACGCTACACTTGTTGGTCCCGGGCTTCCTGACGCAGTTACCGGCACGCTCGGCGCCTTCGTGCCCGAGGCAAGCAAGCAGTTATGTAGCGTGCGCCATGCGCACGTATCAATCTGGCCTCAATTTACCGGCACGCTCGGCGCCTCCGCGCCCGATGCAAGCAAGCAGAAACAGCGTAGCGTGCGCTTTTGCGTACGAACCAACTACCCGACGCGGGCAGTTTTGTTGTGTAGACTAGCCGCCTATGCGATGCGGCAACCACGAGCAACGAGGCCATGAAGGCGGAAGGCAAGATCGTTCCCGAGCGGCGCAAGAGTACCGACGTCGATCCGCTGGTCATCGCGCGCATCATTCTCGAAGGATTCAACACCCACTACCGCATGTTCCGTGAGGTGTCGCAGGAGGCCAAGTCGCATTTCGAGGACGGCGACTGGCCGTGGCTGCAGCGCGCGGTGCGCGAACGCATCGCCTACTACGACCGCTATGTCTTGCTCGCGATCGGAAAGCTGCACAGCGAGTTCGATATCCGCCAGATCGAAGACACGGACTGGCAGCAGATCAAGCAGCATTACACGGCACTCCTGACCGACCACAAGCAACCGGAATGCGCCGAGACGTTTTTCAATTCGGTCTGCTGCAAAATCCTGCACCGGGATTACTTTCGCAACGACTACATTTACGTGCGGCCGGGTGTGGCGACCGATTACATGGATTCCGATACGCCGTCGTTTCGCACCTACTATCCGTTGCGGGACGGGCTGCGCACCTGCCTGCACCGGCTCCTCGACGATTTTGAATTCACCCGCCCGTTCGTCGATCGAGAGCGCGACGTGCGCCGCTTGATCCTGGCCATGCGTGCCTACTTGCCGCGGCCGTTGCGCGTCGAGGCCGACTGTCAGATCCAGGTGTTGGGATCGCTGTTCTTCCGCAACAAGGGCGCTTACGTCATCGGCAAGTTCGTCAATGGCAACCGTCCGTTTCCGTTCGCCGTGCCGATCCTGCGCAACTCGAAGGGCGAGCTATATGTCGACACGCTGCTGTTCAATCCCGATCAGCTGGCGGTGCTCTTCAGCTTTTCGCGCGCCTATTTCCTGGTGGACATGGAGGCCCCGGCGGCCTATATCACCTTTCTGCATTCGCTGTTGCCGAACAAGCCGCTGGCCGAGCTCTACAGCCTGGTCGGGCTACAAAAGCAGGGCAAGACGCTCTTCTATCGCGACCTGTTGCATCACCTGCGCCATTCGAGCGACAAGTTCGTGATCGCACCCGGCACCAAAGGCCTGGTGATGGTCGTGTTCACGCTGCCTTCCTATCCCTACGTGTTCAAGGTTATCCGCGACGCCGCGGCGCCTCCGAAGAAGATCACTCGCTCCGCCGTGAAGGAGAAGTATCTGCTGGTCAAGCAGCACGATCGCGTCGGGCGCATGGTCGACGTGTGGGAGTACTCCCAGGTGGCGCTACCGAAAGCGCGCTTCACGGAGGAGGTGCTGGAGGAGCTGCGCACGCTCGCGCCGTCGGTGCTCGAGGACGAGGGCGATACGGTGGTGATCTGCCACGTGTATATCGAACGCCGCGTAATGCCGCTCGATCTCTTCCTGCAACACAGGAGCGGCGAGGCATTCGAGCACGCCGTGATCGAGTACGGCAACGCCATCAAGGACATGGCCTCGGCCGACATCTTCCCCGGCGACATGCTGTTCAAGAATTTCGGCGTCACCCGCCTCGGGCGCGTCGTGTTCTACGACTACGACGAAGTGTGCTACCTCACCGAGTGCAACTTCCGCAACATCCCTGAGGCGAGCACGCCCGAGGAAGAACTGGCGGATGAACCGTGGTACTCCGTCGATCCGCACGACGTGTTCCCCGAGGAGTGGGCCACCTTCTTACTCGGCGATCCGTGCGTGCGCGAGATTTTCATGAAGCACCACGCCGATCTGCTCGACCCGGCGGTGTGGGACGCCAAGCAAGACCGCCTGCGCGCCGGCAGCATCGAAGACGTGTTCCCGTATCCGCTGTCGATCCGGTTTCGCAATCTCTTCGCTATCGAAGACGGCCCGCTGCCCGATCTGCGCGCGATGTCGAAGTACTATAAGGAGCGGCGGAGTACTAAGGTGAAAGAGTAGAAGCGGTTTCGCTCGCCGATGTGTCCGGTTCTGAGGTTTCCTTGTCCCGAGTTGCTACGGCGTCCAATGAGAGGAAGCGACTAAATCTACTCTTGTTGTTTAGTTCCGTGCCAACATAGCACGGATACATTCTTCCAGCGGTTGCAGATGTTTATCGATCACTGCAGCTACTGTCAGCGATCGATATTCCCTAGAGCACAAGGATATTGCGAAAGCCGCTGATCTCGCGCCAGGGAATCGTCGGCCATGCCGCCTTCTTATCGTCAGGCAAAAGTTGCGTAGCCTCGGACAACGTTTGCAGATTACGCAAAGCGGCATCGTAAAGCACTTCATCTTTCGTCAAGTCGCCGCGCTCCTGAATCCGCCTGATCTTGGCGATAGCGTCCAGCACGTGCATCGCGTAGGGCTGCCACGGTTTACTCACAAGTCCACGGCCTCCTTAAGCGCATGATCCCGAATGTGGCGGCTCAACTCGTGCTCGGGAATTACCTCCACGCGGCGCTTTAACAACTCCGCCAACCGTTCGGTCAGGGGCAAACGCTGAGCAAAGAGGTCGTAGCCACGTGGAAATTCAACCAGAAAATCCACGTCGCTATCCGGTCGTTCCTCGCGCCTTGCAACAGAACCGAACACGCGCATGCGCCGGGCACCATACTGCTGGCCCAACGCCGTAATGGCGTTTCTCTGCGCACGTAATTCATCCAGCAACATGACTGTCTCTCGTCAAACCCGCTTGAACCGAGATTAGCCTATCCGTTCGGCCGGTGCTTTGGTAGCACACCAATAGGGGAAAAATAAATCAGATCCTATCCATTCGAAATACTCCTAAAACACGGCAGCGGCGAAGCATTCGAGAACGCGGTGATCGAGTACGGTAACGCCATCAAGGACATCGCCTCGGCCAACATCTTCCCCGGCGACATGCTTTTCAAGAATTAGAGTAGGAGGGGATTCGGCTCGAATCATTGGGAAAGGAGCGTAGCTGATACCTCGTTCGATAAGCCCATATATACAGGCCTCTCCGGGTAGAGCGGCGAGCAGCATGTCGCGAGGATGCGAGTACCTTTAAGGAGCCGCCGCTATGTCCACCGGCGTCACTGTTCTGCTCGTTATCCTCCTTGTCGTTATCGCCGCCGCCGTTTACGCGCTCTATCGCACGCGCCAGGCGGAAAAGGTCAATCCGCCGAAGGGAAATTTCATCGACGTCGACGGCGTTCGGCTGCACTACATCGAGCGTGGCGAAGGCAAGCCGTTGGTGCTCCTGCACGGCAACGGCAGCATGATTCAGGACTTCGACAGCAGCGGCGTCGTCGATCTCACCGCCAAACGTTATCGGGTCATCGTCTTCGACCGACCCGGCTATGGGCACAGCACGCGGCCGCGCGGCAGGCGGTGGGGACCGACCGAGCAAGCGGAACTGCTGTACCAAGCGTTGCAGCGTCTCGGCGTCGACCGGGCAATTGTCGTCGGCCATTCGTGGGGAACCTTGGTCGCCGTGGCACTGGCGCTGAATCATCCGGACCGGGTGCGCAGCCTCGTGCTGCTCTCGGGTTACTATTTCCCGACGTTTCGTCCCGACGTGGCGCTGTTCGCGCCGCCGGCAATACCCGTCATCGGCGACGTCATGCGCTACACGATTTCTCCGTTACTTGGTCGGCTGATGTGGCCGGGTTTGCTCCGAATAATCTTCGGTCCACCGAAGGTCCCGGCGCGTTTTTCGCAGTTCCCGGTATGGATGGCGCTGCGCCCGAAGCAGCTTCGGGCGAGCGCGGCCGAAAGCGGACTCATGATTCCTGCCGTCAGCGTGCTTCGCCGGCGCTACGGGGAGCTGACGATGCCGGTAGTGATCATGGCCGGCACCAACGATCGGTTCGTCCGTGCCAAACGGCATTCGGTGCGCCTGCACGATCAGATTCCGCGCAGTGATTTGCGCCTAACGCCCGGCGCCGGCCACATGATTCACCATGTCGCACCGAACGATGTGACGGCGGCTATTGAACATGCCGCAAGGGCCGCCGCGTGAAGTGAAGTGGAAGTTAAGTGACCTGTCCCGTACTGTCCCTGACAGAAAACCGAAACCGGGACAGATTTACCAAAAATTGATCCGCATCGGCAAGCCGCGGTTACCGAGGGATACAATGACCCGCATGAAACCCCTCCACTTCCTGCTCGCCGCAATCGTTGTCGTGTCGATCGCGGCGCCTGCGGCTTGTATGGCCGACGAGAAGTTGCGCGTCGAAAGGCAGCTGCCTTCCTTCGACGCGGCCGACGGCTGGCTCAACTCAACGCCAATAAGCGCGGCCGAATTGCGCGGAAAAGTCGTGCTCGTCCAGTTCTGGACTTACACCTGCATCAACTGGCTTCGCACGATGCCGTACGTGCGCGCCTGGGCGGAGAAGTACAAGGATCAGGGACTGGTGATCATCGGCGTGCATTCCCCGGAATTCAGCTTCGAAAAATATCCGGACAACGTCCGCCGCGCCGTCAAGGACATGAATGTCGCTTACCCGGTCGCAGTCGACAGCGAGCATGCGATATGGCGTGCGTTCGTCAATGAATACTGGCCGGCACTGTACTTCGTCGATGCGCAGGGGCGAATTCGCCATCACCATTTCGGCGAAGGCGACTTCGAGCAGTCGGAACGCGTCATACAGCAACTGCTCGCGGAGGCGCGCGGCTCAGGCGGCGATCGACAGCGCGACCTGGTCGCGGTGGAAGGTACGGGCGTCGAGGCCGCGGCCGATTGGGCCAACTTGAAGTCGCCGGAGAATTACGTCGGCTACGAGCGCACCGCGGACTTCGCGTCGCCCGGCGGCGCGCGATTGGGCAAGGCGCGCGTCTATGCCGCGCCCGCGCGGCTGCGTCTCAACCAATGGGCGCTTGCGGGCGACTGGACGGTGGAGAAAGAGGCCGCCGTGCTAAACAAGAGCAACGGGCGCATTGCTTACCGCTTTCATGCCCGCGACCTTCATCTGGTCCTGGGACCGACGGCGCGGGACACGGCGGTGCGATTTCGCGTTCTCATCGACGGAAAACCGCCAGGCGCCGCGCATGGCGTCGACGTCGACAGCCAGGGCAACGGGACCGTGAAGGAACAGCGGCTGTATCAACTAATCCGTCAACCAACGCCCATCGCCGATCGATTGTTCGAGATCGAGTTTCTCGATCCCGGCGTGGAGGCGTTTGCATTCACGTTCGGCTGACCGTCCGTGTGCCGAGCGTGTTGAACCACGTGAGCTTCCTTCCGGCTCGAATATTCCGACGGTCAGTCAACGTAGGTTGGGGTGAGTGAAACGAACCCCAACAGATCAGTCGCTCGTTGGGTTCGCGTTGCTCACCCCAACCTACATGGCTGTTGTCGCATTCCCCCACCCCAGCCCTCCCCCGCATGCGGGGGAGGGTGAGGGAGGGGGCGGCGAGCGACGACGCGCGCACCGACTTCGTCGCCGCGTACCCTACATTCCCGCCTGCGACACGAACTTGGTGTTGAGATACGCCTCGATCGCATCGGCGCCGCCTTCGGTGCCGTAGCCTGAGTCCTTCACGCCGCCGAACGGGACCTCGGGCAGCGCGAGGCCAAGGTGGTTGATGGTCATCATGCCGGTCTCGACTTCGGCGGCGATCGCGTTCGCCGTTTTCGCCGAGCGCGTGAACGCGTAGGAGGCGAGGCCGAACGGCAGGCGGTTGGCCTCGGTGACCGCGTCGTCGAAGCTCTTGAACGGATTGATCACGGCGAGCGGGCCGAAGGGCTCTTCGTTCATCGAGCGGGCGGTGTTCGGCAGCTCGGTGACGACGGTCGGCTCGAAGAAGTTTCCCTTGGCGCCGATGCGTTTGCCCCCGGCGCGCACCTTGCCGCCGCTCTTCTTCGCATCTTCAACGTGCTTCTCCATGGTAGCGGTGCGGCGCGGATTGGCGAGCGCGCCCATCACCGTTCCTTGCTCGAGACCGTTACCGACTTTCACCGTTTTTGTATGCTCGACGAACTTACTCACAAAGCTTTCGAATACTTTCTCCTGCACGAGGAAGCGCGTCGGCGACACACAGACCTGACCGGCGTTGCGGTACTTGCTGCCGGCGAGCATCTTCGCCGCGGCGTCGACATCCGCGTCGTCGAAGACGATCACCGGCGCGTGGCCGCCAAGCTCCATGGTGCAGCGCTTCATGTGCTGGCCGGCGAGCGCGGCGAGATGTTTGCCGACCACCGTCGAACCGGT
The DNA here is from genome assembly GCA_045810625.1 of Sulfurifustis sp. Taxonomy (GTDB): domain Bacteria; phylum Pseudomonadota; class Gammaproteobacteria; order Acidiferrobacterales; family Sulfurifustaceae; genus JACQFZ01. The sequence goes on from JBJMVQ010000020.1 coordinate 28,134, forward strand.
GAACGTGATCTTGCGGATCACCGGATGCGGAATCAGATACTCCGAGATCTCGGAGGGCACGCCGTACACGAGACCGACCACCCCGGCCGGCACGCCGGCGTCGACGAAGGCGCGCAGCAGCTCCGCGGGCGACGCGGGCGTTTCTTCCGGCGCCTTGACGATGATCGAGCATCCGGTCGCCACCGCGGCCGAGAGCTTGCGCACGATCTGGTTGATCGGAAAGTTCCACGGCGTGAACGCAGCGACGGGACCGACCGGTTCCTTGATGGCGAGCTGGTAGATCCCGGGCGCGCGCGCCGGGATGACGCGGCCGTACGCGCGGCGCGCTTCCTCAGCGAACCAGTCGATGATGTCGGCGCCGGCGAGCACTTCGCCCTTCGCCTCGGCGAGCGGCTTGCCCTGCTCCATGGTCATCAGCGGCGCGATTGCGTCGGCGCGGCTGCGCAACAGCTCGGCGGCCTTGCGCATTGCCTTGTAGCGATCGAACGCGCCCGTCTTGCGCCAGGTCTGGAAACCCTTCTGCGCCGCCTCCAGCGCGCGGTCCAGATCGGCGCGACCGGCACGCGCCACCGTGCCGATCGCTTCGCCGGTCGCGGGGTTCGCTACCGGCAGCGTGGCGCCCGCGGCGCTGTCGCACCATTGGCCGTCGATCAATAGTTTTACGTTGGGGTACATGGGCCGTGTCTCCTTGTTCGATCGGATCGGAATGGATTGTGAAGTTAGCTCTTATTAATTCCGTTCGTCCTGAGCCTGTCGAAGGACGATTAGTTCAAGTCGTCGCGATCTTCGAAACGCTTTCTGCTCCCGACTTCGCGTAAAGAGATCGGGAGAAATCGTAGCGCGATTTTAGAATCTCCCCAAGGGAAGCTTCGCGCGCTCAACGGCGCTAGCGTTCGCCGCCACCCAGCTCCCGTGATTTGCGCGGCAACAACTGACGATAGTGCATCACCGTGAGAATCGTCACGCGCTCGGGCGCGAGGAAATAGATGATCCGATAGGGGACGTTCGAGTAATTCGCCGATATCGTCTCGCCGATACTCGGGAACTTCTCGGCCGCTCAGCGCGGCTGTTTCGAGCTGCCGGGCGCGCGCCAATAGCCGCGCGATCATTTCTCCGGCGTTGGTCGGTGAGTCAACAGAAATATAGGCTTCGATATCTTCGAGGCGTGAAATTGCCTCGGGCGTCCAAACGACTCGCACTATCTCTTAGTTCCGAATTTCTTTTCGACGTCGTCTTGAGATACGACACGTCCGGCTTCATTTTCAGCGAGACCGCGCTCGATCGACGCATGTACTTCGACGCGATACGCAATTTCATCCCAGGTCGCATTATCGGGTAGCTGATCGATCAGCTCGCGAGCTTGTTGCTTGGCGCTGGAGGCAGACATGGATGCTCCCGTTAATCGTCAATCTTAAATAAGTTTACTCGACGCAGGCACCGGCGTCTCGTGCTCGTCCCCCACTTGGAGCGACGCGCAGCGACACACTAAGTTCTTAGGGAACGACCACAAGGGCATTGCGCACGAGTCTCGGTTCCCCGCCCCTTGCCGTGACGTGCTAGGACGCACTAAGTTCCCCGGATAGCGTAGGACGCGCGGGAGAGAGCAACAGGGACAGGTGACGTGCAGGAGGCACTAAGATTCGCGGGAGACAGGACGTCGGGAGCATCAAGAGAGAGATCGTAGGAAATTATTGCCGCGCTCGCGACGACGCTCGATCAGCGACTTCATATAATTCCTTTGCCCTTGAGTCGAAGATATAGACTGGCCCAATAGCTTCCGCCGCATGACATATAAATACCATGTCATTGAAATGATCCAAGTTCGGATCTTTGCCTGAACTTAACGCGACACGCGTTCCGTCAAATCGGGCACCCACACCAGTCAGCAAGTAGCGGCAGCGCGTAAACGGGAATAGTCCGGACGCGTCCGCCTCCAACCAAGGGTTGGCGCCGTCAACCGCAGCAGTGGTTCTTCGCCCTCCGCAAGAAACATTCTCAGGCTTCTGACTAGCGGAACGCGCCAGTCGACAATCAATTGTCTATGCCCTGCCCGGCGCGCTACGCTGCTTACCTGTGTAAGTCTGAATAATCAACTTAAGGTGGGGCGATGAAATTCGAGAATGTTGTGTTGGTTGACGGGGTGCGTTCGGCGTTTGGGCGCGGTGGGAAGGGCAAACTCGTTGCGACCCGGTTGGACGAGGCCGGTGCAAAAGTCATTCGCGCATTGCTCAATCGCAATCCGAAAGTCACGGACCGCATGATCGAAGACGTGGGACTTGGCAACGTACGTGGCGGCGGCGAGTTCACGCAACTCGGCGTCGTGGCGCGGTTGGCCGGATTGCCGTACGAAGTATGCACGTTCAACAGTAATCGCCAGTGCGGATCGAGCATGGAGACATTGCATCGCGTCGCGATGTCGATTGCGCTCGGCACGACCGAGTGCGGCATCGCTCTCGGAATCGAGCGCATGGCGCGCGCGCTCGGTCCGGGAGCGGGCGATAAGCCGACGCGCGTCACTGCGCCGAACAAGCGCTGGCTCGAAATGAATGACGCACAACGCAACCTCGCGCCCGACCACGGCGAGTACTTCAAGACAACGATTCCGGAGTTCATCCGCACCTCGCCACCGATGCTGACGATGACGCAGACGGCGCAAAACGTCGTCGACATGTACGACTTGAGTCGAGCGGAAATGGATGAGTTCTCCGCGAACAGCCATCGCAAGGCCGCGACGGCGTATGAGAAAGGCATCTACAAAGATGAAATCGTTCCGCTCGAAGTGGAAGATCCCGTGTTCGATGCCGACGGCAACTGGATCGAAGCGGAGAAAGGATCGACCATTCTCTTCGATCGCGACGAATGCATTCGCCCCGACACCACGGTACTGAAATTGGCCACGTTGCCGACGCTCAAAGGCTTGGTCAGTTACGGTAACAAGGAAATTCGCATCACGGCCGGTAATTCGTGCCCGACCAACGACGGCGTATCCGCGGCGTTGTTGATGAGTGAGAAGAAGGCGCTGGCGCTCGGACTCACGCCGCTGGCGCGTATCGTTGGCATGGGCGTCGGCGGCGTGAAACCGCAAATAATGGGCATGGGTCCGGTCGTATCGTCGAAGAAGGCGTTCAAGCACGCGGGCATCACGGCCGATCAAATCGACCGCGTGGAATTCAATGAAGCCTTCGCCGCGCAAGTACTCCCGTCGCTCCGCGAACTCGGCATTCCGGAAAGCAAAGTCAACGTCAACGGCGGCTCGATCGCGCTCGGTCATCCGCTCGGTGCAACCGGCGCGCGTTTGGTGCTCACCGTGGCAAGAGAGCTACGACGCAGCCGGACACGCTATGGCTTGGCGACGCAGTGCATCGGCGCGGGCATGGGAATCTCGACGATTTTGGAGCGGGTGGATTAGCAAGCGCAAAACGGGAGCTGCGCTCACCCAACCTACGCGCTTCGTGGAGCGCAACCCCAAGGCGGGAAAGGCGCTCGTGTGAAGGCGCTGCAGCGCTTTCGCCGATAGCACGAGCACGCAATAGCCAGCCGGCGAGCCTGCCGCGACAAGCATCCGACGCCTGCGACCACGCTGACCACTCGCTAAGCGCACCGGTATACTGCGCGGCATGAAGCCTCCAGCCGTCGTCGAAAAACCCGCCCACTTCCTGCGCAAGATCATCGCCGACGATGTCGCGGCGGGACGTACGCGCGTGCGCACGCGCTTTCCGCCGGAGCCGAACGGCTACCTGCACATCGGCCACGCAAAATCGATCTGCCTCAACTTCTCGCTGGCCGCGGAGTTCGGCGGCACGTGCAACCTGCGCTTCGACGATACGAACCCCGAGAAGGAGGAAACCGAGTACATCGAATCGATCAAGGAGGACGTACGCTGGCTCGGCTTCGCGTGGGACGGCCCCGTGCGTTTCGCCTCGGACTACTTCGATCAGCTCTACGACTGGGCGCTGCACCTGATTCGCAGCGGCAAGGCGTACGTCGACCACCTCTCGCCTGATGAGGCGCGCACCTATCGCGGGACGCTGACCGAGCCCGGCAAGGACAGCCCGTACCGCAACCGAACCGTCGAGGAAAATCTCGCGTTGTTCGAGCAGATGCGAAGCGGCGCGTTGCCCGAAGGCACGTGCGTGCTGCGCGCGAAGATCGACATGGCGGCGGCGAACATCAACCTGCGCGACCCGACGCTCTACCGCATCCGTCACGCGCATCACCATCAGACGGGCGACAAGTGGAAGATCTATCCGACCTACGACTTTGCCCACGGTCAGTCGGACGCGCTCGAAGGTATTTCGCATTCGATCTGCACGCTCGAGTTCGAAGACCACCGCCCGCTGTACGAATGGTTCCTGAAGAATCTGCCGGTGCCTTCCCAGCCGCGCCAGTACGAGTTCGCGCGGCTCAATCTCAACTACACCGTCATGAGCAAGAGGACGCTGAAGCAGCTCGTCGATGAGAAGCTTGTCTCGGGTTGGGACGATCCGCGCATGCCGACGATCTCGGGGCTGCGTCGCCGCGGCTACACGCCGGCATCGATCCGCACGTTCTGCGACATGATCGGCGTCGCGCGCGCCGAAAGCGTCGTCGATGTGGGGCTGCTAGAGTTCGCGATCCGCGACGACCTCGACAAGCAGGCGCCGCGCGCGATGTGCGTGCTCGCACCGCTCAAGGTCGTGATCACGAATTTTCCCGCCGATGCGATCGAGCATTTCACGGCGCCGCTCCATCCCCAGAATGCCGCGATGGGTACCCGCGAGCTGCCCTTTACCCGCGAGCTGTACATCGATCGGAACGATTTCCGCGAAACGGCGGAGAAGGACTTCAAGCGCCTGGTGCTCGGGCAGGAAGTGCGCCTGCGCAACGCCTACGTCATTCGCGCGAACGAGATCGTGAGAGGACCCGACGGTTCAATTGCGGAGTTGCGGTGCACCTACGACCCGGACACGCGCGGCAAGAACCGTTCCGACGGGCGCAAGGTCAAGGGCGTCATTCACTGGGTGTCAGCCACGCAGTGCATCGACGTCGAGGTGCGTCTCTACGATCGTCTCTTTACGGTTGAGAACCCCGAGGCGGACAAGGAGAAGACGTTTCTAGACTTCATCAACCCGGCCTCGCTCACCGTACTCACACGCTGCAAGGCCGAGCCATCGCTCGCTAAGGCGACACCCGATACGCGTTACCAGTTCGAGCGCGAGGGCTACTTCTGCGCCGACAGCGTGCACTCGAAGCCCGGCGCTCTCGTGTTCAATCGAACGATCGGCCTGCGCGATTCGTTTGGGAAATGAAAGAGACGCGTCACCACAAAATGATTAATGCGCGAATTGGGATCGGATCCCAATTGCAGATAATGTCCAAGGCGCAGCATCGTCGCATTCACGGCAAGAAGTAGAGTCGTGCTTAACAAACTAGGTCTGATTTCGACAGGATTACGACATGGCTAGATGCACAGCACCAGTTTATGGTCATCGCTCGTCGAGCGCTGCAGCAAACTGCCCCGCATGTGGTGGCCGCAGCCGCTATTACGGCGGCGGCTACAGCAGCGGTTACAGCAACTACGGATACTCGCCCCCGTCCTACTCCTCAGGGAGCAGCGGGGGCGGCCGGAGCGGCGGCGGGTCCGGTGGCAGCGCAAGGCCGCGCTGGTCCAGAGCCGGTTCGTCTGTGTCGTACACGCTTGCCCAAGTGCAGTCACTCACGCCAATCCGCCAAACCGTTGAGACGCGAGCGGCGGCACAACCCGACCTTCGTGATGTTTTCCTGTGTCACGCGTGGGACGACCGGCAAGGGTCAGCTAAAGAGCTACACGATCTGCTCGTGGCCGCTGGTGTCAAAGTTTGGTTCAGCGAAAAGGACCTTGGCCTCGGCGTGCCGATGATGCGCGCAATCGACAAGGGCTTAGCGAATTCGCGAATCGGGCTTGTGCTGGTGACTCCTGCGCTGCTGGCCCGCCTCCCAAAGGAGAGCGTCGCCGATAAAGAACTTTCGGCACTCCTGGCGCGCAATCAGCTCGTTCCCATCGTGCACAACACGACTTATGAAGCTCTCCGCAATGTCAGCCCTTTGCTCGCCTCTCGAAGCGGCTTGGACACCGCGGAAGATTCAATGGCGGTGATCGCAAAAAAAATCGCCGAGCTGGTTGCCTTCCCTGTCTCCGACTAGCTCGCGTAGGTTGGGGTGAGCGAAGCGAACCCCAACGACGTAAAACTCAAAGAGGCGGTGTATATCCGCTAGATTGCGGTGGAAGCCAGACTTAGGGCGAGATGCATCGCGCCGTCACCAAAGGACAACCCTTGGTTTGCGATTGGCTCTCTTTGCGATGACCGGATGAAAAGGACGAAGACGTCCGCAACGAAGAAAGTCGCGCACGCCGCAAAGCTGCCGACCCTTTCGTTCGCCACCCCGCGCGCCTTCTCCGACTGGCTCGCCGACCACCATGCCTCCTCACGCGGCGTCTGGCTCAGGCTCGCCAAGAAGGCGTCGGGCACGGCGTCGATCACGTACGCCGAGGCGATCGACGTCGCGCTTGCGTGGGGCTGGATCGATGGCCAGAAAAAACGCGGCGACGAGGCTTCGTGGCTCCAGAAGTTCACGCCGCGGGGTGCGAAGAGCGTGTGGTCCAAGATCAACCGTGAGAAGGCGCTGGCGCTGATCGAGGCGGGCGCGATGCAGCCGGCAGGGCTCGCGGAGGTCGAGCGCGCGAAACAGGACGGGCGCTGGGACGTGGCCTACGACCCGCCGAGCCGCGCGAAGGTGCCGGACGACCTCCAGGCGGCGCTCGCAAAGAATAAAAGGGCGGCCGCCTTTTTCCGGACGCTCAATGCGAGGAACAGGTATTCGGTGCTATGGCGCGTGCAGACGGCGAAGAAGGTCGAGACGCGCCAGAAGCGAATCGCGGGGCTCGTCGCCATGCTCGCACGGGGGGAGAAGATACATCCCTGAGCGGCGGTGCTGCCGCGATCACTCGATGCGGTAGCCCAACAATGGGGTCACAAAAACGACTGGCGAATTGGGACGTGACCCTAATTGTTCTTTTGGAGATGCCTTTCACTTTCCGATGACATTTGTCAATCAAAGTCTAACCACAATCAGCAATTGACCAACATGCCCGCGGCCATCGGTGGGCTAACACAGGGGTCTAGAAGTTTACTTGTCGATCTTCTGTCTTTAACACAATTCAGCCCAGAACGAATCGGCGCGACGCTGAAGAGTTCCGAATAAGAAATAAAGACGTCAGGCATGTTATCAACGAGCTCGACAGAGCAGGACTGATCAGTCGAAGGGAGCAGAACCAGCAATTCTATCGACTCACGTTTTTGGGCCTAACTGCGCTACAGGACAACGAAACGGCAAGGAATATCGTTCATGTCTGCGAACGTATCTTCGAGGCACTATCACCAGGTCTGAACTACTACACTTTAGTGAGCAGCTAGAATTCGAGCTCTATGGGCAGCGGCTCTTGGTGAAACGGCCCAAACTCCTTCATGAGAGAATCGCTTGCCTTGCTAAACCCGCGCTCAATGCCTAGACCCTCATACGCCTTGAGATGCTCGAAGAATCTGAATGTGACTGGATCGATCACCGAACTACCAAAACTTCGGGTTTCGCATCTCTTTATCTCGTCAAAGCTATAAGTCTGTGCACAATTGCCGAGATAGTTGGCGGCGGATGGGCTAATCTTTCTTGCGTCTTTTAAGCATAAGTGCCTAAAGACTCGCACTGCCATACCGAGCGGGTTGGGGTTTTCCTCGAGTACAATGTCGAGCACACGGCCTTTTAACTTCTCAAGGTAGTTCTCGCGGTACACAAAAGTTCGAGTTCTCCAATTCATTAGGATCGCATCCCAATTTAAGACAGTCGTTTCCGTCAGCGATGCGATCCCTCTATAGTCAACTAAGCCGTGCCTTATTGCCCAAGTTTCCCTCGCGTTCCATATGTCAATCGGCCATCCGGCAATTTTAAGCCTGTAGCCACCAAACTTGTTCTTACGCGCCCCTAACGACTCAAGATAAACAACACAGTTCTGCCAGCTTCCTTCCACCACCAAATCGATGTCAGAGCTAAATCCCCGTTTACCCAGAAGAGCAATATCACGAAGAATGCCACCAAACAGATAAACGTCGCCGTCTGGTACCGCATCAGAAATGAAGTTCAGAAACTCCACTACGCTCTTACTTGGGCAATCAATAGCGTTCTCTGAACCCTCTTCATCTGAACGCTTTTCAGCGCCCAAATCCAGTAAGTGTTGACGACGCTCGACTGAGCGTCTCGGCCCTTTAAAGAACCTATCTATTCGATCTCTTAGGTTCTCAATCGAATCTACGGGCTGGAATCTAAGCATTCTGGAGCGACCTAAATTCATCGTGCTTCTTAATCAAATACGATTCTGTCATTCCTGATAGCGCATCGCACAGCAATTGACACTTTGCATAATGTGATCGGTCCGAAGCCTCATAAACCCTTCGGTAATTTTCGGATATTTCTCCAAAGACGTACCGCTCGAACGGTTTATTCCTGTCGCCCTCGACTAAAATTGCTTTCCACAGCATCGTCATCATATTTTTGATGTAGTTGTTGCCCTCGAGTTCGAGTCGCAGCACTTCTTTATGTTGAAAGCCGTGGCGAATATCGAATTTCTTGGCTGCCTTGCACAATTGGGCGCAATCCGAATTCTCGATCAGCTCGAACCCGGGAGCGATGGAACCATCCATCATCTTGGTGACGTTTGCTACAAACACCGCCGTAGCGGCTTGAACCATTTCCGCGATTGCCTTCACTCTAAACATCTGCATCGACATATCGTTTAGTTCACGAGAGCTAAGTGACTCCCGTCTGAACTCCGCGTTCTTCTCTCTTGCGACCTTAACGACCTCCTCTATTACTTCGTCCTTACTATCGAACGACTTCAGAAAATCCATAAGGTCATAGAAAGACGCGTAACCTTTCTTCACCGTATCTTCGGCGTCGATAATCGAATATGCGATATCATCACAAGCTTCCATGACATACGCCAAAGGGTGCCGAACACCTTCCTTCAATCCAGTATGTGCCCATAC
>JBJMVQ010000021.1:0-45990 GCA_045810625.1 Sulfurifustis sp.
TTGCACGCCGAGTTCAGCAAACTCACTGACGACGAATTGTTGATACGAGAATTTGATGTCTTCCTCCGGCCAGTACAGTAGCGTGTCATACAGATAGTCACACCTTCGACATTGCTCGCGCCGACAATTTTCCGATTAAAATACGCACCTCTCTGCATTTGCGGAGGTCGCATCGCCCGGTGGTGTGCATATTCCATCGACAGCAAGGGTTCTTACCGGAGCGAAAGTTTAAGCCGTAACTATTCTGCTCTCCGGGTGGTCTAACTGCCCGGCGGTTTCGTGCGAGCCTGCAATTGCCGAGTTAGCGCTCTACACTTAGGCGGACGCATTCGCCAAGCACGGTGGCGAGATCGCGCCGAATATTCGACACGTAGGAGGCAGCGTATGAATGCACCATTGGTCGATGTTCATCTCGAAGACAAATACGTCTTAACCTCCGGCCGGGTGTATGTGAGCGGCATTCAGGCACTCGTGCGGTTGCTCATCATGCAACGGCTGCGCGATGCGGCAGCAGGCTTGAACACCGCGGGTTTCGTTTCCGGCTATCGCGGCTCCCCGCTCGGCGGCCTCGACAAGGCGCTGTGGGAAGCACAGCCGCACCTCGAATCGCATCACATAAAATTTCAACCGGGCGTGAACGAAGATCTCGCGGCGACGGCGGTTTGGGGAACGCAGCAGATCGGCATCATCGGAGCGTCGAAATACGACGGCGTGTTCGCGATGTGGTACGGCAAAGGCCCGGGCGTGGATCGCTGCGGCGATGTGTTCAAGCACGCCAATCACGCCGGCACTTCCAAGCATGGGGGCGTGCTGCTGGTTGCGGGCGACGATCACGCCGCGTACTCCTCGACCCTCCCGCATCAAAGCGATCATCAATTTTCCGCCTCCCTCATTCCAGTTCTCTATCCGTGCAACGTTCAGGAGTATTTCGATCTGGGTCTGCACGGCTACGCGATGTCGCGCTTCTCCGGCTGCATGGTCGGATTCAAAGCCATTTCGGACACCGCGGAGTCGAGCGCCTCGGTCGACGGCGATCCGTTTCGCGTGCAGATCAAAATTCCGACCGACTTCGACATGCCGCCGGACGGCTTGAACACGCGGCTTTACACCGGCTCAGTGCGCGCGCAGGCGATGCAGCAGGAAGCGCTGATGCAGGATTACAAGATCTACGCCGCGCTCGCCTACGCTCGCGCCAACAAGCTAAACCACACGGTCATCGGCGCACCGAACGCGCGCCTCGGCATCATCGCGTCGGGCAAATCGTACCTGGACGTGCGCGAAGCGCTCGCCGAGCTCGGTATCGACGAGCGCGAAGCGAAGCGCATCGGCATTCGCGTGTTCAAGGTCGCCATGCCGTGGCCACTCGAACCGGAAAGCGTGCGCGAATTCGCGACGGGTCTCGAAGAAATCCTCGTCGTCGAGGAGAAGCGCCAAGTGGTCGAGTACCAGCTGAAGGAGCAGCTCTACAACTGGCGCGAGGACGTGCGGCCGCGCGTCATCGGCAAGTTCGACGAGAAAGGCGAGTGGGTTCCTCCGCACGGCCACGGTGAGTGGTTGCTGCCCGCCAAGGGAGATTTGTCGGTGGCGCAGATCGCGCGCGTGATCGCATCGCGCATCGCGCGCTTCTATGAGAGCGACCGGATCAAGGCACGGCTCGCGTTCCTCGCCGCCAAAGAAGCTGTGCTGACCAAGACCGTGAACACGCCGCCCCGTCCGGCTTATTACTGTTCGGGCTGCCCGCACAATACGTCGACCAAGACGCCCGAAGGCACCTTCGCGCTTGCCGGCATTGGCTGCCACGCGATGGCGACTTTCATCTATCCCGAGGCCGCGCGCACCGTCACGCACATGGGCGGCGAAGGCGCGACGTGGATCGGCCAGGCGCCGTTCTCGGAAGTGCCGCACATGTTCGTGAACTTGGGCGACGGCACTTACTTTCACTCGGGTTATCTCGCGATTCGCGCCGCGGTCGCCGCCGGCGTCAACGTGACCTACAAGATTCTCTACAACGACGCCGTCGCGATGACCGGTGGGCAGCCGATCGATGGGCCGCTTTCGGTGCCGATGATCGCGCGGCAGATGGCGGCGGAGGGCGTGCAGCGCGTCGCCGTCGTGACCGAAGATCTCAACCGTTACAGCGATCGTTCCGTGTTGCCGTCGTTCGTCACCGTGCACGATCGCCGCGACATGGACGCGGTACAGCGGGAGCTGCGCGGCTACCGCGGTGTATCCGTGCTCATCTACGATCAAACCTGCGCGGCCGAGAAGCGCCGCCGGCGCAAGCGCGGCGAGTACCCGCTCGCGCCCGCGCGCGTGTACATCAACGACGCCGTGTGCGAAGGCTGCGGCGATTGCGGCGTGCAGTCGAACTGCGTGTCGATCCTACCGCTCGAAACCGAGTTGGGCAGGAAGCGCATGATCGATCAGTCGTCGTGCAACATGGACTACTCCTGCATCAAAGGATTTTGTCCGAGCTTTGTGACGATCGAAGGCGCCAAGCCGCGCAAGACGAAAGCCGATACCCGCGAAGCGAATGCACTGTTCGGCTCGTTGCCCGAACCCGGCGCGCCCGCGCTCGACCGGCCGTACAACATCCTCGTTACCGGCATCGGCGGTACCGGCGTGCTCACCATCGGCGCGCTGATGGGCATGGCCGGACATCTCGAAGGCAAGAACGTGTCGGTGCTCGACATGACCGGTGTGTCGCAAAAGAACGGGGCGGTCATGTCGCACGTCCGCGTCGGCGCCACCGGGCACGCGATTTACTCACAGGGTATCGCGACGGGCGAAGCCGATCTGATTCTCGGTTGCGACATGTTGACCGCCGGTTCCGAAGACGCAATCGCGAAGACGCATCCCGGACGCACGGTCGCCGTGATCAATACTCACGAGCAGCCGACCGGTCAGTTCGCGCAGAACGCCGACTGGCGTTTCCCGGTCGAGGAGGTGCGTGCGCTCATCGACGAAGCGGTATCGAGCCGTGCGCATTTTCTGGACGCGACGCGCATCGCCACCGCGCTCATGGGCGATTCGATCACGACCAATCTGTTCGTGCTCGGCTTCGCCTATCAAAAGGGTTTGGTGCCGCTCTCCGAAGCGGCGCTGCTGCGCGCGATCGAACTGAACGGCGTGGCGATCGAAACGAATAAACAAGCGTTCCTGTGGGGCCGGCGCGCGGCGGTCGATCTGGCCAAGGTCGAGCGCGTCGCCAACGGCGGACGAGACGTCGTCGTGTCGCTGCCGCAGAGCATCGAGGCGCTGGTGAAGGACCGCGCCGCGTTCCTCACGGCGTATCAAAACCGGCGCTACGCGGATGAGTACGAACGGTTCGTCCAAAGCGTACGGACCGCGGAGCAGCGGGCGGTCGGGGGCGATCGCCTGACACGCGCCGTCGCCGAGAACCTCTTCAAGCTCATGGCGTACAAGGACGAATACGAAGTCGCGCGTCTTTATACGAACGGCGACTTCGAGCGCAAGCTCGCCGAGACGTTCGAGGGCGGGACGCTCAAGTTCCATCTCGCGCCGCCGATCTTAGGCCGCCGTGACGCCAAGGGACGCCCGCTGAAACAACCGTTCGGCCCCTGGATGTGGCACGCGTTCAAGGTGCTGGCGCGCCTGAAGTTTCTGCGCGGTAGCGTCTTGGACCCGTTCGGCCGCACCGAAGAGCGCCGCATGGAACGTCAACTCATCGCGGAATATCGGAACGACATCACGGCGATCTGTTCGCGGCTTACGAACGCGCAGCTCGATGACGCGATCGCGCTGGCGCGTTTGCCCGAGACGATCCGCGGCTTCGGTCACGTCAAGAAGGCGAATTTCGACAAAGCGCGCGTGCAGTGGCAGGAGTTGCGGGCGAAGTTGATGGGGACGCCGGGACGCAACGAACTCCGGCCGCCGCGCGCGAGCGAGATGCGCTAGCCGCTACGTACGGTCGGTTTCCGCTTCGGCTGCCGCTTCGCGGACGCCGCTACTGGGTTGAAGCGGACGACAACGCGCAGGCCGCGGTCGCGCTCCGCCGATTCGAGCGGCCGCTCTGCACGGTGTGGCTCGGCGATTTCCTGAACGATCGAGAGCCCGAGGGCGGTGCCGCGCTGACCCGTCCCGAGCCGGCGGCGAAATCGCTTCAGCACTTCGGCGCGTTCACTGGGCGGTATCCCCGGACCTTCATCTGTCACGATGAATGTCGGTTCGCCGGCGCTTGACGTGACCACCTGTACACGACTGCCCGCCGGACTTTAGCGGATCGCGTTGTCGACGAGATTACGCAGCAACGCGTGCAGCAATGCGGGCACGTCCGTTACTTCCACCTCTTCGCCGTCGACGAGCTCAACCCTGACGCCGGCTTCATACGCCGGCGGCGCGATCTCCGCGAGCAGCGCCGCCGCGACAGCGCAGCCCGCAACTCTCCAGGGCGCGGAGTTGCGCACGGTCGAGGCGCGCGAGCGTCAACAGCTGATCGATCAAATGCGCTGCGTGATCGCTCCCGCGGACCACTTTCGCGATCGTCTTCGCGATCGTCTGGTTCTTCTCGGTTTCGTTCGCGCTATCCGCGCTTGTGCTTTGACGGCGGCCACGCGGGTGCGCAGCTCGTGCGTCGCATCCGCGGTCAATTAACGCTCGTTTTCGATCGATCGCGCTCGAACAGCTTATCGAGCTGATCCCCGTTCGAATCGGCGAGAAAGTCTGCCGGCGTTTCTGCGCGCGCCCGCTGCCAAGAACGTTCTGCCGATCAGCAAAGCGGCAAGGGGAACGTGAGTTCGCGCATCGATTCTCCTTACCGAGGTTCGATGCGCGAAAGCTTAGGCGCGTCAGCTCAAGCCATTCTTGAGAGCGCGCCGTTGGCAAGGCGGCATTTGGGTTTCGGTGCCCGCGGCATAGCGGTGTCGAGGATGAGATTAATCAAAAGTGAGTAGATCGCGTGCGTGCTTCGCGAATATTTTTGCGTGCCGCCGGTTTGATCGGGCAGCTCCGTATATACTGAAATAGTTCGCCGATAGGGCGAAACAAATAACAGCGAACAACTCTCATGTGGGGGGAACGCATGGCGCATCGCGCTTCTGCGGTTTGGGCTCGGTCGTTCACTTTTTTTGTGCTCCTCGGTGTGTTCGGTCTCTGTCGTGCAGTTTCGGCCGACCCGATTCAGTTCATTCAGATGGGGTATTACGGATTGGTCCCGCACGACCTTTCCGGCAACGGCGCGTACGTGATCGGCGAATCGAACGCCGGCGAAGCGTTACGTCTGACCCCGGAGGGTGCCGCCGATTTTCTCGGCGCGCTGCCGTTCGGCGAAAACACGAAAACCAAGCGCATCTCCGTCGACGGGGGCGCGGTCATCGGCAGCATCGACATCATCAACAACCCGAATCCACAGGCGTTCTATTGGACGCCAGCGACGGGCATGCAACCGGTCGGCGGCCCGCCGGTGTCGTATCAAACTGTGGAAGCGCGTGCGCTGTCGCGCGATGGCAGTACCGTAGTAGGGCATATCGCGATGTCGGGCGCGCGTTATGCGTTTCAATGGACGCCGACGCGCGGCTTGATGCAGCTATGGGGGTTGACGACGAGCACCGGCGAGCTGAACAGCACCGCGAACGCGGTTTCGGCCGACGGCAGAGTCGTCGTCGGCGCAAGCCCAAGCTACCGTGCGGCGGATTTCGAGGCGTTCCGCTGGACCGAAGCGGACTCCATCACCGGGCTCGGCTTTCTGCCGGGCGGCGCATCGAGCGTCGCGACGCACGTATCGAGCGACGGTTCCGTCATTGCCGGCGACGCCGCCGTTTCTTCGGACGTCTCGCAAACCGAAGCGTTTCGCTGGACCGCCGAGACCGGGATGGTGAGCCTCGGCGTGCTGCCGGGCGCAACAACGAGTCACCTGGTCGGTTTGTCGGCGGACGGAAACGTAGCCGTCGGCAACAGCGGCAACGAAGCGTTTCGCTGGACTCCCGCGACCGGCATGGTTGGGCTCGGCCGTTTGCCGGACGACGTCCGCACCGTCGCCACGCACGTCTCGGCGAACGGGCAGGTCATCGTGGGATACAGCGACCACCCGAACGGTCGCGAATACTTTTTGTGGACCGACGGTCTCGGTCTGCGCAAGTTGCGCGACATGCTCTTGGCCGACAACATTTTCTTTTCCAGCAACGAGCTGACCGTGCTCGCTATTTCCGACGACGGACGCACGCTGCTCGGGCAGACGCCCGACTACGGCCCGTGGCTGATTCGCATCCCCGACAGTCCGCCGGTCGCGAGGCCGGGGGGTCCGTACACGGGCGTGATCGGCCAGCCGATTCAGTTCGACGGATCGCGCTCGTACGACCCGAACGGCGATCCGCTGACGTATCGCTGGCAGTTCAGCGACGGGGCCGAAGCGACCGGTGTCGCGCCGACGCACGCATTTGCGGCGCGCGGCGACTATACCGTGACGTTGACGGTGAACGACGGCAAGTCGGATTCGGAACCGTGGATGGCCCAGGTTTCGATCGTCAACCAGGTTCCGGTCGTGAACATCGGCGGACCGTATCAAGGCGTGCGCGGTAAGCCTGTCCAGTTCGACGGATCGGCGTCGTACGACCCGGAAGGCGATCCGATTGCGTATTTCTGGATATTCGGCGACGGCGCGACTGCGTTCGGCACGGCGAAGCCGTCGCACGTGTACGCTTCGAGCGGCACGTACGAGATGGCGCTGTTCGTCAACGACGGCGAAACGTCCGGCGGCAGTGCGACGACGACCGTCACGATTACCAACACCGTTCCGGTCGCGAACGCCGGCGGTCCGTACGCGGGCGGCCGGAACCGCGCGATCGCTTTCAACGCGAGCGGATCGTCCGACGCCGACGGGCACGCACTCACGCATCGGTGGAATTTCGGCGACGGCACGACCGGCACCGGTCCGACGCCGAGCCACGCGTATGCGGCGAGCGGCGTGTACACCGCGACGCTGATCGTCAACGACGGTGAAGCCGATTCCGCGACGGCGACCGCGACGGTCAACGTCACCAACCAGGCGCCGTTTGCGCAGCTTTCGGGGCCCGCAACCGCGTTCAAGCTGACGCCGGTGCTCTGGGACGGTTCATTATCTTTTGACGGCGACGGTGACGTGCTTACCTATAAGTGGAGCTTCGGCGACGGCGCGACGACCACTTCGAGCGTCGGCAGCACCACCTACAGCTACGCCTCGGTCGGGTCTTACACCGTTACGCTGGTCGTGAACGACGGCGAGGCGAATTCCACCCCGGCGGCGAGAACGATCAGCATCCAGAGCCGGCCGCCGGTGGCGAACGCGGGTCCGGATCAAACCGTGGTGCAGCGTACGACGGTGACGCTCGACGGCAGCGCATCGAGCGACCCGGACGGACGGATCGTTCAGGCGACATGGCGGCAGGTTTCGGGGCCGGCGGTCGCGCTTTCCGGCGCCAACACGCTGTCCGCGCGGTTCATCGCGCCGAAGACGATCTCCGGAACCAGCCTGGCGTTCGAGCTGACGGTGACGGACGATGACGGCGTGCAGGCATCCGATCAGGTGACCGTCGACGTGGTGCGTCGCTGAAGTTTCGAAAGATAGTTGTGGCGGAGACAGCAGGGTGGCCTAGACGCCGCCCTGTTTTTTTACGGTCGCCGGCCGGGCGCTTCCGCGCCCGGGCGGGCACGCGTGCGCCGTGCCGCTTTAAGCCGCTTCGCGTTCCATCTGCGGCTGATACGATCCGGTGGCGGCCAGCGCGTTCAAGCGCGCGCGACGCTGCCGCTCGCCGGCGCGAAGTGACGACACTCGACCGCGGCCGCCGTCACCGGCGGCTGGCCGCCTCGATCCGCCCCTGACCGGCGTCCGCCGCGAGCGGAATCCAATCGATCGCCCCGCTGATCCTGCCCGGCCTGTCACCGTGACGGATCGGGATCTCCCACCGCAGCATTTCGGCGCGCCGCGCCTGCGCGCCGCCGGTTTCCGGCGGCGCTTTCCCGGAATAGGCGAGACGCGGTTCGAGCCACGCGAAACGCGGCGCGGACGAGCGCCATTGCCAGCGCGCCGGCGCGCTCGTGTCGGCCTGCACTTCCGCGGTCGTCGCTTCCGCCTGGCCGCTCGCGAGCCACGCCGGGCTCAGCACGTTCGCGCGCACGCCTTCCGGGCCGATGACGAGGAACGGCTCGCCGTTCGCGCCGTACACCGTGACCGGCTGTGCGCTCCGGTTTTCCAGGTACACGGCGGGTCGCGCGCCGCGCAGGATGCGTACGCGCACGCCGGGACTGATTTCCTCCGGACTCGTCAGGCGTGTCGCGAAATATCCCGAAGCGGCAGGCGTGTGCCGAAAGGTGCCCGTCAGCCGAGTGAGCGCGCCGTCGATGCGAACCGGAATTTCCCAACGGCCGATGACCGCGGACCCGCGTGCGCGCGTCCCGGCGGAAACGTGGAGCCCCTCGGTGCGCAGGCGCCGGTCGAACCAGCCCCAGGCGGGCGTGCGGCTCACGCTGGTCCAGCGCGGGGCGGCGTCGTCCGGCAACGCGGGCCGCGGTGCACCGACGGCGGTGTAGGTACGGTACCACTCGGCCGCAGCGAGGTCGGCCGCGACGCCGTCTGGTCCGATGCGCAGGAACGGCCGGCCGGACGCGTCGAGCACCTCGAGACGCTTGCCGGTCCGGTTTTCCACGAGCAGCTGGTAGCCCAGCGTCCGATGCAGACGCACGAGCACGCCGCGCAACTGCGGCGGCGGCTGGTCCAGCTCGACCGCGAGGTCGTTGGGCTGGTCCGCATGGCCGAAGGCGGGAGCCGCGGCGCCGAGCAGTACCGCCGCGAGCCAAGCGCGCGGGGTCGCGCCGTGTCGGCCGCGACACGGGCGCGTATTAGCGGCGCCGCGGGCGTTCACAAGCTGCACGTGCTCGCCGCCGCGTTGACGTGAATCGGCGTGGATTTGGACGGTACTACCGTGCCGTCGGACGCGGTCTTACTGATGAACAGCATATAGTTGCCGGCCGGCGCCACTGCCGGGTTGCTCGGTATGCGCACCTGGATCGCGCCACTCGCGCGGCTCACGATCGACAGCTTCACCGCGCGCTGGTCGGCGTCCACGAGATGCGTCGTGTCGGTGTAGCGCATGAGCAGTACCGAGTTGATCGCGGCGGCGTCCGGCGTCGGCACGGTGTACAACTGGCCGTAGTCGACCCCGACCGGCGTCGACGTCGTATTGGCAATCACCGGCCGGTCGCCGCGGAACACGTACGGCGGGCTGTAGATCTCGAACGACGGATCGCGTCCATCCTCGGGCGCGAAGCCGAGGCCGGACAGATCGATGTTCGACAGGTACGCGGTCGAGATCGGCGCGTGTCCGCCGACGAGCACGCGGCCGTCGGGCATGAGCACGGCGGTGTTGTGGTACGTGCGCGCCTGCGTCGCCGTGGCCATGAGCTTCCACGTCTGCGTCGCCGGATCGAAGCGCTCCGCCTGGCGCAGCGGCCGCTCGAAGCCAGGCAGGACCACGCCGTCGCGGTCGCCGCCGGAGAACGTCATCACCGAGCCGTCCGGCAGCAGCAGCCCGGTCCCGTACCAGCGCGGGCTGTTCAGGCGGCCGGTCATGACGGATGAATAGCTCGGCGTGCCGCTGCTCACGTCGACCGTGTCGATGCGGCTCGAATCGGTCGCGAAATAGAGCCCGGGATTGGTTGCGGCGAAACCGGTGAGCACGCCGCCCGCAGTGAGAAACTGCGCCTTGGTGTAGCGGCCGCTGCTATCCGGCTCGAGCGGCAGCATGACCGAGAACGTCGAGCCGCGCATGCCGGAGCCGAGCGTCTTCTCGATCACCTGCGGGTCGACGGCGAAGCCGAGGATGCCGCCGAGCGTATTCGCGAGCGCCTCGGGGCTCGGCGAGAGCACGCCGACGAGCGTCATGAGCAGGCTCTGGACGAGATTCGGATTCGTCGGGTTGAGCGCCGCACTCAACTGCTGCAGACCGAGTTGGTTGAGCTGCAGCGGGAATCCGGCGTACGCCACGTCCGACCACGTGCGGGTCCCTGGGTCGTACGTGCCGACGATATTCCACAACGCTTGGTCGTACGCCTCGCCGAACGGATTGAACGCCTGACCGCCGGCGTTGTAGTACACGTGCCCGTTCGGCAGCAGGTGCAGCCGCGGGAACAGCGGCAGCGTCCGCTGCGCCAGGCCGCCGTTGTCGCTCCACGTCGCGCATGCCGCACGGTACGTCTCCGTCTGCACGACGTTGCGCCCGGACTGCAGCGGCGCCTGCGGGTAGATCGGCTTGACCAGTTTGGTCACGCCGCTCGCGACGAATATGTCGCTGTTCGGGAGCGTCACGACCGTCGGGTACCAGCGGCCGAAGTTCATGCTGCCGGTCTGGGTCCAGCGGTTTGTCGCCGGATCGAAGATGCGCGCGTTGCGCAATCCTTCGAGCTCGGCGAGGCCAAGCGGGAAGCCATCGATGCCCGGCTCGCTGTAGTAGTCGGTGCCGCCGACCGCGAGGATGCGGCCGTCGGCGAGCTGCGCGACGTCCGCGCAGAAGAGCGCGCCGTCGGCGCCGTCGGTGCCGGTGTTGATCCCGCCCGGGATGATCGGCGTGGGCGTGCTGCCGTTCGGGTTTGCGCCGCCGTCGACCGGCGTCGGCTTGAGCCATGCCGGCGTGCCGTCGGCGCCGAAGGAAAGCACGCGCGTCTGGTCGTTCACCGCGACCTGACCGAACTCAACGAGCAGCGACAGCTCGATGTTCTCCGTGCCTTCGAGCGCGTTGAAATACAGGAAGCGACCGTCGGCGAGGGCGATCAGCGTTCCCGCCGCCGGTTTGCAGATCTGGTCGCCGGCGGCATCGGGAATGCATTTCGCGGTCGTTATCGTGTTGCCGATGGTCGGTTCGGTGAACGGCGCGCTGAACGCGCCTATACACGATGGCGCCGTGGTGTTGCAGGTATTGTTAGAGCCGCCGAGCAGAGGGTCGAGCAGGCCGCCGAGCGAACCGGCTTGGCTCATCGGCGCGACGCCGAGAGCGAATGCCAGTGCCGGCGTGCAAATCGCGAGTACGATGCGCTTCGACGCCATGACATCCTCCTTGATCTTCGTTGATTTTTTTCACCGGCCGAATCCGCGTGGCCGGCTCAACTCATGCTAGCGCGCACGCCAACGCCGCTCCACCTATCCGAACGAAGGGGCGTATGCCACTACTCGGGCAGCGGATATTGAATTTCGGAGAATATTCAGCGGCTTGGAGGCGAGCGCGGTGCTGGCCGCCGAAGATGTCCGGATGTACGACGCGTTTTTTAAGTAACGCGTCGTACATCCGTACTAACTACCTACGCCGCTTCGCGCTCCATCTGCGGCTGATACGAGCCGGTGGCGGCCAGCGCGTTCAGGCGCGCGCGGCGCTGCTGCTGCTTCTGCGCCGCGGCGACGTTCGCCGCACTGCCTTTCCAGATGTCCATCACCGACTGGTGCAGCGCGCGCGAGTACGAGAACGTGAGCGGCCACGGCAGGTTCGAATGGCGCCCGTTCATCGCGCTCAGGTGCGCGGTCGCTTCCTCGTCGCTCTGGCCGCCGGAGAGGAACACCACGCCCGGGAGCGCCGCGGGAACCGAGTTCAGCAGGCAGCGCACGGTCGCGTCGGCGACCTCGTTGACGCCGGCGCGCGATTTCGCCGCTTTACCGGAGATCACCATGCTCGCCTTGAGGATCGTGCCTTCGAACGCGACGCGCTGCTCGGCGAGATGGCGGAACAGCGTGCGCAGCGTGGCGAGCGTCGCGTCGTACGACTGCTCGAGCGAATGGTCGCCGTCGATCAGCACTTCCGGCTCGACGATGGGGACGATGCTCGCTTCCTGGCAGAGCGCCGAGTAGCGTCCGAGCGCGTGCGCGTTCGCTTCGAGGTTACCGACCGTCGGCGTCCCGGGCCCGATCGTGATCACCGCGCGCCATTTGGCGAAGCGCGCGCCCATGGCGTAGTACTCTTTCAGACGCTCGCGTAATCCGTCGAGCCCCTCGGTCACTTTCTCGTTCGGGAAACCGGCGTGGTCTTTGGCCCCCGCGTCCACCTTGATGCCGGGAAGGATGCCGATTTTCTGCAGGTACTGCGGAAACGGTACGCCGTCTTTCGTTTTCTGGCGCGCGGTTTCGTCGTACAGGATCGCGCCGCTGATGTATTTGTTGAGGTCCGGCGTGGTGAGAATCAGTTCGCGATACGCGCGGCGGTTCTCTTCGGTGTTCTCGATGTTGCACTGCTTGAAGCGCTTCGCGATGGTGGGTCCGCTCTCATCCATGGCGATGAGGCCCTTGCCTTTCGATACCATCGCTTTCGCGATCGCGTTAAGCTCGGTCGTGTTCATAACTCACAAATCCTCCGGGAGGTCGTCGGCTTTTCCGTAGAATGGAAGGCGCGAGATTCTATACCGCCGCCGGATGACCTGCCATGGGCGACGCAGGCGAGCGGATCGGAAAGTCCCGGCCGTGGCGAAGGATATCGGTGATACGGTTCTATACCGCAAAACCAACGCCTGTTGTCCGACCCAGTTCCCGGTGCTAAGTTGCGGGAACCAAGCTTTATTAGGAGACCCGCCATGAATGCCGTCGTTGCCCCCAAGCCCACGCACCTGCCGAAAGACATGACCGACGCCGAGTGGGAAGCGCGTGTGAATCTCGCCGCGTGCTACCGACTGGTCGCTCGCAACGGCTGGGATGACCTGATCTACACCCATATCTCGGCGGCGGTTCCCGGGCCAAAGAAACATTTTTTGATCAACCCCTACGGGATGCTCTTCCGCGAGATCACCGCGTCGTCGCTCGTGAAGGTGGATCTCGACGGCAACATCGTGAGCGAAACGCCGTATCGGATTAACCCGGCCGGCTTCACGATTCACAGCGCGATCCACGCCGCGCGCGAAGACGTGAAGTGCGTGCTGCACCTGCACACGAACGCGGGCACGGCGGTGTCGGCGCAGAAGCAGGGGTTGCTCCCGATCAGCCAGACGGCGCTCATCGTCTACAGCGACGTCGCTTATCACGACTACGAAGGTATCGCGCTCGATCTCGACGAGCGCGAACGGCTCGTGGCGCATCTCGGGCAGAAGAATTTGATGATTCTGCACAACCACGGCACGTTGACGTGCGGGCACACGGTGCCGGCGGCGTACGTGCGCATGTTCTTCCTCGAGCGCGCGTGTCAGATGCAGATTGCGGCGCAAGCGGGCGGCGCCGAGCTGAACCTGTTGCCAAAGTCGCTTTGCGATCGGGTGCACCAGCAAGTGACGATGAACCCGCTGCGCATGGGTGAGCTCGACTGGCCGCCGTTGCTGCGCCTGCTCGATAAAGAAGATCCGTCGTATCGCACGTGAGGAACCGGCATGCTCATACTCTGTGGTTTTCCGATCAGCAATTATTACAACAAGGTTAAACTCGCCCTGCTCGAAAAGGGCGTGCCGTTCCAGGAAGAACGGCGTATGACGGGTAAGGAAGCCATAGAGGGCGGGAGCCCGATCGGCAAAGTGCCGTTCTTGCGGACGCCGCAGGGCGTGCTTTGCGAGTCGCAGGCGATCGTCGACTACATCGAGGAGGCGTATCCGCAGGTTCCGCTCTATCCGCGCGACGTGTACGAGCGGGCGAAGTGTCGCGAAGCGATTCACTTCATCGAGCTGTACTTGGAGCTGCCGGCACGCCGGTTGTATGACGAATGTTTCTTCGGCGGCACCGTCTCCGATGAAGTGAAGCGCTCGGCACGCGCGGAGCTCGACAAGGGCGTGAAGGCACTGGCGCACGCGGTGAAGTTTGGCCCGTTCCTCACCGGCGCGCAGTTCACGTATGCCGATTGCGCGGCGTTCGCTCATCTGCCGCTGGTGTCGCAGGCGACGAAGCGAATCTACGGCGAGGATTTTCTGGAGCGCGTTCCCGGGGTAGCACCGTACTTGGAACAGATACGCGCCCGCCCGCATGCGAAGAAGGCGAACGAGGATCGCAAAGCGGACATCGAGCGGTCGGTCGCGGCGCGCAAAAAAAGCGCGTAAACCTTGAACCGAGACCGGCTCGCGCCGGTCTCGCTACTTCTTTTCGTCAGGGATCCTCTAAGCGATCGTCACACCGCCGTCGGCGACGATCGTCTGACCGGTAATGAATGCGCCGGCGGGGCCGGCGAGCATCACCGCGATGCCGGCGATGTCTTCGGGGTCGCCGATGCGTCCGAGCGGCGTCGCCGCTTCCCGCTGTGCACGCAGGTCCGGGTTTTCCCACAACGCTTTGGCGAAATCGGTCTTGATCAGGCCGGGCGCGATGCAATTCACGCGCACGTTCGATTTGCCGAACTCGAGCGCAAGGTTGCGCACGAGTTGCAAGTCCGCGGCTTTGGACAGCGCGTAGACGCCGAGCATCGGTGTGCCGCGCAGACCGGCGATCGAGCTCACGATAATGATCACGCCGTCCTTGCGCGCCATCATCTCCGGCGCGACCAGCTTGGAGAGCCAGAGATTGCTCAGGATGTTATTGCGCATCGTCTTGTCGAAGATCTCGTCCGGCAGATTCATCATCGAGCCGAAGAACGGGTTCGACGCGGCGTTGCAGACGAGGATGTCGATCTTGCCCCAGGCGTCGCGGGTCTTCTGCACCAGCGCTTGCAGCTCCGGGAATTTCGAGATGCTTGCCGGAATCGCCATCGCCTGACCGCCTTCGTTCCGGATCGCCTGCGCCACCGCTTCGCAATCCTCCGCCGTGCGGCTCGAGATCACGACTTTCGCGCCGGCCTGTGCCATGTGCTCGGCGATCGAACGGCCGATGCCGCGCGTCGATCCGGTGATGACGGCGACTTTGCCCGTCAGGTCGAAAAGATTTTTCATTGCCGGAAAGCTCCTCTCTTATTAGTCAACGGACCGTAATGCTAAAACAGCTCGCCGCGCGCTGCCCAGCCGCGGCGGCCGATTTATTTGGTCCGCTCCGGCTTCGCGCGATAACGCCGCAGCTCCTCCTCGAGCCATCGTCGGCTCGGGATCGCTGGCGCGGCGCCGCATTGCACTCGATAAGCTTCGCCGCTCGTGCTGCTTGCGCTACCCGCGCGGACGATGAAGTCCTCGGTCGTCGTGATCCATTGCTTTTTCAGCAGGTACTCGTACTTTCGTTCGAGGTGTTTGCGCGCCGCGTGGGCGTCATACCAGGTGCCGTTGCGCGCGAACCGGCAATCGGAACGGTCGAGAGTGTCGAGGAGATAAGCGATTTCGGCGCGGGTACTGGCCGATGGTTCCGTTGCCGCTGTCGCTCCGAGCTGCAGCGCGAGCAGCGTACCGGCGGCAAACCGAATCGTGGCGCGGATCGCCGCCGGGCTTCGTCGCGTGCGCGCTAACGCCGCTGCGCGTACGTGTGGATGCCGCACTCGGTCTTGCCGCGGCCCGCCCAGCGCCCGGCGCGTTCGTTCTCGTGCTCGGCGACCGGCTGCGTGCACGGCCAGCAACCGATGCTTTTGTAGCCGCGGTCGAGGAGGTCGTTGTAGGGAACGCCTTTATTGAGCACGTACGTCCAGACGTCGTTGCGCGTCCAGTTGGCGAAGGGGTGGACCTTCACGTAGGGCCGGCCGTCGTCGTGGTCGTAGCGTTCGAGGACGGCGGTATTCGCCCGCACCGTGCTCTGGTCCCGGCGTAGCCCCGCGATCCAGGCGTCGAGGCCGGAGATCGCACGCCGATTCGGCTCGACTTTGCGAATCGCGCAGCACTGGTCGGGGTTCGTCTCGTACAGGTTCACGCCGTGCCGCTGTTCCTGTTCTTCCACCGTCAGAAGCGGTTTGACGACCGTGAGGTTCAGGCGATAGCGCGCGATCAGCAGATCCTTGAGCGCGAGCGTCTCGGGAAAGAGGTAATCGGTGTCGATTGTGTACACCGGCACGTCGGGCTTGATCCGCACCGCCATGTCGATGAGCGCGCAGCCTTCGAGACCGAATGCGGTGGATATCGCCGCATTCGGGTAAGTTTCGAAGACGAAACGCAAGATTTCTTGTGGCGTCGCTGATTCCAGCTCCGCGTTCTTGCGTTTCAGGGTATCAGGCTCGTATAGCATGGCCCTCGCGCACGAATCCAAGCTCGACGAGCTTGGCGATGATCTTATTCACGCTTTGATCGACGGACTCCGCTGACGAATCGACGACGACGTCGGGGTTGAGCGGCGCTTCGTACGGATCGGATACGCCGGTGAAATTCTTGATTTCGCCCGCCAGCGCCTTTTTGTAGAGCCCCTTCACGTCGCGTTTCGCGAGCACTTCGATCGGGCAGTGTACGTAAACTTCGACAAAACCGGCTCCCGCTTTCTCGATCGATGCGCGTACTTCGTCCCGCACATCGCGATACGGCGAGATCGCAGCGCTGATAGCGACGACACCGTGCTTGGAAAGCGTCTTGGCAACCCAGCCGATCCGGCGGATGTTGATATCCCGATCTTCCTTGGAAAACCCAAGGCCTTTCGAGAGATGGGTCCGCACCTCATCGCCGTCGAGTACCTCGACGGGGTACCCGTATCGCGTGAGGAGCGCCGCGATGGGTTCCGAGAGAGTCGACTTGCCGGCACCGGAAAGGCCGGTAAACCAGAGGGTGAAGCCTTTTTTCATTTCGCTATGTGCCACCTAAGTGGTCCTCCGAAGGCGCGCAGATTGCTGGCCGGCGCGCCGGTTGTCAAGAAAACAAGGGTTATTACCATATGACTGTTTGCCGTTGACGCTTGCTGCGCCAAAATCCGGCACTTCGAGAATACCGTGCCTGCGGTTAAGATGCGCGACCCGGGTGACCGAGAACAGACTATGGCTGACGTATTGTTCGAATCGAATCTGCAAAGTCTGCCGCTGCTGCATCGCGGCAAGGTGCGCGACATCTACGCGGTCGGCGACGCGCACATGTTGATCGTCACGTCCGACCGCCTGTCCGCGTTCGACGTGGTCTTGCCGACGCCGATTCCGGGGAAAGGCGAGGTGCTCACCCGCCTTTCCAACTTTTGGTTCGCCCGCACGCACCACGTCGTGCCCAATCAACTCGCCGATCGGCCGCTCGCCGACGTGCTGCCGAACGCTGCCGAGCGGCGCGCCGTCGAGGGGCGCGCCATCGTGGTCCGCAAACTGAAAGCGCTGCCGATTGAAGCGATCGTGCGCGGGTACCTCGTCGGCTCCGGCTGGAAAGAGTACAAGCAAGCGGGAACCGTCTGCGGCCTGCGGTTGCCGGCCGGCTTGCGCGAGGCCGATCGGATTCCCGAGCCGATCTTCACGCCGTCGACCAAGGCGGCCGTCGGTTTGCACGACGAGAACATCAGCTTCGACAAGGCGGCCGAGCTGCTCGGCGGCGCGCTCGCCGAGCGCGTGCGCGCGACGGCCATCGCAATTTACAAGGAAGCGGCCGACTACGCATTGAGCCGCGGCATCATCATCGCCGACACCAAGTTCGAGTTCGGATTGGATGCGAATGGCCAGCTCACGCTGATCGATGAGGCGTTGACGCCCGACTCCTCGCGCTTCTGGCCGGTCGACGAATACCGTCCGGGCGCGAATCCGCCGAGCTTCGACAAGCAGTACGTTCGGGACTATCTCGAGAGCCTCGGTTGGAACAAGAAGCCGCCCGCGCCGGCGCTGCCGCCGGATGTCGTTGCCAAGACGGCCGAGAAGTATCGTGAGGCGCTGGTGCGTCTGACGGGTTCCGCCGCTTAGTTCATTTCGTCGGTCGCCCGGATTTGTCGTGAGGATCCGTGCGACTCCACGTGCCCGCGTTGCGGCCGAAATTCCGCGCGCGATTTTGCACTCGCATGGCGGATCGAACCTTCCTGTGCGTGCGCCCGATGTGCCCTGACGCTTCGGGCGCTACGCCCAATTCCTTCGTGACTTCCTGTCAACGAATCGTTTCCCTCGGCCGTTGTTGATGCGGCCGCGGCGCACGCAAACGCAAAACCGTGCCGCCGACCAGCGAAAAACGGCCGCTGATCCAGTTCCTTGGCATGGGTCGGAGAGATAGTGCTAGAAATCGAAACCAAAACCGGCCGTCTCGGAGTGTCGCATTACGCGGATTCGCGGATACCGGTTCTGTCTTTGTCGTCTATCGCAAGCTAATAACGGAGGTTCATGTGTCAGTCTCTCAAGCTGCAGGATTGCCGATCGTGAAGTTGGCCGCGGGCGCCGTCATCGTGCTGTCCGCCGTCGGTGTTGGCGTCATGACCGGCTTGATTCCGGGTGTGTCATCCCAGGATAAGCCGGCGCAGGTCGCGTCTCAGGAAAGCCAGGCTGCGGTCGCGTCGACGCCGGCGCCGGCCAAGCACACGCAGGCGAAATCCGCGACCCATGTGGCGACCGCAGAGCAGGCCAGAGAAAGAGTAACTACCGCGCCGGCCTGTGCCGACTGCGGCGTCGTCGAATCGGTGGATACCGTCGAAGTCAAAGGCCAGGGCTCCGGCGCCGGTGCGGTGGCGGGCGGTCTTGCCGGCCTCGTGATCGGTAATCAGATCGGGCAGGGCAAGGGGCGCACGCTGGCGAAGGTCGCGGGCGCGGTCGGCGGCGCGTACGCGGGCAACGAAATCGAGAAAAACATGAAAAAGACGGTGCAGTACCAGGTCGCCGTCCGCATGAACGACGGTAGCCTCCGCACTATCACCCTGGCGAGCGCCGACGGGCTAACCGCGGGTACGCGCGTAAAGGTCGCCGGCGACACGGTCGTGCGGCAGTAGAAACGCGGTCTTTAAGCCAGCTTCAACGAAACCCGGCTCCGCCGGGTTTCTTTTTTGTCCGGTTATCCGGCCGCTTCAAATTCTGCCGAGAGCCGCACTATTATTAACCACGATGAAACGGTGCTTGTGGCTGGTCGTTGCGTGCGGCTGGTGGCTCGCGGGCTGTAACCGCGACGAGGCGCCGTCCCCGTCGTCTTCTTCGTCCACTTCGTTAACGGCCCCGTTGGCGATGCCGTCACTCGGGTCGCTCAACCATGGCGCTCAGCTCTTTCAGGAGCATTGCGCGCAATGCCACGGGCCGGAGGCGCAAGGGCATCCGGACTGGCAAACGCCCGGCATTGTTGCCGCGCCTCCGCTGAACGGTACGGGTAACGATTGGAAGCGGTCGCGCGCGCAGCTGATCGCGATCATCCGAGACGGTACACGGCGCAACGGTGAGCCGGTCATGCCGGGTTGGAAAGGTCGGCTCAGCGACGCGGATATTGACGACATCATTGCGTGGCTTCAGGCGCTCTGGCCGCCCGACGTTTATCTTCGTTGGCAGCGTACCCACGCCAGTAATTCCGGTTAGCAATCGTCTACTCCTTCGTTTTGCGGATGGCGACTCCTGACACGGCGTCGCCCCGCCGCACTAATGCGGTGACTGCAAGTCATATCGTTCTAGCTGGATTGGTCTAGCGCGCTAAACCGCGCGCGTTGCGAGGGATCAATGGACGAACTTGCGGTCGAGACGCGTACGACCAAGCGCACACTTTCCCCGGAGGAGTTGAAACGCCTCGACGCTTATTGGCGTGCGGCGAACTATCTTGCGGTTGGTCAGATTTACCTGCTCGACAATCCGCTGCTGCGCGAGCCGCTCAAGCCGGAACATGCAAAGCCGCGGCTGCTCGGACACTGGGGCACGACGCCGGGGCTGAATTTCATCTACGTGCACCTGAACCGTGTCATCCGTGCGCGCGATCTCAACATGATCAACGTTACCGGACCGGGACACGGCGGGCCGGCGCTGTTCGCGCAGACCTGGCTCGAAGGAAGCTACAGCGAGCTGTATCCGGACGTTCCTGCGAACGCGGAAGGGATGCGCCGGCTGTTCCGCGAGTTCTCGTTTCCGGGCGGAATGCCGAGCCACGCGGGCGCGCAGACGCCCGGATCGATTAACGAAGGCGGCGAGCTCGGTTATTCGCTCGTGCACGCGTTCGGCGCCGCGTTCGACAATCCGGATCTGATCGTCGCGTGCGTGGTCGGCGACGGCGAGGCGGAGACCGGAGCACTCGCCACATCCTGGCACTCGAACAAGTTTCTCAATCCGGCGCGCGACGGCGCGGTACTGCCGATTCTTCATTTGAACGGCTACAAGATCGAGAACCCCACCGTGCTCGCACGCATCAGCCGCGAGGAGCTCGAAGACTTGTTCATCGGTTACGGCTACCGTCCGTACTTCGTCGAGGGAGCCGAGCCGATGACGATGCACGAGCAATTCGCCACCACGCTCGATCGCATTATCGACGAGATTCAGTTCATCCAGCGCGAAGCGCGCGCGGCGCGTGTACCGGAGCGGCCGCGCTGGCCGATGATCGTGTTCCGCAGCCCGAAGGGTTGGACCGGACCGAAAGAAGTGGACGGGCGGCCGGTCGAAGGTCACTGGCACTCGCACCAAGTTCCGTTCGGCGAAGTGCGCACGAATCCCGCCCACCTCGAGCTGCTCGAGCAATGGATGCGAAGCTACGGCCCCGAGGAACTCTTCGATGACGCCGGGCGGCTGCGCCCGGAGTTGGCTGCGCTCGCGCCGAAAGGAAACCGGCGGCTCGGCATGAATCCGCACGCGAACGGCGGGCTGCTGTTTCGCGATCTCGAATTGCCCGACTTCCGCCGCTACGCGGTCGCGGTCGATAAACCGGGCGCGGCCGAAGGCGAGTCGACGCGCGTCCTCGGTCAGTTCCTGCGTGACGTCATGAAACGCAACGAAGCGACGCGCAACTTCCGCGTCGTCGGTCCGGACGAAACCGGATCGAATCGACTCGGCGCGATCTACGAAGCGAGCGGCCGGGTGTGGATGGCCGAGCGCAAGCCAACCGACGAATTCCTGAGTCCCGATGGCCGAGTCATGGAGGTGCTGTCCGAGCACCTGTGCCAGGGTTGGCTCGAAGGTTATCTCCTCACGGGCCGGCACGGCCTGTTCTCGTGCTACGAAGCGTTCGTGCACATCGTCGATTCCATGTTCAACCAGCACGCGAAGTGGCTCAAAGTGAGCCGCGAGGTGCCGTGGCGCCGGCCGATCGCGTCGTTCAACTATCTTTTGACCTCGCACGTCTGGCGTCAGGATCACAACGGCTTCTCGCATCAGGACCCGGGCTTCCTCGATGTGGTAGTAAACAAGAAGTCGGAGATCATCCGCGTATACCTGCCGCCCGATGCTAATTGCCTACTGTCGGTCGCGGATCACTGCCTGCGCAGCCGCAATTACATCAACGTGATGGTCGCCGGCAAGCACCCGCAACCACAGTGGCTCGATATCGACGCGGCCGTCACCCACTGCACCGCCGGGATCGGCATCTGGGAATGGGCGAGCACTGACCAAGGTTACGAGCCCGACGCGGTGCTCGCGTGCGCGGGCGACGTTGCGACGCTCGAAACGCTCGCGGCGGTCGATTTGCTGCGCCAGCACCTGCCGGAAGTCAAAGTACGCGTCATTAACGTCGTCGATCTGATGACGCTGCAGCCCGAGCACCCGCACGGGCTGTCGTCGCGCGAGTTCGACGCGATGTTCACTCGCGACAAGCCGATCATCTTTGCGTTCCACGGCTATCCGTGGCTGATCCATCGCCTCGCGTATCGCCACACCAATCACGCCAACCTGCACGTGCGCGGCTACAAGGAGGAGGGCAGTACGACGACGCCGTTCGATATGACCGTGCGCAACGACATGGACCGCTTCCATCTCGCGATGGACGTGATCGATCGCGTGCCGGGACTTGCCACCCGCGCAGCGTACGTTCAGCAGCACTTGCGCGATCGCCTGATCGAGCACCGGGAATACATACGCGCGCACGGCGAGGACATGGCCGAGGTTCGCGAATGGAAGTGGCCGGGCTGAGCCGGGCGCGAGGAGCGAGCGATCGGGCGACGCCGCCGTTGAATCACCCGCCCGGCGCATGGGTGGCGAAGCGAATACCAATGTTACGATTCGGCCATGCGTGCTACCAAAGCGTCTCGGCGCCCCGCTGCGCCGCCCGCTGGCCGATCGCCAAAAGCAGGCGGGCGATTCCGCGAGCTGCTGCGGAAGCTCGGCCCCGGCCTCATCACCGGCGCCGCGGACGACGACCCGTCCGGCATCGCCACGTACTCGCAAGGCGGTGCACTGGTTGGTTTCGGCGCGCTCTGGACGCTGCTCTTCACCTATCCGCTCATGGTCGGCATCCAGGTCGTCAGCGCCCGCCTTGGTTGCGTGACCGGGCGCGGACTCGCCGCGAATATTCGGCGTTCTTATCCGGTTTGGTTCTTGTATCTGCTGGTCGGCCTGCTGGTTTTCGCCAACACCGTCAACATCGCCGCCGACATCGCGGCGATGGGTGATGCCGCCGAGCTCGTGACCGGCGCACCGAGCGCGGTTTACGAGATCGGCTTCGCAGCGTTTTCGCTGATACTGCAAATATTCGTGCCGTATGGCCGCTACGTGCGCATTCTCAAGTGGCTCACGCTGGCGCTGCTCGCGTATGTCGCCGTGCTGTTCGTCGTCGATATCCCTTGGATCGACGTAGCGCGTCAGGCGCTGATTCCGCAGAACTTCGCGGACGGTGAGTACGTGCCCATTATCGTTGGAATCTTCGGAACGACCATCAGTCCGTATTTGTTTTTTTGGCAGGCGGCGCAGGAGGTCGAGGAGCAGCGCAACGGCCACGGCGATCGGCCGCTGCGTCGCGATTCGGCGACAGCCCGGCGACACTTGCGGCGCATCAAGATCGATACGTACATCGGGATGGCGTTCTCCAACCTGATCGCGTTTATCATCATGCTCTCGACGGCGGTGACGCTGCACGCACAGGGCGTCCACGACATCGAGACCTCGGCGCAGGCCGCGGAGGCATTGCGACCAATCGCCGGTGATTTCGCATTTCAAATGTTCGCGCTCGGCATTGTCGGTACCGGGCTGCTCGCCGTACCTGTGCTCGCGGGCTCGGCTGCGTACGCGGTCGCCGAGGCGCTACGCTGGCCCGCCGGTCTCGACTTGAAGCCGGGCGCGGCGAAGGGTTTCTACACGATCATCGCTGTGTCGACGCTGCTCGGCGTTGCTTTCGATTTCAGCAGTGTGGCGCCGATGAAGGCGCTCCTCGCCGCGGCGATCGTGAACGGTGTCATCGCCGTTCCGATGATGGCGGTTCTAATGCGCATGGCGGCCGATCGGCATGTCATGGGGTCGTTCGCGATTACGCGGCGACTCAAAGTGTTGGGTTGGAGCGCCACGGTCGTCATGGCGGCGATGGCCGTATTGCTTGTCTGGACGTTGTTGCGCGGTTGACCGTTCAGCCGTCGGACATTTTGCGGCGCCGCCGGGCCTTCACCGGTTGGCGAATCTTTCGCCCGGCGTTTCGGCTTAGTCTCAATCCGAGAATCGCCCGAGCCGAGCAAAGCGGTTCTCCGCTGGTGTTGGAGTAGCGCAATCAGCTGTATTTCCTTTCGGTCCAACGGAGTCCCGGCAACGGGACGAACCCCATGCGGCTTTTCGAAAACAGGCGTCAGTCGTCATGAGCGGCGCTCGGCGTCGTTTCGCCATTCTCGTTACGATGGTTTCGTGGTTCGCGCTGGAGCACGCGCGTGCTGCGGAGCTGGCCCTCGAAGCCGGCGCGGAAAATTTTCGCTGGCGCGAGTTCAACGCCGGTTCACAGTTGATCGAGGAGAGTGGTCCGCGCGTTCGGCTCGGCGTTCAGTGGCGGCAAGTGCTCGAAGGCGATCCGCGCGCCTCGTTCGAGTTCCGCGGCGCCGGCTACTTCGGGCAAATCGACTACGACGGCCTCGCCTGTACCTTGGCCGGTTCCTGCACGCCCTTCCAAACCAACGCCCGTTACACCGGTTTGACGGCCGAAGGATTGATGCTCCGCTCGTCTTCCGCGAATTCGGGCGGCATGATCTTCGGCGGCGCCGGGCTCGACGGTTGGCGACGCAACATACGCGGCGACGCGAACGTCTCGGGCGCGGTGGAGGATTGGGTCGCGGCGTATCTGTTGGCGGGTGTTGGCGCGCGATGGTTCGGCGATTCCTGGCGACGCGACGCACGGGTGGGCGTGAAGTATCCGTTCTACGTCGTGGAGTTTCCGGACGCCGCCGACGTGAGGCTCGAGCCGAAGGGTCAGATCTCCTATTTCGCCCGGTTCACGCTGGATTCCATTCGCGCCGGCCGGCCGCAATGGGGCGTCGGGGTTTACTACGACAGCTATCGTTTTGCGGCGTCCGACAAAGAGCGGTTCGAGTCGGGGACCGCGCCGCCGCAAACGATCGTTATTTTCCAACCCGAGAGCCGTCAGGACGTGATCGGCGCATACGTGCTCATTTATCTGCGCTAGGCGCGGCCGGCGCGAGCGCGGTCCGTTCGACGGAAGCGCGCGGCAGATGCGCGCGAATGAAATCGGCGAGAATCTCGATCTCGCGCTTGCGCGGGAAGCGATCGCGGCAAACGAGCACAACGGTTCTCCCGGTATTCTTTCCCTCGATCCGGCGATACCGCACCAGCGGTTTCAGGCGTTTGTCTTCTGTCACTGCGAGCATGGGCATCAGCGTGTAGCCGGCGCCCGACGCCACCAGGTGGCGCAGCGTTTCGACGCTCGCGACCAGCAGCTCCTTGGTATGGCCGCGGCGGTTCGGCGGGCAGACGGCGAGGGTCTGATCGCGCAGGCAATGACCATCTTCGAGCAACACCATGTCGGCGGCGTCCAGGTCCGTCACCTTGACGGACGGTTTGCGTCCGAGCGGATGTGTATTCGGTGCGGCGAGTAGAAAGGGCTCGTTGAACAGCGGCAAGACGTGCAAGCCCTCTTCGACGAAGGTGCGCGCCGCGAGCACTGCATCGAGCCGGCCGGCGCGTAGCTCATCGAGCAAGGGCTCGGTCAGACCCTCGCGCAGCAGGAGCTGCAGTCTCGGAAACGCTTTGCGCAGGGGGCCCAGCAGATGCGGCATCAGGTACGGACCCAGCGTGGCGATCGCGCCGAGCCGAAACGGACCGGCGAGCGGTTCGGCCGGCGATTTCGCCGCGCTTAGAATTTTTTCGGCTTCTTCCAGAACGATGCGCGCCTGCTGTGCGACGGCTCGTCCTACTTCGGTCGTCTTCACTCCGCGCATGCCGCGCTCGAACAGCGTCACGCCGAGATAGTCCTCGATCTTCTTGATTTGCCCGCTCAGCGCCGGCTGACTGACATGGCAGCTGCGCGCCGCTTTGCCGAAATGTGCGTGCTCGGCGACCGCGACGACGTATTGCAGATCGCGCAACGTGAGTCCGGCGATGTTCATAAGTCTATCTTATCGATCCTATAGGATTAATCAGTTGGATTGAAGCTCGACGGCGGTCCACCATTCACGGCGTAACCCACTTACAACATGCACGAGGAGATCGAATAT
Organism: Sulfurifustis sp.; assembly: GCA_045810625.1. Taxonomy (GTDB): domain Bacteria; phylum Pseudomonadota; class Gammaproteobacteria; order Acidiferrobacterales; family Sulfurifustaceae; genus JACQFZ01. Next base: position 25,250 of record JBJMVQ010000021.1, read on the forward strand.
GGGACTTAGAGTCGGCGTAGGAGAGAAGTTTCCGCAGTTCTCGGTGCCCGCCGTCGTGTCGCTCGAGAAGGGAAAGGAGTTCAAGACGGTGAGCTCGGCCGACCTCAAGGATAAGTGGTCGGTGATCTTTTTCTGGCCGATGGATTTTACGTTCGTGTGCCCGACTGAAATCGCCGAATTCAATCGCGAGCTCAGAAACTTCCACGAGCGCAGCGCGGAAGTCTACGGCGCCAGCACCGATTCGCAGTACGTGCACGCGGCGTGGCGTCGCGAGCATCCGGACCTGAAAAATCTCGGGTACCCGATGCTCGCGGACAACAAAAAGGAGCTGAGCGAGGCGCTCGGCGTGCTGCACCCGGTCGAAAAGGTGCCGTTGCGTGCGACGTACATCGTCGATCCGGACGGTATCGTTCGCTGGTTGAGCGTGAACGACCTGAACGTCGGGCGCAACATCAAGGAAGTGCTCCGCACCCTGGACGCGCTTCAGACCGATGAGCTCTGTCCGTGCAACTGGGAGCGCGGCAAGGACACACTGAAAGTCGCGTAATGAAATTATTTCGGCCCCGCAATGCGGGGCCGTCTCTTAAAGGAGGTATCCGATGAATGCGTTACCGGCAACCGAAGCGCTCGAAGGGGCGCTGGCCGCATCGCCGACCACGATCGCGCGCGACCTGCGGCTCAATCTCAAGCGCTTGCTCGAGGACGGCGCGCTCGCGCGCGAGGAGGCGCTGCTCGCTCTGCTCGCCGTCGCCACCGCCGTGGACGACGAGCGGCTGAGCGCCTACGCGCGCGATCAGCTGTCGCAGCTCGGCTTCGACGCCGAGCAAGTGCGCGAAGCATCCGAGAGTGCGGCGATCATGGCGATGCTCAATGTTTACTACCGCTTTCGCCATATGATCGACAACGACGAGGAATATCGCGCGACCGGGCTGCGTATGACCGCGCTCGCCCGGCCGGCGCTCGGTAAGGAGCGATTCGAAATGCTGGAGTTCGCCGTCTCGGTGTTGAACGGCTGCGAGTCGTGCATTCGGTCGCACGAGCGTGCGCTACGCGATGCCGCTGTCAGCGTGGACAAGATCCACGATCTCGCGCGCCTCACCGCAGTTGTGAAGGGGCTGCACACGCTCCACGCTTGAAATACGCAAGTTCGTGACATTTGACCCCGACCGGGAGCAGGAGAACGACATGACTTCAATCACTGACATCCGCGAGAGCGAACGCGCGGTGAATATTGGCATCAACGAGCAGGACCGGCGGGAGATTGCCGAAGGGCTTTCCCGTTTCCTCGCCGACACGTACACGCTTTATTTGAAAACGCACAACTTTCACTGGAATGTCACCGGGCCGATGTTCGAGACGCTGCACAAGATGTTCGAAGAGCAGTACCGCGAGCTGGCGGAAGCCGTGGACCAAATCGCCGAACGCATTCGCGCGCTCGGCTTCCCGGCGCCGGGAACCTACGCGGAGTTCGGGCAGCTAGCGTCGATCAAGGAAGAGCAAGATGTTCCGGGCGCCGAGTCGATGATCCAGCGATTGCTCGACGGGCATGAGACGGCCGTGCGCACCGCGCGTTCGTTGTTGCCCGCGATCGGGCGCGCGCATGATGAGCCGACGTTGAATTTGGTGTCGGATCGCATGCAGGCGCATGAGAAGACCGCCTGGATGTTGCGCAGCATGTTGGTGCATTAACCGCGCGAGTTACCGAGCGGCAGTCGTAGTCTGGATGAGGGTGAGCGGCAGCGCGATTTAAGAGCACCAAATCCCCGGATTCCGCTTCGCTCCATCCGGGCTACGACTGTCTCCGGGCTTACCTCCGGGGCCGCGACTCGCTGCCTCCGCTGACTGGAACGCCAACGAGGTAGGTGGCAGCGGCGCGATCTTCCGAGCACCAAATCCCCGGATTCCGCTTGCTCCATCCGGGCTACGCGCTAACGGCGCAAGTTACCGAGCGGCAGCAGTCGTTAGTCTGGATGAAGGTGGGCAGCGGCGCGATTTACGCGCGCCAAATCCCCGGATTCCGCTTGCTCCATCCGGGCTACGACTCCGGACCTTACGACTCTATCCGGGCTACGACTCGCTGCCTTCGCTGACTGGAACGCCAACGAGGTTCCTGAACAAAAAATTTTCTACGTCCTCCACACGCCCTTCGCGGTGAACGCAGATGTTCTCGCATCAAGCAAAGAGCTGACCGAGCTTGTTGTCGACGCGGTAACCGGGAAAAACGGTTGTCAGATCGCTGCTGGACAAACCCAGATGGCCCGTCAGCACGGCGGCGAGCGCTTCGCGAAAGTCTGTTGTAGCGGCTAAATCGCGGCCTTCGTACAGCGCTTCGGGCGCAAGGCCGGGCCAAGTGCCGTAGACTTTTCCGCCGTGGACGCCGCCGCCGAGCAACCACAGCACGTTGCCGTGTCCGTGGTCGGTGCCGCCGTTGCCGTTCTCGTTTACCGTGCGCCCGAACTCGGACATGACAACGATGGTAGTGTCGGCGAATCCGGGGCCGAGCAGGCGCGCGAGCGCGGCGAGTCCGTCGCCGAGCGGGCGCAGATGATTGGCGAGCGGACCGGTTGCGCCGCCTTGATTCACGTGCGTGTCCCAGCCGCCGACCGCCAAAAACGCAAGCCGGATACCCGGATCGCGCGCGAGCAGCCGGCCGGCCTGTTCGGCAATGCCGGCGAAACCGAGCGCGGACGGCGCGTTGTTGTTCGACTGCTCCATGTCCTGTTCGAGCAACGCGAGCATGCGCCGGCGGGCCGCCTGTCCTTCGCGATACGCGACACTCAGCGCGTCGCTGCCCTGATACATCCGATCGAACGCGTTGCTGATCGGCGCGCGATCGATCGCCATCGGTTTCCCCGCTTGCTTACCGACCGCCACGTTCGATACGGGTCGACGGCCGTCGAGGATCCGTGGCAGCGTCGGCCCGAAGCTCACCGCTCTCGGCTCGTCGCGCGTCGCAGGTAGCGTCGCGAGCAGGCGGTTCATCCAACCGTCGCCGGTCGATTTCCGCCCCGGCGTACCGCTCTCCATGTAGTCCTGCGCATCGAAGTGCGAGCGCGTCGGATCGGGCGAGCCGCAGGCGTGGACGAAGGCCAGCTGCCGTTCCTTCCAAAGCGGCAGCAGCGCAGCGAGCGCCGGGTGCAGACCAAAACGATCGTCGAGTGCAAGCGCGGCTCCGTCGCCTCGTTCCGGGATCGCGATCGTCGGCCGCCCGTCGTGATACGCCGACTCGCGATAAGGAATCACGACGTTCAACCCGTCGACTGCGCCGCGCAGAAACACGACGACCAGTCGCTTCGCGCTTCGTTCGCCTTCGGGCGCCCGCGCGGCCCAGCCGTAGCGGCCGAGCGGGAGCAAGGTGAGCGCGGGAACGAGCGCGGAGGCTTTCAGAAAGCGGCGGCGATTCATATTTTATCTCCGCATGAGTTCGGGGCTGCCGAGTATCAGTGCGGCGCGCATTCGCTCGGGAGGGTCATCGATGGCCGAACGCGTTTGCGGCGAAAACGAAGCGCCGAGCGTGCGCGATAGTTCCTTCCAATCGAGCGGTGCGGGCAGCGCCGGGTCCGACGCGCCCGACATCGACGGCGAATCGCCGCCCACCGACTGTGCGAGTGGCAGCCGGCCGCCCGCAAGCGCTGCGGCTACGTTGATGCGCCGCATCATCGCGTCGGGGTTGAGCCAGGCGTCTTGCGTATTCTTGTAGCCGTTCGGCGTCTGGCACCCGTAGAGCGCCATTCCTTGCTGATTCAGCCAGCCCGCGAGCGGCAGCGGATTTTCGAGATCGACGCCAGCGGCGCGCACAGTCGAGACGGCGTACTGATAGGGCGTCTTGAATTTGTTTGCGCGATAACGCGGGCCCCAGAACTCCGGCGCGGCGAAAAGCTGCGCGAGCACCGCGCGGATGTCGCCGTCGGTCTCGGTGAAGCGCCGGGCGAGGCGCTCGACGAGCGCCGGTGGCGGATCGTCGGCGACGAAGTACTGTGCGAGCTGAAAGCTTACGTGACGCGCCGTCGCCGAATGGCGCGCGAGCAGGTCGAGCACTTGTTCGCCTTCCGGCTCGCCCGCGCCCTTGATCGTTTGCCCGAGCACGACCTTGTCGGCGTAGTCGTGGCGCTTCGCGTCAAAGTAGAAGCCGCCGCGGTTGCCACGCACGCGCGGGCCGCCGAGTCCCCAGCCGGTGAAGACCCGTGCGACGGCGATGATATCGTTCTGCGTGTAACCGCCGTCGACGCCGAGCGTGTGCAATTCCAGCAACTCGCGCGCGTAGTTTTCGTTCAGTCCTTGAAACCGCCCGCGCCGCCCGCGGCTTTCGGGCGCCGTGTTCTGCCAGTTGTCGAGATAGAACAGCATCGCCGGATGGCGCGCGGTCGCGCCGAGCAGATCGCGAAAGCGCCCAAGCGCGTGGGGTCGGATCGCCTCGCGCTCGTACGCGCCGACCCATAAGTGATCGAGGCCTTTCGCCGCGAAAACGTTGAAGTGGTTGAACCAGAAATCGACCATCACTTCTTCGAGCTGGCGCGGGCTTTCGGCGGCGCGAATGAGGCGAGCCTGGCTTGCCTCGCGCACGATGATTCGCGCGCGCTCGCGGGCGGCTTTGACGGCCTCGGGATCGGGCTTCGCGCCGCGGACCGCGCGCGGCGGTCCGTATTCTCGGAACAGTTCGACAGGATTGAGCCGCAGCGTGCCGAATGCATCGAGCTTTTTTTGGAGTTGCACCGGCAGCGGGATTCGCTCGGGGTGTAATTGCTCGTCGATATAAGCGGCGATGCCCGTGTGTTCGACGCGCTCGATGTCGCCCGGCCGGGGACCATACGCGAGCCGGTTCAGCACGTGCAGCGTCTTGGCCGCTTCCTCGGTGCTCGCCGCTCGAACCAGCGGCGCAACGAACACGAGCAAGCTCAGCCAGACGCGCAGTTTCATTCGAAAGGTGATTCCATGGTTGGCCGCAAGAGACCCAGGAACGCGGCGCTGGAGAAGCATAACGCGCGCCCAGCGGGCGCGGTTGACGCGAAGCGGCTTAGCGGAACCGCAGGGATTACTGCGACGCGAACAGGAATTCGCCGAGGTAACGGCCGCCGGTTGCGACCACTACGGTGATCAGGCCGAGGATCAGGTTGATGCCGATCAGCCGGCGAATCTGGCCTAGCTGCTTGCCACCCGCGGCCCAGTCCTTCGCCGCGACGGCTCGCTTTAGCCGCTGGAACGGCGCGAAGTAAACGTGCAAGAAGATCACGATCATCGTCCAGCCGATCGCCTGCATCACGTGTACGTGAATGCCCGCGCTACGGAAACCTTCGAATACGTAGAGGATCGTCCAGTATCCGGTGATCGGCAGAATCACGATCGCGGCCCAGACCCAAGGAAAGAAGCGGGCAAACGTACGTGCCCAGAGCGAAAGGCGCAACGGCGGCTCGAGTAAATCGGCCGCCACGGGTCGCAAGGCAACATAAGCGAAGAACATTCCTCCGACCCACAGGACGGCGCATAGGATATGCAGAGTGATGGAGACTGCCATGACTTCCTCCGGTATTGTTCCATTCTGTTCGCGCGGCGCAGACAACACTCAGCGCTGGCGCCGTTACGCGGCGCCTTGTCCGACAATCCGGCGTTTGAGTTTAAGGTAAGACCGCTTGATCGCGCGCGCAATGATTTCCACCGTCGTGCGCCGATAGTACGGACGATCCTCCGGCGTCAGCTCTTCCATGCGCCCCTGGTACTTGAGCTTCGCCCAGGCGTTCCAGTCGAAGCGGCGTGCGAGCGCGTACAGATAATGATTGAGCGGCGCGAAGCCGGGTTTGCGCACGATCGCGGCGCCGAAGTCGATCAAGCACGGATGACATCCGTTGACGATGAGGAGATTATCGTTGCGCTTCAGATCGGCATGGGCGACGCCGCGGCGGTGCAGCTCGTGGATGTAAGCGAAGAGCGTGTCGAAGAACGCGCGCCGATCGGTGATGTGGCGGTTACGAAAGCGCACGCCGTCGACATGATCGAGCACGAGATAGCGGCCGCCGCCGATCAAACCGTAACAGCGCGGGCTGCCGGTGAAGCCGTCGAGGCGTTGGTAGGCACGGTACTCGCGCTGGAGCATCCAGCGGCGCAACCCGCCGCGCAGCCCGCCGCCCGCCGCCACCTTCACGACGTAGCGCCGCCCGCGCTCTTCGTACACATAAACGGCGCCCTGGTAGCCACGCGCGTCGGCAGGCTGCCCGGCGCGCATCCGGTTCTCAATCCAGTCCGTCAGCGCGCGCTCGTCGGGGCCATCGAGCGGGGCGGGCATGGAACGCGGATCAGGGGAGGCGGTTATAGAGAATGGACAGGAACAGGATCAGCAGCGCCGCGATGATCGGCTCGCCGTTCTGCCGCAGGCTTTGCGCGAACGACCATTCGCTCCGTTGCCCCGACTGATACGGCGTGATGCGCGGGATCAGCGCGCGCGTTTCTTTGCTCCAGGCTTCCCACTGGCCCGGAAACAACCGCGCGAGCAGCCGGTCCTCGTGCTGTATTGTTTGCGGGTAATAGAAGAGGGCGAGCGCCAGCCACACGATAAAGCTCCACCATAGACCGGACGCCAGGCAGAAGCCGAAGGTGATCAAATGATTGCCGACGTACAGCGGGTGGCGCACGTACGCGTAGGGCCCGGTTGTCGCGAGCACTTTATCTTTCTTCACGTGCCCCGAGGCCCACAGCCGGACGGCGATGCCGAGCACGGCGAGGACGAGCCCAACGACATACGCGCGCGCGTCGGTCGGCGCGCCGACGGTCGTGAGCAAAATGAGGAAAGCGATGCCGACGAACTGGCGCGAACGGTGGCGGTTGTATTTCAGGTCGTGGACGAAGCGCTTCAGGCCGATGCGTTCGGACAGCGTTTTCGGGTGGGTTTGCGTCTGCATTGGGGGGCGGATTTCTCGCTCAACGGGCGCGCCATCTTAACATAGCCCTCGCGTGCGCCATCGGTAGCGGCGCGACGGCCGGCTGAAAACCGGCACCCGATCAGCTACAGTTGGCGGCGCGGCAGGGCTCTCAACGGACATGCGCGACTACAAGATTGCTCCTTCGATTCTTTCAGCCGATTTCGCCCGCCTGGGCGAAGAGGTGGCGAACGTCGTCGCCGCCGGCGCGGACATCGTCCATTTCGACGTCATGGACAATCACTACGTGCCGAACCTCACTATCGGCCCGCTGGTGTGCACGGCGTTGCGCAAGTACGGGGTGACGGCCGAGATCGACGTGCACCTGATGGTAAAGCCGGTCGATCGCATCATCCCGGACTTCGCCGAAGCCGGCGCTACCTATATTACGTTCCATCCCGAGGCTAGCGAGCACATCGATCGGTCGCTCGCGATGATCCGCGAGCACGGTTGCAAGAGCGGGCTCGTGTTCAATCCGGCGACTCCGCTCGATTATCTGCGCTACGTTTTGGACAAGGTCGACATGGTGCTGATCATGTCGGTGAACCCCGGCTTCGCCGCGCAGAAATTCATCCCGACCGCGCTGACGAAGTTGCGCGAGGCGCGCCGGCTGATCGACGACAGCGGCCGCACCATCCGCCTCGAGATCGACGGCGGCGTGAAGGTCGACAACATCCGCGCGATTGCCGAAGCGGGCGCGGACACCTTCGTCGCCGGCTCCGCGGTCTTCGGCGCCGGCAAGGCGACCGACCCCCATCGCTATGACAGCGTGATCCGCGCGATGCGCGAGGAGCTCGCGAAGGTCGGGGCCGAGCAGGTCTAGCGAGCGCCGATTTGACCGGTCTTCCCGTTAACCGGCTCGTGCTGCGGGCAAAGCTCGTGCTGTTCGATCTCGACGGCACGCTCGTGCACAGCGCTCCGGATCTCGCCGCCGCCGTCAATCTGATGCTCCACGAGCTGGGCCTGCCCGAGCACCCGGTTGAGCGCGTCGCCGGCTGGATCGGCAACGGCATGCTGCGTCTCGTGAAGCGCGGACTGACCGGCCAGCGCGACGGGGAGCCCGACCCGGCGCTGTTCGAGCGCGGAGTCGAGAGCTTCAAGCGGCACTATGCGGCCAACCTCGCCGTGCGTACGCGCCCCTATCCCGGCATGGTCGAAGCGCTCGATGATCTTACCGGGCATGGTTTTTTGCTTGGCTGCGTAACCAACAAGCTCAGCGCATTCACGCGACCGCTGCTCGAGCAGCTCGATCTTATGAAGTATTTCCGCGTCGTCGTCGCCGGTGACACGCTTCCCGTACGTAAACCCGATCCGCTGCCGCTGCTGCACGCGTCCCGGGAAGCGGGCGTCGAGCCGGCGCGGGCCGTCATGGTCGGCGATTCGGCGACGGACCTGAACGCTGCGCGCGCGGCGGCGATGCCCGCGATCGCGGTGACGTACGGCTATAATCAGGGGCTCGACGTCCGCACCCTCGACCCGGCGGTCGTGGTTGATTCGGCCGCCGAACTACCGCAATATCTCGAACTCGAAAAGTGAAGCACCATGAGAGACGAACGCGGAACGGGATGGACTGCATGGCGATGGTGGCGTAGCTGCCGCTAAGCGTGCGTTCGTCCGGTTCAATCGTTCATTCTCATGGTGATTCATGTCGCTGACACAGTCCGATCTCGATAGTTACCTCCGCCAAGGTTTCAACCGCGTTCCCCTGATCGCCGAGAGTTTCTCGGATCTCGAAACGCCGCTCTCGCTTTACCTCAAGCTCGCCGACGCGCCGAATACGTTCCTCCTCGAATCGGTCGTGGGCGGCGAGCGCTTCGGCCGTTATTCATTCATTGGGCTACTCGCGCGCACCCGGCTCGCGACGCACATTCGTGGCGGCCGGGGCGAAACGATCGTCACGCACGCCGGCAAGGAGGTCGAACGCCACGAAGGCGATCCACTCGATTTCATCCAGGCTTATCTTCGACGTTTCCGCGTAGCCGTGCGCCCGGGGCTGCCGCGATTCTGCGGCGGGCTAGCCGGCTATTTCGGTTACGACACGGCGCGCGCGATCGAGCCGAAGCTCGCCGGGACGACGAAGCCGGGCGGCATCGACGTGCCGGATATTCTGCTGCTGCTCACGGAAGAGCTTGCCGTCGTCGACAATCTCACCGGGAAGCTTTACTTCATCGTTTACATCGATCCGGGTGCGCCGCAAGCGTACCAGCGCGGCCTTGAACGGTTGCGCGCACTGCGCGCACAGCTGCGCGAACCGATTCCCGTTGCGGAGACGCGCCCGAGCGGCCGCACGGAGGCGATACGCGAGTTCGCCAAAGCCGATTACCTCGCCGCCGTGGCGAAGGCGAAGGAGTACGTGCTGGCGGGCGACATGATGCAGGTTCAGATCGGTCAACGGATCCGCCTGCCGTTCCGCGATTCGCCGCTGTTGCTATACCGGGCGCTGCGTTCGATCAATCCCTCGCCGTACATGTACTTTTACAACTTCGGCGACTTCCACGTGGTCGGCGCGTCGCCGGAAATTCTCGTGCGTCAGGAGACGCGCGAAACGAACGGCGCGAAGCGCGAAATCGTAACGGTGCGCCCGATCGCCGGCACCAAGCCGCGCGGGGCCACGCCCCAGCAGGACGAAGCGCTTGCGCAGGCGTTGCTCGCGGACCCGAAGGAGCGCGCCGAGCACGTGATGCTGATCGACCTCGCACGCAACGATATCGGCCGCATCGCCGACATCGGCACCGTCAAGGTCACCGATCAGATGGTGATCGAGAAGTACTCGCACGTGCAGCACATCGTCTCGAACGTCGAGGGCGTGCTGAAGCCCGACATGACGAATCTCGACGTGCTGCGCGCGACGTTCCCCGCCGGTACGCTTACCGGCGCCCCCAAAGTGCGCGCGATGGAAATCATCGACGAGCTCGAGCCGGTCAAGCGCGGCATCTACGGCGGCGCGTGCGGTTACCTGAGCTTCAGCGGCGCGATGGATCTCGCCATCGCGATCCGCACCGGCATCGTCAAAGACAACATGTTGTACGTCCAGGCAGCGGCCGGGATCGTCGCCGACTCCGATCCCGAGAGCGAATGGCGCGAGACCGAAGCCAAAGCGCGCGCGGTGTTGCGCGCCGCCGAGCTCGTGCAGGACGGCCTGGATCAGGAGGTGTGACATGTTGCTGATGATCGACAACTACGATTCCTTCACCTACAACCTCGTGCAGTATTTCGGCGAGTTGGGCGAAGACGTACGCGTGTATCGAAACGACGCGATCACGCTCGAAGAGATCGAGCGGCTGCAGCCCGAGCGCATCTGCATTTCGCCCGGTCCGTGCGACCCGGCGCAGGCGGGCATCAGTCTCGGGGCGATCAAGCGCTTCGCGGGGAAAATTCCTATCCTCGGCGTTTGTCTCGGCCACCAGGCGATCGGCGAAGCGTTCGGGGGCAAGGTGATCCGGGCCAGGCAGGTGATGCATGGCAAGGTATCCGCGATTCATCACACCGGTCAGGGCGTTTTCCGCCATCTGCCCGACCCGTTCGAAGCAACGCGCTACCACTCGCTCGCGATCGAGCGCTCGAGCAAGCCGGGATGTCTGGAAGTGACCGCCTGGACCGAGGACGGCGAGATCATGGGGGTACGGCATCGCGAATACGCGGTCGAAGGCGTGCAGTTTCACCCGGAGTCCGTCCTCACGCAGCACGGTCACCGGTTACTCGCGAACTTCCTCGAGATCCGCGCGCCGTACTAGCCCGGCGGCGTCGACATCGTTACGACGACGTTGAGTTCGTGTCCCTCTGCCGGTTTCGTGCGCACTGCGGGGCAGTTCAGTTACGTGCCTAAGGTAATCCGCTTGGCGGCAAATCCTTTTCCCGTTCTCGGTGCGCCGCCGGGTTTCGCCGAACGGCGATCTCGGCGAAAATAGACGTTTCCACGGCTATAGCTTCCACCCGAACCACTCACCTTCGATGACTCACGGCAAGATCCAGCGTGGGCGCGGTGCGCGCGTGACTCTCATGGTCGCGACGCTCATGATGCTCGCGCCCTTCAGTATCGATACCTATCTTCCGTCGCTTCCCGACATCGCGCGCGATCTCTTCGCCGCGGATTGGCAAGTGCAGCAGACGCTCAGTCTCTATTTATTGGCGTTCGCCGGCACCACGCTCGTCTACGGTCCGTTGTCGGATTCTTTCGGCCGGCGCTCGGTCGTCCTCGGTTCGCTCGTGCTCTATACGCTGAGCTCGATCGGTTGCGTGCTCACCGCGAATATTCACTGGCTGCTGGCGATGCGCATCGGGCAAGGTCTGTCCGCGAGCGGACCCGTGGTGATCGGGCGCGCCCTGGTGCGCGACGTTTTCAGCGGCGCGCGCGCCCAGCGCGTGATGTCGAGAGTGACGCTATTCTTCTCGCTGGCGCCGGCGCTCGCGCCGATCGTCGGCGGCTTTCTGCACGACGCCTACGGCTGGCGCTCGATCTTCTGGTTTCTCACCGCGCTCGGCGTGGTGCTCTGCGGCTGGACGGCGATCATGCTGCCGGAGACGCTCGCCGCTGCGGATCGCCACCCCGCGCATCCGCGCGCGTGGGCGATCGCCTACGCGCACGCATTCGCGCACGGACGCTTCATGCTGTTGGTCGCGAGCATCGCGCTCTGCTTCTGCGGTCTGTTCTTATACATCGCCGCGTCGCCGGCGCTGATGTATGACCACCTGGGTTACGCCGCGAACGAATTCGGCTATCTCTTCGTTCCCGTCGTGCTCGGCCTCATGGCCGGCGCTTCCCTCTCCGGCCGACTGGCGGGTCGGTACACACACGCCTACGCGGCGAATCTCGGGTTCGCCATCATGCTCACGGGCGCGGCATTGGGGATGTTCAGCTCGCTGTGGTTCGCGCCGCGCGGCTGGAACACGATCGGCCCGATCATGGTCTACGCCGCCGGCATGTCGCTGACGCTGCCCAACTTGAGCCTGATCGCGCTCGACTGCTTGCCAAACCGGCGCGGGCTGGCCTCCGCCGTGCAGAGCTTCGTACAAATGGCGGCGGGCGGTGTCGTGGCCGGCGCGCTGGTGCCGGTACTATCGGCGCAGCTCTGGACGCTCGCCGCTGGACGTCTGCTCCTGGCGCTGCTTGCCGCCGGTTTATGGCTCGCGTATGCGTACGTCGCCTCGAGCCGAACTGCCGATGCCGCTTGACCACCGTATTCCGTGGGTAACACAATCGGTCGTTTGATGTTATGACTTCAGGAGTCACGATGTGATTACCCCGACCGAAGCGTTACAGCGTGTGATCGAGCATCGCGAGATTTTCCACGACGAGATGCTCACGTTGATGCGTGCGCTCATGCGCGGGGAGCTGTCGCCGGTCATGATCAGCGCCTTGATCATCGGCCTGCGCGTGAAGAAAGAAACCGTCGGCGAGATCGCGGCCGCGGCGCGGGTCATGCGCGAATTCGCGACCAACGTCGAGGTGCCGGAGCGCGAGCATTTGCTCGACATCGTCGGCACGGGCGGCGACGCGGCGCATACGTTCAACATCTCAACGGCCGCGATGTTCGTCGCCGCCGCCGCCGGGGCGCGCATCGCGAAGCACGGCGGCCGCAGCGTGTCGAGCAAATCCGGCGCCGCCGACGTGCTCGAAGCCTTCGGCGCGAATATCCAGCTCACGTCGCCGCAGGTGGCGGAGTGCATCGCCGCCACCGGCATCGGATTCATGTTCGCGCCGAACCATCACGCCGCGATGAAGCATGCCGCGCCGGTGCGCAAAGAGCTCGGCGTGCGCACGATTTTCAACATCCTCGGACCGCTCACCAATCCGGCCGGCGCGTCGAATCAGCTCCTGGGTGTTTTCCATCCGGACCTCGTCGGGATTCAGGTGCGCGTGCTCCAGCGGCTCGGTAGCCGGCACGTGCTGGTGGTTTACGGCATGAACGGGCTCGACGAAATATCGCTCGGCGCTGAAACCATGGTCGGCGAGCTCGTGAACGGAGAGGTGCGCGAGTACAACATTACGCCGGAGCAGTTTGGGTTTGCCCGATACGACGGTGACGCGCTCAAAGTGGCGGACGCCGCGGCATCCAAGGAGAAGATCCTAAAGGCGCTCGGCAACCGGCCGGGGCCGGAGCGGGATATTGTGACGCTCAATGCCGGAGCGGCGCTGTATGCCGCGGGCGTCGTGACCTCGATCGCCGACGGTGTCGAGCGGGCGCGCGAGACGATCGCGAGCGGCGCCGCGCGCGCGCGACTCGACCAGTTCGTCGGTTTTACACGTCGGTTCGCCAAATAATTCTTCGGCAGGACGATGAACGCTAACCCCCCCGACATTCTGCGACGAATCGTGGCGCGCAAGGGCGAAGAGCTGCGCGAGCGCGCGGAGCGCGTGCCGTTGCGGGAGCTGTCCCGCCGCGTGGACGCGGCGCCGACCGCGCGCGATTTCAGCGGCGCGCTGGCCGCGCATATCGGGAAAGGGCGCCCCGCCGTGATCGCCGAGATCAAGAAGGCGTCGCCGAGCAAGGGCGTGCTGCGGGCGGATTTTCGTCCGGCCGAGATCGCGGGCGATTACGAGCGACACGGCGCGAGCTGCTTGTCGGTGCTGACAGACGTCCACTTCTTTCAAGGCGCGGACGCGCACTTGCAGGAAGCGCGCGCGGCCTGCTCGTTGCCGATGCTGCGAAAGGATTTCACCATCGACCCCTACCAAGTCTACGAGGCGCGCTGCTTGGGGGCCGATTGCATCCTGCTGATCGTCGCCATTCTCGGTGACGCGCAGCTGCGCGAGCTCGCGCTGCTCGCCGGCGAGCTCGGCATGGACGTGCTGCTCGAAGTACACACCGCCGAGGAGCTCGAACGCGCCTTGCCGCTCGAGACGACGTTGATCGGCGTCAACAATCGAAACCTTCGGACGTTCGAGACCCGCCTCGACACCACACTGCAGCTGTTACCGATGATCCCCAAAGATCGCATCGTCGTCACCGAGAGCGGCATTCTCGAACCGGGTGACGTGGCGCTCATGCGCGGGAACGGAGTGCAGGCGTTTCTCGTCGGCGAGGCGTTCATGCGCGCGGCCGATCCCGGCGCCCGGCTCGCGGAACTATTCCGGCTTTAGTAGACAAACCGGTCTCACGACTCCGCGCGACGGTGGCGCCGGCGCCGCGTCTATCCCTGGACCTTTCCGACGCGGCACATGTCCGTGGCGCTTGGCAGGATGTCTATCGACATCCTGCTAATATACGGGGCGAAATTCAGGAGCCAGCATGAAAGCAACTATACGATGGACCGGCGGCGTGAGTTTCGTCGGGCGGGCCGACAGCGGCCACGACATCGTCATCGACGGTGCGCCAGAGTCGGGCGGTGAGAACAAGGGTTCGCGCCCCATGGAAGTCGTCCTAATAGGAATGGGCGGCTGTACCTCGTTCGACCTCGTGCATATCCTGCGCAAGCAGCGGCAGGACGTACGCGATTGTGTCGCGGAGATCGACGCCGAGCGCGCGCCGACCGATCCGAAAGTCTTTACGCGAATCCACGTGCACTTCAAAGTATCGGGGCGCGGCTTGGATGCAAAGAAGGTGGAATATGCCATCGAGTTGTCGGCGGAGAAATACTGCTCGGCCTCGATCATGCTCGCTAAGACCGCGCAGATCACCCACGATTTCGAACTCATCGAAGTGCAGTGACTGGATTGAACGCCATTCGCTCGCAGTTCGACACGCTGATTGAGGCTTACTACCGCAGTTGGTTTCGCTTTCATCCGGAATCGGCGGTGGACGCGGGCGTGGCCGGCTACGCGGATTTGCTCACGCCGTGCTCGGATGAAGCCAAGGGTGCGGTCGTCTGCCTGAACGATGAGCTGCGCGTCGCGCTCGATGAGATCGACCTCTCGGCGCTCGATCCAGACCGGCAGATCGATGCGGAACTCCTGCACGGCGCCACGCAACTCGAAAACGCACACCTGCTCGATATCGAGCCGCAGCGGCCCGACCCGCGGCGGTGGCTGCCGATCAACGCCGTCTACCAACTAACAGTCCGGCCGATCCGCAATTTGACGGACGCGTTCCTCGCGCGCGTCGGCCGCATTCCCTCCCACCTCCGCGAAGCCGAAACGGATCTGGCAGCGAAAGCGCCGGATGTACCTGCGCTCTGGGCGCAAACGACCGCGCGCGCCGCGCGTCACGGCGCCGAGTTCATTCTCGGCTTGGAGCAAGACCCGCGCCTCGCCGAGCTTTATCGTCAGCCGCAGACGGCCGACACTATTAAGAAGGCGGCGGATGCGCTGCGGCGCTATAAGGATTTTCTGGAGCAGGACGTTGCGCCTCGCGCGAGCGGTGATTTTGCCTGCGGTGCCGAATATTTCGAGGGCCTGCTGCGCTCTCGGCATTTTCTGGACGTAACCATCGAACAGGTGCATGCCTTCGGCGAGCGCTTGTTCGAGCAAACCCGAGCCGACCTTGAAGCGGCATGCCGGCAGTTGTTCGGGCACGGCGATTTTCTGCGCGCGATCGGCGAAATACAGACGCGGCATCCATCGGCGGAAGGCTTGCTGGAGGCGTACCGAGAGCGCGTGCGCGCGGCGCGCGAGTTCGTCGCCACGCATGGACTCGTGACGCTGCCTCCGCGCGAACGGTTGGACGTGATCGAAACGCCAAGTTTTCTACGCCACGAAATACCGTTCGCCGCCTATTCGGAGCCTGCCCCGAACGACCCCGATCAGATCGGGCGCTACTTTGTGACGCCGCCGCAAGACGCGGCACAGCTCGCCGAGCATGACGAGATTGGTCTCGCGCACACCTGCGTGCACGAAGCGTATCCAGGCCACCACTTGCAATTCGTGACGGCCAACGGACATGCGATCGCGCGCTCGCTCCCGCGACTGCTCAATCCATCCGCAAGCTTTTACGAGGGATGGGCGCTCTACACCGAGCAGCTCATGCAGGAGCAGGGATTCCTCGACCGCCCGGAAAGCCGTATCGTGTTGCTTCGCGATAGGCTATGGCGGGCGTTGCGGATCGTGCTCGATGTCGAGCTGCACACGCGAGGTCTGACGGTGGATCAGGCCGCGGAACGTATGGTGAAGGCGCTCGGCTTTCCGCGTTCGCAGGCAGAGGCCGATCTCGCGTGGTACACACGTTCACCCACCGTGCCGCTCGGCTACGCGGTCGGCTGGCGGCTGATCAACGTGCTACGCGCTCGCGAAGTGGGTGCGGCCGATACGCCGTCGCTTCGTATGTTCCACGATCGCCTGCTCGCGGCCGGTTCTATCGCTCTGCCGCTCGTGATTCAGCGCATGTTCGGGGACGCAACGTGGCGAGCCGTGCGTGGTTCGGTGTTTGGAGACGTTCGCTCATGAATAAACTTCAGTCGTCGCGGTGGACGCCGCGTACGGTTTTTCTCGGTGTATTCATTGCTTGTGCAGCGCTCATCGCCTACGCGCTTTATTTGCAGCACGTGGATGCGCTCGAGCCGTGCCCGATGTGCATTTTGCAGCGCTACGCGTTCATCGCGATCGGCGCGGTGGCGCTGATCGCGGCGCTGCACAATCCGCGCGGCGTGGTCCTCTCCGTTTATAGCGGTTTGATCGTGTTGCTCGCCGTGGCCGGCGGCGGTGTCGCCGCGCGCCACGCCTGGCTGCAACACTTCCCGACGAAGTCGTTCAGTTGCGGCGCCGACCTCGGTTACTTGCTGAACACGTTCCCACTTGCGAAGGCGCTGCCGGCGATCTTTACCGGCACCGGCGAGTGCAGCGACGTGCAGTGGAAATTTCTCGGGATATCCATACCCGAGTGGGCGTTCCTGTGGTTCTTTGCGTTTGCCGTGGTTGCGGTTATTGCCTTGGTGAAACTGCGCGAGCGCCGTTGACCGGCTATTGAAGGGCGGCGGTAGCCGTTCGCGGTTCCCGATTAGACGAGCGTCCCTCGCAATTAGACCCAGTACGACGTAGTAGTCATGATTTTCGCCACGAGCCGCATGAGCCGCTTCGCCGGCGGGGGAAGCTCGCTCGCTCCCGCTTCGACAGCCGTCGTCGCGTGGCGTCCTTCGTCTTCGCGCATCTGCTCGACGATCGCTCGGCTTCTCGCATCGTCAGTCGGTAGCCGCTCCAAATGACCTTCGAGATGCTCGACGACTTGGCGCTCCGTCTCGACCAAAAATCCTAAGCTCCATCTGTCGCCGATCACTCCGGCGACGGCGCCGATCGCCAAAGATCCTGAGTACCACAGCGGATTCAGGTAACTCGGTCGTCCGCCAAGCTCGGTAATCCGCTCTGTGGTCCACGCAAGGTGATCATTTTCTTCGCGCGCCGCGCGCTCGAGCTTCGCGCGCACCTCGGTGTTCCGCGCCGTGAACGCCTGGCCCTGGTACAACGCCTGTGCGCAGACCTCCCCCGAGTGGTTAACGCGCATCAGCCGGCCGGACGCCTCCCGCGATGCGGTGTCGAGTGTTACCTCGGCGGACCGATTGGCCGGATTCGGACGATCGGGCGTCGGTGGCGGCCCGAAGAGCAGACGCACAGCCTGATCCAGAAAACCGATCGCGCGGTCAGATGGGGTAAGATTTCGAGTCATTGGCCGAAGATATCTTTCGCCGTCGGCCCCCGCAACCCGGTACAATTTCTTATGGACGAGAACAAGCCTTACTACCGATACCACGTATTCTTTTGCACCAACAAACGCGACGACGGCTCGGCGTGCTGCGCCAACCACGACGCGCAGTCGCTTCGCGACTACGCGAAAGCGCGCATCAAGTCGCTTGGCCTCTCGGGTCCCGGACACGTGCGGGTCAACACCGCCGGCTGCATGGACCGCTGCGAAGAGGGCCCGATCATTGCTGTGTATCCGGAAGGCGTTTGGTACACGTACGTAGATAAAGAAGACATCGACGAGATAATTCGGGAGCATTTACAGAACGGTCGAATCGTCGAGCGGCTTAGGATTTGACTTTCAGTTCAGTAGCTTAACTGGCACCGGGTGCTCGGCTGGCGGTCCGGAAATCGGCGTGGGGTTTGCTACGCTAGGTATATGGCGGTCCGTTCGGCTCAGTGTCCACGGCCGCTTTTTCCTCCTAGTGGTGGTTCGGGCGTGATCCAACGGATCACGCCTTTTTTTATTGACTGGGCCAGTCAGGGCCCTGCAAAGTGAGGCTTGAAGCGAGTGGCCGCATTCCTGTACCATGCGCGCCCTTCGTCAAAGCACTTGTTTTCGCATGAAAACCTTCGTCGCCAACAACAGCACCATCAAGCGCGAGTGGTACGTTATCGACGCCGCGGACAAAGTTCTCGGTCGCGTGGCTACCGAGGTCGCTCGGCGCCTGCGTGGAAAGCACAAGGCTGAGTTCACGCCTAACGTCGACACCGGCGATTACGTGGTCGTAATCAACGCCGCCAAGATTCGCGTCACTGGCGAGAAGGAACGGAACAAGTACTACTTCCGCTACTCCGGATATCAGAGCGGTTTGAAACGCGCGAGCGTCCGCGAGCTGCGCGAGCGCCGTCCGGAGCGCATCGTCGAGCACGCCGTGAAGGGCATGCTGCCGAAGAATCCGCTTGGTCGCGAGATGTTCCGCAAGCTCAAGGTTTACGCGGGCGCCGAGCACAAACACGCGGCACAAAGTCCGAAGGCGCTGGAGATCTAGGAGTCATGGCCCAAACGCAAAGCTCTTACTACGGAACCGGCCGGCGCAAGTCGTCGACGGCGCGGGTGCGCCTCATGCCGGGCAAAGGCGTCATCACCGTCAACAGCCGGCCGCTCGATGAGTATTTTGGCCGCGAAACGGCGCGGATGATCGTGCGCCAGCCGTTTGCCACGCTCGACATGCTCGATCGCTTTGACGTGATGGTGAACGTGCGGGGCGGCGGACCGAGCGGCCAGGCGGGCGCGATTCGACACGGGATTACGCGGGCGCTGATGGAGTTCGACGGCGCACTGCGACCCACCCTGCGCAAGGCGGGTTACGTGACGCGCGACGCGCGAGCGGTCGAGCGCAAGAAGTACGGTCTGCACAAGGCGCGCAAGCGGCCGCAGTACTCGAAGCGTTAAGCCGAATCGGTTACTCGCCGAAAACGCTTTTTTGTAAAATAAAGGCCGCTGCGAGCGGCCTTTGTTTTTCCGACCCGATTTGGGGGATCGTCTAGTGGTAGGACAGCGGACTCTGACTCCGTTAACCTAGGTTCGAATCCTAGTCCCCCAGCCATAAACTGAAGCGGCCCCCTCGTGGGGCCGTTTCATTTGTGGCCACGATCGCTGCAGCGTCACCGCGGCGATGAACGAATAGCTTGTTGCCGCTTTTTCTTATTTCTCACGCCTCGTTACAAAATCTGGCGAGGCAAATTCCTAGGCCCCATCTCGCGGACCGGCTTCCTCCCGCTACACGTACGTTAGTGCCGTTGACACACCGCACTTGCGATCAGACTATTTCCGCACAATCGAAAAGACTTTCGTAGTTCCGTCCTCAGAAAGAAAAATTAAGAAGGGGGTTGCATGGTTCTCGTTGCGGTTCGGTGTCGTGTCGGGCTTGTTTCTGTCGTCCGCCTCCTTACCCTCATCAGCGTCGCCGCGATTGCTACCGCTATTGCTACGCTTCAGGCGTTTGCGGCCCCCGTCGGCGCCACCGCCGGCGACTTCAACGTCGATCACAACGGCGGCGCCAACTACACCATCCCCATCCTCGGGCCCCCCGGCACCGCCGGCATGGTCCCGCATCTCGCACTCACCTACACCAAACAGGTCGAGAACCCGATCGTCGGCGTCGGCTTCTCCATCTCCGGGCTCTCCGTCATCACCCGCTGTGGCCGCACCAAGATGCTCGACGGCCAAAAGGGCGGGGCGAGCTACGACAGCAACGATCGCTTCTGCCTGGACGGCCAGCGCCTGCTCGCGATCAGCGGCACCTACGGCGCCAACGGCACCGAATATCGCACCGAACGCGAAACCTTCGGCCGCATCTTCTCCTACGGCACGCAAGGCAGCGGCCCTCAATACTTCATCGTCACCACCAAAGACGGCGTCAAGATGGAATACGGCAACAGCGCCGACTCCCGCATCGAAGCCCAGGGGAGAACCGACAACAGCGTCCGGCTCTGGGCCTTGAACAAAGTCCAAGACCCCAAAGGCAACTACTACACCGTCACCTACACCGAAGACATCGCCAACGGCGCCTACTACCCGAACCGCCTCGACTACACCGGCAACAGCAACACCGGCCTCACGCCGTACAACTCCATCCGCTTCACCTATCAGCAACCCCGGCCCGACATCGTCACGCACTACCAGGCCGGCTCGCTCATCAAAATCACGCAGCGCCTCACTCAAATCGAAACCTACGCCGACGCCGCGCTCGTACGCCGTTACACGCTCACGTACGAAAACGTCGGAGCGGCCAACAGCTCCCGCGTCACGAGCATTCAGGAATGTGGGAGCGACGGAACGTCCTGCTTACCACCGACCACTTTTGGTTGGTCGCAGGAAGGCGGGCTGCTCGGCACCGACACGATCAAGGGAACTCGCACGGAAGGCTACAACGGCAACAGCGGAGGCTTTCAGCTGGAGGACATGAATGGCGATGGACTGTTGGACTTGGTGTACGACGCAGATATAACCACGACTACCGTCATTGGTACCTACTGCGACGGATATGGTTGCCAGGACATTACGCAAACCACCACAACCCACTCAATACGCGTGTTATTGAACGCCGGTAACGGCTTTGGCCCGGATACGGAATGGGGCCTGCGTCTCCACGAGTACAACGCAAACGGATTCCGGCTTGTCGATGTCAATGGCGACGGTCGGCCGGACTTTCTCTATAACGGCGCCATCAGCACCAACGGTAACTATATTTATGTGCTGCTGAACACTGGCACTAGCCTAG
>JBJMVQ010000022.1:0-52126 GCA_045810625.1 Sulfurifustis sp.
CCGCGGGCAGCGTTGTTCCGGACGAAGTTCTGGTGAAGTTCCGAGGCGGCATGGAGCCGCAAGTGCGCGCGGCCGCGATCGCGGAAGAGGGCGACCAGGTTGCGCTGAATTTCGTCGCCAACGGATACGCGCTCGTGAAGCTGCAAGGCGCGCGCACGCTCGCCGATGCGCTCGCCGCGTACGCGGCACGCGCCGACGTCGAATCGGTGCAGCCCAACTACCGCTACCGGTTCGCCGCCGTGCCGAACGATCCGCAGTACGGCCAACTATGGGCGTTGAAGAACAACGGTCAGACGGTGAACGGGGAGAATTATTCGTCGCCGAAGGTTCCCGGAAACGACCTGCACGTGGAAGAGGTGTGGGACCGCCGCACGGATTGCAGTCCGGTCATCGTCGCCGTGCTCGACAGCGGCGTGAACTACACGCATCAGGATCTCGCGGCCAACATGTGGGACGGCGGCGCGGCGGGCTTGCCCAATCACGGTTTCGACTTTGTCGACAATGACAACGATCCGATGCCGAGCGATGCGAACGGACACGGCACGCACGTTGCCGCCACGATCGGCGCGGTGGGGAACAACGGTCTCGGCGTGACCGGCGTGTGCTGGAAAGCGAGTCTGATGGCGGTGCGGATCGGCGACAACAGCGGCGCGACCACCGCGCGCATCGCGCAGGGTCTCGATTTTGCCGTCGCGCACGGCGCGAAGGTGGTGAATCTGAGCCTGACCGGAGCCAACCTCGACCCGGCGTTTCAGGATCGCGTCGAAGCGGCGCGCAGAAATGGCGTGATCCTCGTTACGGCTGCCGGAAATGAAGCGGCGAACAACGACGCAACGCCCGCTTATCCGTGCAACTTCACGCAGGACAACATCCTCTGTGTCGCGGCGCTCGATCAGGCATACAATCTCGCGAGCTTCAGTAATTTCGGAGCAACAAGCGTAGACGTCGGCGCACCCGGCACGAATATATTGAGCGCTTGGCCGGGGCCGACGGTGTCCGACGACTTGACCGGCTGGACGCGCACCGGCGGATGGCAGGAGATTGTCTGTCCGTTCACCGCCGGCGTGTTGCACATGCTGGTCGATCCGGCGAATTGGTGTTCGGCGATGACGGGTTACGCGGCGAACGCGAACGACGTCGCGTTCAAACGTTTCGATCTGAGCGGCGCTTCGCACGCGCAGCTCGCGTTTCGCGCGTTCGTCGACCTCGAGCCCGGCCGCGATTTTCTCGGCGTCGCGCGCAGCGCCGGCGGCGGAGATCCGTTCGCGGCGAATCCGGGATCGGTGCTCGAGACGTCGGGCTCGACGAACGGCACAACGGCGCTGGCGCGCGTGAGTCTCAACGACTGTCTCGCCGCCAACTGTACAGTGGGCTTTCGATTGCGTTCTAATGAAACGGTGAACCAGCGCGGAGTGGGTATCCTCGACTTGCGCATCGACACGACGCAGGCGAATAGCGCCGAGTATCGCGTCGACACGGGCACGTCGATGGCGGCGCCGCACGTCGCCGGCGTCGTCGCTCTCGTGTGGGCGCAGAAGCCGAGCGCGACCTATACGGAGGTGATCAACGCCGTGAAGCTCGGCGGCGACAGCGTCTCCTCACTCGTCGGCAAGACCGTGACGGGGCGTGCGGTGAACGCCGCCGGCGCACTCCGCATGCTGGAACCGGGGCGTGGGGCTCAGTAAACGACGATGCGTTGGCGACAGATTGGCTGGATCGGGTTGGCGTCGGTGTTGCTCGGATGCACGACCGGGAAGCCGGCGGCGGCCCCCGAGCCGGCGGCGGCGCAATCGCGGGTGCCGGGGGAATACATCATCACGCTGCGGCCCGATGCCGACCCGGCGCGGATTACCCCAATCTATCGCGATCTCGGCCTCTCGCGGGTGCAGGATCTGGGGCACGGCAAATACTTGATCCATGTTTCCAACGATCCCGGCGCCGATACGCTGCTCGAGATCGGCGACGCCGCGGGTGTCGTCGAAGCGGTGCAACCGAATTTCATCTACCGAACGCAGTGACGCCGCGCGCATGGCGGCAAGTTCTTACGGTTACGAGTAGCGCAGCGACGGATACCAGTTCTTGCCGCGCCCTTCCGGAGTCAAATCGAGCAGGTTCCAGAGCGGCCAGATGCTGTCGACGTGACGCGGATCCATCCCTGGTTCCGTCGGAGCGAACAGTACCTCCGAGCCGTAGTAGTGGCGTATTTTCCCGCGACGCTGAACGAACACGTTGAGAATCGGCATCTGTGAACCATCCGGGGCTTCACCGTGATAGTCGCGGTTGTACGTATTGCCGGCGGAAGACAGCAGCCGCAGATGGTTCCAGCCGCGCATGCGCGCGAACGCGCGAATGCGCTCGATCGGCGACTTCGCGACGACGACCAGATTGACACGCTGCATCGCATGGGGCGCCGCGCCGTTCAGGCTGTCCAGCATCGCCGTGCACATAGGGCATGGCTCGGTCATGTCGGGCCCGAACATGAAACTGTAGACGAGGAGACTCGGCCGCCCGGCGATGAATAGCTCGGAAAGCTTCACGGAGCGGACCGTTTGCGTGTCGCCGAGATCCGCCGCGCCTTCGGTGAATTCGTAATCTCGCGGTACCGCGCCGCCGGCCGGGAGCGCGCGCCGCAACGCCGCCACGTCTTCGATCCGCCGGCGCAAATCGATCTCCGCGCGAAGCAGCTCATCGCGAGCGCTGCGATAGTCTTCGGTTTCGCCGGGGAAACGCATCGAGTGCAAGCTCGATTCCATCGGTTTGCGTTTTTTCTTTTGCGTAGCCATTTCGACCCTCCTGTAGTGCGAATCCGATCGCATTGCGTCAGCCGGCACGCGAACGCCCCTCGTGCGCGCGCTGGAATGCTATTCGTCTGCGCGGGTCCACGTTATCTTGTTCGTTTGCACCCGGGAAGGTGAGCCAATGGACTTTCGTAATCAGACCGTGGTCGTCACCGGTGCGGCAGCCGGCATCGGAGAGGCGTTGGCGCACGCTTATGCCGCGCAGGGCGCGCGCGTGATCGTGGCGGACGTGAATGAGCCCGACGGACAGGGCACTGCGGAATCGATCCGCGCTGCCGGCGGTGCGGCGACGTTCGTGCGTGCGGACGTCGGGCAGGAGGCGGACGCGATTCGGCTCATGCAAGCGAGCGTCGAAACGTTCGGCCCCGTGCACGTCTTGATCAATAACGCCGGCTTCGGGCGGTGGACGCCGGTGTACGAGCTGAGCACCGCCGATTGGGACGCAGTGATCAACACGAACTTGCGCGGGACGTTCTTGTGCGCGCGCGAAGCGGCGAAGATCATGCGCCGGAACGGCGGCGGCGCGATCGTGAATATCGCCTCCACCCGCGCGCTCCAATCCGAACCGGGCACGGAAGCGTACGCGGCGTCGAAAGGCGGTGTCGTCGCCTTGACGCACGCGCTCGCGCTGTCGCTCGGACCGGACCGCATACGCGTGAATTGCGTGTCGCCCGGGTGGATCGAGACGAAATCGTACGAGGATCTGCGCGAGGCGGATCACCGCCAGCACCCGGCCGGCCGAGTGGGGCGGCCGGAGGATGTCGTGCGTGCGTGTTTTTACCTAACCGATCCGGCGAACGACTTCGTCACCGGAATCAACCTCGTCGTCGACGGCGGTATGACGCGCAAGATGCAGTACGCGTCTTGACTGTCACCAACGTGCGACAGTCGCCGCCGCACACCGTCCTTATATTTCGGCAATGCAGCGGCACGGCTATGTGATCGCTAATTGTCGGACGAGCGAAGGAGTACTCGCGACGTGAAGAGGGATTGAAAACGATCTCGCACCTTTTCGATGCGGTACAGCGCAATTCTATGTGCGCGCTCCGTTCGGAATCGAGCGGTCTGGTGGTTAGCAGGGCTGATTTCCAACGATCTCCCAGCGGTCGTGAATGTCGCCGGCTGTGTGTCGCCCCGTGCTTCTACCGATACCAATGCCGCGGATGCTCGGCGAACATCCGCATTCCTCAATGACGTCCTACAAGGAGGTATGTAATGGAGTTGTTCAAGCGTTCGATCGTTCTCATATCCGCGCTCTCGCTTGGCTTGGCATTGGCGGCGTGCCAAAGCAGCGGTAAGGGCACGAGCAGCGGTGGCACCTACGGCACCGGCAGCAGCGGTTCGAGCACCGGCACGGGAAGCACCGGGTCGTCATCCGGAACGACGAGTGGTGGCAGCGGCAGTTCGACAGGCAGCACGAGCGGCTCCAGCGGTACGAGCGGGTCCACCGGCTCCGGCGGATCGAGCAGCGGCGGCACGGGTTCCACCGGCGACAGCTCGACTTCCGGTAGCGGCAGCTCGCGCTAGCGCATTCCGTAAGTTCCTTTCCGCTAAAGGCGTCGGAACGAACCCCCGGCGCCTTTAACATTTTTTCTCGCGATTCCTAAATAATAATTCTGTATCTTCCTTTATATTCCTTTTTACTTTCCTTCGCGTCCCGCTATCATCGCTGGCGCTTCAGCCGAAAAAGAGACAAAGTAGTCGGGCGGCGCATCGGTCCAGCGCGCTGCATCGATTGACAGTTCATCACCGCGGCTTGCGTACGCCCGCAAGCCAAAGCTACCCAGCGATCAGGGCGAGGGCGGAACGGCGTGCGAAAAGAACAGCAAGGCCAAACGACGGCGCCGGCAAGCCTGCGCGATGTACCGATGCGCGTGCTGAATCGGCCGCCGCCGACCGTCGAGTTGCGCGAAGGCGCGGACGGAATTCTTTACGTGACTTCGGGCTATCCGTTCGAGCCGCCGCGCGAATTGCTGATCGATTTCCTCGCGCACTCGGCGGCAATCCGGCCGGACGTTACGTTTCTCGCGGAGCGCGACGCGACGCGCCAATGGCGGCGACTGACGTACGCGGCAGCCATGCGCGATACCGCGGCGATCGCCACGTGGCTCATTCGTCGCGGTTTCGGTCCGGATGGTCCGCCGGTGATGATCCTCTCCGAAAACAGCATCGAGTATGCGCTGCTCATGTTCGGTGCGTTGCGCGCCGGCGCGCCGGTCGCTCCGGTTTCGCCGGCGTACTCGCTCGAAGGCGACCTCGGCCGCCTCGGGTACGCGCTCGAGTTGATTGAGCCCGGACTCGTCTTCGCGCGCGACGCCAACGTGTACGCATCGGCGCTCAGCCGCGCCGCCGCGCCCGGGCGGCACATCATCACATCGGCCGAGTTTCCGAGCCTGCTCGGCGACGTCGACGAAGCCGCGGTCGCGGCGCGTCGCGAGCAAATCACGCGCGACACTGTCGCTAAAATCCTGCTGACGTCCGGTTCCACCGGACATCCCAAAGGCGCCGTTAATACGCACGGCAATCTCGCCGCCGCCGTGCAGATGATGCGCCAGGTCGGCGAGCCGTTCGATCCGACGCGCGTGCACACGGTCCTCGACTGGCTCCCGTGGCATCACACCTACGGCGGCAATGCCAATCTCAACGGCGTGATGCGGATCGCCGGCACCATGTATATCGACGGCGGCCGGCCGCTTCCCGGTCGATTCGACGAAACCATCGCCAACCTGCGCGAGATCTCGCCGACGTTTTTCGCGTCGGTGCCGGCGGCGTACGTCATGCTCGCCGACGCACTCGAACGCGACGCCGAGCTGCGCCGCAATTTCTTCAAGAATCTGCGCGGGCTCTCGTACGGCGGCGCGGTGCTCCCGGAAGCGCTGTGGGAGCGCATGCAGCGCCTGGCCGTGATGGAGCTCGGAGAGCGGCTGCCGTTTGGCACCGGCTGGGGCATGACCGAGACGACCGCGATCGGGGTGAGCGTGCATTGGAACGTCGAGCGCACCGGCTTGATCGGTCTGCCGCTGCCCGGCGCCGTGATGAAGCTCATCCCGACCGGCGATCGCTTCGAGCTGCGACTCAAGGGTCCGCACGTAATGGCGCGCTATCACCGCAACGATGCGCTCAACGCCGCGGCCTTCGATGAGGAAGGGTTCTTCCGCACCGGCGACGCCGTGCGCTGGGTCGATCCGGCGCAGCCGCTCGCCGGGCTCGAATTCGCCGGCCGCCTGGCCGAGGACTTCAAGCTGCAGTCGGGCACCTGGGTGCAGGCAGGGATACTGCGGCTGGAACTGTTGCAATCGCTGCAGCCGCTCGTAGTCGATCTCGTGATCGCGGCGCCGGATCGACCGTGGCTCGGCGCGCTCGTCTGGCTGGCGCCGGCCGCGGCGGCGCGGCCCGACGAAACGCGGCGCGCGCTCGCGGAGCGGCTCGCTGCGTTCAACCGCGGACGCAAAGGGAGCAGCACGCAGATTGCGCGCCTGCTCGTGCTCGCCGAGCCGCCGTCGCCCTCGGCCGGCGAAGTGACGGACAAGCGCTCGATCAACATGCGCCGCGTTCTCGAACGGCGCGCCGCCGACGTCGACTCGCTCTACGACGCGCCGGCGGACCCGCGCATCGTCGTGGCCGGGACCTAGCGATGCGCAACTACATCATTCGCCGCCTGCTCGCGCTCATTCCGACGCTCTTCTTCGCGAGCCTCATCGTGTTCATCTCCGTCCGGCTGATCCCGGGCAGCGTGATCGACATGATGTTGTCGCAGAACGACATCGCCGTCGGCAAGGATCGCGCGCAGGTCGAAGCGGCGCTCGGGCTCGACAAGCCGATGTACGTGCAGTACTTCCGCTGGATTGCCGCGGTCCTGCACGGTGATCTCGGCCGCTCGCTCTGGCAGAACACCGCCGTGACGGATTACTTGCAGGCGCGTCTTCCGGTCACCCTCGAGCTGTGTCTGCTCGCGCTTATCGTGGCGCTGGTGGTGGCACTGCCGATCGGGGTTTATTCCGCGATCCGGCAGGACACGACGGGCGATTACATCGCGCGCTCGTTCTCGATCTTGATGCTGGCGATACCGAGCTTCTGGCTCGGAACGGTCGTGATGGTGTTCCCGTCGATCTGGTGGGGCTGGTCGCCCGAGATCAAGTACGTGCCGTTCACGGTGGATCCGCTGAAGAACCTGTACCAGATGCTGCTGCCCGCGGTGATTCTCGGCACTGCGTTGTCCGCGGTCATCATGCGCCTAATGCGGACGATGATGCTCGAAGTCCTGCGTCAGGACTACATCCGCACGGCCTGGGCCAAGGGTCTGAACGAGCGCCTGGTGGTGATACGCCATGCGCTGCGAAACGCCCTGATCCCCGTTGTCACGTTGATCGGCCTGCAAGTGGCGCTCCTCATCGGCGGCGCCGTGATCCTCGAGCAGATCTTCGTCATCCCGGGCATGGGGCTGCTGCTGCTCGAGGCGGTGAACCAGCGGGATTATCCCATCATCACCGGCGTTTTCTTGGTGGTCGGTGTATCCATCACGTTGATCAACTTGGTCGTCGATCTGAGCTACGGCGCGCTCGATCCAAAAGTGAGGCACGGCTAATGACGAATCTCGCGACCGATGTCTTACCCAAGCCGCGGCGCGAGCAGGGTGCCGCCGTAGCGTTTGTCGTGCGGTTGTTCCGTGAGAAGCCGCTCGGCGCGGCCGGTGCGGTGGTGTTCCTGCTGTTCCTCGTCGTCGGCGTCTTCGCCGGTGTGCTCGCACCGCACGGCTTCAACGAAATCAGCCCGATCAATCGAATGAAGCCGCCGTCGCTGGCGTTTCCGTTCGGCACCGATAACCTCGGGCGCGACGTGCTCTCGCGCGTCATATACGGCGCGCAGCTCTCGGTCATCATCGGCTTCTGCGCCGCCGGCCTGGCGACGCTGATCTCGGTTGTGATCGGCATCGTCAGCGGCTACTTCGGCGGGCGCGTCGATATGCTCACGCAGCGCTTCGTCGACGCGTGGATGACGTTCCCGGATCTCATCATACTGATCGTGGTCGTGGCCATGCTCGGGCCGGGCATGCCGCAGGTGATCGGGACGCTCGGTCTGCTCTACGGCATCGCCGGGTCGCGCATCATTCGCTCCGCCGTGCTTTCGGTGCGCGAGCACATGTACATCCACGCCGCCCAGTCGATTGGTGCGAGCACGGCGCGCATTTTCTGGCGGCACATTCTTCCGAACGTCATGCCGCCCGTGATCGTGCTGTTCACGACCCGCATCGGCGCGGTCATTCTCACGGAGGCGGGCCTGTCGTTCCTCGGTCTCGGAGTGCCGCCACCGGCGCCGACCTGGGGCGGAATGCTGAGCGGCAGCGGCCGCACGTACATGTACCAGGGCCCGTGGCTTGCGCTCGCGCCGGGTTTGTGTCTGACGATCGTCGTTTACGCCATCAATGTGTTCGGAGACGCGCTTCGCGATTTGCTCGATCCGCGGATGCGCGGCAGTCGCTGATAGAGACAGCGCCGCCCACGGCTACCTAAATAAGAAAGGAGGAGAACATGCGATTTACCCTTTGGCAGTCTGGCATTCGCGCGCGTGTGTGGCGCGCGGCCTTCGCGCTCGCGCTGACGCTCACGGCCGGCGCCTCCACGGCCGACAACGGCACCCCCGGCGGCGATGGCAAGCCGCAGTACGGCGGCACGCTCGAGATCGGCACCGTCTACGTGACATTGTCGGCGCTCTCCTGGGACCCGCAGGATTGGAACTGGAAGCTCAACCACGACACCGGCTTCTTCTACGAGCAGCTCTTTGCCGCCGACCTCGACAAGAGCGTGCGCAAGGGCGGCAAGCATCACTTCTACGCCGATGCGTGGCTGCCGAGCGACGCGATCCGCGGCGAACTGGCGGAGAGCTGGGAGTGGAAGAAGAACCCGCTCGCGGTCGTGATTCATCTGCGCAAGGGCGTCATGTTCCCGGCCAAAGCCGGCGTCATCGAGAAGCCGCGCGAGCTGACCGCCGAGGACGTCGTATTCAGCTACAACCGTCTCGACAAGAGCCCGAAGAAGATACCGAACTACTTCGATCACATCGCCAAGGTCGAGGCGCGCGACAAGTACACGGTGGTGTTCACATTCAAGGAATACAACGCCGAGTGGGATTACCGCTTCGGTTGGGGTTACTACTCCGCGATCGTGCCGAAGGAGATGGCGAAGGTCGACGCGAAGGACTGGCACAACGCCGTCGGCAGCGGTCCATTTCAACTCGCCGAGTTCGTGCAAGGCAATTCGCAGACGTACGTGAAGAATCCGGAGTATTGGGACAAAGAGAAGCTCGGCGGCGCCTCGTACAAGATTCCGTTCGTGGACAAGGTCGTGTATCGCACGATCAAGGATGAAGCGACACAGCACACGGCGCTGCGCTCCGGCAAGATCGACATACTCGAAATCATGCGCTGGACCGCAGCGGATGAGTTGAAGAAGACGGTGCCGCAGCTCAAATGGTCCAAGTGGCTGTCGATGAACGGCCAGTTCATCGCGCTGCGCACCGATCAGAAGCCGTTCAACGACATTCGCGTGCGCCGCGCGCTCAACATGGCGGTCAACAAGCAGGAGATCGTGCAGGCGTACTACGGCGGCAACGCCGAGCTCTTCGCGTATCCGATGCACCCCGATTACTACGGCTACTTCGAGCCGCTCGAAAAGATGCCGGCGTCGGTGAAAGAGCTTTTCACTTACAACCCCGAGAAAGCGAAGAAACTGCTGGCCGAAGCGGGATACCCGAACGGCTTCACGTTCAAGGTGCAGTACACGAGCGCGAATCCCGATCATGCGGATTTGCTGCCGCTCATCGCCGGTTATCTCGAGAAGGTCGGCGTGAAGATCGAGATACAGCCGATGGAGTACGGCGCGTTCCTATCGGCCATGACGACAAAAACGCATTCGGCCGGCTACCTCATGAACAACGGCCACACGAACCCGACGACGAGCATTCGCAAGAGCTTCATCACCGGGCAGGTGTGGAACCCGTCCATATGGGCCGACCCGGCGTTCGACAAGAAGATGGACGAGGTCTACCGCACGCGCGACGAAGCCAAGCGCCAGAAGATGATCAAGGAGATGACGGTCGAGATTCTCGACAAAGCGCCGTACATTTGGCTGCCGACGCCTTACATCTTCACGGCCTGGTGGCCGTGGGTGAAGAACTACAACGGCGAGCTGCGCGCGGGTGCGGTACGCCCGGCGCCGATTTACGCGCGCATCTGGATCGACCAGGACATGAAGCGGAAGATGGGCTTCAGCAATTGACGTGTTCCAGGGACGCCCGGCGGCCGCGCGCCGCCGGGTGACCGGGGAGCCACCATGGGCGAGCCGTTGCTGCAAGTTCGGGATCTGTCGGTCAGCTTCCGCACCGAGCGCGGGCTGGTCCGCGCCGTCGACCACGTTTCATTCGAGGTCGGCCGCGGGGAGACCGTCGCCATCGTCGGCGAAAGCGGGTCGGGCAAGAGCGTGACGGCGCTCTCGCTGCTCAAGCTCATTCCGACTCCGCCCGGTCGGATCGACAGCGGTGACGTGATCTTCGAAGGAAAGAATCTGCTCACGCTCGACGACCCCGGCATCCGTGCGATCCGCGGCGATCGCATCGCGATGATCTTTCAGGAGCCGATGTCCACGCTCAATCCGGTGTTGAACGTCGGCGTGCAGGTCGCGGAGCCGATCAATCTGCATCGGCGTACGCCATGGGCGGCCGCGCTCGAAAAAGCCAAAGCGCTCCTCGCGAAGGCCGCGATTCCGGATGCCGCGGCTCGCATCGGCGCATACCCGCATCAGTACTCCGGCGGCATGCGCCAGCGCGCCATGATCGCGATGGCGCTCGCCTGCGAGCCGAGGTTGATCATCGCGGACGAGCCGACGACGGCGCTCGACGTGACGGTACAAGCGCAGATACTGGCGCTGCTCAAACAATTGACGCGGGAGACGAATGCGGCGCTCATTCTCATTACGCACGACCTCGGCGTCGTGGCGCGCTATGCCGATCGCGTGATCGTCATGTACGGCGGGCGGATCGTCGAGACCGCGACGGCCTCCGAGCTCTACGCGCACCCGAGCCACCCGTACACACGCGGTCTCATGGCGTGCATTCCGCGGCTCGATGAGGCGACGAAAAAGCGGTTGGTGCCGATCGAGGGACAGCCGCCCGATCTCGCGAATCTCCCGCCCGGTTGCGCCTTCGCGCCGCGCTGCAAGAGCGCGCTCGACTGTTGCCGCGTCGAACGTCCCGTGCTGAAGCCCGTCGCCCCCCATCATCTGAGCGCCTGCCTGCTCCATGGCTGAAACCGCAAATGCCAGGCAGACGGAAGAGATCCTGCGGGTCGAGGATCTCAAGGTCCATTTCGCGGTCACGAAAGGGATCGTCGTTCAGAAGCAATTCGGCGCGGTGAAAGCCGTGGACGGCGTCTCGTTCGCGCTGAAGCGCGGCGAGACGCTCGGGCTCGTCGGCGAGAGCGGATGCGGGAAGTCGACGACCGCGGCCGCGGTGCTGCGTATGCTCGATCCCACCGGCGGTCGTGTGGTCTTCGAAGGCGAAGACATCACGCGCCACGATCGCGCGCGCATGCGCCCGATCCGGCGGCGCATGCAAATGGTTTACCAGGATCCGTTCGGGTCGCTGAATCCGCGCATGCGCGTGCGCGACATCGTCGGCGAACCGCTGGTCGTGCACGGGCTCGCACGCGAGCGCGACAAGTACCGCGCGCGTGTCAGGGATCTGCTCGCGATGGTGGGCTTGCTGCCGGACATGGCGGAGCGCTATCCGCACGAATTTTCGGGCGGCCAGCGCCAGCGTATCGGCATTGCGCGCGCGCTCGCGATGGAGCCGAGCCTCATCGTTTGCGACGAGCCGGTGTCCGCGCTCGACGTCTCGATCCAGGCGCAGGTGATCAATTTGTTCATGGACCTGCAAGAGCGGCTCGGGCTCACGTATCTCTTTATTGCGCATGATCTGTCGGTGGTGCGCCACATCAGCGATCGCATCGCCGTCATGTATCTCGGACGCATCGTCGAGATCGCGCCGCGAAACGAGCTGTATCGCGAGCCGCTGCATCCGTACACGCAGGCGCTGCTCGCCGCGGTCCCCATCCCCGATCCGAAACTCGAGGCGGCGCGGCCGCAGCAACTCCTGATCGGCGAAGTGCCGAGCGTGCTGAAGCCGCCGACCGGCTGCCGCTTCCATCCGCGCTGTCCGAAGGCGATGGCGCACTGTGCGACCATCGAGCCGGTGCTGCGCGACGTTTCGCCCGGCCGCGCGGTCGCCTGCCATCTCCATCATCCGGCCAGCACGAACTAGAACCTATCTCGAAATGCTAATTCGCGGTTCGACAGGCTCACCGCGAACGGAGAATAGAGCCGTTCGCACTGAGCTTGTCGAAGTGCGGACGGTTTTGAGATAGGTTCTAGTTTTTTCCGGTCTACTTCGCTGACACCAAAGACGCGAATGTTCGGGCCGAGGCGGCGTGTGACGATTAGTCTGGCACTCGCGATCGGTGCGCAGAACGCGCAACGTCAGTGAGATGCGTCGGCGGCGCCGCAGATTTGGGGCAGAATCTCGCCGATTCGTCCGCGCAGCACGGCATCGGCCATATCGTCGAGCGCCGTCTCCTCCGCGTTCACGATGACCACGCGCGCGCCGGCGTATTTTGCCGTCGGCACGACGTTCGCGACGGGGTACACCTGCAGGCTGGAACCGACCGCGAGCAGGAGATCGGCCTGTCCGGCCGCCTGCATCGCG
The DNA here is from genome assembly GCA_045810625.1 of Sulfurifustis sp. Taxonomy (GTDB): domain Bacteria; phylum Pseudomonadota; class Gammaproteobacteria; order Acidiferrobacterales; family Sulfurifustaceae; genus JACQFZ01. The sequence goes on from JBJMVQ010000022.1 coordinate 12,552, forward strand.
GCTTCGATCACCTCGGGCACGAGCGCCTGACCGAACGAGATCGTTGCGCTTTTCAGAATGCCGCCGCAACCCGTGCACGGCGGATCGGCCTCGCCGGCATGCACGCGTGCGAGCGTCGCCTGCATCGGGCCGCGCCAGCCGCAGCTCATGCACACCACCTCGTGCACCGTGCCGTGTACTTCGATCACGCGCTCGGGAGAGTTGCCGGCGCGCTGATGCAGTCCGTCGATATTCTGCGTGACGAGCGCGTGCAGCTTGTTGCGCCGCTCGAGCGTCACGAGCGCGCGGTGTCCGGCATTCGGTTGCGCGGTCCACGCCGGGTGCTCGGCGCGGCTCTTCCACGACAGTTTCCGCACTTCGGGATCCGACATGTAGTAATGAATGTTGGAGAGTTTTTCCGCGAGCGGATTTTTGGTCCACACTCCCTGCGGGCCGCGAAAATCCGGAATGCCGGATTCCGTGGAAATGCCGGCGCCGGTCAGCACCACGATGCGTGCCGACTCGTCGACCCAGCCCGCAATCGTTTCGATTCTTTCGCTCATGGCGCTAGTTTAAACTCTCAAACCGGATGAAGCTCGGCGACTTGACCGTCAACCGTCTCGGATTCGGCGCCATGCGCGTCTGCGGCCCCGACGTTTGGGGCTGGCCGAAGGATCGTAATGGCGCGAAAAAAGTGCTGGTGCGCGCGTTCGATCTCGGTTGCACTTTTTTCGATACCGCCGACAGCTACGGCCCGGAGGTGAGCGAGCTGCTCATCGCCGAGGCGCTGCACCCATACGCGACAGAGCTGGTGATCGGCACCAAGGGCGGACTGCTGCGCCCGCGCGCATCCGCGTGGGTGCCGGACGGCCGACCCGAGCACCTGCGCCGAGCGGTTGAGAGCAGCCTCAAGCGTCTGCGTCTCGATTGCATCGATCTGTACCAGCTCCATGCGCCCGATTCGAAAGTCCCGTTTGCGGACTCGGTGGGTGCGCTCGCGGATATGCAGCGCGCGGGCAAGATCCGACACGTCGGGCTCTCGAACGTGAGCGTCGGGCAACTCGAAGCGGCGCGACGCATTGCGCCGATCGTGTCGGTGCAGAACCACTACAACATCGAGGACCGCACTCACGAGGACGTGCTCAAAGCGTGCGAGCGGCTCGGCATCGCGTTTCTTCCGTGGTATCCGCTCGCGGCCGGTGAGGCGCTCGCCTCGGCGGCGGTGACGCGCATTGCGTCGCGGCATCGTGCGACGCCGGCGCAAGTCGCGCTCGCCTGGCTGCTCGCCAAGTCGCCGGTCATGCTGCCGATTCCCGGCACCGGGTCCATCGCGCATCTCGAGGAAAACGTCGCCGCTAAGAACCTGGTCCTTTCACCCGACGACTTGGCGGAGCTGAACCGAGCCTGACTCGGCATTCAGAGCCGGCCGATGCCATGTCATGGCGACGGCAGGATCAGCAGATACACCGCCAGCGCGATCCCGAGCAATGCGACGACGGCATTCGCATAGACGGCGAGATTGACGAAGTAGCCCGACGGAACCTCGGAACGTTTTAGCGCGCGCAGCGCCCGACGGTATTGCACGATGCTAAGCACGGCGAACGTGGTGCCGACGAGGATGAATGCGACGCCGATCCACGTGGCGGCGACCTCCGGCGGGCGTGGCGTTTCGAAAACAATGCGTGCGAACAGCGCCGCGCGTTCGACGACGAACCCGAACGCGATGAGCGCGAGGCTCGTCCGATTCCAGGCGAGCAGCGTGCGCTCGGCGGCGAAGAGGACGCGCGGATCGCTCAGCTCCGACATCTATCGAAGACGACACGCGAGTGAATCACAACGCTGGACTCGTTCTCGCTCGTGCGCCGTCCGATTGCCGTCAGCGCGCGAACGCCGCCGCGAGCGCGGCGCCGCACTCTTGAAGCGCACGGTTGGCGCCGTCGAGTACTCGGCCCATGTTGATGAAGCCGTGCACCATCCCCTCGTAGCATTTGTACGTCACCTCGACGCCCGATGCGCGCAGCCTGTCCGCGTACGCCTTGCCTTCGTCGACCAGCGGATCGAAGCCCGCGGTAACGATGAGCGCGGGCGGCAGCCGCGATAGATCCGGCGCACGTATCGGGGCGCAGCGCCAGTCCTCGAAGTCCGCCGGGCTGCGGACATAGTTGTGTCGGAAGTAATGGATGACGTCGCGCGTGAGCAGGTACCCCTGGGCCAAACGTTCCGCGGATTCGGTGCGATGCGGCGGATTCGTGCTCGGATAAATCAACAGCTGGAACACGAGTTGCGGCCCGCCGTCGTTGCGCGCGTTGATGGCGGTGACGGTCGCGAGATTGCCGCCCGCACTGTCGCCGCCGACGGCGATGCGTTGCGGGTCGATGTTCAGGGGGTCGGCGTTTGCGGCGATCCAGCGCAAGGCGGCGATGCCGTCCTCGACCGCGGCCGGGAACTTGTGCTCCGGCCCGAGCCGATAGTCGACGGACAGCACCGCGCAGCGCGCTTCGTTCGCGAGCGTGCGGCACACCACGTCGTGCGTGTCGAGATCGCCGACCGTGTAGCCGCCGCCGTGGAAGTAGACCAGCGCGGGGAGACGATCGTCCCGCGAGGTCCCGCGCGCGCGATAAAAACGTGCCCGAATCGGGCCGGCGCCTCCGGGTATCTCGCGATCCTCGGCCACGGCAACCTCGGGTGGCTCGGGATGCAATGCTCTGCGGGAGCGCCGATATTCCTCTCGCGCTTCGCGTGGGCTCAATGTGTGCAGCGGCGGTCGGCCGGCGGCAGCGATGCGTTGTAAGAGCGCTTGCACCTGCGGATCGAGCATGGGGGCCTCCTTGCTTATTGTCGGCGAACGATGCGCCATTGAAGCACACCGGCGCGCATCCGCCTACGTTTCGTGCGGCCTTCCGCTACGCAGTTGCCTGCGACGATACAGGATTCTCCCGAATTACGTCGCCCACGCAAATGGACGAGGATGCGACGCACGAACAGCGAATAAAAAAAGGGATTGCCAGAGTGGCTGCTCGACAACCACGCGGATTGGCTGTGCGCGACCTGACTCGTTTCCTCGAAAGCTCCTACGGCCTCTCGCCCCAGGAGCCGCCACACAGTCTTCCGAGCGCGGTGGATACGACCGTTTGGCGTGTGACCGCCAGCGACCAGGAATACATCCTCAAGGCATTTCTATCCGGTGACGCCGACGCGGTGCATACCGAGGTGAAGCTGCTCGATTACGTACGCGCCGCCGGTATCCGCGCGCCCGATGTCATCTCGGACCTGAACGGACGCCGCGTCGGAGTGATCGTCGAGCGTCGGCTGCCGTTACTGCGCGCAAGACGAATTCCGGCGATGGTCATGCGTCTCGAGGATATGCGACGCGTGCGGCCGCGCTCGGTTACGCGCGCGCAAATGCTGTCGATCGCGCGCCGCATCGGGGCCATGCATGAAGCGTTGCGTCGCTATCCCCAACGCGCCGAGATTCGGCGCGCCGAGCGGTGGCGCGCGCAGCTCGGGAGTTTCGACGATTTCGTGCGATCACCGAACGCGGAGTGGTTCGATCGCGACGAGATAACCATGTTGCGGGCGCTCGATCGACGCATGGAGCAGCAGGTGGACGGCACCGAGCCCGGGGGTCTAACCGAATCGGTGCTGCACGGCGATCTCGGATTGCATCACGTCGGTATCGCGCGCGCCCGGCGCGCCGACGGTGAGCCGTACTTTTTCGACTTCTCGGATTATTGCCATGGCCCGGTGGTGCTCGATCTCGCCACGCTACTGTCGCACTCGTACGGGCAGAGCGACATTGATTTCGACCGCTGGGAGAAGCTGCGCGCATGGCTGCTGGAAGGGTACGAATCGGTGCTGAAGCTGAGCAACTCGGATCACGCGGCGATCGAAACGGTGTTGCTCGAGCGTCTCCTCATCGAAATTCGATACTTCAACCGCATTTCGTTGAGCACCACGGTGGCATACGACCCGGTCGGCGTGCGTAAGCGCTACCGGCTCGCAGGCTATTTGCTGCACGAGCTGTCCTGCGCCCTTGCGCCGCAGGTCCCGAAAAGCGCGGATCATGCGGCCGCACCCGTCATCGGTCACGCGGGATTTCTCGCGGCCGGCGAATAAGTAACGACTCCTCCTTTCTTGCAGCTTCGTTCCGTGTCGGCGGCCAAGAGTTCACGATCGCGAGCCGCTGCTCGCGCTTCAGGCAGCAGTTTCGACCGCGTTTCCGTCAATGGATGCCGCGCCACGCGCCACCTCGGGCCGTGACCCATCCCCTGTCTGCCGATCGGCCCGAGTGGGAACACGCTGTGACGTCAACTATCTCGGAACGCGCCTCTCGCTGCGCGGCATTTCAAGCTGCGCCCAGCCGCGATCGACGACTCGCGGGCGAGCGCCGGTGAGCTTCGCGCGTTACGCGCGCGTCGACTGACCTGATACGATCGACTCGCAGCGTTTGACTGTGACGCCGCGAGCGGCTAAACGGTGGAGCAGGCGCGCAATATCAATGACGGGAGAAGACATCGCATGACGGCGGAGCCGAAGCGGCCGCTGATGGGCTTGGTGTTGGGCGGCGGCGGCGCGCGTGCCGCTTACCAGGTGGGGGTGCTCAAGGCGATCGCCGAGATGCTGCCGGACGGCGTGCCGAATCCGTTTCCGATTCTCTGCGGCACCTCGGCCGGCGCGATCAACGCCACGGCGCTCGCGATCTACGCGCGGCGCTTCCACAAGGGCGTACATCGCCTCAACTACGTCTGGCGCAATTTTCGGGTCGATCGAGTCTTCCGCTCGGATCCGGCGGGCATCCTCCGTACCGGCGTGCATTGGATGCTGGCGCTGTTGCTCGGTGGCCTCGGTCGGCACAATCCGCAGGCGCTGCTCGATCGGGCGCCGCTGCGAACGCTGCTGGAACAAACGCTGCCGTGCGATGAGATCCAGGCCTCGATCGACGCCGGGGCGCTGCGCGCGCTCTCGATCACCTGCTCGGGTTACAACTCCGGTCAGTCGGTGACGTTCTTTCAGGGAATCGACTCGCTCACCTCGTGGAAACGGGCGCGCCGCGTGGGCGCGGCCGAACAGATCACGATCGAACACTTGTTGGCGTCGTCGGCGATCCCGTTCGTGTTCGCGGCGGTGCGGCTGAACCGCGAATATTTCGGCGACGGGTCGATGCGGCAGGAAGCGCCGATCAGCCCGGCCTTGCACCTCGGTGCCGATCGCGTGCTCGTTATCGGCGTACGCAACGAGGAGCCGGCGACGAAGCGGCCGATCGCGCAGTACCCGACGCTCGCGCAGATTGCAGGGCACGTATTGAACAGTATCTTCCTCGACGCGCTGGAGGCCGACATCGAGCGGTTGGAAGGCCTCAACAAGATGATCACGCTGATTCCGAACCATCACGTCGAACAGGGTAATGTCGCGCTGCGTCCGGTCGACGTGCTGGTGATCCGACCGAGCGAGGATCTCGAAAGGCTCGCCTCGCGGTACGTTCGCTTTCTCCCGCGGCCGGTGCGTTATCTATTCCGCGGCCTGGGCGCAATGCGTCGCGACGGATCCAACCTGATAAGCTATCTGCTGTTCGAGAAACCGTACACGCAGGCGCTGATCGGCCTCGGCTACGCCGACGCGATGGTGCGGCGCAAGGAGATTGTCGAGTTCTTGAACGTGGAGACGCATTGACGTGAGCCGCTGGCTCGTGACGCTCGGCATATTGCTGGTGATCGTCGGTCTCGCGTGGCCGTGGCTGGCGAAGCTCGGGCTGTTTCGTCTTCCCGGCGACATCGCGATCGAGCGCGATAATTTCCGCTTCTACTTTCCGATCACGACGTCGATCGTGATCAGCGTGGTGATTACGCTGCTGCTTTGGTTGTTTCGGAAGTAATTCGAGCGCCGAGAGGCGCGTTTATGAATGGTCCGTCAGACATGTAGCCCAGATGGAGTGAAGTGGAATCCGTGACTTCATCTCGTTTCCCTCTCCCTAAAAGGGAGAGGGGATAAAAATCAACGCTAACTAGTGCGTCACCCGCGTCGTGCCGCCGCCCGAGAGTATGCGCACGCGCTCGCCGGGTCTGAAGGCTTCGTCGGCTGCTTGCACCACTGCGATTAGCCGGCCCGTTTCGAGGCGCACGGTGATTTCGAGTCCCTTCTGCCGCGTCACGCCTTCTTCGGCCGCTGCGCCGGCGACGCCGCCAATCACGCCGCCCGCCACGCTGCCGATGGTCCTACCGACCACCCCGTGGCCCGCTTGACCGCCCGCAACGCTGCCGACCACCCCGCCGGCCGCGGCGCCGACGCCGCTCTTCGTGCCCTCGATCAGTACCGTGCGGACGCTTTCGACGACGCCGAGCTCGACGCTTTGCGCGGTCCGCGCCTGCCGCCGTTCGTACGCGCTTCCGGAGAGACTGGATGCGCAGCCGCTCAGAACGAGCGCGGCGAGCAAAGCGATTAAAAGGGGACGCTGAAACATTCGACTCCTCCGAGCTTTATTTTGGACGCTGTCTCTAAAAGATAGATCGCTTCGCTTGGCTCGCAATGACGGGGCGCTATTTGTCGTTGCGAGGAGCGATGGTGGCGAAAAGCAATCTCGCACAGCGGGTATTGAGAATACCTTCCGTTAAGTCTAGCCGTGAAAACGCCGGCATCCGCCGGGCGGCCAGTCTGCAAACCGCGGTTACGCGCGTTCGAGCGGCTGCTTGGCCGTCAAATAGTCCAGCCAGAGATCGGCGAGGATTTCCTGCAGACGGTTTTGCGAGAGCCGTTCGTCGAGGTTGTCGAGATCGAGCATCTCGAGCGGTTGATCCTGCCAGGAGCAGCCGAAGATCGCCTTGGTGCGTTTGCCCGTGGCGGGGTCGATCTGCCATTGGAGACATTGCGAGCAGACGCCTTTCAGCATGCATTGCATCGGCGCGTTGACCGAGGCGATGGTGTGCCCGGTCTTGCAGAAGTACGGGGCAAGCTCGTTGCGCTTGGCGTCGTGCATCTGGCGCACCAGGCGCTGGCTGCCCAAAATGAGGAGACGGTCGACGTCCGTGAGCGCGATGGTCGGCGCGGCTTGCGCGTAGGCGCGGATAGCGTCGACGACCGACCCGCTCGCCGTTCGATCGCTCGGACGTTTGGGTTGAATCGCCGTCCCGATCGCGGTGCACCAGACGACGGCGTCTGCCGCCTTTTCGATCTCTGCGTCCAGGAATACGTCATCAGCGCTCTTGAACTGCGCGAACAGCAGGACGCGGTTGCCTTTTGCGCGCATCGCCGGCCCGATCGCGAGCGCGGGCGCGAGACCCAGGCGGTCGGCGACGATCATCACCGTCTCGCCGCCGTCCGGAATCTTCGTGCGCACGCCGGTCGGGCCCATGAGCGCGACCGGCATGCCGGGCTTCAACGTGGCGCAGAGCTTGGCGCTCGCGCCTTGCTCGATCACCAGCAGCGTTACCTCCCCGAAATCGCGGTCGACGTGCGCGCCGTAGAGCGCGAGCGCTTCGGTTTGCAGTCGTGTGCCGCCGATTTTCGGCGCGAGCGACTCGTAATTCTGTAATCGGAAGAACTGCCCCGGACGGAATTTTTCCGCCGCCATCGGCGCGCGAATCTTGATCTCGACCACGTCGGGCGCGAGCCGCCGCACTTTCTGCACGACGGCGCTGAACAACGCATCGATGCGTTCGCGAAAATCGTCGTACTCTTTTTCGTCCGCGCGGCCGAGCACCCGGTCGCCGAAGGTTTCGAGGATCTTCGGATACGTCCGCATCGCCGACGCGATCGCGCCGACCACGCTCCCGTGAAACACCGGATGCGTGTCGCCGAGGAAGCTCACGCGCCGGTCGTTATGAAAATAAGACGTGAACGGACCGAAATCGGCTTGTTTCAAGTGTGATGCGACCTGCACCGGCTCGTTTTTATCGTCGCGCCGTTCGTAGGTCTGATAGTGGCCCCACTCCTTCGCGAAGTGCCCGCGATGTTCGAACTCGTACGCCACGTTGGGGCGCGCGCCGGTCGCAACCAGGATCGAACGCGCCGGCAGGACGACTTCTTCACCGGTCGCGTGCCACTTGCCGTCGTCGCCGCGCGATTGCTTGCGAAACGCCATCGCCTCCACGTAGCCGGACTTGTCGAGGCGCGCTTCTTTCGGGTCGAGCCCGTCGGCGTAGAAGATGCCTTCCTCGAATGCCTTGATAATTTCTTCGTGGTTGCGCGTGTACGCGGGCGACTCGGTGATCGCGCGGCGATAGGCGACGGTGACGCCGCCCCACCGGCGCAGCAGCGGCAGGAAGTCCGGCGTTTCGCCGCGCGCGGCGGCGCGCGTACGCTCGGCGCGGACGGCGCGTCCGTGCGCGAGATATTCGTCGAGAACCCGGCGCGACTCTTCGTCGAGTCGGCTGCGCACCGTCGCTTCGCCGAACGCGTTGATCAGCTGTTCGTAACGGTCGAGCGTTTTTTCGATTTGCGCGATGTAGTACGCCTGCACTTCGGTGGCCGTGTCGATGCCGGTCAACCCGCCGCCGATGACGACCGCGGGGAGACGAATCTGGAGATTCGCGAGGCTCGAGCGCTTCGCGGCGCCGGTCAATTGCAGCGCCATCAGGAAGTCGTTCGCCTGGCGCATGCCGGGCGCGAGACTGCCGGGGACCGGCAGTGCCTGCGGCAGGCCGGCGCCGACGCAGATCGCGAGATGATCGAAGCCGAGCTTCCAGGCGTCCTCGACGGTAACCGTCCCGCCGAAGCGCACGCCGCCGAACACCTGAAAATGGGGCCGACGCGCGAGCGAGAGGTAGATGAGCTTCAGGAAATTCTTGTCCCACCGCACCGTGATGCCGTATTCGGCGACACCGCCGAAGCCGGCCATCAGGCGCTCGTCGAGCTCCTCGCGCAGGGTGCCGTAGTCGCGTATCGGCACGCGCAGGAATTCCTCGGGCAGCGGCTCGATCTTGAGTCCTTCGACGCCGACGACCGCGAAGCCTTCCATTAATAAGTGATGCGCGAGCGTGAACCCGGCCGGACCCATGCCGACGACGAGCGCTTTGAGTCCGTTGTAGGGTTTCGGCAGCCATTGGCGGCTCCGCAGCGGATTCCAGCGGATGAGCAGATCGTAGATTTCGACGCCCCATGGCAACGCGAGCACGTCGGTGAGGACGCTCGTCTCCGTCTGCGGGATGTTGACCGGGTCCTGTTTCTGATAGATGCAGCCCTTCATGCAATCGTTGCAGATGCGATGGCCGGTCGCGGCGCACATCGGATTGTCGACCATGATCATCGCGAGCGCCGCGAGCGTCTCCCCGTTCTTCTTTAATAAGTGCATCTCGGAGATTTTTTCGTCGAGCGGGCATCCGGTGAGCGTGACGCCGTGCACGTTCACTTTAAGGCCGCGTTCGGGCTCGCCCTTCTTTTCCGGGAAACCTTTGGAGCAGAAGTCGCCGTCGTGGTCGTGGCAGTAGATGCAATAATGAATTTCGTTCATCGCCTGGCGCGGCGACATGCGCGGATCGGTGAGCTTGAAGCCGTCGCGCCGCCGCAGCTGATTCGACGGACCTTGGAAACGCCCGTACGGATCATCCGGCACCAGTTCGATCGGTACGAGCTTGGCGGGATCGACGCCATGCGGCAGGCGCAGGCTGACCCAGTGTGCGGTCGCCGCCTGGCCCTCGGGCGACGTCATCGCACGCACGCACCAGCGCGTCAGCTTTTCCACCGCCTCGGCGTTCGCCGCTTCATCCGCGAGAAGCCGGAGCGTGTAGCGCGCGACCGCGAGCTCGCGGTCGGCCTGCCCTGAGCCCGGTCGAAGGGCCTGCCCTGAGCCGGGTCGAAGGGCCTGCCCTGAGCCCGGTCGAAGGGGCGCGTCGACGGCGGCAAGCGCCGCTTCGAGCCACGCGTCGAGCTCGGCGAACGGCTCGTATTCGTCTTTCTTGAGCAGGCGGCGGCGCGCGCGTTTGAGCACGAACTGCTTTTTGAAATCGAAAATCGGATCGTGGACCAGCGTTTGCTGGCGGAGCTTCGTCACGGCGTCGTGGAGGCCGAACAGATCGATGATCTGCTCTTCCAGCACGGGCGCGCAGGCGAGCAGCAGCTCGCTACGCTCGACCGGAGCAAACGTCTCGCCCGCACGGTAGCGCAGCAGCTTCGCGTGCGCGTCCGCATCGCGCGCGCGTAGTCGCGCGAGAAACTCGTCGTCGAGTTTCCGCAGACCTTCGAGGTCGAACAGCTGTGAAAAGGTGAAGCCGTTGGTCAGTTTGAGCTGTGCTTTGGACATCTGCCGCGCACCGGCGGATTCGTCGGCCGGTACGGATGGGTATCGACGTCGAATCCGGAAATGACAAGGTTATTTTAGCGGCTCGGCTGATCCCTTGCATTGAAAAAGTATGCGCAACATAGACGAAGAATCTCTGACTTTATAACCGCGGCCGGCGATTCAGGCGCGCGCCGCCCAGCGGAGCGGCAGTGCCTGGCGCCGCAGTGCAACGCGCTCGACGTGGAAGCGAACGAGGCGTTGCGCGCCGGCGACCGCTCGCACCGCGGCGCCGTCCCAGATGATTTCGGTCCGACCGAAAACGTTGAGGAGAGTGCCGCTGCCGAAATCCGCAAACAGCAGACCGGCACGTGGATTTAACAGGAGGTTCCCGAGCGTATTGAAGAGAAAGTTACCCCGGTAGTCGGGCCAGGTGAGGGTACGTGCATCATCGATACGCACGAAGCCGCTCGTGCCACCGCGGTGTGAAACGTCGGCGCCGTTCCATCGCCGCCGCTCGGGCTCGCGGTAATGCGTCGCGATAAAGAACGTGTCCGCACTGCGGACCAGCTCTATTGCAGTGCCGTCGAGTTGTTCCGAAATGCGCTCGGCGGCCGCTGACTCGTGTTCTTGGTTCTCGATTAAAGCGTAGTCCCGCACGTTGATGTACTGCGGGCAATTGCCGAAGCTTTGCGCGACCTCGACGGTAAAGCCGCGCGCATCGAGCTCGATGACCGCCCCGTTCATTCGGTTGCGCCGACGCGTGTGAAATTCAATACCGAGAAGGCCGACGTCGGCGCCGACGTGCAGGGCGCTTGAAAGCGGATCGGCGGGTGGCAGCCGCGCGTCGATACGCAGCCGTCGTGGGTCCGGCGAAAACATGAAACCGGGCCTCCCGGCGATCATCGTGGCGCAGGGATGTCCCGTGCTGTCGAGCGCCCCGATCACGATAAACGGCAACCGCGCGAAGAACTCGCGATGCTGATCCGGCATGAAATCGCGGATGACGCGCCGGCCGATCGATTCGATCTTGTCGCGCGCGCCGGTGCGCACCTGCATTTCGCGCTCGCCGCGGTGAAACGGCGACTCGTCGTCAATCGGTTCTACCGACATGCGACCCTCCGGCTATTTCGCCAGACCGATTTTCGTCGCGGGCATCGGGATGAAACCGGGAAGCGCTTCGATGCGGTCCAGCCAAGCGCGCACATTCGAATAGGGCTCGAGCGAAATGTTCCCCTCCGGCGCACGAGCCGTGTAGCTGTAGCAGGAGACGTCCGCAAGCGTCGGACTGTTCCCGGTGAGGAAAGGTGTCACGCCGAGCGTCCGATCCATTACCCCAAGCAGCGCGTTGCCGCGTGCGATGACCTCGGCGGCATTGAGCTGCGCGCCGAACAGCGTGACCAGTCGCGCGGCGGCGACGCCGTGTGCGATCGGACCGGCCGCCACCGAGAGCCAGCGCTGCACCGCGGCCGAGCCGGCCGGGTCGCGCGGCAACCAGTTGCCGTCGCTGTACTGGCCGGCCAGGTAGACGAGGATCGCGTTCGAGTCGGCGAGCACGAAGCCGGCGTCGTCGATGACCGGCACCTGCCCGAACGGATTCAGTCGCAGAAATTCCGGCGTACGATGCGCCCCGGTCGCGAGGTCGATATCGATCAACTCGTACGGCAGGCGCAGCAGTGACAGGAACAGCTCAACGCGATGCGAATGACCCGACAGGCGATAACGGTACAGCTTGATCGGGCGTGCCGGGGAGGCCGTGGATGTCGGGTTTTGCATAGCGAGCTCCGTAGCATGATTCGACACGCGCGATTCTGGCCGTCCGGCTGCGCGCGATAAATGTAATGAATCGAATTTGACTCATCCGAAAAATGGATTAATGATCCGCGCGTGGACAAGCTGCGCGCCATGCAAACCTTCGTCCGGATCGTGGAGACCGGCAGCCTCACCGCGGCCGCCAAAGCGTTACGGTCGTCGCTCCCGGCGGTCGTGCGAACGCTTGCGGGCTTGGAGCAGCATCTGCACGTGCGGCTGCTCAACCGGACCACGCGCCGGTTGTCGCTCACGGAAGAAGGGAAGATTTATTTCGCGCGCTGCCGCAGCATCCTCGCCGAAATCGACGAAGCCGAATCGGCGTTGACAGCGCAGCTGGCCGAGCCGAGCGGCACCCTGACGGTGACGGCGCCGGTGCTTTTCGGCCAACGCCACGTTGCGCCCGCCGTCACGCGCTTCATCGAGCGCTACCCCAACGTTCGCTGCCGGCTGATGTTCGACGATCGCGTGGTGAACCTGGTCGAGCGCCACGTCGATGTCAGCATTCGAATCGGACAGCTCGCCGACTCGTCGCTCGTCGCGCAACAAGTGGGCAACATCCGGCGCGTGGTGGTCGCAAGCCCGGCGTATCTACGTCGGCACGGTGTGCCGAAACACCCCAAGCAGCTGGCGCAGGCGAACTGCGTTTGCGTGCCGGGAGGATCGCTCGCGCCGTGGGAATTTCGCGACGGGTCGCGCACCTTCTCCGTTCCGGTGTCCGGCAATCTTGAATTCAATCAAGTGGCGGCGGCCGTGGAGGCGTGCGCGGACGGATTAGGATTCGGTCGTTTCCTTTATTATCAAGTCGCGCCCGATGTCGCACGTCGGCGCCTGCGCGTTGTGCTCGAGGATTTCGAAACGCCGCCGCTGCCGCTCAGCATCGTCTATCCCCACGCGCGTTTGTTGCCGTCACGAACGCGTGTCTTTATCGAGTGGATGAAAAAAGAGCTGCAGGCGATCGCATAGCTATCCGGCGTTTTTGTCGCGTATCCAGGTTCCCGATTTCCCTCCCGCCTTCTCGAGCAGGCGTATATCGGTCAGCGTCATGCCGCGATCCACGCTCTTGCACATGTCGTAAATCGTGAGCAGCGCCACTTCGACCGCGGTCAGCGCTTCCATTTCGACGCCGGTCTGTCCCCGCGTTTCGACGGTGGCCTCGCAGCGGACGGCGGAAGGCGTGTCTTGCGAAGTGAAGCGAATATCGACCGCGGTGAGCGCTATCGGATGACACAGCGGCACCAGCTCGGAGGTTTTCTTTGCCGCCTGGATACCGGCGACGCGAGCGACACCGAGCACGTCGCCTTTCTTGTGGCCGCCCTGCAGGATCAAGGCGAGCGTCGACGCCTGCATCTGGATGTAGCCTTCCGCGACCGCGCGCCGCTCGGTAATGCCTTTTGCGCCGACGTCGACCATGTGGGCCTCGCCCGCGGCGTTGAAGTGAGTGAGGCGGGCACGTTCGCGGGGCGCGCGTTCGGCCGGTCGGCGTGTGCGGGAACGTTTGGGGCGCTGCTTCGGCATGGTTATTTAAGGTCGGGTTGTTACCCCTATGGTAACGGGATCGCGGCGGCCTGCCACCCGCGCGCGAGTTGACGGAACGCCTGCTAAGATGGTCGTCTTCATGATCCCGTTAGAACAGGCGCAGACCGCACTTTGGCAGGCGATACGCCCGGCCTCGGATACCGAGCGAGTGCGGCTCGAAGCGGCCGGCGGGCGCTATTGCGCGGAGGTGCTGCGCGCGCGGGTCGATCATCCGCTGTTCGACAACTCATCCATGGATGGCTACGCGGTCAACATCGCCGAGGCGCGTGCACACGATTACGTGCTGCCGGTCGCGGGCGCTTCGAGTTGCGGTGACGCACCGAAGGCGCTCACCGCCGGCAGCGCGATGCGCATCTATACCGGCGCACCGCTTCCGGGCGGCGCCGACGTGGTCGTCATCCAGGAAGACGTCGAAGCGCGCGAGGGGCGGGCGCGAGTGCCGCGCGAGCTGCGGGCCGGCCAGAACGTGCGCTATCGCGGCGAGGATTTCCGCGCGGGCGCGGAGTTGTATCGTGCGGGACACCGCTTCGTCGCCGCCGACCTCGCGCTGCTCGCCACCGCCGGCTTCGACACCGTGCCGGTTTATCGCGCCCCGCGTGTGTTACTGATCGCGACCGGCAATGAACTGGTGTCCCCAGGCGGCACGCTCGCGCCCGGGCAGATTTACCAGTCGAACAGCGTGGCGTTGACCGTCGCATTGCGCGCGGCCGGCGCCGACGTCAGCGACGCCGGCGTCGTGCGCGACGAGCCCGAGCGGCTTCGCGACGTGCTCGCGCGCGGCGGCGAATACGACTTCGTCATCACGACGGGCGGGGCGTCGGTGGGCGACCACGACCTGGTGCGGCAGGTGTTCGCCGAAGTCGGCGAGCTGCGCATGTGGAAGGTGCGCATCAAGCCGGGCAAGCCGATCGCGTTCGGTCACATCGGCGCGCGCACGCATTTCTTCGCGCTCCCCGGGAATCCGGTGTCGAGCCTCGTCACCTTCAAACTGTTCGTCGAGCCGGCGCTCGCGGTTTGGAATCACGGCGAACCCTTGTTCTGGCGTCTGCATGCAACGGCCGTGAACGCGTTCGAGCGCGAGCCGGGGCGGACGGAATTTTTGCGCGCGCGGCTGCGCGTCGAAGGCGGGCGGTTGCTCGCCGAAGCGCTCGCCGGACAGGGCTCGCACATGGTCGGACCGCTGCGGCATACAAATGGATTTATCCGCGTCGAAGCCGAGAGCAAAGGTTTCGCGGCGGGCGACATCGTCGAGGTGCTGCCGCTTGGATTCTAGCGCGCGCTTGCCGGGAGCAAATGCTTGCCGAACCCCCGCGACTATATGCGACGCCGGGCTCATCGGTGCGAGGCGATTCGCCATTCTTTTCACGCATAAGGAAAGCGACGTGGCAACGGCTGAGTTAATCACGCAGTATCTAAGCCACCGCGCTTTTTCTCGGCGCGGTCTACAACCGGGTATTGGAGTACGAAGCGCGACCGAAAATCTGGAAAGTAATCTTCTCCGGCTTAACAGCAACGTTCCTGCTCGTCATGGCTTGGAACCGGCTGTGGCCGATTTTTTAGTTAGCAGGGTGTCGAGAAACTCGAAACATGTAGCCCGGATGGAGCGTTAGCGAAATCCGGGATGTAAGAATTCCGCGGATTCCGGCGCTGCGCGCCTTCATCCGGGCTACACCCTGTTAGGGCGTGCGAAGTCTAATTGCCTTAAGGAAGCTTTTTTATGACCGTGGCACCGGACGTCCTGCGTCGTTTTCACCGCGCGCGGCTGCTCGTATACGGAATACTCGCGGTGTCGTACATGTTCGTGTTCGTGCACCGGGTGGCGCCGGCGGTTATCGCCGCCGATCTGATGCGCGAGTTCCAAACGACCGGCGCCGCGCTCGGCACGCTCGCCGCGATGTACTTCTACGTCTACGCGACGATGCAGATCCCGGCCGGGGTGCTCGCGGATACGCTCGGCGTGCGGTTGGCCGCGAGCGTCGGCGCGCTGATCGCCGGCGCGGGTTCGATCGTTTTCGGCTTGTCCGGCGACATCACGGCAGCCGGGTTCGGACGATTTCTCGTCGGTCTCGGCGTCTCGGTCGTGTTCGTCGGTCTCATGCGCGCGAACACCGAGTGGTGGAGCGAGCGGCGCTACGGTTTTATCAGCGGTCTTACCGTATGCCTCGGTAACGTCGGTGCGCTCCTCGCCGCCGTGCCGCTTGCGACGCTCCTCGCGGTCACTTCCTGGCGCACGATCTTCGTAGTGATCGGCGCGCTGTCGGGGGTTGTCGCGATCGGCACGTTCCTGTTCGTGCGCGATCGCCCGGAGGACCTCGGTTTTCCGTCTCTGGCGGCGATGGAGGGGCGAAGCGCGCACGCACCGGTGTCGCAGCATTGGCTGCATGATCTGTGGCAGGCGTTGCGTACGCGCGAGCTCTGGCCCGGCTTTTTTGCGAACTTCGGGCTTTGCGGCACCTCGCTCGGGCTGACGACGCTCTGGGGCGTGCCGCTGCTCACCGACGTGCACAGGCTCACGCGCACGGAAGCATCGCTCTACACGTCGGTCGGCATCGTGACGACCGCCATCAGTTCGCTGTTGGTCGGGACCCTGTCCGACCGGATCGGCCGGCGCAAGCCGGTGCTCGTCGTCGCATGCTTTGCCGGGGCCGCCGTCTGGCTCGCGTTGCTGCTCGCGCCGTGGGGTCCCGGCTGGTCGGGCTTCCTGCTGTTTGCGCTGCTCGGTCTCTGCACGAGCGGTTTCGTCGTGACGTACGGGGCGGCCAAAGAGGTCGTGCCGCCACGGATCGCCGGCATGGCGATTGCGGTCGTCAACACCGGCGTTTTCCTCGGCGCCGCCGTCGTGCAACCGCTGTTCGGCGCGCTCATGGATTTTTCCTGGGACGGCGTCGTCGTCAACGGTGTACGCCGCTACGCGGCCACCGACTATGCGAACGGGCTCTTGCTCTGCGAGGGTTTGGCGCTGATGTCCGGAATCGCCGCGCTCTATTTGCGCGAGACGTATTGTCGCAACGTGACGACGCGCGAGCCGGCGTCGACGCGGGCGGTACCGGAGGCGTAACGGGCGGCCGGAACTTTGTCATTCCCGCGCGACCGAATGGAGATCATACGATCGCACCGCAGGAGTGGACCATGGCCAAACTTACCGCAAAAGAGATCCGGCGCTTCGAACAGCGTTTACGCAAACGCCAGGAAGAGTTGCGCGGCGCGATCGACAGCGCGCTGACGGAGGCGAAGACCGGCGACGCCGTTCAGTCGATGGGCTCGGTGCGGGACCCGGGCGATGACTCCGTGGCCGAGCTGTCGGCGAGCACCAATATGAGATTGCTCGATCGGGAGACGGCCGAGCTGCGCGATGTGGAGGGCGCGCTCGAGCGAATCCGCTTGGGCACATACGGGGTGTGCGTCGAGGGCGGCGAAGAGATCGAACGCGAGCGGCTCGAAGCCTATCCGGCCGCGAAGCGCTGTTTCGACCACGAGCGCCGTCTGGAAAAGGATCGCGCCGGCGGCAGCGACATGAGCCCGAGCCTGTAATCAAGGAAGCTCTGAGATATTAGGATTGTTTACCGCAGAGGACACAGAGGACGCGGAGATTACAGATGAGCAGGACGCTTCCTCCATCCCTGGCGCAACGCTACCGGGCCCGTTAAACCCCAGCCATGGCCATCCATGGCCAGGCGCTCGACAAAAGGTTTTCTCTATTTTTTAAATCTTTCCTTGGCGTCCTTCGCGTTGAAAACGAATATTTCAGTTTCCTTAATTAAGTCGCCTCCGGAAACAGCTTGTCCGGATTCAATATTCCGTTCGGATCGAACACGCGCTTCAACGAGCGCATGATGCCGAGCGTGTCGGCGGGAATTTCGAGCGGAACGAACGCGCGCTTCTCGTAACCGATGCCGTGCTCGCCGGAGATCGTACCTTGCAGCGCGAGTACGACGTCGAATAGACGACCGAGCGCCGTGTGCGCGCGCGCCATCTCGTCCGCATCGTCCGGATGAACCATCAGGTTCACGTGCAGGTTTCCGTTGCCCGCGTGTCCGAAGCTCACGATCGGCAGCCGGTACTCCTCCGCGAGCGTTTGGATCGCGGTCACGAGATCGACGAGACGCGGCACAGGCACGACCACGTCTTCGTTGATCTTGAGCGGCGCGATTTTCTTGATCGCGTGCGACAGCGCACGCCGCGCGCGCCAAAGCGCTTTGACCTCCTGCGCTTGCGTTGCTTCGCGCACTTCGAGCACGCCTGGTCCGGATAGCGCTGCGCGCAGCCGCGGCAGATCGCGCGCGACGGATTCCGCGTCGCCGTCCGCTTCGGCGATGAGCAATGCTTGCGTGCCGGGCGGCAGATCGCCGGAAGCACCCGCGTGCTGAATGGCGGCGATCGAGAGCGGATCGAGAAATTCGAGCGCGCTCGGCACCACGAGCTGGCTCATGACGCGCGTGACCGCCGCGCCGGCGGCCGCGGCGCTTTCGTAGCAGGCGCGCAGCGTCGCGGTCGTCGCCGGCGCGGGCACGAGACGCAGCGTCGCCTCGGTAATGAGCGCCAGGGTGCCTTCGCTTCCAACGAGGAGCCGCGTGAGGTCGTACGCGACCGCGCGCTTGCTCGTGCGCCCGCCGGTAACGAGCGTGCGGCCATCCCCCGCGACCGCACGCAGACCGAGCACATAATCGCGGGTGACGCCGTACTTTACGGCGCGCGGTCCCCCCGCGTTCATTGCGAGGTTGCCGCCGATGCGGCAGTAGGGCGCGCTGCCCGGATCGGGCGGGTAGAACAAACCGTGCGCGCGCGCTGCGGCGTCTACGACCGATGTCGGGACGCCGGTCTCAACGATGATCACGCGTTCCGCGGGACTTATTTCGATCACCCGGCGCATGCACTCAAAACTCACCACGACGCTGCCGGGCCGGGGCAGCGCGCCACCGACGTTCCCGGAGCCGCCGCCGCGTGCAACGAGCGGGAGGCTGAATTCGTTCGCGATGCGCACGAGCGCCGCCACGTCGTCGTGCTTCGCGGGAAACGCCACCGCCAGCGGCAGACAGCGCCGCGGTCCTTCGTCCGACGCGTAGATCTCGAGCAGCGGCGCGTCGGTGTGCACGCGCGTCGCGCCAAGGGCCTCGACGAGCGCGCGGTGCGCGGCGGGCGGTAACGCGGCGAGCGGCGTTTGGCTCATGGGTTCATACCAGAGCGCGATGTTACCGTTGTGGCTTTGCGCTGCAACCCGGGCGCGCGCCGGCGGCGGCTTGCAGACGCCGGCCCGATCGGTACCATAAACTGTTGACGTTTTGGTGTTTTTTCCCGCTCCGGCCTCGCGGCTACGGCATCGTCGCCGAAGATGAACTAGTCTGAAGAATATAACCGCGCGCTATTCGTCTGCCGGGCACCCACCCGGCGGGGGGACGCTGACGCGCGAATCGATTAATAAGAAGGGAAGACCGCAGGGAAGCGTTCGGGGGAGAACGGGGTTGCCGACTATCCATGGCAAAGAAGTCTATTGCTAAGGAGCGATCGTCACAGGACGAGGAAACCGCTCCTCGTGTTGTTCGTCGTCCCGATTCCGGCGACGACTGGCTGAGCGAAAGTCAGAGCGCGCTCGCACCGCTGCTCGGAAATTTGCCGGGTATGGCTTACCGCTGCAGCGGTGACCGCGGTGCCGTCGCGCAATACGTGAGCGACGGCTGCTTCGCTCTTACCGGTTACGCCGCCGCCGATTTCACGAGCGGTGCCCGTCTCTACCGCGACCTCATTCATCCCGACGACCGCGAGCGCGTGCGCAAGGAAACCCAGGAAGCGGTTGCCGGCCGCCGGCGCTACCAGTTGGTCTATCGCATCAGCACCGCGAGCGGCGAAGAGAAATGGGCTTGCGAGCAGGGACGCGCCCTCTATACGCCGCACGGCGAGCTTCGCTGTCTCGAAGGATTCATCACCGACATCACCGATCGCATTCAGGCGGAAGACCGGCTGCGCGAGAGCGAGGCTCGATTTCGCAGCCTCGTGCACCTGTCGTCCGACTGGTACTGGGAAGTGGATGCCGAAATCCGCATGGCGCGTTTCGAAGGCGGTCACGTCGAGCGCTACCGCGAAGCGTTCGCGAAGTATCTGGGCAAGCGGCCGTGGGAGCTTGGCTTCAGAGACGACGCGGGCAATACCAGTTATCGCGCGGTGCTCGATGCGCGCCTGCCGTTCCGCGATGTCATCTTGAATCGCGCGGCCAAGGATGGGACGCCGCGCTATGTCCGCATGAGCGGCGAGCCGATATTCGACGGCAACGGCCGCTTCCTCGGCTATCGCGGCATCGGCCGGGACATCACGCCACAGCGGCAGGTGGAGCAGGCAACGCTGCGACTCGGGCGCATGTACGCCACGCTCAGCGCCACGAACGAAGCGATCCTGCGCGCACAATCGGCGGACGAGCTGTACGAGAAGGTTTGCGAAGCGGCCGTTGACGGCGGCAAGTTCGTCTCGACGTCGGTGGTCGTGTTCGAAGAAGGCAGCCCATGGGCGCACGTCGTCGCATCGCGCGGCGTCGGCGGCGATCAGCTGCGCGCGGCGCGTGTCTCGCTCGATCCGTCGCGCCCGGAAGGCCGAGGTCTGGTCGGCACCGCGTTTCGTGCGCGCAAATCGGCGATCAGCAACGACTATCTGACCGATCCGCGCATGGCGCCGTGGCGCGAGATGGGCCGCTCGTTCGGCGTCGCCTCGTCCGCGGCGATTCCACTCGTGCGCGCGGCCGGTCAGGCGATCGGCGTGCTTCTGTTCTACTCGACCGAAAAGAACGCCTTCGACGACGAGATCGTAAAGCTCCTCGAGCGCATGGCGGAGAACGTCGCGTTCGCGCTCGACAATTTCGACCGCAACCGCGAGCGCAAGCTCGCCGAGCAGGCGCTGCGCGAAAGCGAAGAGCGGTTCAAGAGCCTGACCGCGCTTTCGTCGGACTGGTTCTGGGAGCAGGACGAGGAATACCGCTTCACGATGCTCGCATACAGCCAGGCGTCGACGGCGCGCTATCCGGTCGAGACCGTGCTCCGGCGGCGGCGCTGGGAGCTGGCGATCTACCCCGACATGACCGACGCCGACTGGGCGCCGCTCAAGCAAGCCCAAGACGCGCGCCAGCCATTCCAGGATTTTCTGATCCGCGGGCGGCGGCCGGACGGCCAGGCGACCTGGAGCATGGTGAGCGGTTTGCCGGTCTACGATGCGCAAGGCAACTTCAAGGGCTATCGCGGCACCGGCCGCGACGTGACCGACCGCGTGCGCGCCGAAGCCGACATGCGCAAGCTCTCCGGCGCGATCGAGCAGACCGCCGACTGCGTCATGATCACCGACCGCGACGGCACGATCGAATACGTCAACGCCGCGTTCGAGCGCACCACCGGTTACACCGCTGCCGAAGCGGTCGGGCAGAAGCCGAGCATGCTCAAATCGGGCGTGCACGGCGAGAGTTTCTACGAACGGCTCTGGACCGCGATTCTCGCGGGCGAGACGTTCAGCGACGTGTTCGTCAATCGCAAGAAAGACGGCGAGGTGTATTACGAGGAGAAAACGATTTCGCCGCTGCGCGATTCGGGTGGGCGCGTCACGCACTTCATCGCGACCGGCCGCGACATCACCGAGCGCATGCAGGCGCAGGAGCGGCTGCAGCACATCGCGCACCACGATGCGCTCACCGGCCTGCCGAACCGCGTCCTGTTCCTCGACCGCCTCAACCAGGCGCTGCTGCGCGCGCAGTGGCAGAAGCGCGTCGTCGGCGTGATGTTCCTCGACCTCGATCGCTTCAAGAACATCAACGACACGCTCGGCCACGACACCGGCGACGCATTGCTGAAAGCGATGGCGGCGCGTTTGAAGGGCTGCGTGCGCGCGAGCGACAGCGTCGCGCGCCTCGGCGGCGACGAGTTCGCGGTGCTGCTCGAGGACGTCGCGCACGCCGAGGACATCTCGACGATCGCCGGCAAGATGCTCGGCGCGTTCACGCTGCCGTTTGCGATTCAGGGACACGAGCTCTTCATCAGCGCGAGCATCGGCATCAGCATGTATCCCACCGACGGCACGACGCCGGCGACGCTGCTCAAGAACGCGGACGCGGCGATGTACCGCGCCAAGGATCTCGGCAAGAACAACTACCAGTTCTATTCCGCCGACATGAGCGCCGCCGCGTTCGAGCGCCTGACGCTCGAAAGCAGCCTGCGGCGTGCGCTCGAGCGCGAGGAGTTCGTGCTGCACTACCAGCCGCAGATCGATCTCACGACCGGCGAGGTGGTCGCGGTCGAGGCGTTGATCCGCTGGCAGCATCCGGAATTCGGTCTGCTCGCGCCGACGCAGTTCATCTCGATCGCGGAAGAGACCGGCTCGATCGTGCCGGTCGGGGAGTGGGTGGCGCGCAAGGCGATGGTGCAGGTGCGGCGCTGGCGCGAGGCGGGCATGAAAGAGCTGCGCGCCGCGGTCAACGTTTCCGGGCGGCAGTTCAACGAACCGCACTTCGTCGACATGATTGCGCACCTGCTCGAAGAGACCGGGCTCCCGCCCGATGCGCTCGAGCTCGAAATCACCGAAAGCGTGATCATGAAGAACGCCGAGAAGACGGTCGCGCGCCTGCGCGCGCTGCACGCCATGGGCGTGCGCTTCGCGATCGACGATTTCGGCACCGGCTATTCGAGCCTGAGCTATCTCCGCCGCTTCGCCATTCACACGCTCAAAGTGGACAAGAGCTTCATCCGCGACATCACCGCCGACAGCGGCGACGTCGAGATCGTGAAGACCATCATCATGATGGCGCGCGGCCTCAAACTCTCGGTCATCGCCGAGGGCGTCGAGACGCGCGAGCAGCTCGTGTTCCTGAAATCCCACGGTTGTCACGCCGTGCAAGGCAACCTGGTGGCCCGACCGTTGCCGGCCGAGCGCTTGAACGAGCGCCTGGTCTCGGGCCGTCCCTGGCTCCCTTGAAAGAGAACCGGTCCGCTCAGAAGCATTTGCCTGCCGGCGCTGCTACGAACTCCATAACCGTTTGAGCCCCAGGTCTTAATCGGTGTCGCCTTCCGGCGCCGGCCGAGCCGCTTGGCTCCTGTGTTACAGTAAGTTTCTGCCTGGGCTTTCGGCGCCCCGTTTAGCGGCCGCGCCCCAGGCCATAAAAGGGTGCGCATGGAACGCCTTTCCCTCGCTTTCCGAGATCCGCGCGTGCGGCTGCGCGGCGTTTACGTCGCGGTGTTCGCGCTGGGCGTTCTGTTCTCGGTTCTCATCATCGCTTACAGCCAGGAAGTGCTGGATGGCTCGCGCCGTCTGGTGAACGCCGACCTGCCGCTGCTCAGCCGGATATCCGCACTAAAGGTGCAGGTCACCCGCGAGGAAGCGACGCTGTACGACTACTACGCGACGGGCGACGTCGCGCGTCTCGATCGAGACTATTCCGACGCGGACCGCCGCTCCGAGGAGCTGTTGGACGCGATCGAGCGCGACTTCGGCAACGTCGAGCCCATGCCCTCGATCCGCGCGTCGCTCGACAGTCTCGACGGTTTCGCGCGGCGCCTGCGCGCCGGGGGCGGCGACTCGGTGGACCTGGGGAGCGAGACGCATCCGCTGCTCGCGCGCGCGAGCGAGGTGGTGAACGACGTGCACGCGGAGCTCGACACGCTCGTCGGCCTCGTTGAGGCGCGCATTCGCGCGCATGTCACCGACCGTCAGGAAGCGGTCGCGCGCATGGCGCAGCTCGCGATTCTTTTCAGCATGGCGATTTTTCTCGTCGCCATGCTCGCCGGTTACCACATCAACGCGTACCTGCGCGCCGCGGTCGAGCGCCGTCGGCTCGCGGTCTTCACCGAACGCAACCCGAACCCCGTCATGCGCCTGGCGCTCGACGGCGAAGTGATCTACGCCAATGCCGCGGCCAACGATCTCGCGCGCCGCATGGGCGGCGCGAGTGCGCGCGTGCTGTTGCCGGAAGATCTCACGGAGCGCATTGCGGCGCTGCGCGGAGCGGCCGAGCGCTACGAGGTGTGGCGCTACGAGCGCGAAGGGCGCTCGCTCGAATGCGGCATTCATTTCCTGCCGGACCTCGACATTTTTCACGCCTACGTCAGCGACGCGACCGAGCGGCGCCTGAGTGAAGAGAAGCTCGTGTTCCAGGCGTATCACCATCCGCTCACCGGACTGCCGAATCGCCGGATGTTCGAGGAAGTGGTGGACAAGACGCTGGTCGGGTCGGAGCAGAGCGGTCTGCAGGCGGCCGTGCTCGTCATCGGTGTCGATCGCTTCAAAGTCGTGATCGACACGCTCGGCCACGCCGTCGGCGAGCAGGTGCTGCAGGCGATCGCCGCGCGGTTGACGCTGGCGCTCGAAGAGCTCGGCGACTACTCGCGCAACGCCGTGCTCTATCACTTCGAGGGCGACGTGTTCGCCGTGTTCGTGCACGGTGCGTCCGGCCCGCAGGCGCCGGTGCAAATCGCCGAACAGCTGGTGCAGCGCTCGTCGCAACCGTTGTACGTGGCGGGACGCGAATTTTTCCTGAGCTTCAGCATCGGTCTCGCGCTGTCGCCGGCCGATGGCACCAACGCGCAAGAGCTGATCAAGAACGCCGACTCCGCGAAGCAGGTGGTGCAGAACCAGGGCGGCCGCGGCTTCCGGCTGTACAAGCCGGAAATGAACGCAAAGGCGGCGCATTGGCTCGTGCTCGAAGCGCATCTGCGGCACGCGATCGAGCGCGGCGAGCTGCGGCTGCACTACCAGCCGCAGATCGATGTGCGCAGCCAACACGTCGCCGCGCTCGAAGCGCTGCTGCGCTGGGAGCACCCGCGCTGGGGACTGCTGAGCCCGAAGGACTTCGTGCGCCTCGCGGAGGACAGCGGCATGATCGTGCCGATCGGCGAATGGGTGCTCGCGACGGCGTGCGCGCAAAATCGCGCATGGCGCGACCGCGGTCTGGTGGCGACGCCGGTCGCGGTCAACATCTCCGCGCGTCAGTTCCGTCGCGAAGACCTGCCGAAGGTGATCGCGGACGTGCTCGCGCGGACCGGGCTGCCGCCCGAGGCGCTCGAGCTCGAGATCACCGAAAGCGTGGCGATGGAGGACGTCGAGCGCACCAGCGCGATGCTGCAGGAACTCAAGAATATGGGCGTTCGGCTCGCGATCGACGACTTCGGCACCGGCTTCTCCTCGCTCGCCTATCTCAAACGCTTTCCGATCGACAAGCTCAAGATCGATCAGTCCTTCATTGCGCAAGTGACCGGCAGCGACACCGACGCCGCTATCGTGCGCGCGATCGTCACGCTCGGGCATGCGCTCAAGCTCCGCGTCGGCGCCGAGGGCGTTGCGACCGCCGAGCAGCTCGCGCGCCTGCGCCAGTTCGGCTGCGACGAGGCGCAAGGCGAGCTGTACAGCCAGGCGGTATCGGTGCGCGAGATCGAAGCGTTTCTGCGCGTCCCGCAACGCGTCGGCGCTTAAGAAGAGAATGAACCGCAGAGGACGCGGAGGACGCAGAGGAAGGCAAGAGAAAGTTTCGCTCCTTTTCCCCGACGCCCTTTCGGTAAGAAAATCTGCTTCGGTACGATCAACCGCTGAGGGCCGGCCAAGGAGAAGACGAACGGGCGGGCGTCGTTCTCCTTTGCGTCCTTGGCTTCCTTCGCGGTTCAATCACGATCAACGATCTGCGTCGAGGGCAGGGAATGGACACAGACGACCGACACGTGCCGGCCGGTGTGACGCGCCGCGACTTCGTCGCCACGGCGCTCGCCGCCGGTTTCGCGCTGGCCGTGCGGCCGATTGTCGCGCAGACGGCGATCAAGACCGACACGCGCGGGTTGATTGCCGGCGAGGTGCGCATCCCGGCGGGCGATGCGGAGATCCCTGGATATCGCGCCATGCCGAAGAAGGGAGGACCGTTCGCGATCGTTCTCGTCGTGCAAGAAATCTTCGGTGTGCACGAACACATTCGCGACGTTTGCCGTCGGCTCGCGAAGCTCGGCTATTTAGCCGTCGCGCCCGAGCTGTACGCGCGCCAGGGCAATCCGGCGAAGCTCAAGACTGCGCAGGAGATCGTGGAGACCATCGTCGCGCGCGTACCCGACGATCAGGTCATAAAAGATCTCGACGCGACGGCGGCGTGGGCCGGTAAGAACGGCGGTAACGAAGAACGCCTTGCCGTGACCGGCTTCTGCTGGGGCGGCCGCATCGTCTGGCTCTATGCGGCGCACAATTCGAAATTGAAGGCCGCCGTCGCGTGGTACGGCCGGCTCGCGGGGGGTACCGACGAGCTGCGGCCGAAGCAACCGCTCGATATCGCCGACTCACTCAAGGCGCCGGTGCTCGGGCTCTATGCCGGCGAAGATCAGGGTATCCCGGTGGAGACCGTCGACATGATGCGCGATGAGCTGAAGGCGAACGGCGGAAAATCGGAGATCGTTGTCTATCCCGATGCGGCGCACGGATTCTTCGCCGACTACCGTTCGAGCTATCGCAAAGACGCAGCGGAGGACGGCTGGAGGCGGATGCAACAGTGGTTCAAGCGCTACGGTGTCGCGTGACGCCGAGGCTGTATTGCACGAGCGCGCCGCGAGGTCGAACCGCCCGCCTCATCGCAGTCTTTCTTACTTTAGCCGTAATGCCCGGGCGCGCCCGTATTCCGATGAACCATGATGGGCGCGCTCGCGCGCGATCTCTTTGGGGTTCTTTGGCCATGACGAACGACGGAAGCAGCAAAGCGAGCAAATTGATTGGGGTGAGTTTCGAAAACGTGCTGTCCGCGAGGCGGTCTCGTGCGATCTCTACGAGGGTCCCATAGAATAGGGGCCAGGCCCATTCAAGGACGCTCCCGCGCGCGTGTGGTTGCTAGCGCGCAAGCGGACAGTCCCTCACCCGTAGGATAGCCGGCAACTGCCCCGTCATGCCGAAGGAAGCGGATGTCTCCACGCGCCAAGCGCCGCGCCGTCCGACCCGCGCGGAATTGCTGGCGGCGCGAAACAAATCGGTCCGCGACGTCATCGAGCCGGACCTCAACGTTTTGTTTGTCGGCATCAATCCCGGGCTCTACACCGCCGCCGTCGGTCATCACTTTGCGCGTCCCGGCAACCGCTTTTGGCCGGCGCTTCACGCCGCCGGATTCACGCCGCGTCTGCTTCAGCCGCACGAGGAGCGCGAGCTGCTGCAGTTCGGCTACGGCATCACCAACGTCGTGAATCGTGCGACCGCGGCGGCGGACGAGTTGGCGCGTGCCGAGATGATCGAAGGCGGCCGGCGGCTGACCGCGAAGGTGCGCCGCTATCGGCCGCGCGTCGTCGCCGTGCTCGGGCTCACCACTTATCGCGTCGCGTTCGAGCGGCCGCGCGCCAGCTTCGGGCGGCAGCCCGAGAATCTCGCGAACGCAGCGCTCTGGGTATTGCCCAACCCAAGCGGGCTCAACGCGCATTTCCGGCCGGCCGATTTCGCGCGCGTGTTTCGCGAGCTGCGGCGTGCCGCGGAATCGGAAGTCACGCATGACCGCGCATAACGCTGTTGCGCCCGAAGTCGAAGGCGTCACCAAATTCGATCTGGTTTATGCGGCGTCGCCCGCGCTGCCCGATGCCGTCCTCGCGCCGCTGATCGCCTGGCGCACCGTGCTATGGCGGCTCGGCGTCATCGGACAGGACCCAGCGCGCTACGGCGGCGTCGGCTTCGGCAACGTCAGCCAGCGGCTCGCGCCCTTTACGCGCGCGCGGCCGCGCTTCGCGATCACCGGCACGCAGACCGGCGCGGAGCCTGTGCTCGATGCACGGCACTTCGCGATCGTCACCGCCTGTGATCCGCGCCGCAACCGCGTCGTGGCCGAAGGGCCCGTGCCTCCGTCGTCGGAGTCGCTCACGCACGGCATGATCTACGCGCTCGATCCTGCGATCCGCTTCGTCTTCCATGGACATTCGCCGGAGATCTGGCGCGGTGCCGAGCGGCTGCGCCTGCCGTGTACCGCGCCGGACGTCGCGTACGGCACGCCGGCCATGGCGCAGGAGATGCGGCGGCTCTGGCGCGCCGGCGCCTTGCGGCGTCATCATGTGCTCGTGATGCGCGGACACGAGGATGGCGTCATCGTGTTCGGACGAACCGCCGAGCAGGCAGGGCGGGCGCTCGTGCGCACTCTGGCGCTGGCGCTCCAGCGCTTGCCCGCATGAACAGGATGTGTAAGCTATGCCGGCCAATAAGCGCACCGCGACCGCACCGCGAGCAGCATGGCCGGTTGCTGAGAAGTATCTTCAGCAGCCTGCGATGCGCCACAAGGATGTGCCGCATCGAAGATCAAACACGCAGATGTTGGATCTTCGGAGCGAGCGGCGGACCAGCATTCGTCGGGAGCGAATCGGGACCGCGGAGCGCAGCGACGCGGGCCGCGCAGCGGCGAGCGCGAGGGAGGGCGCGAGCACATATGCGGCGGCGAAGCGAGCTGAGAAAGTCCGTGGATGGACTTTCTCGGCCACCGGCTGAGACGCGATAACTCCAGATGGCCTATTTCCTCCAACAGCTTATTAATGGTGTGACCCTCGGCACGATCTATGGGTTGATCGCCATCGGGTACACGATGGTGTACGGCATCCTCGGCATGATCAACTTCGCGCACGGGCAGATCTACACCATCGGCGCCTTCATCGCGGTGATCGTTTTCGTCCTGCTGCTCGCGAGCGGCGTGACCATCGTGCCGCTGGCGCTGATCGTCGTTCTGGTATGCGCGATGGGCTTTACCGCCGTTTACGGCTGGGCGCTGGAACGCATCGCGTACCGGCCGCTGCGCGACGCCCCGCGGCTCGCACCGCTGATTTCCGCGATCGGCATGTCATTCCTGCTGACGAATGCCATCGCTTACTTGCAGGGCGCGCGCGTCAAACCGATACCGCCCGTGGTTCACGGTAGTTTCAATCTTTTTGAACAGGACGGATTCGCGGTGCAGCTAAGCTATGCGCAGATCGTTATCTGGGTCAGCACGATCGTGCTCATGGTCGCTTTCGGATACATCGTCACGCGCACGCGCTTTGGCCGTTCGCAGCGCTGCGTCGAACAAGACCCGGTGATGGCGTCGTTGGTCGGCATCGACGTCGACCGTACGATATCCACCACGTTCGTCATCGGCGCGGCGCTCGCGGGCGTCGCCGGCATGATGGTAATGCTGTATTACGGCATCGTCGATTTCTACATGGGGTTTCTCGCCGGCATCAAGGCATTCACCGCCGCGGTGCTCGGCGGCATCGGCTCGTTACCCGGCGCCATCCTCGGCGGCGTGCTGCTCGGTCTCGTCGAGTCGCTGTGGTCGGCGTACTTCTCCATCGAATATAAGGACGTCGCCGCTTTTTCGATTCTCGTGCTCGTCCTGATCTTCCGCCCGACCGGGCTGCTCGGCCAACCGGAAGTGGAGAAAGTGTGAGATGACCGAGTCAGTCGCACGCGGCTGGTCCATACGCTTCAAAGATGCAGCCTTCACCGCGGCGGTCGCGGCCATTCTCGCCTTTCCGATGATCGGTTTTCAGGCGGTCGACGAGCCACAGGGACTGCGCATCGCGACGCGTTTCGATTGGGCGGCGATGGTCGTCGTTGCCGTCTTCGTCCTGCGGTTGCTCTGGCGCAGCCTGCCCGCACCGCGCGCGCCGGCGCCGTTGCTCGGGGAGGCGCGCACGACGCTCCAACGCTTCGTTCCGGTGCTCGTCTGGTTGGGTCTCGGTTTTGCCATCGCGCTGCCGTTCCTGCCGTTCTCGAGCCGCTATGTCATCGACGTCGCGACCACGGTGCTCATCTATGTGATGCTCGGCTGGGGACTCAATATCGTGGTCGGGCTCGCCGGGCTCCTCGACTTCGGTTATGTCGCGTTTTACGCGGTCGGCGCCTACAGCTACGCGCTGCTCGCGCTCGGTTTCGGCTGGTCGTTTTGGGAATGCCTGCCGTTCGCCGGTCTCATGGCGGCGGCTGCCGGACTGTTGCTCGGTTTCCCGGTGCTGCGACTGCGCGGCGACTACCTTGCGATCGTGACGCTCGGGTTCGGTGAGATCATCCGCATCATCTTGCTCAACTGGACGTCGTTCACCGGAGGTCCGAACGGCATCGCGGGAATACCGCGGCCGTCGTTCTTCGGCGCGCCGTTCACGCCCGACCCGCCGGAAGGCACGGTAGCGTTTCATCAGCTCTTGGGCCTCGATTACTCGGGCAGTCAGCGTGTGGTATTTCTCTACTTTGTTATCCTCGCGCTCGCGCTGATCACGAATCTCTTCACGCTGCGCATTCGCAAGCTCCCCGTCGGTCGCGCCTGGGAAGCGCTGCGCGAAAACGAAATCGCCTGCCGCGCGCTCGGCATCAACCCGCGTAACACCAAGCTCACGGCGTTCAGCATCGGCGCGATGTTCGGCGGATTCGCGGGCGCGTTCTTCGCGACGCGCCAGGGCTTCATCAGCCCGGAAAGCTTCACCTTCACGGAATCGTTCACGATCGTCGCGATCGTCATCCTCGGCGGCATGGGAAGCCAGATCGGCGTGGTGCTCGCCGCGGTGATTCTGACGCTGCTCCCCGAGATCGGGCGCGAGTTCGCGCAGTTCCGCATGATCATGGTCGGTGCGGCGATGGTGTTGATCATGGTGTGGCGTCCGCGCGGCCTCCTCGCCTGGCGCGAGCCGACGCTGCGGCTGCCGCGCGCCGATCAACCGGCCCCATGACCGGCACGCTCCTTTCGGTGGAGAATCTCACGATGCGTTTCGGCGGTCTCACCGCCGTCGACGGGCTGTCGTTTGCGGCGAGCGAGGGCGCGGTGACCGCGATCATCGGACCGAACGGCGCAGGCAAGACCACGGTGTTCAATTGTTTGACCGGCTTCTACCGTCCAACCGCCGGACGCCTGACGCTCCATCGCAACGGCGCCGCGCTGCCGCTCCAACGCCTGGCCGACTTTCGCATCGCGCGGGCCGGCGTCGTGCGCACGTTCCAGAACATTCGGTTGTTCCCGGCGATGTCGGTACTGGAGAACCTGATCGTCGCGCAGCACAACGAGCTGATGCGTGCCTCGCTCTACACGGTCGGAGGTTTGTTCGGGCTCAAGCGCTACCGCGTGGCGGAGCGGCGCGCCGTCGAGATCGCGCGCGACTGGCTCGCGCGCACCGGCCTGCTCGCTCGCGCTGACGATCCGGCGGGCAATCTTCCGTACGGCGATCAGCGCCGGCTCGAGATCGCGCGCGCGATGTGCGCCCGGCCGGCGCTGCTCTGCCTGGACGAACCCGCCGCCGGGCTCAATCCGCGCGATTCCGCGGAGCTTGCGCGGCTGCTGCGCGAAATATGCGATCGCGAGCGCATCGGCATTCTCCTGATCGAGCACGATATGCAGGTGGTGATGCATATTTCCGATCACGTGATCGTGCTCGACTACGGCCGCAAGATCGCGGAAGGGCCGCCGGAGACGGTGCGCCGCGATCCGGCGGTGATCAAAGCGTACCTCGGCGAAGCCGAGGAATTGCCGGCGGAGGTCGCGCGCGATCTGGGCGAGGAGCGACGCCCGTGAGCGCAGGCCGGCTCGCGTTCGATGCATTGCGGGTGAGCACATCTAACGGACGCCCCCACCCTAACCCTCCGCCGCGCCCGCGGGGGAGGGAGGGGGTGCATGTCGAACGATCGCCATGACCGACGATCTACTGACACTCGAAGGCGTGCAGGCCCACTACGGCCACATCGCCGCGCTCAAGGGCGTCGACATTCGCGTCGCAAGGGGCGAGATCGTGACGCTCATCGGGGCGAACGGCGCGGGCAAGTCCACGCTGCTCATGACGATCTGCGGCCGGCCGCGTGCATCCACCGGCCGCATTCTCTTCGAAGGCGACGACATCACGCAGCTGCCGACGTTCGAAATCGTGCGTCGCGGCATCGTGCAGGTGCCGGAAGGGCGGCGCATCTTCCCGCGCCTTACGGTGCTCGAGAACTTGCAGGTCGGAGCCACTGCCGCCGAGCGCGGCCGCTTCGAGCGCGATCTCGCTCGCGTCTTCAGCCTGTTCCCGGTGCTCGCGCAGCGCCGGCGCCAGCGCGGCGGCACGCTGTCGGGCGGCGAGCAGCAGATGCTGGCGATCGGGCGCGCACTCATGGGGGCGCCGCGCCTGCTGCTGCTCGACGAGCCGTCGCTCGGGCTCGCCCCCCTCGTCATCCAGCAGATCTTCCGCGTCATCGCGGAGATCAACGCCCAGGGAACGACGGTACTGCTCGTCGAGCAAAACGCGTATCACGCGCTGAAGCTCGCGCATCGCGGTTACGTGCTGCTCGCGGGCAAGGTTACGCTCTCGGGCGGTGGCGCCGAGCTTCTGGCTAATCCGGAAGTGCGCGCCGCGTACCTCGAAGGCGGTGCCGTCAGCACAAACTCCGCGCGCTAACGGTCCGAGCCCTCCCGCTATCAGAGCACTACCTCGCGTGCCGTAACTCACCCCGGGCCGCGTTTTACCGGGCGGCGAATGCGAGGTGCGCCGCGTAATTCGACTAAGGTCAACTCGGTACCACGCCGGGCGAAGCGGAGCTATACAATTTTCGAAGCGCGCCCGGCGCGATTTTCTGAGCGATCGTGTCGATCTCGTGCCGGGCGACCATCGCCAGCGATATGTACCAACATTCCGGACAGCAGGAGTTGTTCAAAGTAGCGCAACGGCTACCGAACGGCCTCGTCTACGAGACGGATTTCCTCACCGACGCCGAAGAAACATCGCTGCTGGCGGAGATAAAAAATCTCCCGCTGCACGAAGCGCAATACAAGTCGTACACCGCGAAACGGCGGATCATGAGTTTCGGCGGCGAATACGACTTCGGGGCGAACAAACTTCTGCCCGGCTCGCCGCTGCCGGCATTCTTACTGCCGCTGCGCGATAAAGTTGCCGCTTGGCTCGATATACCGGCGGCCGAGTTTGCGCACGGCCTTGTCACCGAGTATCGCGCGGGAACACGGCTCGGCTGGCATCGCGACGTCCCACAATTCGCGGTGATCGTCGGTATTTCGCTCGCCGGACCGTGCCGCATGCGCTTTCGTCCGTATCCGCCGAGGCCGAACAAAAAAGAGGGCGCGTTCGCGCTCGATCTCGAACCGCGCTCGGTTTACGTGATACGCGATGAGGCGCGCTGGGGCTGGCAGCACAGTATTCCAGCGACAAAGAACCTGCGGTATTCGATCACGTTCCGAACTTATCGAAAGTAACCGCGGCGTCTGACGTGTTCGTTCGTCAATGAACCGGCCAAGTTCAATGTATCGATGATGGAGCTGGTGCGAGCGGTCGTGGCGTGACGAGCGGTATCCAAGTTGCGGCTTGTCAGTGTGACAAGCACCCAGCGTCCGAGCGCGAATTGTTTTGTACCCGCGGTCGCTCCGGGCGGCAGGCCGCCACGAGACGGGCTCGGCTCATAGCAGCCATCGGCTCGCTATGTAGAGCAGCAAGCCTACCAGCCCGCCGACCACCGTTCCGTTTACGCGCACGAACTGCAGATCGCGGCCGATCTGTAGCTCGATCTTGCGCGACGTCGCTTCCGTGTCCCACGCCGCGACGGTCTCGGCGATGAACGTTCCAACTTCGTCGCGGTACTGCTCGACGAAGCCGGTGACGACGTCGATCATCCAACGGTCGAGCTTCTGCATCAGCGCCGCGTCCGCGAGCACCGTGTGCCCGAGCGATTGCAGCCCGCGTGATATCTCGCGCATGCCGCCATCGTGGTCCTGCCGCTCGGCCGCGCCGATCAGCGCCCGCTTCGCATCCGCCCAGACCGACCGCAGGAATCCGCGCAGGACCGGGTGATCGAGCGCCGCTTCTTTTAGCGCGTCGACGCGTGCTACGACGTCGGGCTCGTCCTGCAGCCGCGCGATCGTTCGTTCGACCGCTGCGTTCAGCCGCTTACGCAGCGGATGCTCGGGATTCGCGCTCACGTCATCGAGCGTGCGCTTGATGGCCGAGACGATCTTCACGTGGATCATCGCGTCGGCGACGGGCGGGAACCACCACGGCATTTCGGCGCGTACGCGATCGCGTATCAGCGCTTCGTTCTCGTCGACCAGGCGCGCCGCTTGGCGCAGCGCTTCGTCCAACAGCCGCTGATGCCGGCCGTCTTCGGTGACGTGCGTCAGCGCCTGGCTCAAGAACGGCGCGACCTGGATGTTGCGAACGCGATCGATCAAGGCGGTATCGATCAGCATCTGCACTTCGTCGTCTTTGAGAATCTGCGCGCCGCCGGCCAGGCTTCGCGTCGCCGTGCGCGCCAGACGGTTGGCATGCTCGGGCACGATCATCCAGCGCACGACGCGCTCGACGACGTTGAGCGTCTTGAGGCGGGCGGCGATCACCTCCGGCGCGAGGAAATTGTGCTGCACGAACTCGCCCATGCTGCGGCCGATCCGATCCTTGTTTGCCGGCACGATGGCGGTATGGGGAATGGGAATGCCAAGCGGATGGCGAAAGAGGGCGGTGACCGCGAACCAGTCCGCCAAGCCGCCGACGATCGCGGCCTCCGCCGTCGCCCGGACATAACCCGCCCACGGATGCACGGCCTCGAAGAGGAGTGCGACGACGAAGATCAAGGCAACGGCGGCGAGCAGCGCCGTCGCCCGGCGTTTCATTTGATCGAGTTGTCGCTGTTTCTCGGGGTCTTCCTCCGAGAGTGGGGCGGTGGCCATCAGGGGACTATAGCGAGGTCCGTACGGTCGTTCCCGACACAAACTGTATGAAAATCGGCCTTCCGGCGTCCTCGTGCTGGCACGCCCGAAACACGACTTCACGACCCATCAAGAAGGAGCCGCACGCACGCCGCGAGCGCTTCTCGCCACCCCGCGGCCGATAGCCCGCGCTCATCGAAATGGGGGCTGGCAAAATTTATCCTTGTACTAAGATTGGGGTATTACGAAAACGCGTTGGAATAGCAACCAACGCCTGGGACATACCGGCGAACGCCTTCGTCCTTGTCTACCGAGGTGCACGACTCTTGTTAGAACTTCCCCATACGGCCGACGCCGACCGGCGTCGCACTCCCGTCGTCATCTAATGTCCATGTGGCGCTGGCTGTCTCCTGCGATCCGTTTCGGGTTGATCGTCGCCGCGATCAATGTCTTGGCCTTTGTCGCTCTCCGACTGGTATTCCTGCTCGTCTTTCATACGCTGGCATCGTCGGCAAGCTCGGGTGAGTTGCAGCGAGCTTTGTATGTCGGCCTGAAGCTCGATGTGCGCCTGGCGCTGCTGATCAGTGTCCCCTATCTGGTTCTGATTGCCATCCCGGCGTTGAACCCCATGCGCCGAACCATGGCGCGGCGAGGCTGGCTGCTGTATTTCGCCGTCGTCGAGGCGCTCGTGCTGCTGCTCTATGCCGTGGATGTCGGGCACTACGATTACGTGCGCGCGCGTCTCAATGCGAGCGTGCTCGAGCACCTGCGACCGGTCCGCGTGGCGATGCAGATGGTATGGGAAAGCTATCCGGTCGTATGGGGCTTGCTGGGGCTCGGCGCGCTCGCCGCCGCTTACTTTTACCTGGTGCGACACGTCGCGAACCGCGTGTTGTCGCAGCCGGCCGATTCTGCAATCTCCCGCCCGCGCAAAGTACTCGCCGTTACCCTGACGGCATTTCTTTGCCTCCTCGGCATCTACGGCAAGTGGTCGTGGTACCCGCTGCGCTGGAGCGATGCTTACTTCAGCGGGAACGAGTTCGTGTCCGCGCTCGCGCTAAACCCGGTGCTGTTTCTCATCGATACCACCGACAATCCCTCGCAGCCGTTTGACGTCGCCAAGGTGCGCGAGAACTATCCGCTGGTCGCCAACCTGCTCGGCGTGCAAAAACCCGACGCGCAGGCGTTGTCCTTCGCGCGCTACGTGAAGCCCGCACCGATTCCCGGACCGAAGCCGAATCTCGTCGTCATCCATCTCGAGTCGTTCGCCGCGTTCAAAGTGGGCGTGATGGGGAACCGGCTCAATGCCACGCCGAACTTCGATGCCATCGCGCGCGAAAGCCTGCTGTTCGACGATTTCTTCGTGCCGGCGGTGCCGACGGCCCGATCGGTGTTCACGATGGTTACCGGCATTCCGGATTACAACCCCGGAGACTCCAGCTCGCGCAATCCGCTGATCGTGCACCAGCACACGCTGATCAATGCGCTCACGGATTACGAGCATTTCTATTTTCTCGGAGGGAGCGCGTCTTGGGGGAACATCCGCGGGCTGCTCACGCAGAGCGTCGAGCGGCTGAACGTCTTCGAAGAAGGTGATTACGACGCAACGCCGGTCGATACGTGGGGCATCACCGACCATGACCTGTTCCGTAAGGCGCATGAGGTCCTAAAGAAGCGTAGCGAGCCGTTCTTCGCGTTCATCCAAACGGCCGGCAACCATCGTCCGTTCACGATACCGCCGACCAATCCGTATGGCTTCGAACGGGTCCAGATGGACGAGCGGCTCCTTCGCGCGAACGGCTTCGACAGCCTCGCGGCGTACAACGGTCTGCGGTTTCTCGATCATGCGATCGGCTACTTCTTCGAGCAGGCGCGCAAGGAACCTTATTTCAAGAACACGATTTTCGTGCTGTATGGCGATCACGGAAACCCGGCGGCGAACGACATTCCGTATCAGCGGCTCGGCCTGACGGGGTTTCACGTCCCGATGATCATTTATGCACCGGGACGTATCCGCCACGGGCGGCGCCTTAGCACGGTCGCAAGCCTCGTGGATTTGCTGCCGACGACGCTCAGCCTCATGGGCGTGCCGCACGTCAACAACACACTGGGGCGCGATCTGCTCGCGGCGCGGCCGGCGAGGGAACATTTGGCGCTGCTGCCCGAGGGCATACTGACGGACGAATTTCTGCTGCGGCTCGATCCGCGCGGCGCGCGGCTTTATCGATACCGCTCGACGACACCCACCAAGGACGTGAGCAGCGAGCAGCCGGAGAAAGTCGCGGAGCTACAGCGCCTGCGCGCAGCGTTGTACGAGACCTCGAAGTATCTATTGCGCCACAACGCTCCGCGGCCGCACACGCAATGATGCGCGCCCGGAAGTCGGCACTCGCAGATTTCGTTTTGCTGCTATAAGACTCTCTATGCGCGCAGCAACTAATTCCCGAGCGTTCCGATTGGGCTTGCTGTTGGCCGTCATCGGCGCCTTTGCTTCTCTGTATGCTCGATTCGCCGCCGTCGATCGCGACGCGGGGTTTGCCGTCGTCGCGCGATCCGCTCCGCTGGCAACCGACAGTGCGCCTCGGTACGAGAACCGATTTGCATCGCATGGCCAACGCAAGTCGGTGCACAGTGCGACTGCGCTGGCGGTTCGGGACGGGATACGCGGTTTCTGGTATAGCGGCACCGTTGAAGGCGCGTCGGATACGGTGATCGCGACGGCGCTCTATTCAACGAAAGAGGCGACCTGGAGCGACGAACAGACGGTTCTCACACGCGAGTTCACGCAGCAGCACCTGCACCGTTACATTCGTAAGCTCGGCAATCCGGTGGTCGTGCGCGACGCGCGCGATCGACTCTGGCTCTTCTACGTCAGCGCTTCGGTTGGCGGATGGTCCGGCAGCTCCATCAACGTCGTGATATCGGACGACGAGGGATACAGCTGGAGCGCGCCGCGTCGCCTCGTCACGTCGCCGTTTTTCAACATCAGCACGCTCGTCAAAGGCCGGCCGTTCGTCTTCGCCGACGGCTCGATCGGCCTTCCGGTGTACCACGAGTTCATCGGAAAGTTCGGCGAGATCCTGCGTCTGGACCTGGAAGGCAGGGTCATTGCCAAGACGCGTCTATCCTGGGGACGCCACGCTCTGCAGCCGGTAATCGTGACGGAGTCGGCGACGGAGGCGGTCGGTTTCATGCGCTATTGCGGCAAGGACGCGGGCCGCGTGCTCATGATCTCCACGCGCGACGCCGGCAAGACATGGAGTGAACCGGTAAAGCTGACACTGCCGAATCCGAACGCCGCGATCGACGCCGTGGCATTGGACGACCATCGTCTGCTCCTCGTCTTCAACAATCGCGCAAGCGACCGCGACGACTTGTCGCTCGCTTTCTCGCCTGACAAAGGACTCACGTGGAAGGCGGTTCACGCGTTCCACACGCTCGCGGCTACACCCGACGGCCGTCGCGCGGAACAGTCCTATCCGTGGATCGTGGACGATCGGCATGGTCGGTTTCATCTGCTTTACACGTGGGCGCGTCAGCGTATCGAACACGTCGAATTCAATACCCGCTGGGTGAACGAGCAGCTGTGAGTGCGCTGCACGTCGCTTCCGGATTTGCCGGGCTCGCATTACTGGCGTCGGCCGTCGTGTGCCGCTTGGTGCGCCGGCTACGCCTGCCGTGGGCGGCGCGGGCAGCGATCGCGATCGCGGCGGGCGCGCTCATTTTCGTGCCGGCTGGCGATCTGTTGCTCGTGGAGTACGCGCGCGGCGTGCTCGGCGATCTCAGCATTACCGGGCAGGTGCTGCTTGTCGCATACGTAGCGTCCTATGTCTCCGGCCGCAGTCTGATCGATGAGCGGAACATCAACACCGTTATGTTCGCGATTGTGGGAGCGGCACTGCTGCTTTACCCATTGGCGCTTGGCCTCACGTATTTCGATCCCTACGCGCTCGGCTATCGATCCACCTATTTCGCTACTGCGCTGCTGTTCGGCACCCTGATGTCGTGGTACGCGGGCCGTCACTGGCTCGTCGTATGCGTTGTGCTCGCGCTCGCATGCTATACCTTGCGAGTCCTCGAATCGGACAATGTCTGGGATTATCTGATCGATCCGTTGACGGCGATCTACGCGCTCGGCTGGACGCTCAACCTGTTCGCCGTCTCGATTGCTCGAAGGCGCCGCACACCGCAGCCGTCCTAGCGATGTAACTTCAGTACACGTCTCTGTGGTTGGCTCAGTCCTTCGATGGCAAAAATTAGGATTTCGGACCGATCCGCCATCTGAAGCAAGCAGGACGGCACCGCCCGGACGAGACAACACCTGTTTTAGAACAATCGTGCGGCGCTGGCTGATCACCGGCGCTCGACTAGACTCAGTCAGGTGGTTTCAAGGCGAAGATTGAACGCTCGCTGAATTCACTTTCCGAACAATTCCAAAGGGGTCTAAGCGTGCATGGTCTCGGCAAGAAGGTCCTTTCCGTGCTGGTGTTCGTGGCTGCGTTCGTCGTCGTGAAGTACGGCTTCGATGCGTATCAGCGGTACAAAACGCAAGCGAACGTCGAAGCGTCGATGGCGAAGCTCAAGGCGGACGGCGTGAAGAACAATCCGAACCTGCCGGTTTCGGAAGCGATGGGGCGGGAAGCCGTGGCAAAGACGAGCGAACAGTTGAGCGCCGAGGGAGACGAGAAAACGCGTCGCGCACGCGCGGCCAGCTCGTACTTCGGCTTCTATCTCGTCAACACGCGCACGCGGCCGGAGTTTTGTCGGCAGCAGAACGTCGACATTACGCCTTTTGTCTCCGCCTTTGAACGCGAGCACAAGGCCGAATCGGCACAAGCCCGCGCCGCGCTCGCGGCGGTCGACACGGACGAGAACCAGCTCTTCGGTCTGGTCGAGAAACAGCTGAAGCAGGTGATCGTGCAAGACATGAACGACATCGCTGCGAGCAACAAGGTGTCGGTGCGCGAGGCGTGCCAGATGATCGCGAGCAATGGAGAAACGGTCGCGGCCGAAATGCACATCTCGAAAGTTCAGCCGGCCGTTTACCGCACACTGACGACGGGACGGCCGTAGTCGCTTCGCCGTCGTACTCGACCCGCCGAGTCGGTTCGGCGGGTTTTTTATTGCTGGCGCCGTCGTGTCCATCAGCCCAATCGAACGGAAGTAAGAGGGTCGTGCGCATGGCGCACGCTACGCTTACTTGTTGGCGCGCCGGCGCTTCTTATTAGATGCGCTGCGTTACCGGCGCGCGCTTACGACGTGTCGGTGCTGGGGGACGCAGATCCGTCTGTCGTCCCCGATTTGTCCTTTGATCAAGCCTTATTCGGGTTGATCAAATACTTTTCACCGGTCCCGAACTTGGCGTACCCGGCGATCGTATCGAGCTGCAGCGCTTCGGCGAGCGAAATCTCTTTCGTGTAATGACTCGCAAACGTGGTTTTCAATTCGGCCACCACG
>JBJMVQ010000023.1:0-58817 GCA_045810625.1 Sulfurifustis sp.
CACGTCCTGAGCTTGTCGAAGGACCACGTCCTGAGCCCGTCGAAGGACCATGTCCTGAGCTTGTCGAAGGACCATGTCCTGAGCTTGTCGAAGGACCATGTCCTGAGCTTGTCGAAGGACGCACATCCGCGCCGACGAGGAAGCGCGCGACTTCTTCGATCGGCTTTTGCGTCGCCGACAAGCCGATGCGCGTGATCCGGCGCGGTCTTTCAGCCGCGGCATTGGCCGCGGACGCTATGACCCCCCTGGCCCCTCTCCCGCGAGGGGAGAGAGGAACGACGCCGGGGTCCTCCGTCCGGCGCGCGGGCTCTGGACGTTCGGGCGTTGAAGCCGGGTCGTCGTCGATGACGACGGGCAAATCGTTTGTTGCCTCCAGCGGAAGCTCGAGCGTCCCTTGTTCCGGTTTTTCCAGCGCGGCGGCCGGCTCGTCCACACGATTCGCTGCGAGCGCGCTCAGGCGTTCGAGCGACAGCGCCAGATGCGCCCCGCGCTTCGTCGCCGCGACCGCATGAATCTCATCGACGATGACCGTGTGCGTCGTCGCGAGCATCGCGCGACCGGATTCGCTCGTCAGCAGAAGATAAAGCGACTCCGGGGTCGTGACGAGAATGTGCGGCGGCGTCTTGCGCATCGCTGCGCGATCGGCCTGCGTCGTGTCGCCGGTACGGACCTGCACGCGGATGTCGACGTCCGGCAGGCCCTGCGCCTTGAGCTGTTCGCGAATGCCGGCGAGCGGTTGCTGCAGGTTGCGCTCGATGTCGTTCGAGAGCGCCTTGAGCGGCGAGACGTAAACGACCTGCGTCTCGTCGGGCAGCCCGCCGTTCAGTCCTTCCTTTATTAAGGAATCGATCGCCGCGAGAAAC
This sequence comes from Sulfurifustis sp., assembly GCA_045810625.1. Taxonomy (GTDB): domain Bacteria; phylum Pseudomonadota; class Gammaproteobacteria; order Acidiferrobacterales; family Sulfurifustaceae; genus JACQFZ01. The sequence goes on from JBJMVQ010000023.1 coordinate 864, forward strand.
GCGGCGAGCGTTTTACCGGAACCCGTGGGCGCGGCGATGAGCGTGTGGCGGCCGGCGGCAATCGCGGGCCACGCCCGGCGCTGCGGCTCGGTCGGTTGGCCGAACGTGGAAGCAAACCAAGCAGAAACAGCGGGATGGAAGCCGAAGGAAGTCATCGCTCTAGGATACCAAGAATTGGTAATGGCGCGCCCGGGCACCGAGGCTACTTTTATTTATGTCCGCCTCGAAGGCTGGACTGCAAGGCTTCTCCGAACAACAACACGAAATGAGCTAGGGGCGAGCGATGTACGGTCATGGAACTTGGCGATTTGTTTTCAGAATTTTTTTAGTCGTTGCGGTTGTCCTGCTCTCCGCGTGTGGCGGTGGTGGGGGCAGCGGCGGTGGCTCAAGCGGTTCGAATCCGCCGCCGGGCGGATCGGGCGCCAGTCCCCCAGTGATTGTGTCGTTTACGCCCACGAGCGGCGCCGTCGGCGCGAACGTTCAAATCGAAGGCGTAGGCTTCGGCGCGACGATTGCCGGGAACACCGTGCGGTTCAACGGTGTCTCGGCGACGATATTGAGCGCGAGCGCGACGGAAATCATCGCCGAGGTCCCGGCCGGCGCGACCACGGGGCCGATTCAAGTGACGACCGCGGGCGGCAGCACGACGACCTCGCAATCCTTTACGGTGCTGCCCAACTCGAACACGCCGGGTGTCGCGTGGACGACGCGCCTGGCCGCGCCGCACAGCGCGGGAGCCGGGCTCGCATACAACGGCACGAAATTCGTTTCGGTGGGCGATTCGATTTTCACCTCGACCGATCTGCGGCGGTGGGACGAGCGCGATACGTTGTTGAGCTTGAACAGCGTCCAATGGGACGGCCGCTCGTTCGTCGCGGTCGGAACCTTCGGCGATATCTTTTCGTCGAGCGACGGACTGGTTTGGACCTCACGCGCAAACGAGCTCGGCGAGGATCTGAGTGACATCGCAACGTCCGGCTCGCTCTGGGTCGCGGTCGGCGACTCAGGAACCGTGCGCACCTCGCCGGACGGCGTTACCTGGACGACACGGTCGTCAACGGTCAGTGCGAATCTGAGGAAAGTCGCGTGGACCGGCACGCAATTCGTCGCCGTGGGCGAGCAGGGCACGGTTATCACTTCGCCGGACGGGATCACCTGGACCTCCCGCAACAGCGGCACGACCAACGGCTTTACCGCGCTCGGCGCGACGTCGTCGCTCGTCGTCGCCACGACCTTTCCGACGACCGGCCAAGCGGAGATTCGTACGTCGCCGGACGGCGTGACGTGGACGGCGCAGCCGTCGGGCAACGGCCTCGGCATCTTCAACGCGGTCATCAACGCCGGCGGCCAGTGGGTCGCGGTCGGGAGCAACAACGTCGTTGCGACGTCGCCCGACGGCGTGAACTGGACGGCGCACCCGGGCGCCGTCATCGGCGGGCTGAATGCGTTACGCTACACGGGCACCGAGTACGTCGCGATCGGCGTCGCGGTCGGCGACGGCGGTTCGGTGTACACGTCCGCCGACGGCGTCACGTGGACGCGCCACACGATCGATGAACCGATGCAGGCGATTGCGCGCTCCGGCGCGGACGGGCGGCTGGTCGCCGTGACGCTATCGGACGTGAGCCTGACGTCGACCGACGGCGGGCTCACCTGGTCGTTCGGCGGTCTCAACAGTCTCGTGGGAAATCTGTTCCTGGACGTTCAATGGACTCCCGCGCTCAACGCGTTCGTCGCGCTCGTGAGCGAAGGCGCGGGGCAGGGCGCGTACTCATCGACCGACGGTATGGCGTGGACGCGCCTCGCCGCCGTGCCGCGCTCCGGCAGCCTCGCGGCGTCGTCCACGCTGCTCGTCGATGCAGGTGCGGGCGGCATTTCGACATCGCCCGACGGCGTTACCTGGACGACGCGGCTGACCATCTCGCCGAGCTCGCTTCAAGACGTGGTCTGGACCGGAACGCAGTTCGTCGCCGTCGGTAACAGCGGCGCCGTGTACACGTCGCCGGACGGCGTAACGTGGACGCCGCGCACGAGCAACGTGACGACGACGCTCTTCGGCGTCGGCACGTCGGATTCGCAGCTGGTCGCGGTCGGGTCGAACGGCACGATGGTGACCTCCAGCGACGGCGTGACTTGGACGGCGCGCAGTTCCGGCACTTTCGCGACGCTTCGGCACGTGGCGTGGACCGGCGCGGAGTTCGTCGCCGTCGGCGACGGCGGCGCGGCGGTGCGCTCGACCGACGGCGCGAGCTGGAGCGTGCAGGCCACGCCGTACTCGACGGTGCTGTTCGGCGCCGATCCGTTCAATCTGAAGGACCTCGTCTGGAACGGCTCCGACCGGTTGGTGATTGTGGGAACGCGCGGTCTGGTCGCGACGTCGCCGTAACCAATCGGCTCCGGGTCGCGGGCGCGTCCCACGGCCCGGAGCGAACGAGACACCGCGCGCACGCAGGTTTTTGGCGTGCGAGCGGGTAGACCAGCCGAGCGCGTGACTTCGGGGGCGTGGCAGCGGGCGAAAGGCGCGTTTACAGCGTGCCGGCACCATCCCATGCCGCGCGATTCCCATCGTGCGTACGCCGGATTCGCTACGCAATCTCGTTAGAATGCCGGTTTGAGCGCATCGGAGAACCGCCGTGGACAAACCTCAAGTCGTGTTTGAAGGCCGCATTGTGCACGTCACGGTCGGGCCGTTCGATTTGCCGAATGGGAAGCGGGCGCCGATCGAGGTCGTGCATCATCCGGGCGGTGCCGCGGTGGTCGCCCTTGATGCGCAGCGGCGCGTTTGTTTGCTGCGGCAGTTCCGGCCGGTTTTCAACGATTGGCTATGGGAGCTGCCGGCGGGGAAGCTCGATCCCGGCGAAGGCCCGCTGGCGACCGCGCAACGTGAGCTGGTGGAAGAGGCGGGACGAAAAGCGATGCACTGGCTGCCGCTCGGCACGATGCTCAGCTCGCCCGGTGTGTTCAGCGAGGTCGTGCATCTGTTTCTCGCGCAGGAGTTGAGCGAAGTTCCGTCAGCGAACGAGGAGCACGAGCTGATCGAGGTGCACTGGGTGTCGCTCGCCGAGGCGGTCGCGCGTGCGGCGGATGGCGACATCAACGACGCGAAGACGGTGGCGGGGCTGTTTCGGGCGAGCGCCAAAATAAAGAGGTAGCGTTTTATTCTTCACCGCAAAGGACGCCAGGGACGCGAAGGTTTCTTCAAGATTTCCAACTCGATTGCATGTGGAAGGAAATGGCCGGATTCATCGATACGCGTCGCACCCGGGGATTAGCAACGGCATTCGATCCTCGCTCGTAAGGTGCCGGCGTGTCGTTTTTTCTTTCTAATCTTCTCCTTTGCGTCCTCTGCGTCCTTTGCGGTTAAAGCAAATCATCAACGTTTCGCTTTTTGATATTCCGATTCGGCCTGCGGCAACAGCTCTTTGATCTGCTCGATGCGTTTCTCGTCGACCGGGTGGGTGCTCAGGAACGCGGGCGGGTTCGAGCCCCCGTGCTGCTTGTTGTACGCCGAGAAGCGCTCCCAGAAGCTCAACGCGGATCGTGGGTCGTAGCCGGCACGCGCCATATAAACGAGGCCGAGATGGTCGGCTTCCAGCTCTTGCCGGCGCGAGTGCGGCAGCATCACCGCGACGTTGGCGCCGACACCGTACGCCGCCTGCATGAGTTGCTGCGCCACTTCAGGGCGCGATTGGGTGAGAGCGGCGAGGGCGGTTCCGCCGAGCTGCAGCAATAGACCTTCCGACATCCGTTCTTCGCCGTGACGGGCGACCGCGTGTGAGACTTCATGGCCGATGACCGTCGCCAGCCCGGCTTCGTCCTGCGTCACTTTGAAAAGCCCGCTGTACACGCCGACTTTTCCGCCGGGCATGCAGAAAGCGTTCAGCACGTCGGGTTTGTCGAATACGACGAACTCCCACTGCGCGTTCGGCAGCGGCGCCACCGCCGCAATGCGCTGGCCGACGCGCCGAACCAGGGCGTTCTGGTCCGAATCTCGCGATATCGGCGTTTGTTTCTTGAGCTTGTCGAACTCCGACAGGCTGAGTTGCATGACTTCGCTCGATCCGACGAGCGACAGCTGACGACGCCCGGTTTCCGGCACCGTTGCACAACCCGGGATGAGCGACACCGCCGCGGCGAAGCCGAGGAAGGAAGCGAGTACGGAGGTGCGAAGGTTATTCATGACGAAGCAGCTTAACTAAATCGTTCCCGTACCCGCAACACGCTGTCTTGTGAATAGGGAAAGTTGTGATGGCTCTGCGCCCTTCCCCTATAACGCGACCCGGGCGGTCGCGTTTACCCGGCACGTCCTTTTTACTAGCGCGGATTCCCGCTTGAAGCGGCGCGTTAAAATAGGGCCCTTGCCTTGAGCAACACATGCCCGAGCTACCGGACGTAGAGATCTTGCGCCGTCGGTTTGCCGCGCAAGGCGTGGGTCATCGCATCGACGCCGTCGGCGTGCAAACGCCCCGCATCCTGGCGGGGATTTCGGCGCGCGAATTTTCCGCGCGATTGATCGGCCGGAAATTTCGCCGAGCGCAGCGCCACGGGAAACGTCTTTACTGCATGCTCGACCGCGGCGGCTGGGTGTCGTTCCACTTCGGGCTGACGGGGGGATTGGAGTTTTACCGTGACCCCCATCCGCAACCGCGGTTTGCGCGCGTCGTTTTGGACTTTGCCGCCGGACGGCGCCTGGCATACGTCAACCGTCGCATGATCGGGCGCATCGAGTGGGTCGACGACATGGCGGCGGACATCGCGGCGCGAAAGCTCGGGCCGGACGCACTCGACCGTGGCTTCACCGCCGCGGCGTTCAAGGGCGCGCTGGCCGGCCGGCGCGGAACGATCAAGTCCGTGTTGATGGATCAGAGCGTGATGGCCGGTATCGGCAACGAGTATTCGGACGAAATTTTGTTTCAGTGCCGGCTGCATCCGCTCACGCCGCTCGCGACGCTCGGCGACCGTGAGCGTGCGGCGCTCTACCGCACTCTGCGCGTTGTCTTGAAGCGCGCCGTCGAGTGCGGCGCGGAGCCGGAGCGGCTGCCGCGCAATTTTCTGATTCCGCACCGCCGCGCGGGGGAAACCTGTCCGCGCTGCGGCGGCCTGATCAAACGCATCGCGGTGGAAGGTCGAGGAACGTATTTTTGCCCGCGCTGCCAAGCAAAGCCGCGCGCGACGCCGACCCGCCGTGTTGCGCCGTCCGCTCGGGTTTCAGCGCGGGCGCAGTCGGGCGGCCGCGGATAGCAACGTACGGAGGATAAGTCCCATGAGAATTGCACAGGTAGCTCCGCTCTACGAATCCGTTCCGCCGAAGTACTACGGCGGAACCGAGCGCGTGGTTTCGTATCTCACGGAGGAGTTGGTAAAGCAGGGACACGAGGTAACATTGTTCGCTGCCGGTGGTTCCGAAACGACCGCGCGCCTGCGCGCCGTCACGCGCCGCGGGTTGCGTCTCGATCCCGATTGCCGGGATCCGATCGCGCATCACGTGGTGATGTTCGACCGCGTGCGGCGCGAGGCGAACGACTTCGACATCATTCACTTCCACACCGACTATCTGCACTTTCCGCTCGCACGCTCGCTCGCCGTGCCGAACGTGACGACGATGCACGGCAGACTCGATATGCCCGACCTGCAGCCGCTGCATCGCGAGTTCAGCGACGTGCCGCTCGTGTCGATTTGCAACGAGCAGCGCAAGCCCATCGCCTTCGCAAACTGGGTGGCGACGGTGTATCACGGCTTGCCGGCGGAGCAGTACAAGTTCCATCCAAACCCGGGGAAATATCTCGCCTTTCTCGGCCGGATTCATCCCGAAAAGCGGGTCGATCGCGCCGTCGAAATCGCCACGCGCACGGGCATTGAGCTGCGCATCGCAGCCAAGATCGACAGAACGGACCGCGAGTATTACGAGAGCCAGGTGAAGCCCTTGCTCGCGCGCTCCGGCGTGCAGTTCGTAGGGGAAATCACCGAGCAGGAGAAATCGGAGTTCCTCGGTAACGCCTACGCGCTGCTTTTTCCCATCGACTGGCCGGAGCCGTTCGGGCTCGTGATGATCGAGGCGCTCGCGTCCGGCACGCCCGTGATCGCCTGGCCGCGCGGCTCGGTGCCGGAAATCCTGCGGCACGGCGAGACCGGCTATCTCGTCGAGAGCATCGACGCCGCCGTCGACGCCGTCGCTCGGGTGCGTGACATCAGTCGCGCGCGCTGCCGGCGAATGTTCGAAGAGCGTTTTTCCGCCGCGCGCATGTCGCGCGACTACCTCGCCGCTTATCAAGCCGTGCGTGCGGCATCGCCGGTGCATCGCTCGGTCGCATAGCGATGGACGACATCGTTCAGATCGACAACCGCTGGTACGTGCTCGCGACGTCGTCGCGGGCGGACGACCGCACGCGCGTCTTGAAGCACGGTGAGACGTTCGGGCTGTTCGACCGCTACGGCGACATTCACCATCTCGGTCTCGGGGAGCAAGGGCTCTATCATCGCGGCACGCGATTCCTGTCGCATTTCGATCTGCGCATCAACGATGCGCGGCCGCTCTTGCTCAATTCGACGGTCAAGCAGGACAACAGCCTGCTCGTGGTGGATTTGACGACGCCGGATCTGTACGAGAGCGGGGCGCTGCACATCCGCAAGAGCACGTTGCATTTGTTCCGCGCGAAGCTTCTGCACGGCGGCGTGCACTACGAGCACCTGCGGCTCGTCAACTACGACCGCGCGCCGGTGAACATCCGGCTGTCGCTGCATTTCGGCGCCGACTTCGCCGACATCTTCGAAGTGCGCGGCGTCGAGCGGCGCGAGCGCGGCCGTTCGTACGCGCCCGAGTACGATGCACGGTCCATCGTGCTCGGCTACGAAGGGCTCGATAACGTCATTCGTCGCACGCGCATTGCGGTCGAGCAGACGCCTGATCGCATCGAGGGCGAGGAGATGCACTACGATCTGCAGCTCGGGCCGGGCGGGCAGCGCGATATCTATGTCACCGTCGCGTGCGAGATCGGCGAAGAGCGCCCGACGCTGTTGACCTACGACACGGCGCTGCATCGGGCGGAAGAAGATATTCAGCGCACCGGCGCCGCGACGAGCGAGATGTGCACCTCGAACGAGCAGTTCAACGACTGGCTGGATCGCTCAATCGCGGACCTGCAAATGCTCATAACGCGAACGCCGCGCGGACCGTATCCGTACGCCGGCGTGCCGTGGTTCAGCACGCCGTTCGGTCGCGACGGCATTGTCACCGCGATGCAGATGCTCTGGCTCGACCCAAGCCTCGCGCGCGGCGTGCTCGCGTTTCTCGCCGCCGAGCAGGCGAGCAACATCGATGCGGCGGAGGACGCGGAACCGGGAAAGATCATTCACGAGATGCGCGACGGGGAGCTGGCGCGTCTCGGCGAAGTGCCGTTCGGCCGCTACTATGGCAGCGTCGATGCGACGCCGCTCTTCGTCATGCTCGCCGGCGAATACTACGATCGCACCGGCGACACGGCGTTCATTCGAACGCTATGGCCGCACATCGAACGAGCGCTGGCGTGGATCGACGAGTACGGCGACGCGGACCGCGACGGTTTCGTCGAATACGCGCGCCACAGTCCGAACGGATTGGTGCATCAGGGCTGGAAGGATTCGGAGGACGCCGTGTTCCACGCCGACGGCACACTCGCGTGCGCGCCGATTGCGCTGTGCGAGGTGCAAGGCTACGTGTACGCGGCGCGGCGCACGGCGGCACGGCTCGCGCGACTACTCGGTAAAGCGGAGCAGGCGCAGGCATACGAACGTGCCGCGCAGGTGATCAAAGAAAAATTCAACCGCACGTTCTGGTGCGAAGATCTCGGCGCGTTCGCGTTGGCGCTCGACGGCGAGAAGCGGCTTTGCCACGTGGCAGCCTCCAACGCCGGCTATGCGCTTTACACCGGGATCGCGGAACCCGACTACGCGCGCCGCACCGCCGAGCTGCTGGTGTCGCCGGCGTTCTACACGGGCTGGGGCATGCGCACCGTTGCGCGCGGCGAGCGCCGTTACAATCCGATGTCGTATCACAACGGCTCGGTATGGCCGCACGACAACGGTCTCGTGGCGCTCGGTTTCGCCCGCTACGGTTTCAAGGAGCACGCGGTCAAACTCCTCGGGGGATTGTTCGATGCGAGCATCGCGCTCGATTTGCATCGTCTCCCCGAGCTTTATTGCGGCTTTGAGCGGCTGCCCGGGCAAGGCCCCACGCTGTATCCGGTTGCGTGTTTGCCGCAAGCGTGGGCGAGCGGCGCCGTGTTTCATTTGCTGCAAGCGTGTCTCGGCGTGTCGTTCTCGCCCGAAAAGCCGCAGATGCGCTTCAACCATCCGTGGTTGCCCGAGTATTTGCAGTGGATCGAAATCAAGAATCTCCGTTTCCGCGACGGATCGCTCGATCTCGTCATCCGCCGCCATCTGCAGGACGTGAGCGTCAACGTGCTGCGCAAAGACGGCGGCGTCGAGGTCGCGATCACCGTCTAGCCGCGCGTTCGGATATTTGTCCGCCGGCACACGGCTATCTCACGTTCCTCGGTCGCATCAAAGAAATGATCAAAGTGTCCGGCTACAGCGTGTTTCCGGAGGAAGTCGAGACGCTGCTCATCCAGCACCCGGCGATCGCGCAAGCGGCGGTGATCGGCGTACCGGATGCGACCAAAGGGGAAGTCGTGAAGGCATTTCTGGTGCTCAAGCCCGAAGCGAAGAGCCGGGCGATCGCTGACGACATTGTCGCGTGGTGCAAAGCAAACATGTCTTATTACAAGGTGCCGCGCTTCGTCGAATTTCGGGACGCGCTTCCCGCAACCGGCACCGGCAAGGTGCTGCGCCGCCTGCTGAAGACCGATTGAGTCCGTCGCGGTTCGTCGAGCGGGAGGTATCGGTTTCCGCGCCGGCACGTGTGAAACGCTTCTAAATCTTCATTCGATCGCGGTAGAGCACCAAGCAGGGTTCGAGCGGCCGGCGTAGTCACTTTTGACGATGGCGGATTCGAGCCGTTTTCCCTGTTGCGAGCGCGGGTTCGCGGGACCATACTTTAGCGGCTCGGTTTGGGCTCCTGAATTCGTCGACAAGAACGATTTTTCGCAAATGCGTTACCTTGCCCTCGCAGCGTTTAGCCTCCTTTTCGGTTGTTCAGCTCCCGAAATGATTCCACAGGCTACCGGCGAAGGGCCGTTCGCACGGTGGGAAGTGCACATGATCATGTCGGGAGGATTTGCCGGCATTCGCCAAACGTTACTCGCGACCAGCGACGGCCAGCTCGTCGCACGTGATTTGAAGCGCGGTACGACGGTCGAGCAACGCGTCGACAAAAAAACCGAGCAAGACATTGCGCGCGCGCTGAATGTTCTTAGCGGGGAGCGGCCGAATGGCAGTCCGTTCCCCGGACGCTGCCGGGATTGCTTCAACTATGAGATTCAGGCGGTTCTCGATGGCGAGCGCCGATACGTTCGGCTTTCGTCCGAGCACCTTGAGGATTCGCCGTATAAAGATTTGGTGAAAATTCTTTCCGAAACCATGCGTCGTGCATTGGGCGGTTAAGGGGGTGTAAAGAGCATTCCGCTGGCCGGCACACGGACGTGCCGAGAACCTAGAATTGAATTTGAAGCGGCGTTCGCCGCCTCCCATTCCCTCTGGATCGCTCTCGACATCCTGTCTTCCGCGATCTTAGTGCGTCCCTGCACGTCACCGCAGCGGCGGAGGGTTAGGGTGGGGGATTTTGAGATAGGTGCGCGAGTTGGAAAGTCCACGGCGGACTTTTTCAGCCTACTCTTAACTAAGCCGACGAAATAACTAGTGAATGGGAGGCAGCATGCGCGTGGCACTCACGCATCGACGCACCTTGCTCGTGTTGGGTGCGGTTCTGGTTGCAGGTTCGCTTACGACGGCGTCCGGCAGCGATCGCAACATTCAGCGCACCGCGGAGAACGACCTCGTCGCCGCGCTCAAGGCCAACGGCGCGCGCATGTCGACGCATCGGCTGACGGGCAAGACCAGCTTCATCGGCGCGGCCCACGGTCGCGCGTTCGCGGTGCCGGGCGCCACCGCGGGTAATCTTCCGCGCGACAGCGCGCTCGCCATCGCCCGCGCTTACGCGCCGTTGTTTGGCTTGCAGGATCCGTCGCGCGAGCTGACGGTAGTGAAGGAAGTGCACAACGCTACCGGCGGACCGACCGTGCGCTTCCAGCAGACGCATCGGGGCATTCCGGTGATCGCCGGCGAGTTGCAGGTCAACATGGACCGCAACCACGCGATGGTCGCGATGCTCGGCGAGTTGGCGCAGGTGCCGCCGTCGCTGCCGACCGCGCCGTCGATTACGGCCGATCAGGCGCAGCAAACGGCGCTGTCGGCCGTGGCCAAGTGGTACCAGATGCAGCCAAGTCAGCTCGTTGCCTCGACGCCGGTGCTATCGATCTACGACCCGCGTCTCCTCGGGCCGGACAACTGGCCGGCGAGCCTCGTCTGGCGCATGGATGTCACCGCGAAAGCGCTCAAGCCAATTCGCGAACTAGTGCTGATCGATGCGCAGCGCGGACACATCGCCTTGCATTTCAATCAGGTCGAGCACGTTAAGGACCGCAATACGTACGATGCGTTTGGCACCTCAGCATTGCCCGGGACGCTGATCTATCACGACTCCGCGCCGCCCAGCACCATTGCCCTCGATTGCAATGCAGACCCGAATCCCGAAGCATGTTTCGCGCACCAGTACGCGGGCGATACCTACGATTTCTATTCCACGAATCACGGCCGCGACAGTCTCGATGGTTCCGGCATGACCTTGATTTCGACGGTTAACTCAAATGGTGCGGGTGTCAGCAGTTGTCCGAATGCGTTTTGGAACGGAACCCAAATGGTTTACTGCGCCGGGTTCGCGCGAGCGGACGACGTAGTCGGACACGAGCTAACCCACGGCGTCACGCAGTTCACGTCCAATCTCTTTTCCTATTACCAGGCGGGTGCGATCAACGAATCGCTGTCGGATATGTGGGGCGAGTTCATCGATCAGACGAACGGGAGAGGAAACGACGATCCGAGCATGAAATGGAAGCTCGGCGAAGACTCTCCCCTTGGTGTGATTCGCGACATGGCCGATCCGCCCGCTTTCGATCAGCCCGACAAGATGACGAGCGCGAACTACGACCGCGGGCCTGACGACAACGGCGGGGTTCATCAGAACGACGGCATCAACAACAAAGCCGTCTTTTTGATGACCGACGGCGGGTCGTTCAACGGCAGGACCGTCACTGGCATCGGCATGCAGAAGGTCGCGAAGATTTATTACGAAGCGCAGACGACGCTGCTCACGTCAGGATCGGACTATCTCGATCTGTACAATGCGGTCAATCAAGCGTGTGCGGATCTGATTGGATCGGCGGTGGTCACCGCCGCGGACTGCACGCAAGTCAAGAATGCGCTCGATGCTGTCGAGATGAATAAACAGCCGGCGTCGAATTTCAATCCTGAGGCGACGGTATGTCCGACCGGGCGAGTCGCTGTCACAGAAGGGTTTTCGGACGATTTCGAAAACGGAACCGGTCAATGGATTTTCTCGCACGATACGGGCTTCGGCCCCTCCGACTGGTCGGACTGGCTGTCGAGTTTCGGCGCAACGCTCGGGCCCTTCGCCACGTCCGGCATACACTCTCTTTTCGGGCATGACGTTGGTTTTACCGCGGACCAGCGTGCCGAAATCGTGGTCTCTATTCCGCCCGGTCAGCACTATTTGTACTTCAAACACGCGTTCGACTTCGAGATCGGCATCAATACGGCGAACAACTCAACAGTTTTCTTCGATGGCGGCGTGCTGGAGTACAGCACGGATGGCGGAGTGACTTGGACCGATGCGCGTTCACTGATCGACAGCGGGAAGAATTACAGCGGTAGCATTCTGTCCGGTTTTGGAAATCCGCTCGCGGGTCATTCAGCGTTCGTCGGCACCAGTCACGGTTATGTATCCACACGTCTCAACCTGCTGAGCCTCGCGAATAGAACGGTTCATTTTCGTTGGCGGCTCGTAACCGACAGTTCATTCGACGGGGTCGGCTGGTGGCTCGACGATGTAAGGGTCTACAAGTGCAACGCGTCGCCGGTTGCCCGCGCGGGCGCCGACCAAACGGTAGCCCCGAGCGCGACGGTCACGCTGAACGGCAGCGGCACCGACAGCGACGGCAGCATCGCCTCCTACCACTGGACGCAAACGGCCGGACCGACCGTCACGCTGGCGGATGAAAACGCCGCCTCGACCACGTTCACCGCGACGAGCACGTCGGGCGATGTATTGACGTTCCAACTTACGGTTACCGACAACAACGGCGCGACTGCGACGGATACGATGAACGTGCGGGTCAACACGCCGTCCGCCGGTGGTGGTGGCGGCGGCGGCGGCGGTTGCTTCATCGCCACGGCGGCGTTCGGTTCGCCGATGGCGAACGAGGTGCGTTATCTGCGCGCCTTCCGTGATCAGTATTTGCTGACCAACACGTTCGGTCGCGCGTTTGTGCGGCTTTACTACCGGTACAGCCCGCCGTTCGCGGATTATTTGCGCCAGCACGAGACGCTGCGGACGCTGGTGCGCGCCAGCCTGCTACCGCTGGTGGATGTCAGCAAGCTCTTGGTTAGCGATGACGCCGTCAAAGCGGAGACCGCCGACCGGCCGTAATCGCGTTACGACGCTATAAAGATCCGGGCGGCCTGTTCATGAGCCCATGGGCCGCCCGTTTTTTTTGCCCGCGTTATATCGACCTGCGTGGGCGCCCGACAGCGCCGGAAGACAGAGACGCTGCAACGCTTCGTCTGCGCTGCAAACGGAGAGTTGCTCGTTAAATGGGTCGGTCTCGAAAACTAACGGTGATCGAGGATCGATACCTGTTGTACACGGCGGGCTATCTATTATAAGGTTCCCGCGTTGGCTCCTAAGCTCATTCGAGCCGCGGAGGTGTTGCATGAAGCCCCCCGAATCCAAGTGGCGCTACCACGGCGTACGTGTCGTGCACGGAAGCGAGCTCGACCCGAACACGCCGCAAACGCCGGGTATGAATCGCGCGGCCGCCATTACCTACGCGCGCGCCGGTGCAGAGAAAATCTGGGCCGGTACGGTCGTGATTCATCCGAAGGCGAAGACGGGGGCGCATCATCACGGGCCGGTCGAGAGCGTGATCTACGTCGTGAGCGGGCGCGCGCGTATGCGCTGGGGCGACCGTCTCGAATTCGTCGCGGAAGCCGGTCCCGGCGATTTCATTTACGTTCCGCCCTACGTGCCCCATCAGGAAATCAACGCGAGCGATGATGAACCGCTGTCGTGCGTGCTGGTGCGAAGCGGCCAGGAGCCGGTCGTGGTGAATCTCGACATTCCGGTGGTGGAGAAGCCCGAGGAAGTTCACTGGGTCGACAACATCCACCCGGCGCCGAAGAGCTAGTCGCGATTGAACGGCGGAGTCCCGAATTCGACAAGCTGCTGCGTCGTCGGGGCGGTGCAGGCGCTCTGGCGTTATCCGATCAAGTCGATGCTCGGTGAGTCGTGCGATGCGCTTGCGCTCGACGCGCGCGGCGTCGTCGGCGATCGCTGCTACGCGATCCTCGACGCCAACGGTAAGCTCGGCAGTGGGAAGAACACACGCCGGTTTCGCCATATCGAAGGATTGTTTCGGTTTCGCGCCGCGTACCGCGGCGACGTGGCGGAGATCCGGTTTCCCGACGGATGGGTCATGAGCGTCGAGGACCCGGATGTGCACGACGCGATGTCGAGTTGGCTCGGCCAGCCGGTTACAGTGGCGCGCGAAGCGGCGATATCGTACTTCGACCAAAAGCCGATACACATTCTCACCACGGCGGCGCTCGCTTGGTTACGGGCGGCGTTGCCGGATTCGAAGATCGACGAGCGCAGGTTCCGACCCAATTTGTTGTTGCAAGTACCGGGCGTAACGCAGCGAGAGCGCACCTGGCCGGGGAGAACTCTCGGCATCGGCGCCGAAGTGCGGCTACGCGTTACTGGCAGCACCGAACGCTGCGGAATGATCAGCTTTGCGCAGTCCGATTTGCCGCACGATCCGTCCATATTGCAGTACGTAAGCGAGGCGGGCGATCTGCAGTTCGGCGTGTACGCAGAGGTCGTCACTCCCGGCTGCGTGAAAGTCGCCGATCCGGTGATTTTGCTCGATTGAGCAATTCACGACATTCGTTGTTGATCTGGCGATGACGGGATCGAACGACGAGAACAACACTAACATCGATGCATAACCGTGGCTGCGATTGTATCTGACATCATCGTCGTCGGCGGTGGGATCTCAGGACTCGCTACCGCATTCTTTCTCCGCCGTCGAGGCATGGCTGTTTCCGTGCTCGAGGCCGGCGACGCGCCGGGCGGCACGATACAGACGATCGAGCGCGACGGATTCCTCGTCGATACCGGTCCGACGTCGACGCTTTATCGCGGCGGTGCGCTCGGCGATGTGATCGACGCGTTGGGACTACAGGCGGAGTTGCTCGAGGCGGACCGCCGCGCGGCGCGCTACATCGTCAAGCAGGACGTGCTCGTGCCGCTGCCATCGAGCCTCGGGCGGTTCGTTACTACACCGTTGTTCAGTGCGGCAGCGAAGCTGCGCCTGTTGGCGGAACCGCTGCATCGCCGCGCGACCGGCGAAGAATCCATCGCACAGTTCGTGCGCCGGCGTATCGGTCCGGAGTTTCTCGACTGGGCCGTGGATCCTTTCGTTTCCGGTGTTTACGCCGGCGATCCCGAGCGTCTGTCGGTGCGCGCCGCGATCCCGCGTCTGTATGCGCTCGAAGCCGAGCACGGCTCGCTTTTCATCGGCGCGCTCGCTCGTGCATTTGCGGGCAAAGGCGGCGGTGCTCAGCCACGCGGCCGGTTGATCTCTTTCCGGCGCGGTATGCAATCGCTCCCGCGCGCACTCGCGAATGATCTGGGCGCCGCTGTGCATTTGAACGCGCCCGTGGTCTCGATCGAGCAGCGATCCGGCGAGTGGATCGCGGGCACCGCGCGCGGCGAGCACCGTGCGCGCCGGCTGGTCCTGGCGGTGCCGTCGTACCACGCGGCGTCGCTGCTCGCGCCAGTGGCGCCCGCCGCTGCGCGCGATCTGGAAGCGATCAGCTATCCGCCGGTCGCCTCCGTTGCGTTGGGGTTTCGCCGCGATCAAGTGCGGCATCCGCTCGACGGTTTCGGCGCGTTGCTGCCCCGACGGCTCGGACGCGAAACGCTCGGTGTCATTTTCTCTTCGACGCTTTTTCCCGGCCGGGCGCCGGCAGGTCACGTGCTCTTGACCGCCTTCATCGGCGGCGCGCGCAACGCCGGCGCCGGCGAGAAGGGCGGCCAATTCCTTGCGGATCGTGTGCTTTCCGATCTGGCGCCGTTGTTAGGTCTTGATGCAGCCCCCATATTTCGCCAAGTGACGCTTTGGTCGCGAGCGATACCGCAGTACAACCTCGGGCACCTCGAGCGCGTCGGGCGAATCGAGCGCGCGCTGCAGGCGTTGCCGGGGCTCTATTTGCGCGCGAACTGGCGCGACGGCGTGTCGCTCGCCGACAGCGTCGAGCACGCGAAACAGCTCGCGTCGAGTCTTTGAAGCATGGGCACGAGCGGTCGAGTGAATCCAGCGGCCGGCGTATAATCGACGTCATGAACGCACCACTGAAAGTTTCGATTCCAAAAATCATCGCGCCGAAAACCGATGACGTGATCGCGGCGATGCCGTCGCTCTCGTCCGGCGAGCGCGAGCAGCTCCGCGCGCGTATAAAGCAGCTGCTGAAAGAGCAGGACGCCGTACTCATCGCGCACTATTACGTCGACGCCGACATTCAGCGTCTGGCCGAGGAGACCGGCGGATACGTTTCGGATTCGCTCGACATGGCGCGCTTCGGCCATCGGCATCCCGCCTCCACGCTCGTCGTTGCCGGCGTGCGCTTCATGGGGGAAACCGCGAAGATCCTGAACCCCGAGAAGCGAATCCTCATGCCGGTGCTCGAAGCGGAATGCTCGCTGGACCTGAGCTGCCCGGCGGATCAGTTCGTGCCGTTTTGCGACGCCAACCCCGATCGCGTCGTCGTGGTTTACTCGAACACCAGCGCGGCGGTCAAAGCTCGCGCCGACTATGTCGTCACGTCGTCGATCGCGGTGAAGCTCGCAGAGTACCTGCACAAGCAGGGCAAGAAGATTCTTTGGGCGCCCGATAAACATCTCGGCAGTTACATCCAATCCGTGACCGGCGCCGATATGCTGCTCTGGCCGGGCTCGTGCGTTGTCCACGACGCATTCAAGGCCGAAGCGCTGAAAAAAATGAAGCAGGAGCATCCCGACGCCGGCGTTCTTGTGCATCCGGAGTCGCCGGCGGACATGATCGCCATGGCGGACGCGGTCGGATCGACCAGCCAGCTCATCGACGCGGTCAAGAAATTGCCGCACAAGAAGTTCATCGTCGCAACCGACAGCGGCATTTTCTACAAGATGCAGCAGGCCGCGCCGGACAAAACCCTCTTGGAGGCGCCGACGGAAGGGAAGGGTGCGACGTGCAAGAGCTGCGCGCACTGCCCGTGGATGGCGATGGACAGCCTGCAATCGGTCGCGCACGTGCTCGAGACCGGTGCCAACGAAATCCAAATCGACGAAGACATCCGCCGCAAGGCGCTTCGCGCCACGGAGCGCATGCTCGAATTCGCCGAACGTCTGAAGAGTCCGGTGCTCGGCGACGCATAACCGTTACCGACTGCTTTGGAGGGCCGAGTATGGAAACAAGTGTTACGTCGAATCGTTCTTCATCCGGGTTTGATCTGACTCCGCCGGATCCCGCAAAGCGTCGCGACCTGGAAGGCCGGTTGACGGCCGAGGAGCGCGAGGTGCTGCTCGAACACGGAACTGAAGCGCCGTTCTGCGGCGCGTTGCTCGAGAACAAGGCGGCCGGCGTCTACTGCTGCAAGCTTTGCGGCTTGCCGCTTTTTCAGTCCGGCGAGAAGTTCGAATCGGGAACCGGCTGGCCGAGCTTCACGGCGCCGTTCGACAAGAATCATCTGAAATACGTCCGCGACACCAGCTATGGCATGGTGCGCACCGAGATTCGCTGCGCGCGCTGCGACAGCCACCAGGGGCATGTTTTCCCGGACGGCCCGCCGCCGACCGGTCTGCGCTTCTGCATCAACTCGGTGTCGCTCGACTTCGTGCAGCAGGGAACGCCGTTCCCGGACAGGCTCGGCCGCGGCGAGAGCGAAGCAATGCGCTCGTAGCCTATCCCGATCGTTCTGTCCGGGTCATTCCTCCTCCGGATACGAACCGCCAAGGACGCAAAGGAAAGATTTTTAGTATTGCATCTAAACCGCAGAGGACGCGGAGGATGCAGAGGAAGTAACGAGTTTCGAACCGCTAAGGACGCAAAGGAACGCGTTCAAGTTAACCGCGGGCTTCGCTTGAGCTACGTTTAAGTGCATATGGGCCAAGTGGCCACAGCTCGTTCTCGAATCGAGGTAAGCTTTTTTGTAACTTTATCCTCTGCGTCCTCCGCGTCCTCTGCGGTAAAAACAACCTTTCGTCACGCGCGATGTTAGCTTCCTCGGCGGAAATGATCGAATAGCACGCGTGCGATGCACGCGGTCAGCTTCTTCGCGGCGGGAATGTGCAGAAATTCGTTCGGGCCGTGCGCGTTCGAGTGTGGACCGAGCACGCCGCTGATCACGAACTGTGCTTCGGGGAAGCGTTCGCCGAGCATTGCCATGAAGGGAATCGTGCCGCCTTCGCCCATGTACATCGCCGGGCGGCCAAAGAACGCCTGCGAAGCTTCGCCGAGCGACCGTTCGAGCCACGGCGCGAGCGCCCGTGCGTTCCAACCCGTTGCGCCCTGGTCCGACGTGAACTCGACCTTCGCGCCGTTAGGCGGGTTTTGCTCGAGCAATTGTTTCAGCGCCGCGCCGGCGCGTCGACCGTCTAACGTCGGGGGAATTCGGAGCGAGACTTTCACCGCCGTCGACGGGCGCAGAACGTTGCCCGCATTCGCGAGCGCCGGAATGCCGTCGACGCCCGTGATCGACAGCGCCGGCCGCCACGTCCGGTTCAATACGAGCTCGCTCGTATCCGACGCCATCGGTTGCATTCCCGGTGTGAACGGAAATTTGCTGTAAACGGCATCGCCGAGCGTTGCCGCCGCCGCGCGCGCCTGCTCGCGGCGCTGCGCGGGGATCTCGACGTGAAATACGTCCGGCTTGATGCGACCGGTGTTCTCATCTTCCAGCCGGCTCAAGAGCTGGCGGATCACGCGAAAGCTCGACGGCACGACGCCGCTCGCGTCGCCCGAGTGCACGCCCTCGGTGAGGACCTGCGCGCGCAGCACGCCGTTGACGAGACCGCGCAGCGATGTCGTGCACCAGAGCTGATCGTAGTTACCGCAGCCGGAATCGAGGCCGACGACCAGGCTGGGCCGACCGATGCGCGCCCCCAGCGCGTCCATGTAATACGGTAAGTCATAGCTCCCGCTCTCCTCGCAGGCTTCGATGAGCACGACGCAGCGCGCATGCGGAAGTCCTTGTTCTTGGAGTGCACGGATTGCGGTGAGCGATGCGAACGCCGCGTAGCCGTCGTCCGCACCGCCGCGCCCGTACAGCTTGTCGCCGCGTAGCACCGGCGTCCACGGACCGAGGTCGCTGTCCCAGCCGGTCATCTCCGGTTGTTTATCCAGGTGACCATAGAGGAGGACGCAGTCGTCGTTCGCGCCGGGGATTTCCATGAAGATGAGCGGGGTACGGCCCTCGGGGCGCAGTACCTCGAGGCGCATTCCGCGCAGCGGCTGCGCGCGGCACCAGCGTTCGATCAGCGCGACCGCGGCATCCATGTAGCCGTTCTCGCGCCACTGTGGGTCGAAATGCGGCGACTTGCTCGGGATGCGAATGTATTCGACGAGCTGCGGAACGATGCTGTCGTTCCAGAGCGAATCGACAAAACGTGAGAGTGCGCTCGTATCCATGGCGTTTCGGTAACTTTCAAACGGCGGAAACGACAAGTGTGCCTGTTCGCGCCCGCTTCGTCCACGGACGTGACGCTCGGTCGGCGACGGCGCGTCGGCGAATCCCCCGCTCGGGCGCTGCGCGACGAGCGAGGCAATCCGATCCTTCCGACTCGGAGAAAAAGAATGCGCCGAGCGAGCCAGGCGCGCCCGCTTAGCGATCGATATCGTGCATTGATCTTACGTACCGCGTCTGCGCTCCGCTGAGCAGGAAGCGGTGCTGTTATTTTTTTCGACGGGCGGCGTGCGGAGATAAGACGGATCGGCTAACTCGCGCGCATAGCGATGACCATTCCGGCCGTAACGAGTACAACGCCGATGATCACCGCGACGCCGGGCATTTCGGACAACAAAGGGATCGCCGCCGCCGTGGTGATGCACGGCACGGCCGCGGTGAACAATGCGGTCTCCTTGGCTCCCAATGACGCGACCGCACGTGTGTAAACGAATATCGATACGACGCCGAGAAACACGCCTTGAAAGACACCCTGGATCAGGAGGTCGCGCCATCCAGCCAAGAACAGCGCGTTGCCGGGCAACATCAAATACACGGGGAAAAAGAAGCACATCGAAAAGAAGGCGACGATGGAGGCCGCGTGCAAGGGCACGAGACCGAGCCGCTTCACGGCGACCCCGTAACTCGACCAGGATATCGAGGCGAGTAACAGCGCGCCGTCTCCTACGAGTTGCCGTGTCGTGGCTCCGGACAAGCTGTCCCAGGCCATCGTCGCGATGCCCAAGGCGATGATGGAGAACCCGATCGTCTGCGCAAGTTTAGTTTTTTCCCGGGAAGTCAGATAAACGATCGCGAACGTGGAAAGCGGAAGCGTGCCATGCAAGAGCACCGCGCCATGACTCGCGGGCGCGAGGTAGAACCCGGTGTACGCGAACAATGCGAACCCGAGTCCGCCGGCGAACGCGAGTCCCGCCGCTCGATACCACGGCAAGCCGGACAGACCTCGCTTCAGGAATATCGGTAACAGTATTACGCCCGCAATTCCAAAACGCAGTGCCGCGATGTCGGGTAACTTCAGTGCCGACGAAAACCCCAGACGAGAAATCAGCGTGAACCCAGCGAAGAGAACGACGATAACGATGGCGCACAATATTCCGATGGCCTTGCTGCCCTCGTTTCGAAATGACGCGACGGCGCTGTAGGCCGTTTCCGACGTGCGGCTCACCGAGTCGACCCTCCACCTGTCAGGACTGAGTAGCTTCCCCGCCAGCTACGAATGCGTGACTTAAGACGAACCGACCAATCTAGCTACGGACCGTCGCGTTGTCACTACCATTTATGGTAGGAGACGTTGTCGAAGCCGCGCAGATATAGTTTTTCCGACTTCTATTTCAGTGTCGAGCGGATTGACCCAACCAATGACCCAGCCGAACGCTACACACTGCCATTGGCAAGCTGGCATGACGGCGTCGAATGCTGACATCGGCGAGAGTCATGAGACGTCGTGAGCCTCTGTCGAGACTGCGATAGGAGGCTAGTTATGTTCTGCTGACGTTTTTGTCCGTTCTCGACGAGGAATACCGTGGAAGTCACCGCTGCTGCCGTTCCCCCCGATGCCGTCCTGTTCTACACCGTTGCCTATCCCGACACCGATGCCGCCGGCGTCGTGTTCCACGGCCGCTATCTCGAAATGGCGGAGCGCGCGAGAAACAACGTCGTGAATTTAGCCGGGTTTTCATACGCCTCGCTCGCACAGGAGTACGACACGATGCTCACGGTGCACAAAGTGGAGGTGATCTATCACGGCTCGGGCGTTCTGGAAGACCGCTTGAAGATCCAGACGAAACTCACTGCGTGCGGCGCGGCACGTACCGTTTGGCTCACCGAGATCGAGCGAAAAGACTCGTTACTCGCGAGCGTGAGAGCCGAAATAGTGGCCGTGTACGCGAGCACGCGCACCGTGCGGCAGTATCCGCCGCTCTTGTTGGACGCTCTGACGCCCTATATGGCTCAGCTCGACGCGGCTGCGACGCGTCGTTCGCGAGCGTTCTCCGACTCAGCTGCCCGTTAGAGAGAAATCCTCATGTATACGACTGCCACCGGCAACGCGAATTTCGAACGTAAGGTCGTCGATAAGCTTGCGCAGAGCTGGGATCGCAGAGTGGCGGTACGCCAGGAGCGGCTGGATCTCAGTCAACACTACGATCCAACGATTCCCGACTTTCCGATCGCGATGATCCCGTTCTGGGAAGATGCCGAATTCGTCGAGCGGGTAAATGCCGTGGGCGAGCGCGGCAAACTCCGCTTTCTCGCGGCCACGTGGATCGCGTACAACGAAAGAGTCATGTATACGGAGGACGAAATCGTCCAGCCGCTTTGCCGATTGCTCCTCAAAGACCGGTTGCCCGGGCTCGGCGACCCGCAACTCAAGCAGATCCTGGCGCAGGCGCAGGTCGACGAGCAATTCCATATTCTGATGTGCGTGGACGTGTGCAACGCAGCGCGCGCCCGTCACCAGCTTTATGACTACGTTCTACCGGAGCCGCTGCTTGGCAGGAGACTCAAGAGCGAGCTCGGCGCGACCAGCGACCCGCGCGAGCAGGCGCTCATACGCATGGCCTATGCCACGGTGTCCGAGACGACCATTCACGCCTATCTCAAGCAGCTTTCGAGCGATCTTACGATTCAACCGCTCAACCGCATTCACACGGACACGCATCGTCGCGATGAGGCCGCGCACAGCACAGTGTTCCTCGAGATCGCGCGCTCGGTCTACAAAGCGCTCGATAGCGACGGGAAAGCCGGCTTCAGGGAGCACATGGCGACCGCGCTCAACAATTCCGTCGCGATCGATGTCACTTTTTGGTCGTCGACGTTGTCCTATCTCGAAGCCCGCGACTGGAGCTCCCTCATCCGGAGGATAGAGAAGGCGTCCCAGAGCAAGCGTATCGGTCGCGATTACACGGCCTTGGTGAGCCTGCTGGACGAACTGAACATCAAGGACAAGATCAACTTCACGTTCGAATAATCCGCGTCACCCGCACTCCCGCCCGAGTCGAGGACGAGTCACACCGCCATCCGCGTGTGACGCGCCTTGGTGCGCGCTCTTGCAAGCTCCACAGCCAAGCTACAATTTTGCGCGACGCTCGAAGCGACCGCGCGCGACGCTCCCCGACGATGTCGCGGTTTCGAACTGGGGCCCGGCGCTCGCCAGCAGGGTCACGAGACGCAGTATTGACGTTTGTTTCGGAGCTAAAGAGTCGATCAACAGAAACGTCGTCTACCTTTTGCGTTGTTTGGATAGCGTCGATGTGGTCTCGTGTGTCACATTTACAATCGCGCATCGAGTTACGCGACACCCGGGTCCCCGATCACGCCAGCGGCGCACGCTAGAAGCGAAGGAGACGACGCATGAACATTCCGGTTATCGAGCAGGTCAAGATTCAGGCTCAAGTTCTGGTTCCGCTCGTTAAAACCCTGCAGGCGGAACTCGGCGAGGAGCGAGCAAACGCCATTGTTCGAAAGGCGCTCGGCGATCTGTATCGAAAGCTAGGCGAGAAGTGGTGGCGGGCCAAGGGGTCCCGCAACCTGGGCGACAACATGGCTTCGGCGTTCGATATGTACGGAGCGGGAGATGCTCTGGACTACGAGGTGGTGAAACAGACGCCGGACGCCTTCGAGATAAACGTTACCGGATGCCGCTACGCGAAGTTTTACAAGGAAATGGGTGCGCCGGAGCTCGGATTTCTGCTGACATGCAGTGGGGATTTCCCGATGGCAGAGGGCTTCGGTCCTGGCGTCCAACTCACGCGCACCCAGACAATCATGCAAGGCGCGAGTCACTGCGATTTTCGATACGCGCTCAAGAAGAGGGAGAAGGAGGACTAAAAGGAGCGACTTTGGGAGTTGAGCCGAACGCCCAAACGCTCGAAAGGAGTGACGTGTGACAACAAAATCGACTTGGCGCCTTACGTCGGCGCGAGCCTAGAGGTCATGGAGCGCGACGCGAAGAAGATGCGTGGTCCGAAGCCGTTCGTGTTCACGAACCTGAAGCAGCGCGCCGGCCTCGGCGTGGTGATCGACTTCATCGCCGGGCACTTGGTCCGGGCCGCATAGCCCCGCGTCTGCCCGATCGCTAAACGTGCCCGGCGTAGCGGCGCGCCAGGTACAGCACAAGTGCGCCGAGGCCGAGTACCAGCAGCGCGAACACGAACACGCCGCCCAATACCGGGATGTGACGCGCGACCCAAAGCACCGCGAACGCGATGATGATGGCGAGCACGTGCCACCCCATGGGTGCGTCCGCGGTTTTGCCGAGGAGCACGAGCCCGGCTTCACCCACGTACAGCACGCCGGCCAGAAACCCGATGAAGAGCAGGATGAAATAGAGCAGCAGCGCGACGAGCGCGAGCCACAGGCCGAAGATCGTGGCAAACAGCAGCGCGATGACGAGCGGGGTAGTGGCGAGCAGTGCGAAGCCGAGACCGAGCGATTTCCACGGCGATTCGGCGATCGTGTGCGCGGCGCCGACCGAGGCGACCGGGAACAGCAGGTACAAGACGATCCCGGCAAGAATCAATCCGATGTAGAACGCGCCGCGCGCGATCAGCGCGGCCGGCGTCATTCGTTCGCGTCCGCCGACGCCGGTCGTCGGTTCGTGCGTAATGGTGCCGCCGATTTTGACGCCGCCCGCGATCAGCGCTTCGTTCGGACTGCGGTAGCGCAGATTGCCGCCGATCGTCGCCCCGGGATTGATCTCGATCGTGTCGGCAACGAGATCGGCGTCGCCCGTGACGTCGCCGTCGATGATGATTCGTCGCGCCGCGACGCGCAGGCCCTTGCGCACTTTGCCATGCATCTCCACGGTGCCGCCCGCGAGCCAGGCGCGGCCGCCTACGGCTGCCGCGGATCCGATCACCACTAAACCGCCGGCCGCGATCGCATCGTCGCCGATCGTTCCGTTGAGGCTTACATTGCCGCCCGCGACGCGCACGTCGTCGCCGACGCGTGCCCGCAGGGTGATGTGGCCGCCGGCGAGCATCGCGTCGCCGGTGACGTCGTTGTCGATGTGGATTTGCCCGCCGGCCGCGACGAGATCGCCGTCGACGACGGCGGGTTCGACCACGCCGCCGGCGAGGTAGACGTCTTGTTTCGCAACCGCACCCGGCTTGGCCGAGTCGCGTCCATCCTGGCCCCAGGCGATCATCGAGCCGGCGAGCGCGGCGAGGAACGCAACGACATAGACGAATGAAGCGCGGCGGATAAGCACAGTCACCTCATTTATTCTTGGGGCGCCTATTATCCGGTTTGTGCGCCGGTTGAGCTAGACGTTGGTCGAATGGGAGCGAGGAAGCGTCGGAGCGGGTGCCGTGTACTAATAGATAGTTAACAAATCCGTCTTGCCGGCCTGAATTCCAACGGGGCCACAACCGGCGCCGTCGGATCTGCGATCACGTGCCAGGCGTCGCCCGACCTGAAGCGGCGCGGGGGAGCCGCACGCAAGCCGTCGCGTGGGTGCCGCGCTTCGTCGCGACCTGATCCGATCTCTTATTGCGAATGCAGCGCGCGTCGCCGGACGAGGATGTGTCCGGCCGTCGGTTTATGCTAGCGTTGCCGCCCATCCGAGGACAGGTATCGCGTGATAGAGCCGGCCAATCTGCTGGGCACCCTTGCGGGGACGCTGACGACCATGGCGTTCGTCCCGCAGGTGCTGCGCACCTGGCGCACGCGTTCGACGCACGACATCTCCGCGGCGATGTTCCTCATCTTCAGCGCGGGCGTCGGATGTTGGTTGGCTTACGGCGTCTATATCGGTTCGTGGCCGATCATCCTTGCGAACGTCGTAACGCTCGGTCTTGCGCTCGTGATTCTCTACTTCAAGGTCCGGTACAAATAGTCACGGCCCTCTGCTTCATATCGTCCATTCGTTGCCCCGCATTTACGGCACTTGCTCGACGCCGCCTCGTGCAGCGGCTCGACGGGCGTTGCCGGTCGTGCGATTCGCGGCCACGCGCTCGCATGCTACGTCACATGGGGTCTGCCCGATCAGGTATCATCGTCGCATGAGCGAGCAGCGCGTCCTTTGGTATTTCGCCGACCCAATGTGCTCCTGGTGCTGGGGTTTTGCGCCGGTGATCGATGCGATCAACGAAACGTATCGCGAGCGGATCGCGCTTGCACTCGTGATGGGTGGGTTGCGCGCCGGCACCACGGAACCGGTCACGCCGGCGTTCCGCGCCGACATCCAGCATCACTGGGAAGAGGTGCAGCGTCGAACCGGCCAGCCATTTCGCTT
This sequence comes from Sulfurifustis sp., assembly GCA_045810625.1. GTDB lineage: Bacteria > Pseudomonadota > Gammaproteobacteria > Acidiferrobacterales > Sulfurifustaceae > JACQFZ01. The sequence continues at coordinate 26,110 of JBJMVQ010000023.1, forward strand.
CGATGGCGCGCTGCCGGATGGCTTCGTCTACGATACCGAGCCCGCGTGCCGTGCGGTGGTGGTGATGGAAGAGCTCATGCCCGAGGCGAAGTTCGGTTACTTCAAATCGGTGCAAGCGGCGTTCTATGCGGAGGGTCGCGACGTCACGCAGCCGGCGACGCTCGCGAGCCTCGCCGCCGCGCAGGGTCTCGAGGAACGGCGCTTTCTCGAGCACTTCGAGGCGGATTACATCAAGCGCAAAACTTTCCAGCATTTCGAGCAGACGCAACAAGCAGGCATCCGCGGTTTCCCCACTGCGGTGCTGCAGGATGAGCGCGGCTTTGCGCTGCTGACGTATGGCTATGCGCCGCTCGCGGATTTACAGCCGAAAATCGACGACTGGCTGAGACAGTAACGACCAGCCGCCGCGCCGATCAAGAAGAAACGTCGCGTCCGCGAGATAAAGCCGTTTCGTTGCCGGCGCTGTTTGACCGGCAAAGGTCGACAAATTAAGCTGACCGGCCTCCGGCGTTTCACCGCGCCGAGCGATGGACCAAAGAACACACACGGAGAACTTCCATGCAACGTTATTTTGCCGCGCTGCTGTTGTCGTGCTTTCTCTTCCAACCCGTCTGGGCCGCCGTCAAAGGACAAGAAGTAGAGTACAAGGCCGGCGACACCGTATTGAAAGGCTACATCGCGTATGACGACGCGGTGAAGACCAAACGTCCGGCGGTGCTCGTCGTGCACGAGTGGTGGGGGCACGACAAGCACGCGCGCAACAGCGCTCGCAAGCTCGCGGAGGCGGGTTTTGTCGGTTTCGCACTCGATATGTACGGCGAAGGCAAGCAGGCGCATCATCCGAAGGATGCGGGTGAGATGTCCGGCCAGATTCGCAAGAACCTTCCGCTCATGCAGGCGCGCTTCGATGCGGCGCGCGACTATTTGGGCAAGCAGCCAATGGTCGATCCGGCGCACATCGGCGTGATCGGTTATTGCTTCGGCGGTGCGGTAGCGCTCGACATGGCGCGGCAAGGCGAAGACCTGCCGGCGGTCGTGACGTTCCACGGCGTGCTCGGCACCGAGCACCCGGCGCAGTCCGGAAAGATTAAAGGCAAAGTGCTGGTGCTAACCGGCGCCGACGATCCGTTCGTGCCCAAGCAGCAGGTCGAAGGTTTCGAGCAGGAGATGAAGAGCGCGGGCGCGGACTACAAGGTCATCGCGTACCCGGGCGCAAAGCATGCTTTCACGAATCCCGCAGCGACCGCAGCCGGCAAGAAGTTCAACTTGCCGCTCGAATACAACGCGCAAGCCGACAAACAGTCATGGAGCGAAGCGATCGCGTTTCTGAAACGAACGCTGATGTAAGTATCATTGGGTAAGTTCGCCGAGTTGTTATCCCAACCGAGGGTTGACGCATGAAGGAACAAGAGATCGACTACAAGGCGGGTGCTGTGACCTGCAAGGGATTTATCGCTTACGACGCCGCCGCCACGGACAAGCGTCCGGCGGTGCTGGTGGTGCACGAGTGGTGGGGTAACAACGACTTCTCCCGCAACATCGCGCGCAAGCTCGCCGGCGCCGGTTTCGTCGGGTTTGCGCTCGACATGTACGGCGAGGGCCGGCAGGCGGACAATCCGCAGACCGCAAGTCAGATGTCGGGCGAGATAGGCAAGAATCCGCCGCTCCTGCGCGATCGCTTCAATGCGGCGCGCGAGTTCGTCGCGAAGCATCCGGGCATCGATCCGACGCGGATTGCGGCGATCGGGTACTGCTTCGGCGGCATGGTCGTCTTGCAAATGGCGCGCATGGGCGAGGACCTGCGCGGCGTCGTGAGCTTCCACGGCCTGCTCGGGACGGGACTGCCGGCGCAGGCGGGCAAGGTGAAGGCCAAGGTGCTGGTGTTGAACGGCGCCGATGACCCATTCGTGCCGAAACCGCAGCTCGAAGGGTTCGAGAAAGAAATGAAAGCGGCGGGTGCAGACTACAAAGTCGTCAACTATCCGGGCGGCAAGCACGCGTTCACCAATCCGGGCGCGACCGAGCGCGGTCAGAAGTTCAGCCTGCCGCTTGAGTACAACGCAGACATCGACAAGAAGTCCTGGGACGAGGCGCTCGCCTTTTTGAAGCGAGTACTGGTCTGACTTTTCAACTCGCGAGCCGGTGTGTCAATGGCCGGTAATCGCGTCGAACGAAGGGGCGCTGCGGCCGATGGTCCGGCGCCCTTTTTTGTGGCATCCGTTTCGATCAAGCGCGCCGGCACCGTGGATGTTGGCGGTCGTCGTAATGGCCCCGGCTTTGGCCACCCAATTCCCTCGATGTGGTAGCATTTCCGTCGATATGCGACTCGACAAAGACCTTCCTTTGGCGCCGCTCGGTTCGGCGCGGGGATGAAAGCGACTCCTGTGCGCCTCGAAACGTCGAACCGCGTGAAGGCCGTCGGCGAGAAGGAAATCCGGATTGTCCCGATTCCTTTCGCGTACCACGTCGTGAGCTGGGTGCTCATGGGGATCGCGCTGGTCGCGATTCTGACCCTCAAGCTGGTGGCGGCGCTCCTCGCCGGGCTGCTCGTCTACTACATCGTCCATTCGCTCGCGGGCGCGGTCCGGATTCCGTATTTCACCAATCGCCACGTTAAGCTCGCGGCCGTCGCGCTGCTTGCGATCCTCGTCGTCGCCGCATTGACACTCGCCGGTATCGGCGCGGGCGTGTTTCTGCGGCGCGGGCCGGAAAACCTTTCGGCCATGTTTACGCAAATGGCCCTGATCGTGCACGACCTGCGCCATATTCTGCCGGATGGGGTGGTGGCGTACCTGCCCCCGGATGCCGACGGTATTAAGGAGCTGATCGCAAGCTGGTTCCATCAGCACGCTGCGCGCATCCGTACTATCGGCACGGACACGCTGCACGCCCTGGTCCACGTGCTCATCGGTCTCATCATTGGCGCGATGGTGGCGCTGCACAAAGCGACGCCGCACGCGCAGTCGTCGCCGTTCGTGCGGGCGCTCAGCGTGCGGGCGGAGCGGCTCGCGAACGCGTTTCGCAACATCATGCTCGCACAGGTTCCGATTTCGGCAATCAATACGACGCTGACCGCCATTTATCTCGTCGTCGTGCTGCCTTACCTCGGCGTCGACTTGCCGTTTACCAAGACGCTGGTCGCGATTACTTTCATCGCCGGGCTATTGCCGGTGGTGGGGAATCTCATTTCGAACACGGCGATCGTGCTCGTGAGCCTCGGGCACTCCTTCGCTCTGGCCGCGGCGTCGCTCGGTTTTCTGATCGTCATCCACAAGCTCGAATATTTCCTCAATGCGCGCATCGTCGGCGGCCGCATCAACGCCAGGGCGTGGGAGCTGCTGATCGCGATGGTGTTTCTGGAAACCGCGTTCGGCGTGCAGGGGCTGATCGCGGCGCCGCTCTTGTACGCGTACGTGAAGCACGAGCTCGGCGAAGAAGACGTTCTCTGACGCGCCGCCCGGTCGCACGGCGCTTTTCCGGTCAGGCGGTTACCGGGTTCGATTCGGCAGCCGCGTGCGCCGCTAGAAATTCCCGTAGCGCCCGGCCCGTGTGCGAATGTTTGGCGCGCGCCACCGCTTCGGGCGTCCCGCACGCGATCACGCGTCCGCCGCCGGCGCCGCCTTCCGGTCCGAGATCGATCACCCAGTCCGCTTCCGCGATCACGTCGAGATTGTGCTCGATGATGACGACACTGTTGCCGGCGGCGACCAACCGGTGCAGCACGCGAATGAGCTTCTCTACGTCTGCCATGTGCAACCCGATCGTCGGTTCGTCGAGCAGATAAAGCGTGCCTTTCGAATCGGCGAACCGGCCGGGCCGCAAGGAGCGCGGGTCGTCTTCCGTACGCGCCTTGATCAGCTCGGTCACGAGCTTAATGCGCTGCGCTTCGCCGCCCGATAACGTCGGCGACGCCTGACCGAGTGTCAGGTAGCCGAGGCCCACGTCCTGCAGCAGCCGCAACGCGTGGTGGATGCGCGGGTACACCTTGAAGAATTCGACCGCCTCGTCGACGCTCATCGCGAGCACCTCCGCGATGGTTTTGTCGCGCAGTCGTACGGCGAGCGTCTCGGCATTGAAGCGGCCGCCGCCGCACGCTTCGCAAGGCACCGTCACGTCGGGGAGGAAGCTCATCTCGATCGTCTGCGCACCCTGGCCTTCGCACACTTCGCAGCGCCCGCCCGAAACGTTGAACGAGAACCGCGCCGGCCCGTAGCCGCGAAGTCGCGCCTCGGTGGTTTCCGCGTAGAGCTTGCGGATCGCGTCCCAGAAACCGACGTACGTCGCGGGGCAGGAGCGGGGCGTCTTGCCGATCGGCGTTTGATCGACTTCGAGCACGTGCTTGATCTGCTCATAACCGCGCAGCGCCGCGCAACCGTCGAGCGTAGGCTTCGCTGCACCGCGATGTCCGGCGAGCAGCCGCCGCACATTGTCGTGGAGCACATGCCGGATGAGTGTGCTTTTGCCGCTGCCGGAGACGCCGGTGACGCAGACGAGCCGGCCGAGCGGGATCGGTACGTCGACGTCTTTAAGGTTGTGTTGACGTGCGCCTTCGATCTCGAGCGCCGGATCGGCGGCTCGCCACACGCGCCGTGGCATGAGCGGATGGCGCAGCGGCTGCGCGAGGCAGGCGCCGGTCATCGACTCGCGGCTGCGCATGACGTCGGATACCGTACCTTCGGCGACGATTCGTCCGCCGTTCTTTCCCGCACCCGGGCCGAGATCGATCACGTGCTGCGCGCGCCGGATCGTTTCTTCATCGTGCTCCACGACGACGACGGTATTGCCCTTCTCCTGGAGCCGCACGAGCGTATCGAGCAGCTTGAGATTGTCGCGATGGTGCAGCCCGATCGTCGGCTCGTCGAGGATATAACACACGCCGCGCAAATTGGACCCGAGCTGCGCCGCGAGGCGGATGCGTTGCGCCTCGCCGCCTGAGAGCGTGGGGGCAGAGCGGTCGAGCGACAGGTAGCCGAGGCCGACCTCCTTCAGAAACGCGAGACGCGTCGCGATCTCCGGCAGGATGTCGCGCGCGATCTCCGCACCGCGCCCGCTCAATTTCAGGCGCCGGAAGAATTGCTCCGCCGCTTCAACGGATAGCGCCGCAAGCTGCGCGATGGACACGGACGTCCAAGCGTCGCGGGAGGCAGGTGCCACGCTGGGACGTGTCGATGGCGCGGGCGCGCAGGAGGCGCGCGGAGCGCCACGCCGGGAGCGACCGATCGACTGGTTCTCTAGACGAACGGCGAGCGCCGTCGGATTGAGCCGCGTCCCTTCGCATGCGGGGCACACGTGCTCCACGCCTTCCCACCATTCGTTCCACCAGATTTCTTCGCCGGTCTGCTCGGCGTCGAAGCCGCGCAGCATGAGGCCGGTGCCATAGCAGCGCTCGCACCAGCCGTGCTTCGAGTTGTACGAGAAGAGGCGCGGATCGAGATCCGGGAAGCCGCGGCCGCACTTCGGGCAGGCGCGCTTGGTCGAGAAAACCGCCTCGGCGGAACTGCGCACTGCGTTGCTATCGCGTCCCTCCACCCCGACCCTCTGGATCGCTCTCGACTTCCTGTCTCCCGCGATCTTAGTGCGTCCCTGCACGTCACCGCTGCGGGGGGAGAGGGAGGGGGAACTCGGGGCAGCTGACGCGTGCGCGATCTTTACGATCCCCTTGCCCAGATCGAGCGCGCGTTCGATGAGCGCACGCAGCTGCTTCTCCGCCTTCGGCGTAACGGCGATTTCGCCGACCGGCAGCTCGATGTTGTGTTCGTTGAAGCGCGCGAGGCGCGGCCAGTTCGCCGTCGGCGTCGGCGTCCCGTCGACGCGCAGGAACTCGACGCCCTTCGCCGCGGCCCATTTGGCGAGATCGGTGTAGTAGCCCTTGCGCGCGACGACGAGCGGCGCGAGCACCTGCACCGTGCGGCCGCGATAATCGCGCAGCACGCGCGCGACGATCGCGTCCGCGCTCTGCGATTCGATCGGAATCTCGCAGTCGGGACAGTGCTGCGTGCCGAGCTTGACGAAGAGCAGGCGCAGGAAGTGATAAATCTCCGTCAGCGTCGCCACGGTACTCTTGCGCCCGCCGCGGCTCGTGCGCTGCTCGATCGCCACGGTGGGCGGTAGCCCGAAGATGGCGTCGACGTCCGGACGCGATGCGGGCTGAACCAGCGAGCGCGCGTACGCGTTGAGCGATTCGAGATAGCGGCGCTGACCTTCGTTGAAGAGAATGTCGAAGGCGAGCGTGCTCTTGCCGCTGCCGGAAACGCCGGTGATGACGGTGAAGCGGTCGCGCGGGATGCGCGCCTCGATGTTTCGCAGATTGTGCTCGCGCGCGTGATGCACGCAGATCTCCCGATCATATGAGGTCGCGCGCAGCGCGTTCGGCTCGCCTCCTTCCCCCGCTTGCGGGGGAAGGAATGAGGAAGGAGGCGCGGTCGCGCGCAGCGCGTTCGGCTCCGGTATTACCGAAGTCCCCTCTCCCGCTTGCGGGAGAGGGGTTGGGGTGAGGGGACCTTCCCCCGCTGCGGTGACGTGCAGGGACGCACTAAGATCGCGAGAGCGCGTGGACGCGCGAGAGCGATCCGGAAGGAATGAGGAAGGGGGCGCGGTCGCGCGCCGCGCGCCCGGCGCCGGTATTACCGATATCCCCTCGTCCCGCGGAGAAGCGGGCGGAGAGGCGGCGCGTCTCATGTCGCTTTCATATTCGCGCAGCGCTTTGCCGGTATGGCTCGTGGCGTGGCGTGCGACCTCGTCCGGTGTGCCGACACAAACCACTTCGCCGCCGGCGTCGCCGCCCTCGGGACCGAGATCGATGATCCAATCCGCCGCGCGGATGACGTCGAGGTTGTGTTCGATGACCACGAGCGAATGGCCTTCGCCGATCAAACGTCGGAACGCCTTGAGCAGTGTCGCGATGTCGTCGAAATGCAGGCCCGTTGTCGGCTCGTCGAACAGGAACAGCAAGCCGCGCGTGCGTGTCGCTGCAGCGTTGTCTGGCGCGTCGGTGTTTCGGGCCCGCTTGCTCGACGGCCGCGCGTCGCGCGCCGCGGCGAGATGCCCCGCGAGCTTGAGCCGTTGCGCTTCGCCGCCGGAGAGCGTCGGTACGGGCTGACCGAGCTTTAAGTAAGAGAGGCCCACGGCCGCGAGCGGCTCGAGCCCGCGCAACACTTCCGGATCATCGGCGAAAAACGCCGTCGCCTCCGATACCGTCATGGCGAGCACGTCGGCGACGGACTTTGGCGCGCGATCGCGGGCGGATCGCCGGCCGGAAGCGGCGGTGCGCGGCAACAACTTGACCTCCAGCACTTCCGGGCGAAAGCGCTTGCCGTCGCAATCCGGGCAGCGAATGTACACGTCGGAGAGAAATTGCATCTCCACGTGCTCGAAGCCGGAGCCCGTGCATGTGGGGCAGCGGCCCTGGCCGGCGTTGAATGAGAACGTGCTGGCGGTGTAACCGCGCTCCTGCGCGAGCGGCTCGGCCGCATAGAGTTTGCGAATCGCTTCCCACGCGCCGACATAGCTCGCCGGATTCGAGCGCGCCGTCTTGCCGATCGGCGACTGGTCGACGAGCACGATATCGTCGATCTGCTCGATTCCCCGCAGCGCACGATGCCGTCCGGGCGCATCCTTCGGCCGACCTTTGAGCTTCGTCGCTGCGTTGTACAGCACGTCGCGTATCAGCGTGCTCTTGCCGGAGCCGGAGACGCCGGTGACGCAGACGAACCGATGGAGCGGAATGCGGACGTCGACGTTCTTCAGATTGTTTTCGGCTGCGCCGAGGACTTCGAGGAAATTCTCCTTCTTGTTCTCTCCCATCACCGAAGAGGGAAGAGGGAGTTCAGGCCGAGTGCGCGATTCCTCTATCTGTTTTCTTCCCGTTAGGTACTGCGCGGTCAGTGTGTCTGACCCGCGCAGCTCATCCGGTCGGCCGAAGAACACAACTTTGCCGCCGCGCTCACCGGGGCCCGGGCCGATGTCGAGAATGCGATCGGCCGCGAGCATGACCTGCGGGTCGTGCTCCACGACGAGCAGCGTGTTGCCGGCGTCGCGGAGCTTGTGCAGCACCTGCACGACGCGCTTCATATCGCGCGCGTGCAGCCCGATCGACGGCTCGTCGAGCACGAACAGTGTGTTCACGAGCGACGTGCCGAGCGCGGTGGTGAGATTGATGCGCTGCACCTCGCCGCCCGAGAGCGTGCGCGACTGGCGGTCGAGCGTCAGATAGCCGAGACCGACTTCGCAGAGATAACCGAAGCGCGTGCGGATCTCGCCGAGCAGCAGATCGGTCGCCTCGTCGAGTGGTGCGGGCAAGTGGAGCGTCTGGAAAAACGTGCGCGCGCGCTCGATCGGAAGCGATACGAGGTCGTGAATGGTGATGCCGGGCAGTTTTTGCAGCGTCGCGTCGTCGAAATCCGACTCGGCTGGACGGAAGCGCCGCTCGGGCGCCACCACGCCGTCCGCGTCCTCTTTGGTCCCGAGCCGCCACAGGAGCGCTTCCGGCTTCAGCCGCGCGCCGCGGCAGGCCGGGCAGGGGGTGTAGGCGCGGTACTTCGACAGCAGCACGCGCACGTGCATTTTGTAGGCGCGGCTTTCGAGCCACTTGAAGAACCGCTCGACCCCGTACCATTTCCCTTCGCGCGACGAGCCTTCGCCGTCGATCACCCAGCGCCTGTGCTTCTGCGGCAGATCGCGCCACGGCACGTCCACCGGTACGCCGCGCTTTTTGGCGAAGCGCATCATGTCTTTTTGGCAGATGGAATTCGACGCCGTCTGCCAGGGTTTGATCGCGCCGTCTTTCAGCGTCTTCGCCTCGTCGGGAATGACGAGGCTGTAGTCGACACCGATGACGCGGCCGAAGCCGCGGCAGGTGTCGCAGGCGCCGATCGGCGAGTTGAAGGAGAAGAAGTTCGGGATCGGGTCGCGATAAGAAATGTCGCAGTCGGCGCAGTGCAGCTCCGAAGAGAAGCGCCACGTCGCCGCCGGCTGGCCGGCGTCGTCGAGCGGATGGATCGTGACGCGCCCGCGTCCGTGCTTCAGCGCCTTTTCGAGATCCTCGACGATGCGCGCGCGATTCTCGGCGTCGATCCGCACGCGGTCTTGAATGACGTCGAGCCGCGCCGCTTCGTGGCGATGTATGCGCGTGTAGCCTTGTTGCGCCAGGAAGCTCTTGATCTCGTCGCGGCTGAAATTTTCCGGCACGCGGACACTGAAGAGAATCAGCACCGACTGTCCGCGTTTGCCGCGGCTCAGCACGCCGTCGACGATCGTCTGCGGCGTATCGCGCCTCACTTCTTCGCCGCAGCCCCGGCAGTAGAGCCGCGCGGCGCGCGCATAGAGCAGCTTCAGATGATCGTTCAGCTCCGTCATCGTGCCGACGGTGGAGCGCGAGGTGCGCACCGGGTTCGTCTGATCGATGGCGATCGCGGGCGGGATGCCTTCGATCCGTTCGGCCGCCGGTTTGTCCATCCGCTCCAGGAACTGGCGTGCGTACGGCGAGAACGTCTCGACATAGCGCCGCTGGCCCTCGGCGTAGACGGTATCGAACGCGAGCGACGACTTGCCCGAACCGGATACGCCCGTGACGACGATCAGCTCGTTCAGCGGCAGTTCGAGATCGAGGCCCTTCAGATTGTTCTGGCGGGCGCCCTTGATAATGATTCGGTCGTGCGACATCGGATTCAGTGCGGGGAGGCACCTAGTATAACTGCCCGGCTCTGATTCGACAGCCCGCCACGGGTCGGGCGCGCGGACGCCCGAGGAGTCTCGGAAGCGGGCCGCTTCCTGTCGTCCGGGCCGCCGAAACCACCGGTTTTCGCAGGCCGGCTTGTCACGCCGGCGCCGAGTATCTCGTCTTAAGAGCGTCCGGTTTCATGACTTTGGAGATTCGCTATGCAACAACGTATCGACTACAAGAACATCACACCCGGCGCGTATCAGGCGTTGGCGGGTCTCGAACGCTACGTGCGCGCTTCCGGCCTCGAGCGTTCGCTGCTCGAGCTGGTCAAGACGCGCGTCTCGCAGATCAACGGCTGCGCCCATTGCCTCGACATGCACACGAAGGACGCGCGCGCGGCCGGCGAGAGCGAACAACGGTTGTATGTCCTACCCGCTTGGCGTGAGGCGCCGTTTTATACCGGGCGCGAGCGCGCCGCGCTGGCGTGGGCCGAAGCCCTAACGCTCATTTCGACGAACGCGATCTCCGACGACCTCTACGCGGAGGTCCGCCGGCATTTCACCGAAAAGGAAATCGTCGATCTGACGCTCGCCGTCGTTGCCATCAACGGCTGGAACCGCGTGGTGGTTTCGTTCCGGATTCCGGCGGGAACCTATGAGCCGCCCGCCGCCGGCTCATCGGCCGCGTCGTCGGCGGCATCGTCGGGCTCTTGAAGATCGGGGTGCTGACGCGCCGCGGCGCGTGCGCGGGCGATGCGATCCGCGGTTACCGGATGTGTCGAGAGGAAGGACAGGCGGCGTTCCGCCGCCGGATCGCGCGCCGCGCTCAGACGCTCCATCATCGTGGCGAAATGCTCCGGCGAGACACGGCGGCGTACCAGTAAATCGAACGCGTAGGCATCGGCTTCGGCTTCGAAGGCGCGCGAGTAATTCGCTTGTGCCAGGAGCGCGGGCAAACCGCTCACCGCGGCGGTGAACGTCGACGCGTCGCTCGTCAGTGTCGCTACGACGACGGCGACGGCGGAGTCTTGCAGGATATGGCGCAGCGCGTGGCGCTTTTCGACATGCCCGATCTCGTGCGCCAGCACCGCTTGAATTTCCTCGGTCGTGTCGGCGAGCTCGATCATCTGATCGGTGATGACGATCGTACCGCCCGGGAGCGCGAAGGCGTTCGCGCCAATCGCCGGGGCGTTGCGGAACTCCAGTCGCAGGTTCGGCGCAACGGGCAGTTCCTCCGTCAGCCGTGCGAATCCCGCGCGCAGCTCGTCTTGTTCCTCGGCCGCCAGCTCGGTCGGGTGGAACCATTCGTGCTCGTCGAGCCAGCTGAGCGCGTGCTCGCCGAGCGTGCGCTCATATTCGATCGGAACCTCCGCCGCGATGCGCTCCGCGGCCGCGGGCAGGCCGTAAAAGTAACCGGCGGCCAGTCCGCCGAGGACAATCGCGATGCAGGCGACGGCGACCTGCCAGCGGCTTTCGAGCCAGGCGACGACGCCCTCGGTCCTTCCCTCCTGCGGGAACCGATCGAGCAGTGGCTGATCGACGCACTGGAGCTGCGTGCCGTCCGGCAGTCCCACGAAGCGATTGGCTTTGCCGACGCGTGGCGACACGCGCAACTTATTGGTCGGATACGTTTGCGCGAGCGTGGACCCGATGACCTTGACCGTCGCGCCGGACCAGATCAGCGTGGCCGGGAGACCTTGCGGCGTGCGGCCATCGTAGAACATGCCGCGGAGGGTGTTCGGTGCCGCGCTCATACGGAAAGATCGAAGTCGAAGAATTCGCCGACTTCGGCCGCGACCGCCTGTACGGTCGCGCCGCTTGCGCCCTGAAACTCCTCGATGTTGCCGTCGAGTGTGACGGTCAGATGGGCGGCGCGGTACTGATGTATCCGGACCGTCGCCCAAGGTATCAGCAAGCCGGCCGAGAGCAGGATGGCGATGATGTTGCTCACGTACAGACCGAGCAGTCCGCGCGCGCGCAACCGCGATTCGAAGCGCAGCGGGCCGAGCAAAGTGTGGTTCCACACGAGATTCGTGACGTGTGCCCGTAGGTAGGCGAACATCGCGATGTACATCACGTAAATGCCGGCCGTGAAGACCACGACATAAAACATTTTGCCGCCGCCTCCCGCGACCACGAGCGCCGAAAGGCCGCCCAGCGCCACGGCGCCGAAAACGAACAGAAGGCTGGCAAGCATGTACGTGCGGAAGTACCGCCCGCCGCTCGCATTGAACTCTCCGTGCACGCCGCCGTAGCTCAAGCGCGTCAGCTGATACCGTTTGAGTCGTTGCTGCCACCAGGAAAAACCGATGCCGAAAGTGACGAGCGTCACGAGCAGCCAGCCGTAGAGCACCTTGGCGGCGCTCCAGTAGGTGCCGCCGAAGCGAAACGTAATGTTGCGATAGGCCGAATAGCGCGCGTTGAACGCGGCCGAGCGCACCAGCACCCACGGCGCGAGCACGAACGCCAGCACGCCGACGACCGGGAGCAGCTCGATCACGTAATGGGTACCGACGTACCAGAGGCCGAAGAGGGCGGTCGCGACGATACGGCCTTTTAGAATCGGAATCGGCTGCCCGAGGTACTGAAACGGCGTGCCGTCGAGCACGGTGTGGGAGTAGAAGTAGCGCTTCTTCCGTACTTTGGCCCAGGCGGAGAAGATGCCGAACGTGAGCAGCGTGAGACAGACGTTGACGATCCAGATGCGGAAATAGTCCACCGCCGAACCCGTAAAGCGGAGCGGCAGCTCGCGCGGGGACGGGTCCGCGGGTTTGGGCGGTACGGCGATGGAAACGGCGGTGGTCGCGCTCATCAACCGAAGTCTAGCCGGCGTTTCGCCGGGTAGCCGTCGGCTCGGGGCGGACTCCTTTAATAAGGCGTCCGGCCCGGTTCTGCAGCCCGATTCGAGCCTGATTCTCAGTCCTGAAGCGACAAAAGCGGCCCGTTTCCGCCGATCGCGGTGGTATTGATGCTCACCGTCCGCTCGGTCGCGAAGCGGTGCAGGTAGTGCGGTCCGCCGGCTTTCGGCCCGGTGCCGGATAGCCCTTCGCCGCCAAAAGGCTGCACGCCGACCACGGCGCCGATGATATTGCGATTGACGTAGAGATTGCCGACGCGCGCCCGCCGACGCACATGCTCCCATGTGGCCTCAATGCGGCTATGGACGCCGAGCGTGAGCCCGTAGCCGGTGGCGTTGACGGCGTCGATCACGCGGTCGAGCTGGCCGGCGTCGTAGCGGATGACGTGCAGTATCGGGCCGAACACTTCGTGGGTCAGCCGGTCGAGGCGCTCGATCTCGAAGATATGCGGCGCGAAGAAACTGCCGCGTTCGGCTTCTGCGGGCAGGGGGAGCGTGCGCAGCAACTTCGCTTCGCGCCGCATGCGCTGCACGTGCGGTTCGAGCCCGGCCGCCGCCGCCCGATCGATCACGGGACCGATGTCGGTCGAAAGGTGCATCGGATCGCCGATTCGCAGCTCCTCCATCGCGTCGCAAAGTAGTTGCACGACCCGCGGCGCGATCTCGCGCTGCACGAAGAGGACCCGCAGCGCCGAGCAGCGCTGGCCGGCGCTGTTGAACGCCGACACGAGCACGTCGGGTACGAGCTGTTCCGGGAGGGCAGAGCTGTCCGCGATCAGCGCATTCTGGCCGCCGGTTTCGGCGATGAAGGAAACGATCGCGGCGCGCCGGCGTGCGAGGCGTGCTTCGATTCCCCAGGCGGTGTCGGTCGAGCCGGTGAAGGCGATGCCGGCGAGACGCGGATCGGCGGCGATCGCGTCGCCGAGGACGGCGCCGCTGCCCGGAAGAAAATGCAGCACCTCGCCGGGAATGCCGGCACGGTGCAGCAGCTCGACGACGAGCGCGCCGCAGAGCGGCGTCTGGCGCGCCGGTTTGGCGATAACGCTGTTGCCGGCGGCGAGCGCGGCGGCGATCTGGCCCGTGTAGATCGCCGCCGGAAAATTCCACGGGCTGATGCAGGCATAGACGCCGCGGCCGCGTAAGTAAATCCGATTCGACTCGCCCGTCGGGCCCGTAAGCTCGCGGCCGTCGGCGAACTCGCGGCGCGCGCGCAACGCGTAGTAGCGGCAGGCATCGGCGGCCTCGCGGACTTCAGCGACGGCGTCCGCGACGGTGCGGCCGCCTTCGCGCACGATGCGCGCGATCAGATCGGCGTGCTGTTCTTCTATTAATTCTGCCGCGCGTTCCAGGCAAGCTGCCCGTTCGTTCGCCGGCTGCTGGTCCCACTCGGGTTGCGCCTGCGCCGCGATCGCAAATGCGTCGGCGACATGCTTGGCGTCCGCCTCGATGACTTCACCGATCGTTTGCGTGTTATCCGCGGGATTGGCGCTCGCGCGCGCTGGACCGTCGACGACTTTGCCGCCGACGATGGGCGCCGCATGCCACGACGCGGCGCTCGCGCGCTCCAGCGCCGTGTCGAGCGCGGGCAACGCTTCGGGATCGCTCAGATCGGTGCCGCGACTGTTTCGTCGCTCGCCGCCGTAGAGATGCACCGGCAGCGGAATGCGCGGATGCGGCGCCGCGTCGACCGCCTCGATTACGGCGATGGGATCGACGACGAGGCGTTCGATCGGGAGATGCGCATCGGCGAGCTGATTCACGAACGAGGTGTTGGCGCCGTTCTCGAGCAGCCGGCGCACGAGATAGGGCAGCAAGACCTCGTGGCTGCCGACGGGAGCGTACACGCGGCACGGCACGTTCACGCCTTCTTCCGCCAGCGCCTCATAAAGCGCCGCGCCCATTCCGTGCAGACGTTGAAATTCGAAGCGTTGATCGCGTGCCGCGGAAAGAATGTAGGAAACGGTGTACGCGTTGTGCGTCGCGAACTGACAGAAGAACGTGTCGTTCTGTGCGAGCATGTGGCGCGCGCAGGCCAGATAGCTGACGTCCGTCGCGTGCTTGCGCGTGAAAACCGGATAGCCGTCGAGCCCCAGTTGCTGCGCGCGTTTGATCTCGCTGTCCCAGTACGCGCCCTTTACCAGCCGTACGGGCATGCGTCGGCCTTCACGGCGCATGATGGCGGCGAGCCATTCGAGCACGGCGAGAGCGCGTTTTTGGTACGCCTGGACCGCCATACCGATGCCGTCCCATCCGCGCAGGCTCGGATCGCGGATCACGGCTTCGAAGATGTCGAGCGAAAGCTCGAGGCGGTCGGATTCTTCGGCGTCGAGCGTTATGCTGATGCCGGCCGCGCGCGCGGTTTGGGCGAGGGCGAGGATGCGAGGCGCAAGCTCATCCAACACGCGCGCGCGTTGCGCGTATTCGTAACGCGGATGCAGCGCGGACAGTTTGACCGAGATGTCGGAGCGATCGAACACGGGACCGGGGGACGCGGACGTGGCGCCAATCGCGCGGATGGCGTCGCGGTATGCCTTGAAATAGCGTTCGACGTCGGCCGCGGAGCGCGCGGCTTCACCGAGGCAATCGAACGAATAGCGAACGCCGTCACGCACAGCCGAACGTCGCAGCGCATCCTCGATGCTACTGCCCGCGACGAAATGATCGGCGAGCACACTCATCGCGCGCGCGATGGCGACGCGGGCGATCTTTTCACCGGTACGTGCGACCAGTCGCTCCAAGATTCCGGCCGGCCGGCGCTGCGGATCGCTTTCGTCCAGCGTGACGATGCGCCCGCTCAGGATGAGTCCCCAGGTCGACGCGTTGACGAGGAGCGAGTGGCTCTGCCCCAGGTGCTCGCTCCAGCGCCCGCGCGCGAGCTTGTCGCGAATCAGTGCTTCCTGGGTGGCGGTGTCGGGTATACGGAGCAGCGCCTCGGCGAGACACATGAGCAGCACGCCTTCCTCGGATGCGAGGTCGTACTCCTGCATGAACGCCTCGATGCCGCTGTGCGATTGGAGCAGCGCGCGGGCGCGTGCGGCGCGGCGGCGTGCCTGCTGTAGCACGCGTTCCTGTTCGGTGGCAGGAAGCCGCGCCCGCGGCAATAGCGCAAGTAGCAGCGCGCGCTCGTCGGAGCGATGCGCGGCGCGTAGCGCGTCGCGCGATGTATCGGGCTCGAGATCGAAAATCATGCGGCCGTCTTTCCCTGGCGTGTAATCCTCGGCCAGAATTCGCGCCCACGACAAGCGAAGGGCGCAGCCGCAGTATAGCGATCCGGGCACGAATCGGGCAGCATTGCGTCCGTGGACCGCGATTTTTGGCAAGAGCGCTGGGAGAAGAACGAGCTTGGTTTTCACCAGCAGGAGATCAACGCCTCGCTGCGTGCATATTGGCCGCGACTCGGCGTGCCGCGTGACGCGACGGTTTTCGTGCCGCTATGCGGCAAGAGCCGCGATATGATCTGGCTGCGCGAGCAAGGGCATCGCGTGCTGGGCATCGAGCTGATCTCGATCGCTGTGCGGGATTTTTTTGCGGAGAACGGCATGACTCCGAACGTCGCGGCGCAACCGCCGTTCGAGCGCTGGGAGGCGGACGGTATCACCATATTCTGCGGCGACTTCTTCGCGCTCGCGCCCGCGGATCTCGCGGACGTCGCGGTGGTGTACGATCGGGCCGCGCTCATCGCGCTGCCGCCGGCGATGCGTCGCGAGTACGTCGCCAAGCTCGCCGCAATTCTCCCGCGCGCCGCGGAGACGCTGTTGATCACCGTCACGTATCCGCAAGAACAGATGCCCGGCCCGCCGTTTTCAGTTCCCGAGCACGAAGTGCGCGCGCTGTACGCACATTATTTCGAGGTGGTGCGGCTGCACACGCAGGACATCTTGCGTAAGGATTCGCCGTTCCGGGCGCGCGGCCTGACCGAGCTGACCGCGCAGGTGTATCGCGTGCGTCGCGCCGCGCGCCCGCGCTAGATCCGCTCTGATTCCCGTGACACCCCGAGTACATCGACATTTCATCAGCACGGCGCGGCGCGTCTCGCCGCCCTTGTACGCGGCCATCGTGCAAATCGGGCGTCTCGAAATGCCCGACCGACGCGGCCGCGGTTTCGCGTGGTTCCTGGCGCGCGTCATCGTCGGGCAGCAACTCTCGACGTCCGCGGCGAGGAGCATTTGGGCGCGTGTCGAAATCGCGGTGAAGGCGAACGGCGGCTCGGTGCCCGAATGCTTTACCGGGAAAAACGCGCGCGTCCTGCGGGCCTGCGGGCTTTCTCAAAACAAGGTGAAAGCGCTCATCGCCATTCGCGAGGCGCATGCCGCGGGATTGCTTTCGGTGCAACGCTTGCGCCGAATGACACACGCCGAGCGGTCGGTGCATCTGACCGCGATCTGGGGCGTCGGGCAATGGACCGCCGACATGGCGTCGATTTTTTATTTTCGTGACGTCGACGTCTGGCCCCAGGGCGACCTCGGCGTTTATCGCGGATTGGAACGAGTGACCGGCAAGCGTTCGCGGCGCACGTTGCTGAAGATCGCGAACGCGTTCGCTCCTTATCGTTCTTTTCTCGCGCTGTACATGTGGCGCGTGCTCGACGGAACGGTGGAAGGCACACCCAAGGCTACGTCCGGCTCCAAACAGCCTGTTTAGCTCGGTTGCGTCTGCGCGCGCTTTGACAGCTGCGCCGATTAGCTTGCATAGTAAAACGGCGGTCAACCGAAAGCTAATCAAGGAGCGAGCATGGATAAGCAACGCCGTACGTTACTGAAAGGTGCGGGCGCCGCGGCGGTTGTGGGCGCGACGGGTCTGCTGAACGGAGCGAGTGCTGCGGAAACGGAGCGGACGACCAACAAGAAGTATGGAGGTTCAGCCGAAATGCCGAAGAACATGACGTTTGTGACCCTGCGGAGCGGGGACGACTACCGCCTCGGAATCAAAACCGAGCGTGGAATTCTCGATGTGCGCAAGGCGGCGGCGGAGCTTCGCATTCAAGCGCCGACGACGATCGATGACGTCATTCGCGGACGCGGAAACAACGGGGCGCTTGCCGAGTTGCTGCACAAGGCGCAGGCGGCGAAGAACGCGGATGCGCTGTTCGTGAACGAAGCGCAGGCCCAGTTCGGGCCGGTGGTGACGAACCCGGAAAAGATCATTTGCATCGGGTTGAACTACCGGCGCCACGCGGCCGAGACCGGGCAGCCGGTGCCGACGCTGCCGATTCTGTTCAACAAGTACAACAACGCGCTGTACTACCATGGCGGCACCGTGAAAGTATCCGAAGTGCCGGCGGAAAAATTCGACTACGAAGCGGAGCTCGTCATCGTGATGGGCAACACCGCGCGTAACGTGAGCGAGGCGGACGCGCTTTCGCACGTCTTCGGATACGCCACCGGCAATGACTTCACCGCGCGCGATCTGCAGATGCGCACCAACCAGTGGATGCTGGGGAAGACCCCGGACCATTTCGCGCCGCTCGGGCCGTATCTGGTGACGGCGGACCAGATTTCGAATCCGAACAGCCTCAAGATCGAGTGCCGCGTCAACGGCGAGGTGCGGCAGTCATCGAACACGAGCGACATGGTGTTCAACTGTGCGAGCCTGATCGCTTACATCTCGAAACACTTCACGCTCTCGCCCGGCGACATCATCTTCACGGGAACGCCGGAAGGCGTGATCCTCGGCTACCCGAAGGAAAAGCAGGTGTGGTTGAAGCCGGGGGACAAGGTGACGACGAGCATCGAAAAGCTCGGAACGCTGCAGTTCGCCCTGGCGTGACCGGCGCCGATCGCCCCGGTGGCCGGAGCGAAACCGGCCGCCGGGCGGGTTTTACCCACTTTTCTCCGGGCAGGAACCTAGTATTGAAAACCTCTGGCGCTTTTATTGGTTTCGTGTATAGTGCATCGCGTTGCAGTCCCGTTCTTGTAGTTAGTTCGGAAGTCCTCCTGCAAGTTGGAAGTCACTCCCGTTAAACCCGCAAGAAAAGAACTGCACACACCGCAATTGAACCAAATGAGGTTATTTACGTGGCTACAGGAACCGTGAAGTGGTTTAACGAATCGAAGGGCTTCGGCTTTATCACTCCCAACGACGGCGGCAAAGATGTCTTCGTGCATTATTCCGCCATCCAAGGGAGCGGCTTCAAGAGCTTGGCCGAAGGCCAGAAAGTGGAGTTCGACGTGCAGCAATCGCCAAAGGGACCGGCGGCGGCAAACGTACGCCCCGCCTAACCGGCGCGCCGAATTCGATGTCACTCTAGACCCCGCCTCAAGGCGGGGTCTTTTTTTGTAGCGCGGCTTACGCTAGTTTGCTGCGCCTTACCTCGCTCGCACCATTTTCGCCCGCGTCATGCCGTTGCTGCGCCTCGCCGATGTTTCCCTCGCTTACGGTCATTTGCCGCTGCTCGCACATGTCGATTTCCAAATCGACGCGGGCGAGCGCGTCTGTCTGGTCGGGCGTAACGGAACCGGCAAGTCGACGCTGTTTCGCGTGATCGCCGCCACCGCGGTTCCGGACGACGGCGAGGTCTGGCGGCAGGAAACGTTGCGCGTGGCGCATCTCGAACAGGAAGTGCCGCCCGACACGCAGGCGACCGTATTCGAAGTCGTCGCCGGCGGATTGGGCGAGCTCGGCAGGCTGCTGACCGATTATCATCACGCGACGCACGAGAGTGCGTCGGGCGACCGCGCCACGCTCGATCGGCTCGCTGGTTTGCATGCACGGATCGATACGCTTGACGGCTGGAACGTGCGGCAGAAAGTCGAGATGGTGCTGAGCCGGTTGAATCTGGCCGCGGACAAGCGGCTCGCCGATTGCTCGGGCGGTATCCGGCGTCAGGTGATGCTCGCCCGCGCGTTGGTGAGCGATCCGGATTTGCTCCTGCTCGACGAACCGACGAACCATCTCGATATCGCCGCCATCACCTGGCTCGAAGAGTTTCTCAAGACGCGCCGCGGCGCACTGATGTTTATCACGCACGACCGCACGTTTCTGAAGCATCTGGCGACACGGATCGTCGAGCTCGACCGTGGGAAGCTCACGTCGTTCCCGGGCGATTTCGATCATTACTTGCGCAAGAAAGAGGAGTTGCTCGAGATCGAGGCGCGCGCCGCGGCGAAGTTCGACAAGAAGCTCGCCGAGGAGGAAGCGTGGATCCGGCAGGGGATCAAGGCGCGACGTACGCGCAACGAAGGGCGCGTGCGCAAGCTCGAACAGCTCCGGCGCGAGCGCCGCGCGCGGCTCGAGACGGCGGGCAGCGTTGCGTTCGGCATTGACGCGGGCGGGTTATCCGGCAAGCTCGTCGTCGATCTGCGGCACGTGAGCTTCCGCTACGGCGACCATGTCATCATCCGCGATCTCTCGACGCACATTCTGCGCGGCGATCGCATCGGCATCGTCGGCCCGAACGGCGCGGGCAAGAGCACGCTGCTCAAGCTCATCCTCGGCGAGATCGCGCCGACCACCGGGCAGGTGGTGATCGGCACGCGTCTGGAGGTGGCCTACTTCGACCAGCACCGGCGCCAGCTCGATCCGGAGAAGACTGTGCGAGACAACCTGAGCGAGGGCAGCAACTTTATCTCCGTGAAAGGCCGCTCGCGCCATGTCATCGGGTATCTGAAGGATTTTCTGTTTCCGCCGGAGCGGATCGACTCGCCGGTCAAAGCGCTTTCCGGCGGTGAACGCAATCGCCTGCTGCTCGCGAAAATTTTCACACAGCCGGCCAATATGCTCGTGCTCGACGAGCCGACCAACGATCTCGATGTCGACACGCTCGAGTTGCTCGAGGATTTGCTCGCGGACTACGAAGGCACGCTGTTATTGGTCAGCCACGACCGTACGTTCCTCGACAACGTCGTGACGAGCACGCTGGTGTTCGAGGGCGATGGGCGAGTAGGCGAGTACGTCGGCGGCTACGAGGACTGGCAGCGCTATCGCGAGCAGTTCGCGGCGCCGCGAGACGAGACGCCAAAACGGGCGAGCGCCGACGAGGTTGTGCGGCCGGAGCCGCGGCGCGGCGAGCGGTCGCGCAAGCTTTCGTACAAGGAGACCCGCGAGCTCGAAGCGCTGCCGGCGCGGATCGAAGCGCTCGAAACCGAGCAGGCGCGATTACAAGCGGCGGCGAGCGACCCCGCGTTTTACCAACAACCGAAAGATAAGATTGCGGCGACGATAGAGCGGTTGGAGAGCGTCGCGCGCGAGCTCGATGCCTGCTACGCGCGTTGGGAGCTGCTGGAAAAAGAAGCGGCCGGCGGCTGAGGCGCGACGCCGGCGACAAGTGCCGCTCGTACGCCGCGCCGACCCGCTTACGGGAGTTTGATCTTGCCGCCGCCGGGCAGTCCGCCCGGCAGGCCGCCGGGGCCGAGCGCGCCGGCGCCCGCTTGCGGAATCACGATCGACGAGCTCGCCTGACGGCGCATCTCCTGCAGCTCTTGCATGGTGCGTTCGATCGCCTGCTTGGTCGCCGGGCCGAACTTTTGCACGGCGTCGGCGAGCGATTGCGCGGGAATATCGAAGCTGAGCGGCAACGCGCCGGCGGGGGTGAGAATCTGCGCTTCGCCGACGTACAGCACTTGGCGCGCCGGGTCGGTGGAACCGTCGGACTTCACCGGCGTCAGGCGCCGGATGGTTCCGATCTTGCGGTCGGTGAAGATTTCTTCTCGATAAAGCGCGGCGCCGTCCATCTCCGGCTCGGCCGCGCGGTTCTGAGGTTTGTCGGACATAGGCCTCTCGAATCCGTGATCCAATAGCTAAAGGCTACCAGGATTTTCGGCGCGGCTCACCCCGCGACGTTCAGCGCCGCCTGTCGGGACGCGGCGCCGAGTTTCCGCGCGCAGTTCGCCGGGTGGCTACCTAGGGATTCTTCTGCCCGTGGCCCGGATCGCGGTGCCTTAGAATAGCGGAGCGCCCTCACGGAGATAGGGCATGTTCACTCGCCGCTTCACGCTGTTTCGGCTGTTTGGCTTCGAGGTGAATCTCGATCTATCGTGGCTCCTGCTGGGCGTTCTGGTCACGTGGTCGCTTGCGCTCGGGCTGTTCCCCACGGTTTTGCCCGGCTTCGCGCCGGCCGCGTACTGGTCGATGGGCGTCGTCGGCGCGGTGGGCCTCCTGTTCTCGATCGTCTTCCATGAGCTTTCGCACGCACTGGTCGCGCGCCGTTACGGCCTGCCGATTCGCCGCATCACGCTGTTCGTTTTCGGGGGCGTGGCCGAGATGGAGCAGGAACCGCGCGATGCGAAGACCGAGTTTTTGATGGCGGTTGCGGGGCCGGTCGCGAGCTTCGTGCTTGCATTCGTATTCTATGAGATTTACCGGCTGACCACGGCGGAGACGCCGACGGCCCTGCACGGCATCACGTACTACCTCGGCGTGATCAATTTCGCGCTCGGGCTGTTCAACCTCGTGCCCGGCTTTCCGCTCGACGGCGGTCGCATCCTGCGCGCGGCGCTGTGGCGCTGGCGCGGCGATTTCCATTGGGCCACGCGTATCGCCTCGCGCGTCGGCGCGGGCTTCGGCGTCGCGCTGATGGCGCTTGGTGTCTTCGCGTTTGTCACCGGCAACGCCGTTCAGGGAATGTGGTGGTTTCTGATCGGACTGTTCTTGCGCGCCGCCGCCGCGATGTCTTATCAAGAGTTGCTCGTGCGCGAGTCGATGAAAGGCGAATCCGTGCGGCGCTTGATGACGCCGAACCCGGTGACCGTTACTCCGGATCTGCCGCTTGCGGCGCTTGTCGAGAATTACATCTTCCGCTACCGCCACAAAACGTATCCGGTTGTCGCCGGCGGTGCGGTTCTCGGATTGGTCGGCATCGATCAGGTGAAGATGGTTCCGCGCGCCGTGTGGCCGAGCCGCATTGTGGCGCAAGTGATGGAGCCGTGTGGTGCCAACAATTCGGTCGGTCCCGAGACCGATGCATTGGAGGCGTGGAAGCGGCTGAGCCGCGGCAGTACGCGCCGATTGCTGGTCATGCACGAGGGACGTTTGCTCGGCATCCTTGCATTGGCCGACGTCATGCAGTTTCTCTCCCTGAAAACGGATTTAGACCGAAAGGGCGGTGGTCCCGGCCGGTGGTGGCGCAACGCCCGGCGATAGCGCACTGTCAGCGCCGGCCGGGCAACGCTTGATAGAAGCCGTGCGCCTGCACCAGCTCGACGGGCGCGTCGAACGACTCGCTCAAGTTCCGGCTCGTTAGGATCTCGGCTTTGTCGCCGTCCGCGACGATCGCGCCGTTCTTCAACAACACGACGCGCGTGATCTCCGGCGGGATTTCATGAATGTGATGCGTGACGAGAATCAAGGTTTTCCCGCTTTGCATCAATCCGCGCACGAGATCGATGTACTGAAAGCACGCTTTGAGATCGAGGCCGCTCGTCGGTTCGTCGAGGATCAGCGTCTCCGGATCGTTCACGAGCGCGCGCCCGAGCAGAAAACGTCGTTGTTCGCCGGTCGACATCGTTGCATAAAGCTTGTCGGCGAGCGCGGTGATGCCGAGCATTTCCATGATCCGCTGCGCGTGCGCTTTTTGCGTACCGCTCACGTGGTGGTGCGCCCACACATCGACGCTCGCGAAGTAACCCGACAGGATGACATTGATCCCATGCGCGTAGCCGACATATTCGCGCTGCAAATCGTGGGAGACGATACCGAGTCGCGCACGCAGCTCCCACACGTTCCAGCGCTCCTCGCCGAACAGGCGGATATAGCTGTCGTCCGATTGAAGCGGATAGATCTCGCGCGACAGCAGCTTCAGCAGCGTGGTCTTGCCAGCCCCGTTCGGCCCGAGGATCGCGGTGTTGCATCCCTGGGGGATCGAGAGCGAGAGGTCGGTGAACACGCGGGTGTCGCCGCGGTAAGCGCTGACGTTCTTTATTTCAATGATGTTCGACATGTGGACTGGAGCGTCGTTCTCGTGACGAAATCGTTGAAAAGCATCATAGCGTAAAAGCGATTCGGCGTTCCGCCGGCGCCGGGTGGTGGCGCAAAAAGCAAACCCCGCTTGCGCGGGGTTTGCGATCCGGGTCCGGCGAGCGTCCTGCTCAACCGGTCCGCGGTTCTTTGCTACTGCAGCGACAGCAGATACGCAATCAACGCGTCGAGATCGGACGCCGAAAGCTGCGACGTTTTGCCGTGCGTGTCCTTGATCACCTGGATGTGGTTCGTCGCGAGGTTGGGATTGATCTGGCGCTGCCCGTTCACCGTCACGATCAGGGGTGCGAGATTGCTCGTGCCGATCTGGTCGAGCTGCAGGCGGCCGTCCGGGTACGCCGAGTCCGCCGCCGCCACTTGCGTCGGCGGATCGAGGCTCACCAGGATCGGTCCCTTGCCGTCGCCGCCGAGCGAGCCGTCGGAGCCCGCGACGCTGATCGGCACTTCCGTCGGCAGCACGACCGGCTGTCCGCCGAGGAAACTGCCCGCGACCTTGCGCGTGCTATCGGTGCGTACCGTGCGGAAATTGAACCCGCGCTCGCCCGGCTGCAGGAGCGGCGAATCCGGCGCGAGCAGGATTTCGCGCAGACTGTGCGCGAAGCCGTGGTGCAGCCAGCGCGGCACGCTGTCCCAGAAGCTGCGCAGATGCTTGGTGTTGCGGCTGCTGATGTTCTGGCGCGAGCCCTCGTCCTGCGGCGGGCCGAACTCGGTGAAGAAGTAATCGTTGGCCAGACGTTTGAACGGTCCGTCGCCGTCGATGGTCGTCTCGCTGACGACACCCGGCTCGTGGATGTTGTAATCCTGGAAGGTGTCGTTCGGCACACCGTTCACCGTCGTGTTGCCGTTGTGATGGCAGCTCGCGCAACCCGCGCCGCCGTTCGCGACTTCGTTGCTGAAGATCTGCTTGCCGCGCGCGATCTTCGTCGCCATGTCGCTCGACGGGAACTGCGTCAGCGGATTCGGCATGCGCCGCGTTTCGTTCTGGGTCCAGAGGATCTGGTCGAACGCCATTTTGTAGAAGCCGATGCTGAACGCGTCGCTTTTGAGCTCCGAACGGCCGATCGCTTGGGAGTTCGCAGCCGTTTGTTGCTGCACGAACTGGTCGCGCGCGCGAAGGCGGTCGGTCAAGCTCGCTTGCGGGAACAGCGCGTTCACTCTTTCCGCCTGCGTCAGCTCGCCGTTACAAGCCGACGCGTAGGCCGTCATATTATTGTTCAGGCCCTCGAACCATTCCGGCCAGTTGTCGGAGATGTCCTTGTTCTGCGGCACCGCTTTCACACCGCCGATCGCGTTCGCGCCGACGTTCCATTGGCTGCCGTCGTGCCGGCTCTGCCAGTGGCAGTTGTTGCACGACTTCTGGCCGTCGTCGGCGTACGACGACGTGAAGAACCAGCGCAAGCCGACCTCTTCATCGGTCGCGAACAGCTGTTTGCCGTTGTTGCCGTTGGTGGTCGGGTCGGGTGTTCTGTCGGTGACGCCGACGGTGACGAAGCCTTGCTTCGTGAGCGCGCCGTTCGTGTCGACGCCCAGGAACGACACATCTTCCGTCTGCATGTTGGCGACGTACACCGTTTTCCCGTCCGGCGATACCGCCACACCTTGCGGCGTGATGCCGCCGGTGAATTCAAAGCCGGTTTCCGTCAGGATCTGCGACGGCGAGGACGGGTTCTGATTGACGCGGAACACTTCCACTTTGTCCGAATGCATCTCGCTGACGAAGAGGAAATTGCCGCGGACGAACATCTGCTCCGGTCCGCTGCCCTTGATGATCTTCTGTCCCGCTTGGTGATCGCCGAGATCGACGACTTGGCCGGGGGTGACCACCAGCGACTGATCGCGCCCGGCATCGACGTAGCGATACACGAACTTGTTGGTCGACGTGTCGAACACGCTCAACGTGCTGCCGATATCGTCGAACGTCGTCGCTTTGGTCGCGTCGGTCATGATCGGCTGATACCCGAGCGCCTGGCCGTTGTTGCGTATCGCCGTACCGTTGACGACGGTCGGCAAGCCGTGGCCGGTTTCGGGGCCGTTCATGACGTTGCTGGTGTCGTGGCCGGACACGATGCCCCACCTGCCGGCGATCTTTACGTCGGTGGCGAGGCCGCCGACCGGCATCGTCGTCAACAGCGTGTTCGCGTCGTTCGCGACATTGATCACCGCGATGGCGTGGCCGAGCGTATTCGCGACATACAGCGTCTTGCCGTCGGCGCTCAGATCCAGGTTGCGCGGATTAGAGCGGTCGAGATCGTTGGTACCGGTCGGAATCGTCGCGATCGGCGTGAACTTCGGCCCGGCGTCGATCCGGAAGGCGCGCACCTGATCGCCGAAGCGATCGGTCACGTACAGCCGGGTGCCGCTCGCGTTGAAGACGGCGTCTTCGCTGTAAAAGCCCGTCTGGAACTCGCCGATCACCTGATCGGTGCTGGTGTTGATCACGCTCGCGAAGTTGGCGTACTGGTTCAGCACCACCGCATAAGGAGCGGACGATATCGCGGTGTTCACCGGCGCCATGCGCACGCTGACCGGGCGCGTACCGCGCGTCTGGCCGGAGGGCCGCAGGTCGATCCAACGCAGCACTTGCTTCCTGGCCGTGTCGACGACGGCGACACGCCAATCCGGATAGCCTTCGCGTCCCGGCAGCGATACGTACAGCTTCGCGCCGTTCGCCGTGACGGCCACTGCATTCGGCCAGCTGCGGAACGGTTGCCGCACGAACGGCCAGTGCTGACTGCCGCTCGACAGCGCCGGACGATTTGGATCGATGCGACTGCCCGGGTCGGGCCTTCCGGTGTCGTACTTCGCCCCGAACATGATCTTCGTGTAGCGCATCACGCCGGCGCGTTGCCCGGCGGGCTCGGCGCCGACGATGTTCTTCACCGGGTCGCTGGTGGTGTCGGTAATAATGTTGCCGGCGGAGTCGGTTTTCACCGCGGTCGCGAACAATCGCAGCTCGATCGGCGCCTCCGGACCCACCGGGGCAAGAATCTGGCGGGTAAACGACGCGGAAAGCGTCGCGGCGTGCGTGCCGCTCGTGGCGACGAGGAGGGCGGCGGTCGAGACGATCACTGAGCGGATCAACTTGAAGCGGGGAGAGTGCGAGGAGGGAGCGGGTGATTCAACGGTGCCTGAAAGGCGTTCCCCATATTCCATTGTTTCGGTCTCCTGTGTTTATATTCGTCCGCATTTCCATGCGGTCCTTGCAGCGGAGCGAATTTTCGCAAACGGACAACCGTGGCCGCCTACCGCTTGCCGGCCGAAACCCTCCGAATCACCGAGCTGAAACGACATCGACGAATATGGCCACGACGACAGTAGCGACAAAACGTAAGAAAGCCGGGAATAAAACCGCGAAGCGCCGCACGTCGCTCGCACCGCGAACCCAAAAGCTCGGGCTCGATGCGGCCCAGATGGCGCTTGCCGTCGACGCGCCCGAAGTCGCGCCGCTCATCAACGAAGTGACCGCGGGCGGCGGCGCGGCGTTGGGCGCGTATCGCGAGCCGCTCTCGGGACGGCCGGTGCTGCTCGCGGCGTTGCCGCTCGCGGCCGTGCAACCGACACCGTTTCAGCGTGATCTGTCGCCGACGCATGCGAAGCGCCTCGCGGCGAAGATCGAAGAAGCGGGCGCGTTCCTCGATCCGATCATCGTCGTGCGCGGGGAAGACGGCCGCCTGTGGACACCGAACGGGCGCCATCGGCTCGCGGCGGCGAAGGTCGTCGGTCTGCGGCAGATCACCGCGCTCGTTTGCCCCGACGAGAGCCTCGCGTTTCGCATCCTCGCGCTGAACACCGAGAAGGCGCATAACCTGCGCGACAAGAGCCTCGAAGTGATCCGCATGGCGCGGAACCTTGCCGCGCGCAAACCGAAAGCGAAGGAGAACGAATTCGCCGCCGAGTTCGAGGCGCCCGAGCTGCTGACGCTCGGGATCGTGTACGAGAAGAACGGCCGCTTCGGCGGCGGCGCGTACAGTCCCTTGCTCAAGAAGGTCGATCGCTTCAGCGACCGCACGCTACCGGTGAGCCTGCGCCAACGCGAAGACTATGCCTCACGGCTCGAAGGCATTGACGCGCAGGTGAAGAAAATCGTCGAGGGTTTACAGAAACGCGGGTTCAAGTCGCCGTACTTGCGTACCTACGTGGTCGCGCGGATCAACCCCGTGCGGTTTCACCGCGCAAAGAAAGGCGAGACCGCGCCGCCGATGCCGCTCGCCGAGGCCCTCACGCGCATGGCCGCGTCGGCCAAGAAGTTCAATCTCGACTCGGTGAAGAGCGGCGACCTCGCGCTGGTGGCGGCAGTGAGCAGCGGCGCCGAGGAGTAGCGGCCGGCGGTTTTTCTGCGATCTGCGTCAACGATTCCGCACTCCGGGAGTGGCTATAATTAGCCTTCAGGTCGGCGCTTGCGCCGTTTGGCAATCACACTCCATAAGGAATTCAGCATGCGATTACACCATCTGCTCTGGCTCGTGGCCGGATTGGCGGTCGCCGCCTGTGCCGGCCGCACGCAGCTCGAAAGCGACTTGGGCATCAAGGGCGCGCCCGATTGGGTCAACAAGGGCACGGCGTACGTCAAAGACCGTGACGGCCGTCTGTTCCATGGCGTCGGCTCGGCCGCGCCGATGGGCGATGCCGCGCTGCAGCGCTCCACGGCCGACGACCGGGCGCGCGCCGAAGTCGCGCGCATCTTCTCGTCGTACGTCGATATGGTGTCGCACGACTATCAGGCGGCGAGCCGCTCCGGCGGCACGGGTGCGAACGAAGAAGCCGTGTCGCGCCAGATCAAGAATCTGACGCAGGTGAATCTCGCCGGCGCGAAGATCGTCGCGCATTGGGTCGACAAGCGCACCAACACCCTGTACGCCATCGCCGAGCTGGACAGCAAGCACGTGAAGGAAACGATCGCGGCGGCGCAGGACATGAACGCAGACGTGCGCCGTTACGTCGGAGCCAACGCCGACAACGTGTTCGATCGTGCGGCGAAGGAGAAACCGTGATGCGACTCGCCAGCTTATCGCGCGCGCTCGGCGCGCTCGTCCTTGCATCGATGCTCGTTGCTTGCGGCACCACAGTCGAGCGCCTCGACACGAATGCAGTGAAAGATCTGTCGGGTGCCTGGAATGACACCGATTCGCGTCTGGTATCGGAGGAGATGATTCAGGACGTGCTCGCGCGGCCGTGGGTGCAGGAGTACACGCGCACAAAACGCAAGCCGCCGGCGGTGATCGTCGGTGAGGTGCGCAATCTCTCGCACGAGCACATCAACGTCGGCACCTTCGTCTCCGATATGGAGCGCGCGCTGATCAATTCCGGCAAGGTAAAGTTCGTCGCGTCGAGTGTCGAGCGCGGCGAGCTGCGCGACGAGCGCCGTGACCAGGAGCTGCACGCGCGCGAAGACACGCGCAAGGCGATGGGGCAGGAGCTGGGTGCGGACTACATGCTGAAGGGCACGATCAACACGATCGTCGACGCCGAAGGCAAGACGCAGGTCCGCTACTACCAGGTCGATTTGACGCTCATCAGCCTCGTCGATAACGAGAAAGTCTGGATCGGACAGAAGAAGATCAAGAAGCTCGTCAAGAACGCGAGCCTGCGGTTTTAGCAGCGTATGTTGAAAAAGGTCCGTTCGTGGACTTTTTCAACTCGCAGGCTGCGGCGTATGCCCATTTTTCGGTGCTCGGAAAATGGCACCCGCGCCTTCGAACGCAGCGAGCGTCGCTGAAAGAATGCGTTTTCAGCGACGTGCCAAGGTCGGGCGTCAGCCCGCACGGTTCATGCGGCTCGCGCGCACCGCAGCGTTGCTGGCCGGCTGCCTCTGGGCCGCCGGCTGCGCGACGTGGAGTACCTCGTTCGACGAGATCGAGCGCCGGCTGGTGCAGGAGCAATATACGGAAGCGCTCGCGGCGCTCGAGCGACAGGGCGACGGTCGGCGCGAACCGCTGCTCTATCAGTTGAATAAGGCGATGACGCTGCGCATGGCCGGCGACTATCAGGCGTCGAACGCAGCGTTCGAGGCGGCCAAGGTGCTCATGGACAAATATTCGGCGGTCAGCCTGCGCGAAAAGACGGCGACGTTCATCATCAACGATGCCGCCGAGGCTTATGCCGGCGAAGAGCACGAGCAGGTGCTGCTGCATCTATACGAAGCGCTCAACTACATCGCGCTCGGCAATCTCGACGACGCCCGCGTCGAAGCGCTGCAGGTCGATTTGAAATTGCGCGAGCAGGCGGAGCGCGCCGGCACGAGCTACGTCGAAGACCCGTTCGCGCGCTACCTAACCGGTATGATTTACGAGGACCGCGGCGAGTGGAGCGACGCCCTGATCGCCTACCGCAAGAGCTACGAGGCCTATAGCAAACGCCGCGAGAAGTACGGCGTCGCCGTGCCACAGGCGCTCAAAAACGATCTGCTCCGTTTGACGCAGCACCTCGGCCTCGCCGATGAGATGCGCCGCTACCAAAAGGAGTTCGGCATCGCGCGCTTTACCGATCAGGCGACGTGGCGCACGCAAGGGGAGCTCGTGTTTCTGCTGCACAACGGGCTGGCGCCCATCAAGCGCGAGCATGCGACAACCGTGCTCGATCCCGCTTCGGGTCATTGGATCCGCATTGCCGTTCCTTATTATGAGCAGCGCTTCCCGGTCGTGCGCGCCGCTCGCGTCGTCGCCGGCCCCGCCGTTGCCGATACCGAGGTCGTCGCCGACATCCAGGCGCAGGCGTTGCACACCCTGGAAGCGAAGATGCCGGCGATCACGGCGCGGGCTTTGGCGCGCGCCGTCGTGAAAGCGGAGCTGGCGCGGGCCGCGCGCGCGAAAGGGCGCGGCAATCGCGACGACGCCATGGCGGCGGCGATCATCGGGTTCGGGATGGAAGTCGCGAGCGTGCTCACCGAGCGCGCCGACACCCGCAGCTGGGCGACGTTGCCGCACGATATTCAGATCGCTCGGCTCGCGCTTCCGCCGGGCAGCTACAAAATCCGAATCGAGTTGCTCGGCGCCGATAGCGCGAGCGTCGGCGCGATCGAATTGCCCGACGTTGTGATTCGCCCCGGGCGCAAGACTTACCTATCGCGATACAGCATCGCGTCGCAGGTCGTTACTTCGCGGAGAATGCCATGAAGCTTTTGATTACTACGATTGCGTGGGTCGTCCTCGCCGTGGCCGGCGGTTGCGCGACGTCGGCGCGCGCGCCCGATTGGGTCGGCGGCGCGGCCGCCAAGTATCCGTCGGCGCAGTATTTGGTGGGGCGCGGAGAAGGGCCGAGCGGCGAGGAGGCGCGCGATCGCGCGCGGGCGGATCTCGCGAAGATTTTCGACGTTGACATCGCCGTCGAGTCGGAAGATACGCAAGCATTTCGCACCGCGGCGAGCGGCAGCGGGTACGAAGCGCGCAGCGCGCGCCGTATCACGACGCGTACCGAGCAGCTCATCGAAGGAATCGAGATCGCCGATACCTGGCACGATCCGAAGACGGGGAGCCACTACGCGCTCGCCGTGTTGCCGCGCGCAAAGGCGGGCACTTCGCTGCGCCGCGAAATCGAGCGGCTGGACGAGGCGACGCGGCTTTATCTCGATCGCGCGCGCGACTCAACGGATTTACTCGCGAAGATCGCTGCGGCGTCGCAAGCGGTGGTCGCGCAAACCGACCGCGTGGTCTATCAGAAGCAGCTGCGCGTGATCGACCCGACCGGCGTCGGCGCGCCGCCGTCGATGAGTCTCGATCGCCTCGGCACCGATCGTGATGCGCTGCTGAAGCGCGTTAAAGTCGCGCCGCATGTGACGACTGACGCGAGCGGCGGGCTTGCGCCCGTGCTGAAAGGCGCGCTGTCGAACGCGGGATTTCTCGCCGACACCGGCGCGTCACCGGACTACGTGCTCGAAGCAAGTCTCGCGCTCGACGATCTCGGCCTGCAGGACGGCTGGTACTGGCAGCGCGGCGTGCTCGAAGTGCGTCTGTTGGAGCCGGCGACGCAGCGCGTGCGCGGATTGAAGCGCTGGCCGATCAAGGCATCGGCACTCCAGCACGACGGTTCGGTCCAGCGCGCCGTCGATGCGTCGGACAAGATTCTGAAGAAGGAATTACGCGGCACCTTCATTGGATTTGCGGCGGGGGCCGGCGCGGAGTAAAAAGAGGCCATGGCAGGCCAACTCGTTTGCTGGAAATGCGGAGCCGAGCTACGCGGCGTTCCGCTGCCGCTCTCGCGCACGGCCGAATGCCCCGCATGCAAAGCGGAGTTGCATGTCTGCAAGTTATGCCAGTTCTACGACGCGCGCACGACGCGCCAATGCTCCGAGATCCGCGCCGAAGAAGTCATCAATAAGGAACACGCCAACTACTGCGACTGGTTCAAGCCGCGCCCCGGCGCGTTCGACGTGCGCGCACAAGGCAAAGCCGCCGCCGCGAAGTCGAAGCTCGACGCGCTATTCGGCGGCGCGCCGCCCGCCGAGACCCCCGACGCCGCACGCGAAGCGGCCGAGCGCTTGTTCGGCGATAAGAAAAAGCCGTAGCGGCAGCTCGATCACCGACACGAAACCGTTCTCGATCTCTCGACTTATGAGCGGGTGGCTGCTTTCGACCCGAAGCGGATGTTCGTCGGTGCGGGAAGTTTCGACAAGTTCGAGCTCAGCTTCAGCGACAAGCGATATAATTCCCAAGAAGAAAACAAGCCTGCGTGCATGACAACGATAATATTTCTCGTTAGCGCTTAAGAAAGGAGGATACATGGCCAACCTGCTGTACGTAGATAACTCAAACGTATGGATCGAGGGCATGCACGTTTCCGCAGTCGAGCGCGGCATGGCACCAACCATCTGGGAAGCGCAACAAAGCAGAATCTGCGATACCAGCTGGAAAATTGACTTCGGTCGCCTCTTTAAGTTTGCAGGGGGTGAGAGACTGCAGGTCAAGCGCGCATTGCTGTTTGGATCTCGGCCACCACCCAACGATTCACTATGGGATGCGGCAGAGCGCCAGGGGTTCGAACCTATTGTTTACGACCGCAGTATTGCGAACCGTGAAAAGAAAATCGACACTGATATTGTCGCCACCATGATGGCGGATTCATACGAGATACTCGACATCAAAGGTGACGAGATGACTCTTGTCGCTGGCGACGCAGACTATGTTCCTGCAATCGAGAAACTTCGAAAGAGAGACATTGTGGTGCATGTTGTCTTTTGGGCTCATGCCGCACGAGAACTCAGGGAAGCTGCGACGAAATTCATCGATCTAAATCCGTTTTTGAACCACCTGAAGCTTTGAACGCTAACCATCTGTTGCTGCGGGCG
>JBJMVQ010000024.1:0-35384 GCA_045810625.1 Sulfurifustis sp.
ATGGCGCGCGCGGAATCTGCGGCAGGCGCGGCGAAGCGAGGGGTTCTACGAACTCGCGACAGCGCGGCATAGATCCGTTCAATTAAATTAGAGATTGATGAACCGCAGAGGACGCAAAGGACGCGGAGGAAGGCAAAAAAGATATTTACAAAATTTTCCTTGGCGTCCTTTGCGGTGAAAGTTCGTTCTCGTCGGAAAAACCCTGGATTCCGCTTCGCTCCATCCAGGGCTGTCTTGATAAAAAAAGACGGGCCGGTCGCTCCGGCCCGCCTCCCGCGTTTGACTCGGACGCTCAATGGCTCATGAGCAGCGGCCGCTGGAACACCTGGAACAGACAACTCGAATTCACCAGCGCGTCGAGATCTTGGGCGCGGCGGTCGAGATCACCGAATACGTGGCTCGCCGGCGGCGGTACCGGATTCGGCGTCGGCTGGTTCAGACCGGTCAGGAAATCCGAGAGCGCGGAGGGGACTCCGGCCGGACGCGGTTTAACGTGCGTGAAAGCGGTGTTCGTCTCGCCGGCGTGGCAGCCGTTGCAGGTGCCGAGCGAGAACAGGTGGCGCGCCTCGAGATTGTTGATCACGGCCGGTCCGTTCCAGAAGACACCGAACGGCGTAATCGACGAGCCGCCGAGGAACGGCGTCATGCCGGGATAGTCGAGCGGCACGACGTACGTGCCCGCCAAAATTGCCGCTTCGTTGTCGTTGATAAAGTCGCGGATGACTGCCTGGTTGTTAAGGCTCGTGCTCGGTGTCTGTTTCACCGTGACCTCCGACAAGTGACCGGAGACGAGCGGGTCGATCTTGAATTCGCGCAACTCCCATTGGCCGCCGGGCGGCGCGATCGCAATCTCATTCGTACGCAACTGGTTGAGCGCGCTGCCGTTCGGCTTGGACGGATCGGCGCCGGCGACGACGACGGGGTCGGTGATCGCCTGTAGCGCCGCGTTGTACGCCGCCGAACCGATCACGAGCGAGCCGAGGTTGTGCCACTGCTGCGCATACGCGACCAGGGCGCTGCAGCTCGGTTGCTTCACGCCGTACTCGAAGATGACGGTGAACTGCAGCGGGCTGTTGCACTGGCTGAGGTTGAGCGCGCCGAACACGAAGCGCAATTCACCGGCGCTGCCGCCGCCGTACAGCAGGTTTTCGCGCAGGTCGACGCGGTTGACGATGGCGAGCAGGCGAAACGGTGCACGCGCGAGATCGAGCCGTCCATCGGCGAGCTTTGGCCAAGGGTTGATGATGTCGTTCTGGATGTCGAGGCGTCTCGGAACCAGAAAATCATTTACCACCTGATCGAACTCCCAGCGCTGCAGCCAGCGGCGCGTGAACACCGCCGGGTCGAGACCGGTCGCGCTCTGGTTCGCCATCTGCGTCATCAGATACCCGAACGTCCACGGCCCCATCGGCGTTCCCGCACCGGTACACGGATCGAACGTGCGAGTGGGATCTTCCACCACGCTCGGATGGCGAATCATCAGCTCGCGCGCCGGATCGATCGTGGCGAGGAGCCCGGTGAGCTGCGACAGATCGAGCGCGACGCCCGGTTGTAACGGCAGCGCGATCGGCGACAGCGATGCGTGGCTCACGACTTGGCGCTTGTCGAAGATGGGCACCACCGGATTTTTTTCGAGGGCCTGGTTACGCGTGGCGATGCTCCTTTGCAGCGCGTCGGCGTCGAACGTCACGACAGCGGAAAAGACTCCGTCGCCAGCCTGCGCGTCGCCGTTGGCGCCGTCGTCGTGAAGCGTCACGGCGTCGCGGTCGAAGCGCACCGTCACGCTCGTACGCACGCGTGGATCGTTGCGAAACGCTACGGCGAGCACCGCCGGCGTCGCGGTGCTCGGTTTGTCGAGCAGTGTGAGGGTGCCTTTCTCGGCGATGGGCGGGAATTTGCGCAGGTCGCTCAGATAGACAGGCTGTGAGGCCGACGCCGCGAGCGGCGCGGCGGTCGCGATGGCGAGGGATGCCAGCACGATCGCACGCCGGGCGCGGCGAGAAACGGTGAGAAGCGAGAGACGTCCAGCCGAACTCATAAATCCTCCTTGATTGTTGGTTGTAGGCAGGTGTTCGCCGCTTCCCTGCGATGCGCAAGCGCGCTTTCGCGATCCGAAAGCGGCGAAGCCACGATAACGTCGAGGGTACGGGCGGGCAAGGAACTTCAGTGGGAAAGCCCGCGACGCGATTGCCGCGGAAGAGTGTCTTTCACCGGCGACCGCGCGTCGTCGATCCACGTTCCGGCTGCTGCAATGCAGACGGGTTTGTCGTGGAACAGCGACTTATTGCGGAATCAGTTGAGCGTGCGCGCGAGCAGGCCGCGGTACTTCGTCACCGCCGGATCGCGACTGCCGGCGAGATTGAACACGGCGAGCATTCCTTTGCGACCGGCCTCGTCCCCATAGTTCCGATTGTGCCGAACCAGCTCTAGGAAATGTTCCATGGCGGGCTCGTATCGGCCATCGAGCGCGAGACGCGCCGCGAGCCGGTGCCGGGCGACATGATCGTTGGCGTCGGCCGCCACCGCACGCTCGAGCACGTCGAGCGGCGGGGCGCCGGCAGCGACGCGTAGCAGCGCAAGGCGCGCGCGTAGCGCTTCGACATCCGGATTCGCGCCGGCGCGCAAGGTCAGCGAATCGAGCAGCCGAGCGGCTTCATCGGCACGCGCGTCGAGATCTTCGGCCGCAGGCAGGGCGACCAGCCGGCGGGCCAGCTCGATCTTGGCGCGATCGTCGTGAGGATCCTTCTCGACCGCTTGGCGCAGCAGCGCAGCCGCGTCGGCGTGCTTCCCGTCGCGTTCGAGCGTACTCACGCGTTCGAGGATGGCGTCGATCTCGCGCGGTACGAAGCGATCGATCAGCGCGCGTATCGCCGATTCCGGTTGAACGCCGACGAATTCCCCGGCGACCTTGCCGTCGCGGAAGAGCTTGACCGCCGGAATGCCGCGAATTTGGTATTCCATTGCCAACTCTTGTTCGACGTCCGTGTTCACTTTGGCGAGGAAGAATTTCCCCTCGTACTCGGCGGCCAGTTTGGCCAATAGCGGCATTAGCACTCGGCAGGGGCCGCACCACGGCGCCCAGAAATCGACCAGCACCGGAACCTTATACGAGCGATCTATCACCTGCGCGGCGAAGTCGGCGCGGGTGACCTCCGCGGTCGGGGAGGACGGATAGGGATGAGCGGTCGGCATGTGGCGAGAAATGGGGTCGAGCCAAGGCGTGATCAAGGGACTGAGCCGCGCCGACCGGATAATGCCGTATCGATCAGCGGGTAGCGAACTCCGGGCAGGCCCTTCTCGCCTGGGGATATTTCGACGCGAGGGCCCGGCAGGTATGGCGCTCCCTAGGGGATTCGAACCCCTGTTACCGGCGTGAGAGGCCAGCGTCCTAGGCCACTAGACGAAGGGAGCGAAATATCAGGAGAGAAGGCGCGTGCTATTATACGGGCCGGTCCGGTTTACGCACAACCGCAGGTGAGCCGCCGCCGGACGCACTATTTTGCCTTCAGGGTAATAGAAAGATTAGCGAGCCCCTCATCATCCCGCGCGCGCAACATTCACTGTCGCGCGCCCTCATCAGCGATAACGCGCTCAAAGTCATTGGTCGTTTGAAGCAGGCGGGGTACGCCGGCTTGCTCGTCGGCGGCTGCGTCCGGGATCTTCTGCTCGGACGTGAACCGAAAGATTTCGACGTGGTGACGGACGCACGGCCCGAAGAAGTAAAGAAAATCTTTTCGAGCGCGCATCTGATCGGGCGGCGCTTTCGCCTGGCGCATGTGCGATTCGGCCGGGACATTGTCGAGGTGGCGACGTTTCGCGCCGCACCGGAGCGCGCGGGGGACAATGTCGACAACAACGTATTCGGCACACGGGAAGAGGATGCGCGCCGGCGCGACTTCACCGTCAATGCGCTCTATTACGATGTCGACGACGACACGGTGATCGACTACGTGGACGGCATGGCCGATCTCAAGAGCGGCTTGCTGCGCATGATCGGCGATCCGGTCGCGCGGTATCGCGAAGATCCGGTGCGGATGCTGCGCGCGATTCGCTTCGCCGCAAAGCTCGGTTTCCTGATCGAACCGGACACGGCGGACCCGATTCGCCCTCACGGGCACCTCTTGCTCGGTGTTCCGCCGGCACGCATGTTCGAGGAAGTCCTCAAGCTGTTTCACGGCGGACACGCGGCCGCCACGTTCGAGCTGCTACGGACCCACGGGCTCTTTCGTTTCTTGTTTCCGCTCACCGAAAAGTCGCTCGCGCGCGAAGACGGCGGGTCTCCGCGTACGCTGGTGCCGCAGGCGCTTGCCAATACCGACGCGCGAGTGGCCGAAGACAAGCCGGTGACGCCGGCGTTCTTGTTCGCGGCGCTGTTGTGGGAACCGGTTCGCGACAACGCCGCGGCGCGCATGGCGCACGGCATGCGCCCGCTCGAAGCGCTCGATCGCGCCGCCGAGGAAGTGCTGCACGATACGTTGAAACACGTCACGATCCCGCGCCGCTTCAGTGCGCCGATGCGCGAGATCTGGTCGATGCAGGCGCGCCTGGAGCGCCGCTCCGGCCGTCAGCCATTTCGGCTGCTGGAGCACAAACGTTTTCGCGCCGCCTACGATTTTCTGATGTTGCGCGCGCATACGGGAGAAGCGGATGCCGAGCTCAGCGAATGGTGGACGCGCTTTCAGGAGGTGACGGAAGAGGAGCGCCGCGAGATGGTTGCTGCGGTGCGGCCGACCGCCGGCACCGGCAAGCGCCGCCGCCGGCGGCGCCGGCATCGTTCGAACGCGCCCGAACGTGCGCATACATGAGCCCGCTTGCGCGCGCTTACGTCGGCATCGGGAGCAACCTCGAGTCGCCGGTGGCTCAGGTGCGCCGCGGCGTCGCCGCGCTGGAACGCCTGCCTGATTCGCGTCTGGTCGGCTGCTCCTCGCTCTACCGCAGCGCACCCGTCGGCATAACCGAGCAGCCGGATTTCATCAACGCCGCGTGCGCGCTCGACACGACGCTCGAGCCGCGCGCGCTGATGCAGCGTTTGCTCGAAATCGAATCGGCCCACGGCCGCACGCGCGGTTCAACGCGCGGCGGTCCGCGTACGCTCGATCTCGACTTGCTGCTGTACGGCGAACTCGAGCTCGCGTCGCCGGAGCTGACGCTGCCGCATCCGCGTCTGCATGAACGCGCGTTCATGCTGTATCCTTTGTTCGAGATCGCGCCGACGCTCGACGTACCGGGCCGCGGCGCCGTGGCGACGCTGCTCGAACGTTGCGACAAAGGCGACGTCGTGCGCCTGCCACCCGACGCATCGGATCACGATCATTGGGCATGAAGAGCGGAAAACCGGAATATATCGTCGTCGAAGGGCCTATCGGTGTCGGCAAGACCAGCCTCGCGCGGCGGCTCGCGCAGGCGCTCGGCGCCCGCGCGCTGCTCGAGCAGCCCGAGGAAAACCCGTTTCTCGAACGGTTCTACCATTCGCGCAAGTATTTCGCGCTGCCGACGCAGCTGTTTTTCCTGTTCCAGCGGGCGCGCCAGATTCAGGAGCTGAAGCAGGGCGAGCTGTTCACGTCAGGCTTCGTCAGCGATTTTCTGATCGAGAAGGATCGGCTGTTCGCGCATACGAATCTCGAAGTCGATGAGCTTCGGCTCTACGAGCAGGTGTACCAGCAGATGAGCTTCGATTTGCCGGTTCCCGACCGTGTGATCTATCTGCAAGCGCCGGTCGATGTGCTGCTCGAACGGATACGCCGGCGCGGAATCGTTTACGAAGGACTGATCGATCGCGCTTATCTGCAGGGCATCGTCGATGCCTATACGCAGTTTTTCCACCATTACACCGCGGCGCCGTTGCTCGTCGTGAATGCCGCCGAGATCAATTTCGTCGATCACGACGACGACTTCCAGACCTTGCTCGATTACATTTCCCGGATTCGCAGCGGCCGGCATTTCTTCAATCCTCTGACCTCCGTGTAACGCATACGCCGCGGTAACCGTATGATCGAGACCACGACCAATGCCGCGCTCCGTGCCGAAGTGGCGCGGCTTCGTGCCCAGGGCAAGCGCATCGCGCTGGTGCCGACGATGGGGAATCTGCATGCCGGGCACCGGCGCTTGATGGAAGAGGCGCGGCGCTACGCCGACGCGGTTGTCGCGAGTGTCTATGTGAACCCGC
Source organism: Sulfurifustis sp. (assembly GCA_045810625.1). Taxonomy (GTDB): domain Bacteria; phylum Pseudomonadota; class Gammaproteobacteria; order Acidiferrobacterales; family Sulfurifustaceae; genus JACQFZ01. The sequence goes on from JBJMVQ010000024.1 coordinate 6,167, forward strand.
TGCAGTTCGGCCCGAAAGAAGATTTCGCCACGTATCCGCGGACTCCCGCTGAAGACCGTGCGCTGCTGAGCGCGACCGGCGTCGAGATCTTGTACACGCCGACGGAAAGCGAGATGTATCCACGCGGCCGGGAACGCCACACGCAGGTCGAAGTGCCGGGACTGGGCGAGATACTCTGCGGCGCCTTTCGGCCGGGCCATTTTCGCGGCGTCGCCACCGTCGTAGCCCGATTGTTTCATCTGGTCGCGCCCGACGTGGCGCTGTTTGGAAAAAAGGATTACCAGCAGCTGATGATCATTCGTCTGATGGCGGAAGATCTCGGCATACCGATCGAGATCGTCGGCGTGGATATCGTCCGCGAACGCGATGGTCTCGCTCTCAGCTCGCGTAATAGTTACCTTTCGGCGGAAGAACGCCGCATTGCGCCGACACTATATAAGACTCTGGTCCGCGCTCACGACGACTTGAAATCACGCCCATCGGTTCCCGCTGTCGAAGAAACCGCTACCGCCGCCCTCAAGGCGGCCGGGTTCCGTCCGGATTATGTGAGCGTTCGACGCCAGGCGGATCTTGCAGCGCCGGTTGCAGGAGATACGCGACTCGTCGTACTGGCGGCGGCGTGGCTCGGGCGTACCCGGCTGATCGACAACCTCGAAGTCGACCTGGCGTAACTCGCCGCTCTTGCTTCCGCGAGTTGCGTCGCGCCGGTTTTTAATTAATTTTCACCGCAGAGGACGCGGAGGACGCAGAGGGAAGATCTTTAAGAAATTGGGAAACGCAAAGGACGCCAAGGACGCGAAGGACGGCAGTGAAGCAGGTTAAGGAACCTCCGAACAAATCCCAAACAGGTTGTCATACGGCACGACGGGGACAATTAAGGTGGCCTTGGGAAATATTAATTTTCACCGCAGAGGGCGAAACGGGGTATTCGCGGATGTCTGCACTTGCTGTACAGGACGTACGAATGCCGCGGGCGCAGGACGCGCAGGAGCGGCGCAACGTGCATCCGCGCCGTTGATGCCGCGCAGGACGCGCCAATTTCGCGATAGCACAGGGAAGTGCGAGAGCGATCGCCTGCACACGGATGTGCAGGCCGGGGGTTAGCACCGGCATATTGATTGCGCCACGGACGGCATGCGATAACCTAAATTGAAACGCCAAGGACGCCAAGGACGCGAAGGAAAGCAGTAGGTCACGTGAAGGCTTCGAGGCGAATCCCAAACAGATTCATTGCGAACATAGCGAAGCAATCTTCGTCCGACGGCATGCGATAACTTAAATTGAAACGTAAAGGACACATAGGTTCGCAAAGGAAAAGCGAAGGCGACTGATTAATGCTTTTCGCTCACGGAGATATTAGTTTTCACCGCAGAGGACGCGATCCTCTACGGTAAAAATTAATACTTCAGAGCTTACTACAGCGCCGGGGACGCGGGCTCGTTCTAAATTTATGAAGGGCCTTAACTCGCTTTTGTCAGCTTTCCTTCGCGTCCTTGGCGTCCTTTGCGTTTCAACTTTACAACTGCCTTTCCTCTGCGTCCTCTGAGTCCTCTGCGGTAGAAAAATCATATAAAGCGAGTGCTAGCCAAACCCGGCGCAAATCCCGTCACTCGAACCGCATCGACAAATCGATCGCGCGTACGTTCTTGGTGATATCGCCAATGGAGATGTAGTCGACGCCGGTCTCCGCGAGCGCCCGTATGTTGGCGAGCGTAACGCCGCCGGACACCTCGAGCTTCGCACGCCCGGCGTTTTCGGCGACGGCGCGGCGTATGTCGTCGAGCCCGAAGTTGTCGAGCAGGATGCGTTCGGCGCCCGCGTCGATGGCTTCGCGCAGCGCCGCCAGATTTTCCACCTCGACCTCCACGAAGACGTCCGCGGGCGCTCCCGCGCGCGCCGCCCGTACCGCTGCCGTGATCGAACCGGTCGCCGCGATGTGGTTTTCTTTGAGCAAGATCCCGTCGTACAGGCCGATACGATGGTTCTGCGCGCCGCCGCAACGAACTGCATATTTTTGCGCGAGCCGCAAACCGGGCAAGGTCTTGCGTGTATCGAGGATGACCGCGCGGGTGCCGCGCACCGCGTCGGCGTAGCGCCGCGCGGCGGTCGCGGTTCCGGACAGGAGCTGCAGGAAATTGAGCGCCGTGCGTTCGGCGGTCAGCAGTCCGCGTGCGGGTCCTTCCGCGTGGCATAGCGTATCGCCGGCGCGGACCATAGCGCCGTCGGCGGCGTCCCAGCTCACCCGGATGCGCGCGTCGACCTGGCGACAGACCTCGTCGAACCAGACGGTACCGCAGAGCAACGCATCTTCACGCGTGACGACGCGGGCCCGGCCCGTCTGATCGGCGGGAATGAGGGCGGCCGTGCGATCGCCGCTGCCGATATCTTCAGCAAGCGCCTGGCGCACCGCCGATGCGATCGCTGCCGCCGGAACAGCCGTTGGATTCGGCATATTTTATCCTTCCGCGAGACTCAACTGAGAGCGACGGTAATACCACTTCATGACGAATGGAGGCAACAGGGTGGTGCCTGCGATCACGATGACCATCGCGGCGTAAGTCGCATCGTCGAAGATGCCGGACGACAGACCGAGCTGTGCAAAAATCAGCCCGACCTCTCCGCGCGGCACCATGGCAAGGCCGATCACGAACCGGCGCTGGAGGTTTTCACCCGGTACCGCGAAACCGCTGGCGATCTTGCCGATCAGGGCGAGCAGCAGCAGCGATCCCGAGAACGCCCAGATAAAGACCGAGCCCCAGTCGATGGTGCGGAAATTGAGCATCAGACCGACGGACACGAAAAAGATCGGCGTGAACAAGTGCACGATCGGGCGCAGCTCGTCGTCGATATGACGGCTGAACCCGGCGTCGGTCTTGATGGTCATGGGGCGCGGGAGGTAGAAGCTGCGGGACAGCGCGAGCCCGGCGGCGAAGCCGCCGAGCAGCTCGGGAGCGCCGACGACATGAGCCAGCCAGGCGAAGAACAGGACGAGCGAGACGACCGTGGTCGGAAGCAGGCCGGGTATCTGGCTCGTGCGGCTGAGCCGTTCGATTTGTTCGGCGATGAGCTTCGCCGCGAACGGGGCGAGCGCCATGAAGAGCGCGATGAACAGTGCGACCCGACCGGTATTCGCGAGGTTGATCCCGCCGCCGATCGAAAATTCATAGAGCAGGGCAAGCAGCACGACGCCGACGATATCGTCGAGCACCGCGGCACCGAGGACGATGCGCGCCTCGGCCGAACGGTTGCGCCCAAGGTCGGCGAGCACGCGCACGGTGATGCCGATGCTGGTCGCGGTCAGCGTGCCGCCGACGAAGAGCGCCGTGAGCGTGCCCTGACCGAACAGAAACCGGCTCGCGCCATACCCTAAGGCGAACGGAACGGCGGCGCCGGTCGCGGCGACGAGGAGAGGTTTCGTTCCCGTGCGCACGAGCCGAATGACGTCGGTCTCGAGCCCCACTTCGAACAACAACAAAATGATGCCGATCTCCGCGAGCAGACGGATGACGTTGCTCGGTTCGACCCAACCGAACACGCTCGGGCCGATCAGCACACCGGCGAGCAGCTCGCCGATCACCGCCGGCGCGCCGAGGCGCGCCGCGATTTCACCCAGCAGGCGGGCGGAGAGCAGAATCGCGAGCAGCGTCAGAAAGAAGGTTTGGGGTTCCACAGCGCCAATCTAGTCGAAAACGGCGCGCTTGTTCATCGGTGATGTCTCGTTCGTTTTCGTCGCGCGATATTGACTTGGCGGGCGGTCCCGCTATTCTGGCTGACGCCTGATTTGCGAACTCAACAACGAAGTGCTCGTCTGTTCCGCTCACGCGCGCGCCTGCCCGGAGGATCGTCGGAGGGGAGGGCCGTGCGGTGAATAGTGCCGTTCCGCCGGCCGTTACCCGCCGCGAAATCTTTGCCTGGGCGATGTACGACTTCGCCAACTCCGGCTACACCACGGTCGTGCTCACCGCGGTTTTCAATGCCTATTTCGTAGCCGTGGTGGCCGGCGGTCCCGACACGAAAGCCGTCGCCACCCTGTTATGGACGGTCGCCACCGCGATTGCGAATCTGTTCGTGCTCACGAGCGCGCCCGTGCTCGGCGCCATCGCCGATCACGGCGCGCACAAGAAGCGCTTTCTGGCCCTGACGACCGTCGGCTGCATCCTGTTCACGGCGTTCCTCGGTTTCGCGGGACCGGGCGATATCCTCGTCGCGATGACGTTTCTCGTCCTCTCCAACGTGATGTTCTCGAGCGGCGAGAATTTCATTGCCGCCTTTCTTCCCGAGATTTCGAGCGAACAGAACATTGCCCGAATTTCCGGCTATGGCTGGTCGCTCGGATACATCGGCGGGCTCACCGTGCTCGCGCTCTGCCTGGCCTATATCAATTGGGCGCAGGCGCAGGGAGCGACGGCGGCGCAGTATGTGCCGGTCACGATGTGGATCACCGCGGCGAGCTTCGCCGTCGCGACGCTTCCGACGTTCATTTGGCTGCGGGAGCGGGCGCACGCGCAGCCGCTCGCCGCCGGGGAGAGCTACGCGCGTATCGGCTTCGCACGGGTGCGCTACACGCTGAGCCACGCGCGTCACTACCGCGATTTGTTCCGTTTCCTGATATCGCTGACCGTCTACTATTGCGGCATCAACACCGTGGTCGTACTCGCCGCCGTGTACGCCCAGGAAGTAATGGGCTTCGGCATGCGGGAAAACATCCTGCTCATCCTGGTCGTCAACGTGACGGCCGCGGTCGGCGCCTTCGGCTTCGGCGTCGTGCAGGATCGCCTCGGCTCGGTGCGGACGTTGGTCATCACGCTCGCCATCTGGATCGGATCGCTGGCGTTCGCTTATGTCACCGAAAGCCGCGCCGGTTTTTGGGTGGTCGCTAACCTGGTCGGACTCGCCCTCGGATCATCGCAATCCGCCGGGCGCGCGCTGGTCGGTCAATTCTCGCCGCGAGACCGCGTCGCCGAGTTCTTCGGGCTATGGGGTCTCTTCGGCAAGCTCGCGGCGGTGATCGGGCCGCTCACGTATGGCCTCGTCACGTACATCTCGCATGGCAACCATCGCCTGGCGCTGCTCGCGACAGCGGCCTACTTCGTTGCCGGCCTGCTCATTCTCGCAACTGTCAACGAGCGCCGCGGGCACGCGGCCGCGCTGTCGATCCCGTGAACGGCGCCTGGCTCGGTGTGGTGTTACTGGTCGTTCTCCTGGGGCGACTGGTACAGCGCGTGTTCAAGATTTGCGAGGCGGCGAACGAGGCCGACTGGGGCGGCAAGTGGTTGAACCGCCTCGATGGTCTCAACCGGATTTTCTGCCGGCGTTTTCATGGATTGGCGGGTGACCCGCTGCACCTGCCCGCGCGCGGCCCGGTGCTGATCGCGAGCAATCACGTCTCGGGGCTCGATCCGTTGTTGCTGATCGCCGCCAGCCGGCGGCCGCTGCGTTTCATCATCGCGCAGGAGGAGTACGACCGCTGGTATCTGCGTTGGCTGTTTCGCGCGATCGGCTGCATACCCGTGCGGCGAACGCGCGACCCGCACGTCGCGCTTTACGCCGCGCGTCGCGCGCTCAAGGATGGCGAGGCGGTGGCGCTGTTCCCGCATGGGCGCATCCATCTCGACCATCAACCTCCGGTCCCGCTCAAGCGCGGGGTCGTGCTGCTCTCGCAGATGACGGGCGCACCGATCGTTCCGGTCCGCATCCATGGCGTCCGCGGGCAGGGTCTGACGGTCCTGGCCGTACTGTTGCGGAGTCGGGTGCGACTCCAGAAGCGCCCGGTCGTTCATTGCCGCGGGCGCACGGTGCAGGTGTGTCTCGACGAACTCGGCGAGGCGTTGCGGTCGCCCAAGGAAGACCGGCCCTCAGCCGTGGCGTAAGACGGCGTTCGTATTTCTCAAGGGCTGCGCGCCGCCAAAGGCTTCAATCCGGCAAAGGTCTTGGAAAGGCCGAGTCGCACCAACTCGCCTCGATCTTGGTTTCTTAGTTGGCCCGCTTCTTAAATATTGTCAGGTGTCGGGCTAACGGAAGGAATCGTGTCGTCTTGAAAAGGACCGCGTTTAGCCCAATTTAATGCGCATACATACACGGTGCGTGTCCGATGCGGATGGATAAATTGACGTCGAAGTTTCAGATGGCGCTCGCGGAAGCGCAGAGCCTGGCTGTCGGCCGCGATCATCAGTTCATCGAGCCGATTCATCTCATGGCGGCGCTTCTCGATCAGGAAGGCGGAACGACGCGTCATCTGCTCGCGCAATGCGACGTCAATGTTAATGCGCTGCGGTCGAAGGTCAGCGAGGCGCTCGACCGGCTGCCGACCGTTCGCGGCACCGGCGGCGAAGTTCATATTTCGAATGACCTCGGCAAGCTCCTCAACCTCACCGACAAGTACGCGCAGCAGCGCGGCGACGAGTACATTGCGAGCGAGCTGTTTCTCCTTGCCGCGCTCGAGGACAAAGGTACGCTAGGTCAGCTCCTGCGCGAGGCAGGTGTCTCCAAGAACGGCATCGAGAAGGCGATCGAGGCGGTGCGCGGGGGCGAAAAAGTCGCCGACCCGAACGCGGAGGACTCGCGCCAAGCGCTTTCCAAGTACACGATCGATCTCACCGAGCGCGCCGAGCAGGGCAAGGTCGATCCGGTGATCGGCCGGGACGAGGAAATCCGGCGCGTCGCGCAGATTCTGCAGCGGCGCACCAAGAACAATCCCGTCGTGATCGGCGAGCCGGGCGTCGGCAAGACCGCGATCGTCGAAGGGCTCGCGCAGCGCATCGTCAACGGCGAGGTGCCCGAGGGCCTCAAAAACAAGCGGCTACTCTCGCTCGACATGGCGGCGCTGATCGCCGGCGCGAAATTCCGCGGTGAGTTCGAGGAACGCCTCAAGGCGGTGCTGAACGACATCGCCAAGCAGCAGGGCAATATCATTCTCTTCATCGACGAGCTCCATACGATCGTCGGCGCCGGCAAGGCCGAAGGCGCGATCGACGCGGGCAACATGCTGAAGCCGGCGCTCGCACGCGGCGAGCTGCACGCGATCGGTGCGACCACCCTCGACGAATACCGCAAGTACATCGAGAAGGACGCGGCGCTCGAGCGGCGTTTCCAGCGCGTGCTGGTGAACGAGCCGTCGGTGGAAGACACGATCGCGATCCTGCGCGGCCTCAAGGAGAAATACGAAGTTCACCACGGTGTCGACATCACCGACCCGGCGATCGTCGCTGCCGCAACGCTGTCGCACCGTTACATCACCGACCGGCAGCTGCCGGACAAGGCGATCGATTTGATCGACGAGGCGGCCGCACGTATCCGCATGGAGATCGATTCCAAACCGGAAGCGATGGACCGGCTCGATCGCCGGCTCATTCAGCTCAAGATCGAGCGCGAAGCGCTGAAGAAGGAGGGCGACGAGGCGTCGAAGAAGCGGCTCGCAGCGCTCGAGGGCGAAATCGCGAAGATCGAGAAGGAGTACGCCGACTTGGAGGAAATCTGGAAAGCCGAAAAGGCCCAGGTCAGCGGCAGCCATCATATTAAGGAAGAGCTGGATCGGGCGCGGTCCGAGCTCGAAACCGCACGGCGGGCCGGCAACCTCACGCGCATGGCCGAACTGCAGTACGGGCGCATTCCGGAGCTGGAGAAACAGCTTGCCGCCGAGTCCGATCACGAAGGCAAGGAGAAGGAGCGCAAGCTCTTACGCAACGCCGTGACGGAGAACGAAGTCGCCGAGGTCGTTTCGCGTTGGACCGGAATTCCGGTGTCCAAGATGATGGAGGGCGAGCGCGAGAAGTTGCTGCGCATGGAAGACGACCTGCGGCGGCGCGTCGTCGGTCAGGACGAAGCGATCAAAGCCGTATCGAACGCCATACGCCGTTCGCGCGCGGGCCTCTCCGATCCGCGCCGGCCGTACGGGTCGTTCCTGTTCCTCGGGCCGACCGGCGTCGGCAAGACCGAGCTGACGAAGGCGCTCGCGTCGTTTCTGTTCGACACGGATGAGGCGATGATCCGGCTCGACATGTCGGAGTTCATGGAGAAGCACTCGGTCGCGCGCCTTATCGGCGCGCCGCCGGGCTACGTCGGGTATGAAGAGGGCGGCTATCTGACCGAGGCAGTGCGGCGCCGTCCGTACTCCGTCATCCTGCTCGATGAAGTCGAGAAGGCCCATCCCGACGTGTTCAACGTTCTGCTGCAGGTACTCGACGATGGCCGCCTGACCGACGGTCAGGGACGCACGGTCGACTTCCGCAACACCGTCATCGTCATGACTTCGAACCTGGGCTCGACGGTGATTCAGGAGCTCGTTGCAGGCGACGTACAGGGACGTACTAGTGTCGCGGGAGGCGGGACGCCGGGAGCGACCGAAGAGAATTACCAGAAGATGAAGGACGCAGTGATGCAGATCGTCGGGCAGCACTTCCGACCCGAGTTTATCAACCGCATCGACGACATCGTGGTATTCCATCCGCTCGGGCGCGAGCAGTTGCACCGGATCGCGGAGCTGCAGGTGAGCTACCTGCGCGAGCGCTTGAGAAGCCGCGACATGGACCTCGAGCTGACGCGCGCGGCGCTAGACCGCCTCGCCGAAGCCGGCTTCGACCCGGTGTACGGCGCTCGACCGCTCAAGCGCGCAATACAGCAGGCTGTCGAAAATCCGCTGGCGCAGGAGATCCTCGCCGGGAAGTTTGCGCCCAAGGATGTTATTCTTGCCGACGCGGCACCGGATCGGCTCGTCTTCCGGAAGAAGTTCCCCAGCCAAAAGACGAGCGCGGCTTGACGGGAGGCGGCCGCCTCGAACTTTTCCCGGTTTTTTCGATCCATGTGGCTACCGTGCCCCATGCTTGGAGACAATAAAAAATGAAATTCGATCGTTATTCCTTCCGAACGGGTCTGGTCGCAGGCCTGTTCCTGTTCGGCGGCATTCTTGCCGGCATCGTTTTGAGCTCGCGGCTCGGCTGGATGCCGGTTGCGGGCAGCGCGGACCAGCCGCGACTGCCGTTGGCCACGAACGCCGGCCCCGGTCAAAACTTCGTTCCCGTGGTCAAGGCTGTCACTCCCGCCGTCGTAAATATCTCGACGACGCGTGTCGTACGTTCGCCGCAGGGCGGGGAGCAGGGGAATCCGTTCATGGATGACCCGTTCTTCCGGCAATTCTTCGGCGATGAATTTTTTCGCCGCTTTCAAGCGCCGCGCGAGCGTCGGGAGAGCAGCCTGGGCAGCGGCGTCATCGTTTCGGCCGACGGTTACATCGTCACGAACAATCACGTCATCGCGAAGGCCGATGAGATCAAAGTGCTCCTGAACGACAGGCGCGAATTCGTCGGTAAGGTCGTCGGCACGGATCCGAAGACAGACATCGCCGTGGTTAAGATCAACGCCAAGGATCTGCCGACCGTCCCGTGGGGCGACTCGGACCGGCTCGAAGTGGGCGAATTCATTCTCGCGATCGGCAATCCGTTTGCGCTCAATTCGACCGTGACGATGGGTATCGTCAGCGCCGTCGGTCGCGCCAACGTCGGCATCGCCGACTACGAAGACTTCATCCAGACCGACGCCGCCATCAACCCGGGCAACTCCGGCGGTGCGCTCGTCAACACACGCGGCGAGCTCGTCGGCATCAACACCGCCATCTTCTCGCGCAGCGGCGGCTACATGGGTATCGGTTTCGCGGTGCCGTCGAACATGGCGCGCACCGTGATGGATAGCCTCGTCAAGACCGGCAAGGTGACGCGCGGCTGGCTCGGCGTCTCCATCCAAGACGTCACGCAGGATCTCGCGAAACAGTTCCGGCTCGGCGACAGCAAAGGTGCGCTGGTGAGCGAGGTGCTCGCGGATAGTCCGGCGGCCGCGGCGGGTGTGAAGCCGGGCGACGTCATCGTCAACTTCGACGGCAGGCCGGTCGACAGCCCCGCAGTACTGCGCAACAACGTCGCGCAAACGCCGGTCGGCAAGACGGTGAAGGTGGAAATCGTGCGCGAGGGTAAGCGGCAAACCGCGAACGTGAAGATCGCGGAGCAGCCGAAGGAAATCGCGCAGGCCGGCGAGGAAGAGTCGCTGCAGGGCGAAGGAGCGGAAGGGAAGTCGGCGCTCGCGGGGATGGACGTGCGCAACATCACTCCCGATATCGCGCGGCAGCTCGGATTGCCTCCGACAACGAAAGGCGTCGTGGTGACCGGCCTCGAGCCGGACAGTGCCGCCGCGGGAGCGGGGGTGGAGCCGGGCGACATCATTCTCGAAGTCAATCGTCAGGCGGTGCGCTCCGTCGCGGACTTGAAGCGCATCAGCGCCAAGCTTTCCAAAAAGGACGGAACGCTGCTGCTCATCAACCGACGCGGCAGCAAGTTGTTCCTGGCCCTCAAACCGTAGTCCAATCCCAGTATCTCGCCGCGGCACGCCTGACCTGACGCGTCAGCCGCGGCGAGAGCCTGAACACGATGACGGCGAAGCTCGCTGTCAAAGTCATCCCCCAAGGCGGCGCGCGACGGAGTCGCGGGCTGGATGGGCGATGTGCTGAAGGTTCGGGTGACGGCCGCACCCGAGCGGGGAAAAGCCAATACCGCCGTTCTGGGAATGATCGCGGCCGCCTTGCGCGTCCCGCGCGACAGTGTGCGCTTGATTGCCGGCGCGGCCAGCGAGCGTAAGCTGCTCGAGATTGACGGCTTGACCGATGCGGAGCTGCGTGCACGGCTCGGCGAATGCGGAAAGACCGGGCTTACGCGTCATGGTTGTCCTTAAGCACGATTCCTGGACCATTTCACGCTGGTGCCTTTGCGCTCGGCACGGCGATGGGTTATTTTCTGCGCGCGCTCGACTAATCCAACGCAGCTTCGCCGCGGGAGACCAAGAAAAATGGAGCTTGAAGCAATAAGAAAAGCTTACCGCCGTTATGCCCGCCTGTATGACCTTTACTTTGGCGCGGTGTTTCAGCCGGGACGCAAGGCGGTCATTCAACGAATGAATTGCCGTCCCGGACAGCACGTGCTCGAAGTAGGTGTGGGTACCGGTCTGTCGCTGCCGCTGTACCCTGACGACGTGAAGGTCACCGGCATCGACATATCGCCGGAGATGCTGGAACGGGCGCGCGCCCGGCTCGCTCGTGAAGACGACGGACGCGAGGTCGATCTCCACGTCATGGACGCCGAACGCACGTCGTTTCCGTCCGACAGCTTCGACATCGTCGTCGCGATGTACGTGGTCTCCGTGGTGCCGCACCCGCGGCGGCTCGTCGATGAAATGCGCCGCGTCTGTAAACCGAACGGCGAGATTTTCATCGTGAACCATTTTCATAGTCCCAACCCGATCGTCGGCAAGGCGGAGAGCCTGCTCGCTCCGCTGTCACGTCTCGTTGGTTTTCATCCCGATTTTTGTCTGGACACTTTCGTCCGCGAGACCAACCTCGAAGTCATCGACAAGCAACCGGTTAACCTCTTTGGTTACTGGAGCCTGCTGCGCGCGCGCAACAACAAAGACGCGCGACCGGCCTTTCCGTTCGACGCCAATTCGTACGTGCCGAACCCGGCGCGGCTTTAGCTTTTCGTCAGGAACGAACCAGCAGTACGCGTACGCGCGTCGCCGCTACCGACATGTGCGCGAAGGTTACCGGCGGCGCGCCACGATCAATTGGCCGCCGCCCGGTGCCGGCGCCGCAAGGTCGATGCACGCCGCACGTTGCGCGAGCCGGTCGAGCCAGGCCGGCGGCAGGCGGCGCCAGCCCAAGCTGAACAGACGCCGGCGACCGATCCAAACTCGCTGCGCCAGTTCCAGCGCATCCCAGGCGAGGACGAACTCGCGCCGCAGATAGGGGCGGACCGAAGCGAACGTGAAGCCCGCGCGATCGAGCTCCGCGTGCCAGCGTTCCAACGGCCAAAGATTGCGATGGTCGTAGTGACCGTTGCGCCAGTCGCGATAACGTTGCCAGGGGACGGCGAGCCAGCGGCTGAATGCGTCCGTGGGCGTGGTGAAGATCAGCGAGCCGCCGGGACGAAGCAGGCGCGCGCACGCCGTGAGGACCGCCTGCAGATCGGCGACGTGCTCGAGCACCGAGTTGCTCACGATCGTGCCGACGCTTCCGGGCGCGAGCGTGAGCGCTTCGATCGGCTTCGCTTCGAGCCGTCCATACAGGGCACGGGGCGAAGCGCGGGCGATCGCGTCCGCGCTCGGATCGACGCCGATATCGACTCGCGGCAGCACGTACGACATCACCAGACCGTCGCCGCAGCCGAGATCGAGCACCGGGCGCTTGTATGTCTGCGTGCGCAGCGCGGCAATTTCCGCGGCGCGCCAGAATCCGAGCGACGGCCCGAGCTGATCGAACAGCGCGCGGAAGTCGTTTGCGCCGAGGCGCAATGCGCCGGCAGCCTTCGTCGTCATGCGGCGCTATTTAATGGCCGGCCGGGCGGCCGCGCAAACAGGTGTTTCCACGATTGGCGGGAGCGTCGAGACGGAGTAACTGATGGTTTAGGTATGACTGCTCTACCGCGGAGGACACAGAGGGCGCAGAGGAAATCAAGCGGAATAAAATGAAGACCTCTGCGTTCCTCCGCGTCCTCTGCCGTGAAAATTAATATTCGAGAGTATCTAGAACGTCGATGGCAAACCGATCCCCGCGCGTGAGAATTGAAAACGGCCGATCGAAACCGCACGCCGGCGAAGCGGCGGCGCGTTCGGCCGCGGATTTTCTTCCTGCGCGACTGAGTCTTCCGGCGCTTCGTACGGCGGCAGCGGAGTGCCGTGGTTGCGATCTTTATCGCAACGCGACGCAAACCGTGTTCGGCGAAGGTCCGCGGGAAGCCGCGGTGATGGTCGTCGGCGAGCAGCCCGGCGATCAGGAAGATCGTAAAGGACACCCGTTCGTCGGACCGGCCGGCCGGGTGCTCGATCGCGCCCTCGACGAAGCAGGGCTGCCGCGCGCAGACGTTTACGTCACCAACGCAGTGAAGCACTTCAAGTGGATCGCGCGCGGCAAGCGCCGCCTGCATCAGAAGCCGCGCGAGGGCGAGATCGACGCATGCAATCCGTGGCTCGCCGCAGAGCTTCGCGTGGTCAAGCCGCAAGTGTTGGTGTGTTTGGGGACGACGGCGGCACGCGCCGCGTTCGGCCGAAACGTCCGGCTAAAAGACTATCGAGGCACGATCACGGCGACGCCGCTCGCATCGCGTACGCTCGTGACGATTCACCCGTCGGCGATATTGCGGCTGATCCAGGAGTCCGAGCGGGCGGCGGAGTATGCGCGCTTCGTAGAGGATCTCAAACACGTGGCGTCGGCGATCCGACGGTAGCACGCGTGTTGAGTAGACGCGCGCATGCGGTTGCGTCACGCGATCAGTCCGGCATCCGGTGTGCGATCCACCGTTCGATCGACTCCCGCACCTGTTCGGGCCGTTCGGTGAGCGGCCAGTGGTAGGCATCGACCGATTCGTAGTCGACATTCGGCGCTTCGCGTAGTAGCTGCATCGTCTTGTCTGGGTCCGTGTACGTCACGCTGCGCGACAGCAGCACCAGCATCGGGGCGGCGACTTCAGACGGCGCGGGAAGCGGGCGCATCATTTCCGCGACTTCTTTCAGATAGTGCGCCGTCGGAAAGAAGCGCAAATCCTCCCAGGGCGACGAATAGCGCTGCACGAAGGCGCTCGCGTTACCGCTATTGATCAGCTCGAGGCGTACCTGATCATCCAGCGCCCGCAGGTCGCGTCGCGGTAACTGCCGGCGATAGATTCCCATGGCGTTGAGCAGACGAATCAGGGCGACGCCGGCATTCAGCAGCGGGCGCATCCGTTGCAGCCATCGCGGGCGCGGCCGCAACGCTTGCGAGAACAGCGGATCGATGAGCACAACCGCGCGGACGCGGCCCGGGAAGTGCGCGGCGAAGTAAAGCGCGAGATGCGCGCCGAGACTGTGCCCGATCAACACGGCGCGATCGCAGCCTTCGGCGTCGAGCAGCTCGACGAGGTCCCGACTCCACACCTCCATGCCGATGCGGCTGCGCGTCAGCGATTCGCCGTGCCCGCGCAGGTCCAGCCGCAATACGTCCCAGTCATTCTTGAGCGTCGTGTGTTCGACGAACTCCGACCAGCGCGTGAGATTGCTGGCCATGCCGTGCAGCAGCACGATAACGCCTCGGCTTCGGCGGCCGGCGCGCGATGTGCGGGAATAGAGAGCGGCTCCGTCCGCCATGGAGTGGATTTTGGCGGTTTCCATTTGGCTCGATCGGTGGGTACGCCGGGCGCTGCCGCGGGGCGGCTTGTTCGGCGGAGCGAGGGGTGGAGAGGCGCTCGTGCGTACCGGTTGCTTCGTTTTCCACAGCATACTCGATTCGCGACGCTTCTCAAAAGTACAACGTCGGTCGCCGGATGCTAAAATCCCGAGCACTAGTGTACCGAGCAGCAGTGTATCGGCCTTCGCGCCAGCCCACTCTCTCACCCCCTATTTCAAGATTTGATGAATCAGCTGCCGATCAACGACGTTCTGCCGGAGCTGCAGCGCGTTCTGCAGGAGCACCCGCGCGCCGTTCTGCAAGCGCCGCCGGGAGCGGGCAAGACCACGCTGGTGCCGCCTGCGCTGCTCGATGCGCCGTGGCTCGCCGGTCGCCGGATCGTATTGCTCGAGCCGCGCCGGCTCGCCGCGCGTGCCGCCGCAGCGCGTATGGCCGAGCACTATCGCGAAGCGGTGGGTGCAACCGTCGGTTACCGCATCCGGTTCGACGCAAAGGTGTCCGCCCGCACGCGCATCGAAGTCGTGACCGAGGGTGTGCTGACGCGGCGCCTGCAGTCCGATCCGGCGCTCGACGGCGTCGGCCTCGTGATCTTCGACGAGTTCCATGAGCGTCATCTCGAGACCGATCTTGCGCTCGCGCTCGTGTGCGATGCGCAGCGCTTGCTGCGCCCGGACTTGCGGATGTTGGTGATGTCGGCGACGCTCGACGGTCAGGCCGTCGCTCGTTTGCTCGATGCACCGCTGATCGAAGCACACGGTCGCGCGTATCCCGTCGAATTGCGTTATGTGGCGCGCGAGACCGACGCGCCGCTCGCTGCGCGAGCCGCGGCCGCGGTGCGTACGGCGCTCGCCGACGACCAAGGCGATATTCTCGCGTTCTTGCCGGGAGGCGGGGAGATTCGCAGCGCCGCGCGACTGCTCGACGATCTGCGAAGCAGCGCGGATGTTTATCCTCTCTACGGCGACCTGCCCTGGGAGCAGCAGGACAGGGCGCTGCGACCCGGGCCGCGGCGGAAGGTGGTGCTGGCGACGCCGATCGCCGAGTCGAGCCTGACGATCGAAGGCGTGCGTATCGTCGTCGACGGCGGCTACGCCCGCGTGCCGCAGTTCGACCCGGCAAGTGGTCTGACGCGGCTCGCCACCGTGCGGGTTGCGCGCGCGTCGGCGGATCAGCGCGCCGGGCGCGCCGGCCGGCTCGGTCCCGGCGTTTGCTACCGGCTCTGGACGGACAGCGTACAGCGCGGTTTGCTCGCGCAGCCATTGCCCGAAATAAAGACCGCCGATCTCGCCGGGCTCGCGCTCGATCTGGCTCTCTGGGGTGTCGACGATCCGGCGTCGCTCACCTGGCTCGATCCGCCGCCGGCCGCCGCTTTCGCGCAAGCACGTGCGTTGTTGCGTGATCTCGGCGCGCTGGACGCGTCCCATCGCATTACGCCGCTCGGACGCGACATGACGCAGCTTCCGATGCATCCGCGCCTCGCGCACTTGATTCGCCTCGGCGAGCGCCGCGGCGCGCCCGGCATGGCCTGCGACATCGCAGCGCTCCTGAGCGAGCGCGACGTGTACGCCGGACAGCAGCGCGACACCGTGGACATCGGCGCGCGGCTGGACGCGCTCGCGGCATTCCGGTCCGGCGGCCGAGGCGCAGTGCGCGCCGCCGGCGCCGATCCCGAGGCGTGCGCACGCGTCGATCGTGCGGCGGGCCAATGGCGTCGCATGGTGAAGGCGGCCACCAGGGATCAAGCCGCGGTCGAGCCCGGCGTTCTGCTTGCGGCGGCCTATCCCGATCGCGTCGCTGCGCAGCGCCGCGCGAACGAGACGAGCTATGTGCTCGCCAGCGGTCGCGGCGCGCGGCTGCCGGTATACGAAGCGAAATTGCGCACGTCCTATGTGGTCGCGGCGCATCTCGATGCGGGCAGCGGCGAAGGCGTCATTCATCTGGCGGCGTCCATCCGCTTGGATGAGTTGCGCGACGCGCTGGCGGAGCGGATCACGACAACCGACGTCGTGCGCTGGGACGATCAGACGGAATCGGTCATCGCACGTCGCGAAGAGCGGTTGGGCGAGATCGTGCTGAGCGCGCAAACGCCGGACCCGCTGCCGGCGGACGAGATGCGGGCGGCGATGCTCGAAGGCGTGCGTCGTCGCGGCGTCGCGGCGCTTGCGTGGACGGCCGAAGCGCGCGCGTGGCAGGCGCGCGTGCTGTCGGTGCGCGCGTGGTTGCCGGAAGAGAACTGGCCGGATGTCTCCGACGCCGCGCTCGCGGACACTCTCGAACAGTGGCTCGGTCTGCATCTCGACGGCTGTACGCGCCGGGAGCATTTGCGCAACCTCGACCTCGCCGCGATCCTGCGGCTGCAACTCGACGCGCGGCAGGCACGGCGACTGAATGAAGCGGCGCCGACGCACTTCCAGGTGCCGAGTGGCTCGCGCGTTCCGATTGAATATCGACCGGGCGAAGCGCCGGTCCTCGCCGTCAAGCTGCAGGAAATGTTCGGGCTTGCCGACACACCGCGCGTCGGCCTCGGACGCGTGCCGGTGTTGCTGCATCTGCTGTCGCCGGCGCGCCGGCCGATTCAAGTGACGCAGGATCTGCGCGGGTTCTGGGAGCGGACCTATGCCGACGTGCGCAAGGAGCTGAAAGGTCGCTATCCGAAGCATCCGTGGCCGGACGATCCCTGGAGCGCGACGCCGACCGCGCGCACGGTGCGAAAGCCCGGCCGGTGACGCGCTCACCCGGCCATGAGCGTCTGGGTTGCGCGCAGCGTACGTGCGGGCACACGGCGCACGCGCAGATGCGGCTCGAGGAATTCCGGAACACGCTCCTCTAAGAAATAACGCGGGCGCCACGGCCAGCGACCGCCGACAAAACCGACATGGCCGCCATGACGATGCGCTTCCAGCGTAACGCAGGCGGGAAGCTCGTGCGCCTGGGGAATCACATCCGGCGGCATGAACGGATCGTCCTCCGCCTGAATGATCAGCGTCTGCACGCGAATGTGGCGCAAGTAAGGACGCGCACTGCTCGTCGCGTAGTACTGCGCCGCGTTGCGAAAACCGTGCAGCGGCGCGGTCACGTAGTCGTCGAAATCGCGCAACCGCCGCAGCCGCGAAAAATTTCCGACCGTATCGGGGAACTTCACAACACGTCGCTTTTGCTCGAACGCGACGCGCAGCGAGCGCAGCATGTCCCATTGATACAACCGCGAAACGCCGGTTTCGAGCTTGTCCATCACCCGATCGAGCACGAACGGCACGGAGATCGCGACGGCGGCCACGAGCGGCGAACGCGCGCCCGTCTCTCCGAGCCACTTGAGCAGCACATTGCCGCCGAGCGAAACGCCGACGGCGGCGAGTGCGGTGCGCGGCTCGCGTTGCTTCAGCCATTCGGCCACGTACCCGACGTCGCCCGTTTCGCCGCAGTGAAAGCTGCGTGGGAGCCGATTCGGTTCGCCGCTGCATCCGCGAAAGTGCATCACGGCGGCACGCCAGCCGCAGTGATCGAGCGCGTGCGCGAGGCCCGCGACGTAGCACGAGCGCGACGAGCCCTGCAGCCCGGGCAACAAGAGCACGATGGGTCCGTCCGAGTTCGGCGTCCAGTCGAGGTCGACGAAGTCACCGTCGGGCAGATCGATGCGCTCGCGCCGCCAGCGCAGGGACGGCGGCGTACGCAGTCGATTGGGGAGAATGGTTTGCAGATGCGGATTGCGACACCACCAGGCGGGTACGAATGGACTGTAAGAAAGATTCGAAGCCACGGCTCTTATAGTTCTCGAAACAGGTGTTATTGTGGATGACAACGCTTTGCATCTTAGCGGGCGGGGCGAATACGAAAATTAGGAAGTGACCCGAACAGCGTCCGGTTGTCTCCTGATGGTTGCAAAGCGACACAAGCAGTGGGCGCGACGTCAGGTTGCGCGAGAGGTAAGAAGCCCAGGCGTTCGGATTTATTCGTGTTTTATGGCGCACGCCGTCCGATGACTGCGCTTATCGCGACGAACGTCGCAACGTCGTCGGGCGGTGAATGACTATCCGACGGTTTCCGCTTGCGCGGAAGCGCTCGTGGCCGGCGCGGTGCGTGAACTCAGATACGTACGAAGAAATTCCGGCACCCGCTCCTCGAGGAAGTAGCGCGGGCGCCACGGCCAGCGGCCGCCGAGGAAGCCGACGTGCCCGCCGTGCGGGTAGACTTCGAGCGTGACGCAAGGCGCCAGCTCGTGCGGTTGCGGAATCACGTCCGGCGTCATGAACGGATCGTCGCGCGCCTGAATCAGCAGCGCCGGCACGCGAATACCGCGCAAATACTGGCGCGAGCTGCACTGCTCGTAGTAATGCGTGGAGTCGCGAAAGCCGTGCAGCGGCGCGGTGACGTGGTCGTCGAAGTGACGCAAACACTTGAAGCGTCGCACGCTCGCCACCGGATGCGGCAACGTCACGGTCCGGCGCTTTTCGTTCAGGGCACGGGTGAGCGAATAGAGCAGCTCCCATTGGTAAATGCGCGCGAAGCCGGTCTCCAGTCGATCGGCGGCGCGCGCGAGCAGGAACGGTACGGAAATTGCGACGCCGGCGACAAGGGGCGACCTCTCAGCGCTCTCGCCGAGCCATTTGAGCAGTACGTTGCCGCCGAGGGAAACGCCGACCGCCGCGAGCGGCGTCGACGGTTCGCGCTGTTTCAACAGCCGCGCGACGTGCGCGATATCGCCGGTTTCGCCGGAGTGATAGCTGCGCGGCAGGCGGTTCGGTTCGCCGCTGCAGCCGCGAAAATGAACGACGGCCGCGCGCCAGCCGTTGCGTGCGAACGCATGTGCGAGGCGCACGGCATAATGCGAACGCGACGAACCCTGCAGCCCGTGCAACAGCAGCACGATCGGGCCTTCATCGGCGAGTGTCCAGTCGATATCGACGAAGTCCCCGTCGGGCAGATCGATGCGTTCGCGCCGAAATTCGAGGGCAGGGCGCGGCAGCAGCCGATTGGGGACGATCGTTTGAAGATGGGTGTTACGACACCACCACGCAGGTTCAAATGCGGTACTCACGCTCCCATGTTACCCGCAGGTCGCGGGCATGGGAATCGGCCATTCGGCTACGCCAATCTAAGGGAGGTCTGAAATATTCGGTTTAATCGCAAAGTACGCGAAGGACGCAAAGGAAAGGAACTTGAAGAATCAGAACAAAAAAATCGTTGCGTCCTTGGTGCGTTCTTAGCGGTTGGACAAATCAGACCTTACCGAGACCGAGGCGTTGCTTGATCGCGTGTAATATCGTACCGAGATCGAGCGCCAGCTCCTGGTCGCAAAGCTCGAGCAACGGGACGATGCGGCCGACGAGGTCCGGCAGATACGGAACGAGCTTTCCGCCCTCGCCGTCGGCGAGCATCCGCAGAGCGGTATCGAGGTCCGGTTGCGCCATGACCGACTCTTCGGGCGGCGGCAACTGCTGCTCATAGCCGACGCTCAGCTGATTGCCGCCCGCGGCTTTCGCGAGCGTGAGCCGCTGCTCGGCGCGCGTAATGAGGTCCTCGATGGTGTCGACCTGATCGGCCTTGAGCGTCGCGAGACCGAGGCTGATCGTGAGCGGCACGTGCACGCCGTTGAACTCGAAAACGTTGTCGGTCACGGCGGTGCGCAGGCGCTGGCACAGCATTACCGCCTCCGCGTGCGCCTTGAACGTCGTGAGGACCGCGAACTCGCCGCCGCGAATGCGCGCCGGCGTGTCTTCGGTGCGCGTGTTCGCGCGCATCAGGCGTGCGAGCCAGATGAACATCTGATCGCACATCTCGTCGCCGTACTGTTTATAGATATTTCGGAAGTTGTCGAAGTCGATGCGAATGACGCCGACGTCGCTGTCGTGGCGCTTCGCGTAGGCCAGATCCTGCGCGCCGCGCTGATGAAAATAGCGGCGGCTGTGCAGTTCGGTGAGCGGATCGACCGCGGTCTGATCTTCGAGCGTCTTCGCGGCTTCGTTCAGCTTGCGCGTGGTCTGATCGAGGCGCGCGTGGGCCCGGGCGCGCGCGAGCAGCTGCACGCTGTCGAGCGGCTTGATGACGAAGTCGGTGGCGCCGCAGGCGAAGGCGCGCTCGCGCGTCTGATCGTCCTGGGCGCCCGTGATGACGATCACCGGCAGGTCGCGCAGTCGTTGCACCTCCGACGCGCGGATGCGGCAAATGAGGGAATAGCCGTCGAGCTTCGGCATCTCGACGTCCGTGATGGCGACCTGCACGCGCTCGTCGGCGAGCAGATGCGCCCACCCGGCTTCGCCGTCATCCGCCTCGATCAGCGTGAACTCATCGGCGAGGATTTTCGTGATCGCGCGCCGGATGACGCGCGAGTCGTCGATGACGAGAATGATCGGCTTCTCGGTGCCGGCGCTCGGCGCGGCATCCAGAGTCGGATTGTCGACGGCAGTGGCGAGCGGCGGCATTGACGCAACGGCAGAGGAGTTCATCCCCAACCATAGTCCAGGGTCCTACCGCAATCAAAGCAAGAATCGTGCTAGCGCGCGCTTTGACGCAGGTGGCGCCAGACGTAGGCGATGATGCCGGCGAGGAAGAGCACGCCGATAACGGTGTCAAAACGATGAAAATAGACGCCGAGGGTGTCCCAATGCTCGCCGAGCTTCATGCCGATCCAGGTAAGGGCGAAACTCCATATATAGGAGCCGATCAGCGTGTAGACGGAGAAGCGCAGCACCGGCATGCGCGCAACCCCTGCGGGAAACGCAATGAAGGTGCGGATGACGGGCAGCAGCCGGCCGACGAAGACGGTAATATCGCCACGGCGCGCGAACCACCGATCGGCGATAACGAGATCGTGCGGCGAAATAAGAATGTACTTGCCGTATTTCTCGATCAGCGGCCGGCCGCCCCACGCACCGGCGTAGTACGCCACGAACGAGCCGAGCAGACACCCCACGGCGCCCGCGAGCGCCACCAGCGGCAGGCTCATCTCGCCCCGATACACCAGGTATCCGGAAAACGGCAGGATGATTTCCGACGGCAGCGGAATGCACGCGCTCTCGATCGCCATCAACAGCATCACGCCGCCGTAGCCGAGCCGGGAAATCGTCCCGATGACAAAGCCGGCGATGAGATAGGTGATCTTCTCAATCACGGATCAGGTGTCGCGACAGTTTAGGGTTTTGTGCGTGGACGGGGCGTGCGCACCGAAACGATTACGCCGCCGACCAATCGACGATGCTCCAATACCAGGTGGCGACGACCACCAAGCCAAACGCGATTCGATACCAGGCAAACGCGGTGAAATCGTGCGTACTGATGTAGCGCAGCAAAGCGCGCACCGCCCAAAAAGCGCTGATGAACGCGGCGATGGCGCCCACCGCGAATATGCCGACATCGTCCATGACCAACAACTGCCGCTCCTTATATAGCTCGTAAACGCTCGCGATAATCAGCGTCGGAATGGCGAGAAAGAAAGAGAACTCCGTCGCTGCGCGACGCGACAAGCCGAACAGCAGGCCGCCGATGATGGTCGCACCCGAACGGGATGTTCCCGGGATCAGCGCGAACGCCTGGGCGATGCCGAGTTTCAGCGCGTCGAGCGGGGACAGGTCATCGACCGAATCGATGCGGATGCGGTGTTCGCGTTTCTCGGCCCAAAGAATAATCAGGCCGCCGACGACGAAAGTGATGGCGACCGTGGCCCAGTTGAACAGGTGCGCTTTAATGGCTTTGCCGAACAGCAGACCGAGTGCGGCGAGCGGCACGAACGCAATCGCCACGTTCATTGCGAAGCGCTGTGCCTTGCGATCGGTCGTCAAGCCGCTCGTGACCGACGTGATCTTGCCGCGGTACTCCCAGCAGACAGCAAGAATGGCGGCGGACTGGATGACGATTTCGAACAACTTGCCCTTATCGTCATTGAAATTGAGCAAGTCGCCGACCAGGATGAGATGGCCCGTGGACGAAACGGGCAGGAATTCGGTCAGCCCTTCGACGAAGCCGAGCACGACCGCTTTGACGAGCATGATCGGTTCCATTCGCGTTATTCCGCTTGGAATTGAAGAGCGCGGCCGCGAACGTTCGGACGAATGCGTCCGCGCTCGTACACGATGACTCCGTTCACGATGGTGTACTGCGGCCAGCCGGTGAGCTCGCGTCCCGCAAACGGGGACCAACGAACGCGCGTCAACATTTCGTCGTTGCGTACCGGCCGATAGCGGTCGATATCGACGAGCGTGAGATCCGCGTCGTAACCGAGCTGCAGTCGCCCTTTGTTGACCATGCCGTACGCCTCGGCCGGACCGCGGCTCATCCATTTTTGTATTTCGGCGAGCGTGCAGCGGCCGGCGCGCATCTCGGTCAGCATGAGCGGCAGCGACGTTTCCACGCCCGGCATGCCGGACGGCGAGTGCGGATAGCCGGCGCGTTTTTCATCGAGCGTGTGCGGCGCGTGATCGGTCGCGATGAAGTCGATGACGCCGTCGTGCAGGCCGCGCCAGAGCGCGTCGTTGTCGGCCGGCGTGCGGATCGGCGGATTCATCTGCACCAGCGTCCCGAGCGCCGCGTAGTCCGCGGTATTCAGCAGCAGATGATTCGGGATGACCTCCGCGGTCACCCACGACGGCTTGTCGTGGCGCAGGAGTTCGACCTCTTCGCGTGTCGACAGATGCAGGATATGCAACCGGCGGCGGTATTTTTTCGAAAGCGCGAGCGCTTTCGCCGTCGCGAGACGCGCGCACTCGTTGTCGCGGATCTCGGAGTGCACGGCGGGATCGCTGCCGGCGAGCTGCGCGGCGCGCGCACGGATGCGCGCTTCGTCCTCCGCATGTACGGCGATGAGGCGCGTGCCGTTCGCGAACAGCCGTTCGAGATCTTCGTCGCGATCGACGAGCAGGCTGCCCGTGCTCGATCCCATGAACACCTTGATGCCGCACGCCGGGTGCGCGCGGTTTACGACGTCGAGATTGTTTGGTGTCGCGCCGATGAAAAAGCCGTAATTGACGACGCACTTTTGCGCGGCACGCGCGAGCTTGTCGTCGAGCGCCGCCTGACTCGTCGTCGGCGGGTCGGTGTTCGGCATTTCGAGAAAGCTGGTGACGCCGCCTTTAGCGGCGGCGTGCGAACCGGAGGCAAGGTCTTCCTTGTATTCCTTCCCCGGCTCACGGAAATGGACTTGAGGATCGATGACGCCCGGGAGGAGCAGCAGTCCCGCCGCGTCGATGGTTTCGTCGGCCGCGACGTCGATGCGGCCGTCGATGCGAGCGATCAGCCCGTTCTCACAATAAACGTCTCCGTCGAAGACGGTGCCGTCCTCACGGGCGACACGGGCATTGCGGATGACGAGGCTCGGCAAGCGCGGTCTCGGGAGCGATTCGCGGTCGTGGCGGCGCGGCCGACCGCGATGTCAGCCCATCTGCTTTTCGCGCAGCTCGTCGAGCGTCTTGCAATCGATGCAGAGCTCCGCCGTCGGACGAGCTTCGAGTCGCTCCAGGCCGATCTCAACACCGCACACGTCGCAGTAGCCGTAGTCGCCGGCGTCGATGCGGCCGATGGATTCGTCGATCTTCTTGATGAGCTTGCGCTCGCGATCGCGGTTGCGCAGCTCGATCGACATATCCGTCTCCTGGCTCGCACGGTCGTTCGGATCGGGCGGATTGTCCGGTTCGTCGCGCATCTGGTGCACCGTGCGCGTCAGCTCATCGAGCAGCTCTTCACGCCACGCGAGCAGCTTCGCTCGGAAGTGGTCGAGCTGTTTCTTGTTCATGTACTTCTCGCCTTTCTTGGCGACGTAGGGTTTGATCGCCGCGGCAGGCATCGTTTGTTCTTTCCTTTTCCTAGTGGCAGGCATTCGTTGCTAACTCCTGCAATAATAAGGCTGAAAACAGGTGGGTCGGGCAAAAATGAGCGCGAATTTGTACCAGAAAGGGGTAGGGGTCGCAACCGCGAACCGCGAGCAGCGTGGGAATCGCCGATGCCCGGCCCTTCGGAGGTCATGACCGCGCGCCGTTCGGGCGGGACCGCTTGGCGGGCGGCTGATCCGATGCTCGCCGCCCCCCGCTCACGACAGTCCAGCCAGCGAAGGGAGCGATCATGGTGCATTTAGCGAAGCGCCTGCGCGACATCGAGCCGTTTCATGTCATGGACGTGCTCGCCCGTGCACGCGCGCTGGAAGCGCAAGGTCGATCGATCATTCACATGGAAATCGGGGAGCCGGACTTCCCCACCGCCGAACCGATCCGCCGCGCCGGCATGGAGGCGCTGGCCGCCGGCCGCACGCACTACGCTCCGGCGCTCGGGCTCGAATCGCTGCGCGCCGCCATCGCCACGTCGTACCCGCCCTCGGCTCACGTGGACGCCGGGCACGTCGTCGTTACACCCGGTGCGTCCGGCGCCCTGGCTCTGGCGCTAGCGGCAATCCTCGACCCTGGCGATCAAGTGCTCCTCGCCGATCCGGGCTATCCCTGCAACCGTCATTTTGTCCGATTGTTCGAAGGCGATCCGATAGCGATCCCTGTCGATGCGGCGACCGACTTTCAACTCACAGCCGACCTGATCCGCGCCCGTTGGACGCCGCGCACGGTCGCGGTGCTTTTGAGCACGCCGTCGAACCCGACCGGGACGCTCGTTCCGCCGGCGCAGATGCGCGCCATCGTCGATAGCGTCGCCGAGCGCGGCGGCGTGCTGATCGTCGACGAGATCTACCACGGCCTGGTCTACGATGCCGAGACGATCACGGCGGCGACGTATTCCCCCGACGTGTTCGTCGTCAACAGTTTCTCGAAGTATTACGGAATGACCGGCTGGCGTCTCGGGTGGCTGGTCGTGCCGAATGCCTATGTCTCGGCCGTCGAGAAGCTTGCGCAAAATATCTTCATCGCCGCGCCCACCCTCGCACAATACGCGGCGCTCTGCGCGCTCGGTCCCGAAGTGCGGGGCGAGCTCGAGCGCCGGCGGCGGGTGTTTCAGACGCGGCGCGACTATCTGTTGCCGGCGTTGCGCGCGCTCGGCTTCGGTGCACCGGTCACGCCGCAGGGCGCGTTCTACATTTACGCGGACTGCAGCGGCTTCTCATCGGACAGCCACGCCTTCGCGCTCGACCTGCTTGCGCGCGCCGGGGTCGCGGTAACGCCGGGCATCGATTTTGGCCTACACGGCGGCGAGCGCCACCTCAGGTTCTCTTACGCGACCGCGCAGGAGCACCTCGAAGAGGGCGTACGTCGGCTCGCCGCGGCGCTCGCGGGCCGCTGAGCGCGCTGTCCGCGCCGGCGCGGTGTTCGGCCGTTCGCGCCGCTACACGTAGACCACGGTCTCGACGTGCCGGGGCAGATCGCGCGTGTTGATGCCGCCTAAGTCTTTATCGAGCGTCGCGGTGACGAGCGCCGCTGTCGTCGCCGGAAGCGTCGCCCGCAGCATCCCGAGGAAGCGCGGCTCGGCGACAAGCACGAGCTTATCGAAGCGTTGCTGCTTACGCGCACCATCAAGATGCGCGGAGAGTTGTTTCGCGAATTGTTCGGCGATGTGCATCGTCGGTTCTTGGTCGTGTCCGTAACCGTGCCGGTTGTTGCGTGCGTCCATGTGCCGACCCGGTTTATCGCTGTCGACGGCTTGATTCTTTAGCTTTCCGGCGGGATTTTCGAAATTCTGCCTTAGCTCCATTCCCTTGCCCGGTCCGCGATTCTCGAACAACCGGGCGCCGCTACGGTGCGCTACCAAGATCCATGTCTTGCTCATCGGCCGTTGCTCCATGGTCTTCGTCGGAGCTTCGATCATACCAGCTCGCCGTAAAGTCGACGCCGCGTCAGCGAAACGTCCGTGGCATGCTCCTTGCTCCTCTTATCCAGTAACTGGAATCGAGGAGTCCGCGCCATGAACCACGGTTCTGCAGACGATATCTCCGCGACGCTGGTCGCGCAGGCCGAGAACGACTGTGCCGAGAACGATCCGGACATGATCGGCGATTCGGCGGCGATGGTTCTCGTTGGCGACGTTTACGCGCTATTCGCGTATCACCAGCCGGCGGTGCCGATCGAAGAGGCGCGCGCGCAGCTCGAAACGCGCGACGCCGAAGCGGAATTGTCGACGCTTATTCGATAGGGGTATCGGGGAGGTTGCCCCACTCGGACCAAGAGCCGGGGTAACCTTTGATCTTCGGATAACCGAGACTCTTCAATACCGCGTAGGTATGAGCCGAGCGGTGATGGGTCTGGCAGTACGTAATGATTTCCTTGTCCGGCGTGACGCCGAGTGCTTCCAACGCGCGCTTTAGCTCGGCCGCGTTTTTGATGCGAAGGTTGCGCATCTGATCCATCGCATCCGTCCACGGATAGTTCACCGCTCCCGGAATGTGTCCGGCGCGCGCCGCGCGCTGGTTTTGCCCCGTGTACTCCTCGGGTGTACGCGCGTCGAGCAGCACGACGTTCGGATCGCCGAGATGCGCGAGGATGTAGTCCTTGTCCGCGGCGACGTCCCCTTGAATCTGAACCGGATACTGCGTGCGTTCGACGGCGCGCGCTCCGGCCTCGGTCGGCCGGCCGTCGGCGAGCCAGCCTTTCAGGCCACCGTTCAAGATTGATGCGCCGCCGCGATGGCCGATGGCGTCGAGCGTCCAAAGAAGCCGCGCCGCGCGGCCATTTCCCTCGTCGTCGTACGCCACCACGGCGTGCTCCGGGCGCAAGCCCAGTCCGCCCAGCACGCCAGCGAGCTGATCGGCGGAGGGCAGCACGCCCATTGCCGGTGGTCGAGGTGCGACGATGCGCGAGTAGTCGAGCGGAACCGCGCCGGGAACATGGACGCGTGCGTACACGTGCGGCGGATTGAGATCGACGATGCGTAAATTGGCGGCGCCGAGATGAGCGGCAAGCTCGGCGGGTTCGACGAGTAAGGGGAGTTTCAGGCTGGTCATGATTGTACTTATTCTATCCGGGTCGGCGCGGCAGAATAAACGTCACGGGTGCGGATAAAAAGAGTAAACTGTCGGCGTTCAACTATTGACGAAACGCGGTGCTGCACTTCGGATTCGAGCGCGGCAGCCGTTTGCGAGCGTGGAAATATTCAAGATTTTTACCATCGAGGCGGCGCACCGGCTGCCCAATGTACCGGAAGCGCACAAATGCCGGCGGCTGCACGGTCACTCCTTTCGAATCGAAGTGCGTCTGCGCGGCGGCGTCGGCACGGACACCGGCTGGGTCCAGGATTTCGCCGAGATCGGGCAGGCGTTTGATCCGCTGTACCGCGAGCTGGATCATCAATACCTAAACGAGATTCCCGGGCTCGAGAACCCAACCAGCGAGAACCTCGCCATGTGGATCTGGAAGCGGTTGCGGCCGCGGCTACCGTTGCTTGCCGAAGTGACGGTCCACGAGACGTGTACCGCCGGTTGCACCTACCGAGGCGAAACTTAAGGACATTTCATGACCCCGCGTTTAGATACTCCGATCGAACTGCAAACCGCGGCGAATCCGACAGCCGCCGTGATCTGGCTGCACGGGCTCGGCGCCGACGGCAGCGATTTCGCCGGCATCACTCCGGAGCTCGGTTTGCCGGCGTCGGCAGCGGTGCGATTCGTGTTCCCGCACGCGCCGATGCGGCCGGTGACGATCAACGGCGGCTACGTCATGCGCGCGTGGTACGACATTGCTCAGACGCCCGGCGGCTTCGTGCAAAATGCCGAGGACGTCGCCGAGTCGGTCGGCATCCTGCATCACTTCATCGAGCGCGAGCGCGAACGCGGCATTCCGGCCGACCGCATCGTGATCGGCGGGTTCTCGCAGGGCGGCGCAATCGCGATACACGGCGCGTTGCGCTACACCCAACGCCTTGCCGGCGCAGTGATCTTGTCTGCCCCGGTGCCGTACCTGGACGATTTGATCGCCGCTACATCGCCGGCCAACGCCGATTTACCCTTGTTTTGGGCGCACGGGCGGTACGACCCGGTGGTTCCGTTCGCTTATGGCGAGGCGTCCTACCAGCGGCTGCGCAGCGGCCGGCACACGATCGAATGGCATGCCTATAATTTGGAACATAACGTCGATCTCACGGAACTCCGCGACATCGGCCGTTTTCTGACGAAAGTCTTGGGGTGAACGCGGCTAGCACTCGGCAGTACCAACGGCTCCCCGGGCCGTCAGAAATTTAGAAAGAAACGGGGGGTATCGATGGTGCTTCTGCGTGAATCGCCGCGCGACTGGGTGCTGGTGACGGTCGTGGCCCTGCTCGCGGTCGGCGTCAATCTTCCTTCGGAGTGGACCGACCTGGTCCATCTCGATCGCCGCTATTTTCTCTTCGGCCTGATCGCGGTGATCGGCATTGCGCTCGTACGCTATCTGAAATTCGCGCTACTGCTCGTTGTCGTGTTCCTCGCGATCGGCGCGAACTTGCCGGGCGAGCTCGCCAAAGAATTCGGAATCGATCCTCAGATCATGCTCATCGTGCTGGCCGCGATGGTCGTCATTTCGCTCAGCAACAAAATCTGGAAGCTTCCGACCGGCATCGGGAAAAGCAGCCGGCCGCCGAGCGTGCATGGCGCCGTCGCGCTGTTCAACGCGGTCCTCAAGGGCCGGATCGGCGTCGTGCAAACCTTGCTCAAACAAGGTGTCGACGTGAACGTGCGAACCGCGAGCGGCAAGACGGCCCTGATGGCGGCGGCGCACAAAGGGTACGGCGATATCGTGCAGATATTGATCGACAACGGCGCGGACATTCGCGCGCGCGATGCGCGCGGCGACACCGCGCTGGTGCTCGCCGAGCGCGGCGGCTTCACGCGTGTCGTCGAAGTACTCCAGTCGGCGGGTGCGAAGTCGCGGGATGCGTCGTCTTAGCTCGCGTCGGGTGTAACGGCCTCGTCGCGCTGCGATTCTGCGCATCGCGAAGTCGAGCCGCTCGCCGGTAAATTGCTCGCGGCGTGCTCCATGCTCGCCGTGCCGCTTGCGCATGGCGCGCGCGGAATCTGCGGCAGGCGCGGCGAAGCGAGGGGTTCTACGAACTCGCGACAGCGCGGCATAGATCCGTTCAATTAAATTAGAGATTGATGAACCGCAGAGGACGCAAAGGACGCGGAGGAAGGCAAAAAAG
>JBJMVQ010000025.1:0-49009 GCA_045810625.1 Sulfurifustis sp.
GCTGACAGAGCAGGCGCACATCCTAAGCGGCGACGCACGCCACCAAATCACGCTGGAGGCGGAACCCGATCTCAAGGTTCGTGGCAGCCGCGAGGAGCTGCATAGCGCGTTCATGAATTTGATCAACAACGCCGTTCGCTACACCCGGCCGGGGGGCAGTATTCGCCTCACATGGCGACGGCGGGAAGACAGCGCGAGGTTCGCGGTCATCGATAATGGCGAAGGTATCGCGCCCGAACACGTTCCCCATCTCACCGAGCGTTTTTACCGAGTCGACACTGCGCGCTCGCGCGCTTCCGGTGGAACAGGATTGGGTCTTTCAATCGTGAAGCACGTGCTGGCGCGTCACCACGCTCATCTCGACATCCAAAGCGAACTCGGGCGGGGGAGTACCTTCACTTGCGTCTTTCCTACCTCGCGTCTCGTCCGCGCGTCGCCTGGCGCGCAAACTCAAGCCGCGACGCACTGATTCCCGTGCGGTACGTTTGGTCATCGTCGACCCTATCAGCCGGCCGAGTCGCATACATTTTTTGCATCCCAACTATCGAAAAATCTTTACACGTAGCTTCATCACAGGCGAAACTCGTTCTCTATAGCCAGCAATAGCAGCCAAAATCCGCCTATTGGGTGCCTAACTTGCCAAAAGGCTTTAGATCGGTACTTGGTTCTCCCTGCCACTTCGCTATCGCCAATCGTCAGAGGGTCAAGTGCCAAGTGCCTCCCCCCTA
The DNA here is from genome assembly GCA_045810625.1 of Sulfurifustis sp. Taxonomy (GTDB): domain Bacteria; phylum Pseudomonadota; class Gammaproteobacteria; order Acidiferrobacterales; family Sulfurifustaceae; genus JACQFZ01. Next base: position 729 of record JBJMVQ010000025.1, read on the forward strand.
CTGTCTGTTCATTTTTTTGAATTATAGTGATGTACGGGTGCAATTGTTTTCCAGCCGTGTTAGGACCAGGACCAATCCTCAAAAGAACCTGGCCATGCCCGTCGAAAGGAGAGAAACATGTACGCCGGCCTGGAGGGACGTTCTTGGATCTCTGATCGTTCCATTTATTTTTATTTTCGTGAAACGGGGGGTTGGTGCAAGCAGCTCGAGGCTGATCTCACACATTGGAACGTTAACGGTACGAGGCGCACGCACGCTCGGTTACCGTGCGACGTAGCGCGGAGAGGGTGAACATGCACGTCGTTTTCACACCCTACGCGTTGCCGGCGGTTGTATCGCTCTTGATAAAGATCGTCATTTATTTTTACGCACGCGCGACCGCAATACACAATCGGCAAACTCGGCTCTACTTGCTCTTTCTTTTTAGTCTGTCGATTCAAAACTTGGCGGAGATTGTCTTTCTTACTGGCAGAGCCGAGGGCATGCCTGAACCTGGGAGCGAGGGGCAGTTGTATTTCGCTGCCAGCATTGTCGCGGTGGTGCTGTTACTGCATCTGGTTTTGGTTTCTACCCGTTGGGCGGACAGGAAGATACACGTTTCACGCCTCGTCTTGCTTTATACCCCGGCCATTGTCTTGCAGACCTTGCTGTGGGGTACAACGCTGTTCGTCGCCGGCTTCCAACCGATGAATTACACCTACACGAAGATTCCGGGCCCGCTTTTCTTTCTGTGGGAGGCATATGTCATCGGTTATTTTCTCATCGTGTTGGTGCTGCTCATTTCCAACATACGGAAGCAACAGGACGTTTTTCGCCGCCTGCAGAACAAACTTCTGCTTCTCGGGCTCTCTCCTTTCATCGCGCTCGCGATTGCCATCATCGTGCTTCAACGCTTTGGGTTCCGCGAATTCAACTCCACCGCGACGCTTCCGGTCGCCATCACGTTCTTCCTGATCGTGACGGCATACGCCATTCATCAACATCGCTTGTTCGACGTCGAATTTTTCATTCCTTGGTCTCGGGTTCGCAAGCGCAAGACGCTTTTTTATCAGCGCATTCAGACGCTGATTGCCGAGGTGACGCAAATTTCTTCCCGTCAGAAGATATTGGAAGCGCTTTCCGATCTGTTTCGCTGCCACGTGGCCCTCGTTAGCGGAGAACGCGTCGTCGTGGCCTGCTCCGCCACTGTCGACTTCAACGCGTCGGCCGATAACTTCCGTGCAGACGCATTTGCGCGTGAAGCGCTTACCAATATCCGCCACTTTGTCGTGGCGCGCGAAGTCAAGGAAGACAATCCAACGCTGCATCAGCTCATGCAGCGCTACCACTTGGGCGCCGTTGTGCCCTTCAATGCACTGAATATTGCAGGCAACTATTGGCTGGTGTTCGGCAATGGATTCAACGAACAGGTTTACACGTCGCTCGATTTCAAACGGGTTGAAGCATTGTTCAGGAGAGTGGGCAATTGTCTGGTTCAGGAGTTCCAATCATGGCGCTCCGCCTTTGTGAGCGCCATCGAAAGTAACGACGCAGAGCCGCGCGAACACGTGCCGGCGGCGGCACAGCAGCCGGACAGAGCCGATTGGGCCGTGCATGAAAACAGTCATCGGCCGCAGGCGCAAGTCAGTCGGTTACAAACGCAGCCCCACAAACTTTTCGCGAAGGGAATCGCCGCCGGCGTAGCGGCGCAACATCTGCCTTACATCTACGCCAAATGCCAATCTCGTATTTACGGCACCGGAAGCTATCTGCCCGAAGAAAGGGTAACGACACAAGAGCTGTTGCGCGAAATCGACTCGAAAAATCGTTTCGGCATTCCGTACCACTGGATTGAGCGAGTAAGCGGAATCAAGGAAAAAAGGATAACGCGTTCAGGAATTCTGCCGTCCGATATGGCGGTCGCCGCCGCGAAGGAAGCCCTCGAGCGTGCCGGCATTCTGCCGCAGCAAATCAACGCGATCATCTATACCGGTTTGATCCGCGACTACATCGAGCCTGCGACTGCGCACGTCGTACAAGAAAAACTCGGCGCCGTTAACGCAACCGTTTTCGATATCAGCAACGCCTGCCACGGCTTCATGAACGGTCTGCATGTGATGGATACGATGATCGCATCCGGCCAGGTGCAATATGGCCTGATCGTCACGGGTGAGCAGGGCAGCCTGTTTGCTCGGGAGGCCATCGACGTTCTGAAGGAAAGCGGTAGTCGCGATCTGTTTAAAGCTCTTGCCGCAAACTTGACCTTGGGCGATGCGGGAGGAGCCATCGTGCTCGGCCCCAAGAAGACTCCGGAAGGTGGATTCGTGGGGATGATGCTGCAGTCGATGGGCCAGTTTACTAATCTATGCGTAGCGGGCGGACCCCTGACAGTAGGACCGCTGTTTACGGACATGCCGAGACAGCTAAGCGAGGGCGCTATTCCCATTAAGGAAATGTTCGAAGAACTGATGTTCCAGCGTCTTCACTGGCGGGTTTCCGATCTCGCTAAGTGCGTGATCCACCAGATTGGGACGCGCGGATTGTTCCGGTTGCACCACGAACTGCTAGGTATTCCTCACGCCATTATGCCCAAGACCGTCGATGTCCTGGGAAATCTTATAACTGCCAACATTCCTGTCATTCTTCACGACTGTGTGCTTAATCATGAACTTAAGGCGGGTGATAAGGTTTACCTCTCAGGCAGCGGTAGTGGTATCAGCATCAGTCAGGCGGGTGTTGTTTGGGATATAACTTGATTGGATGATGCGACTTCCACTACACTTCGGGCGGTTAAGAGCGTCACGTCTTCCGCCTTACATCGAATAGAACGAAGGGAAGGACGGTTAGGCTCTAATGACTCTGCCCCTCACTCCTTACGCGATCCCGGCCATTGCGACTTTGCTTGTAAAAGCGGGGATCTTTTTCTATGCCGGACAAGCGAAGGTTCATAACCTGCGCACGCGGCTCTACCTGCTATTCCTTTTCTGTTTGTCGATTCAGAACCTCGCCGAAATCACCTTTTTCATCGCTAGGGTCGAAGGACTGCCGGAGCCCTGGGGTGGGAAGCTGTATTTCGGAGCGACCGTTATCGCCTTCGCTTTTCTCGTACATCTGGCGCTCGCCACCACTTCGCAGCGAACGCCTCGGGGTATCCCGGCTGGATTTATTGCGCTGATTTACGCTCCGGCACTGATTCTTGAGGCATTCTTGTGGGGGTCGCCCTTGGTTGTGAGCGGTTTCCAACAGATGAGTTACACCTATACCAAAGTGCCCGGCCCGCTCTACGTTTTGTTCGAGCTGTACACCATTGGTTATCTGATTTTTACGACGATCGTCTTAACTTACGGGACGCTGCGCTACACGACGTCGTTCCAACGGCTACAGTGTAAATTCCTGCTGATCGGCCTGTTGCCGGCGGTGACGGTGGCCATTGGCATCATCATCTTGCAGCGCTTCGGATTCCGTCTTTTCAACTCGACATCTACTTTTCCGATCGCTATTACGTTCTTTCTTGCCATAACGGCATACGCGATTCATCAGTATCGCCTCCTCGACCTTGAATTCATTATCCCCTGGTCGAAGGTCCGTAAGCGCAAGACCGAGTTCTACAAGCGGATTCAGATGCTGATTGCCGAAATCTCGGAGATGCGCACGGTTAACCGTATCGTCCAGTCCATCGCCGAGGTACTGCGCTGTCCCGTCGTGCTCGTCGGCGGGCCACGCGAAGTGCTGACGATGGCGGGCGAAGCGTTCACCGTCGCACGCTTTCCGACCGATGAGCTGAAGGACATCGATCAGATCGTCGTAGCGAACGAAGTCGCCGAAGCGAGGCCGCGTATCTACGGTCTCATGAAGCGCTACAAGGTGGCGGCGATCGTCCCGTTCCATCCGCACAGCCAAGCAGCGGCAAGCTGGATGCTGCTCGGCGAAGCCTTCAGCAATGAAGTCTATTCGCCACGCGATTTCAAAAACGTCGAGGCGCTGTTCGCCCGGCTCGCCGATCATTTCCTCGACAAACAGTTGTTGCTGCGGAATCAGTTGGCCGAGGCGCAGGAGGAAATGCGGGCGCTGCAGCGGCGCCTGGCGCTTGCGTGGCATCAATTGAACGAAACGCGCAAAAAACTTTCAGTCGTGGAAGAGGAAAATCTGGCGCTACGCCAGCGGGACGAGCACATGTTGCAACATGACCTTCAAAGGCTCGACGAGGAGGTTCTCGGCCGCACGCCCGACGGCAGCAAGACGCTAACCGACTACATGACCCAGTTCGAAGCAAAACTGTTGGCGAAAACCCTGGAGTACTGCAGCAACGACGACGCACGTGCCGCCGAAATACTCGGCCTGCCGTTGCTCACCTTCCATTACAAGCTTCGCCAGCATCGTCTGGCCGGCTACAAAAAACTCGCCTCGCAAGATTGATCGTGTATGCATCCGCGCTTTCCGCAGTGCGGGCGCTCCACGATGTAAAGTCGATCCTGGCGTCATCGCCCCCTTACCGTAACGACGCCGACACTCTCGAGCGCGGCACTTCGCCCGCGCAGATGCCCGACCAACCTAGACCGGTACGGGAAAAGTAGGCAAGCTTAGTTCATCTGCCGACACTCAAGGATGATTACGCAGATGATCGTTTACGTTTCGGTTCCGGCGCTGATCGCGCTAATCCTTAAGCTCGCACTGATCGGATATTCGGTGCGATCGGCGCAGCGCACCACTATCGCCCGGTTGTTTCTCGCTCTCCTCATCGTGCTGGCGCTCGTTGACGTCGATGAGATTTTCTTTCTGAACTACGTTGCGAGGCACGGCGTCACGGGCCCGGTGCAGGTTTCGGGCCTCGTCTACATGGCGTTGGGCATCCTGACGACATCGATCCTGTTACATCTGTCGTTGGCGCTTAGCCTTGATCGCACCCGTTTTCTTCATGGGGCAGGGAAATTTCTTCTTTATGCGCCCGCGCTGACGTTGATTTGTCTACTCCTCGTCACCGACAGAATGGTGCGCGACTTCACACCGTTCTCTTTTTCGATTCTGCGCCAACCCGGCCCATGGTTCTTCGGAATCGAGGCTTATTGGGTATCGTGTCTGAGCCTAGTGCTGGCAATCCTGGCGTATGGCGCACGTGCCTCGCGACCCGCTCTGCTTCGCATCCGTAATCGCCTCTGGCTGCTCGCTCTCGCACCGGTCGTTTTTCTTGCGATCTACCTCGTGATCGCCAACCATTTCAGCTGGACCCAGCTCACCTTTCCGCTTTACACGCCGATCGCCATCACTTTCTTTCTGATCGTTACGACCTACGCCACGCACGAGCGGCCGCGCCCCGGCAGCTCTTACCGCTTTCTCTACCGGTTGTTCGACTTGGACGCCTACGTTCCCTGGTCGCAGGTGCATAAGCGCAAGGCCGAATTTCACCGTCGCGCCGATGCGATGTTGGCGGAGCTTGGCGCGTTGCATTCCATAAGGGACACGGTGAAGCGAATATCAGACGTGTTCCAATGTCCGGTCGTCTGGGTGGGCGGCGGCCATACCCCCGTTGTCGCGGGAGATACTCCCGAGCTTGCACGGTTCCCGCGTAGCGAACTCGCGAAAGTCGATCAACTGCTACTCACTCATCAGGCCGCGCGGACGCATCCCACCATCCACGCGCTAATGACGAACCACAAAGTCGGCGCGATCGTGCCGTTCTACCCGTATAGCCGAGCGGCAAGTTGGATGCTGCTCGGCGAGTCCTTCAACGAGCAGGTCTACACGCCGCTCGATTACGAACGGGTCAAACCGCTGTTCGACCGAATCGCAAACCATCTTCTCGACGAACAGATGCTGTTGAGCAATCTGCTCACCGAGGAGCGCCGAAAGCTGCGGGCGTTGCGTCGACGTTTGGAAAACGTGGGATGGCAACTCGAAACGACGGAGAATCGGCTGCAGCTCATCAGCGAGGAGAATCGCCGGCTACGCGAGCAGGCCGTGTCCGACTCCGGCGCTTCGCTCACCCATCGCCCTGCTTCGCCCGACCGGCCGCAAGACGGCGGGAAGACGCTCGACGAGCACGTCTCTCAGTTCGAGGCGCAGATGATCGCGGATGCCCTGGCGCAATGCGACGGCAACCAGGCACGGGCCGCCGCCCTTCTCGGGCTACGCCGGAACACATTGCACTACAAGATCAAACGGTACGGTCTTGCCGGCACGCCACCAAAGGGCGAGTAGCGGTGCGCGTCATCGCATAATCCGATCGTCCACATCCAACCGTCTAGTTGTACCGGTAAACATCCTGGTCCGTTCCTGCCGGTTCGGTTACCATGGCGCGCGCGAATTCACAGAGGAATTCATTATGCATCAGCGGGTACTCGTGGGAGCGCTGGTTACCGCGATTAGCGGCGCCGCAGTCGCGGATTCGTTCGACATCAATTTGAACAACGACGCCGTGCAGGCGACTTACACCGCGAACTTGCGAACCGCCGAATTCAACGTCGGCTTGATCTCGAACGACGAGAAGGACAGCTGGGTCGCCAGCCTCGGTCTGCTCGCCGTTGGACAAAAACAGACGCAGAACCTTCGCTCAGAAATCGGCGTCGGCGGCAAGGTGTACCTGGTTTCGGTGGGCGACGCCGACATACGCGCGCTCGGCCTCGGTGGCCAAGTGCGCGCGTTTCCGAACAACGGCCCAATTGGTCTCGGCGCGTACTTGTTTTATGCGCCGGATGTCGTCACCTCCGGCGACGGCGAGAGTTTCTGGGAAGGCGGCGTGAGCGTTGAGGCGGAGGTCGTCAAGAATACAGCGAGCGTCTATGTCGGTTACCGCAAGGTGCGTACCGAGATCGAAAACGGCCCGCACGTCACCGTGGATTCGGGCGGGCACGTTGGACTGCGGATCAGTTTTTGAAATCGGAATTATCAGACCTCGAACGATTTCCGTGAGCGCTTAGCTGCGCGCACGCCAGGGCCCGCGCCGCTAAAGGCGCGCGCGGAACATCAAACGGCCAGCGGGCGCCCTTTGATCCGCGTCTTTCCCCGCTTCGACCCGCGCTTGCGACGATGTGATCCGCCTGTCGCCCGCGCGAACTTGCCTAGCGCCGGCACATGTCCGTAGAGAATCGAGAACAGCAATGCGCCGAGCGGCATGGCAACCGAGAGCATCACCGGCGCGTACGCTGTCTCCCTCCATGCGCTCGCACCGAACAGCAAGGCATTCAACGGATCGAAGCTTAGTTCGCCGGTGGTCCAGTTCAGCGTCACACGGCCTACGCTCGTCACAATCACGAATGCCCAGAGCCATTTCCAGCTCAGTCCTGGCATGCGCAAACATTGGATCAGCATCAACAGGCTGAAGAGCGCAACGAGAATCGCGGCCGCCAAGAGAGCGTAGTGGCGCACGTTCTTATCCGCCAACGTGACGTCGTTGAGATTCTCGAGCGGCTCGGGGCGCTGATGTACGTAAGTCCCGTCCACCAGGAACCCCTCGGCCGTCTCATGGAGCGCGACGTTCGCGAGTACCCAGAAATTCGAGAATTCGTATTGCAGCGAGAGCGCTATTTCTCTGCTTCCGTGATCCTCTACGATGTGCCGGCCGATGACGACCACGTTCTTTGGCCGCTCGGGCGGAAACGATGCGGCGACTTTCTCCAGATTCGCCCGCAACTCGGGGCCCTTCGTGACCGGGTTTATGGTCGCTTCGATCGCCTGAAAATTACGCTCAGCGAAGAGCGCCAAATAACTCTTTGCAAACTGCTCCGCTGAGCCAGGGAAGAACCGATCGCGAAACGCCTTTTGATCGCAAGCGCCAAGAAGTAGCGCTACGGCGGCAATCACGAAGACGAACCGGCGGTGGACGGCCTCGGGGGACATGGAGAATTCTCCTATCGCCAAAGTGAACTGCAAGGCTGACGCTCGTACTTGTCAGCGTCCCGGAGGGGAGGTTGCAAGATCTTTGCCAGCCGTTCGCCAGAACGCCACTAACACTCGGATTTGCCGTTCCCTTTCTGTCTCTCAATCCGCCAGTGTCGATAGCTACCGTCGGCGAATTCCGCATCGCAGCGCGCCGAACCGCATCGCGATGTAATAAAACCGTCATCTCGCCTTGCGATAGTTACGCAGGTCTTCGCGCAACACCGAAGCTTCATTCATTTATTTAGGAGAGAGCATGACGGTCAAACGAGGTTTCCTCCGGGCGGCGTTCGTTGTCGCAGCGACAGGAGTGGTGGGGGTGGCGATGGCGGCAGATATCACGGGAGCGGGCGCCACCTTTCCGTACCCGATCTACGCCAAGTGGGCGGACGCCTACAAAAACAAAACCGGCATTGGACTTAACTACCAGTCGATCGGCTCCGGCGGCGGCATTAAACAAATCACTGCCAAGACGGTCGCGTTCGGCGCTTCCGACAAACCGCTGTCGCAGGAGGAACTCTCCAAGAATGGACTGACGCAGTTTCCTGCCGTAATGGGCGGCATCGTGCCGGTTTACAACGTGAAGAGCCTGAAGCCCGGCGATTTGCACTTAACCGGCAAACTCCTCGCCGACATCTACGCAGGCAAAGTAAAGAAGTGGAGCGATGCGGCGATCAAAGAATTGAATCCGAGCGCCAATCTGCCGAACCAAGCCATCACCGTCGTGCACCGCTCGGACGGATCCGGCACGACGTTCCTGTTCACGAACTATTTGTCGAAGGTAAGCCCGCAGTGGAAAGAGAAGGTCGGCGAAGGAACCGCCGTGAAGTGGCCGGCCGGCATCGGTGGTAAAGGCAATGAAGGTGTGGCCGCATACTTGAAGCAAATAGACGGCGCGATCGGCTACGTCGAATACGCGTACGCGAAACAGAACCAGCTCGCTTACAGCATGATGGAGAATCGCGCCGGTAAGTATGTGTCGCCGACCGACGCATCGTTCAAAGCGGCGGCGGCGAGCGCGGACTGGGCGAAGACGCCGGGTATGGCGGTGATCCTCACCGACCAACCGGGGCCGGCGGCATGGCCGATCACCGGGGCATCATTTATCTTGATGCACAAGAAACAGGACAAGCCGGAAACCGGGCGCGAGGTTCTCAAGTTTTTCGATTGGGCGTTCGCCAATGGAGACCAGATGGCGGCCGAGTTAGACTACGTGCCCGTGCCGGACTCCGTCGTGAAGCAAATTCACTCGATGTGGAAAGAAATAGCAGACGCTTCCGGGAAACCGGTTTACCGGCCGGCAAACTGAACCAGGTCGTAGTTGTTAAGAGACCGCGAACGCTCCCCCTCGGGAGCGTTCGCTTTATCGAGAGTGGCAACGGACTCGCGCTCCGGTCATAACGCAGGGACGAGCGGTTTTCGGGCGAACCTATGAATCAAGCCGTCGACGATGCATATTCCGCCGCCGCCAAACGCGAAGCCGAACGGCGCACCACCGCGGCCGGTCTGCGCAACACGATCGCCGACGCGCTATTTCGTCATATCACGCGGCTGTTCGCGCTCCTCGTTCTCTGTTTGCTCACCGCCATCTTCGTATCGCTGGCAGTCGGCGGCTGGGATGCGATTCAGAAGTTCGGCCTGAAATTCCTCATCACCGAAGAATGGAACCCGGTCACCGATGAATTTGGCGCGCTCGTGCCGATTTACGGCACGCTCGCCACGTCCGCGATCGCACTGTTGATTGCCATCCCGGTCAGCTTCGGCATCGCGCTCTTCCTGACCGAGCTCGCACCGCCGTGGCTGCGCCGACCGATCGGAACCGCGGTCGAGTTGCTCGCCGCGATTCCGAGCATCATTTACGGCATGTGGGGTTTGTTCGTGCTTGCGCCCGTGTTTCAACACACCGTCGAACCGTGGATCGTCGCCACGCTCGGGCAAGTGCCCGGCATCGGCGCGCTGTTCTCCGGCCCGCCGCTGGGAATCGGCGTGCTGACCGCCGGGATTATCCTGGGAATCATGGTGATTCCTTTCATCACTGCCGTGACGCGAGACGTTTTCGAGCTGGCGCCGGCGATGCTCAAGGAGTCGGCGTACGCATTGGGCGGCACGACCTGGGAAGTGGTCTGGCACGTGGTACTGCCGTACACCAAAGTCGGCGTCGTCGGCGGCATTATGCTCGGCCTTGGCCGTGCGCTCGGCGAAACCATGGCGGTGACGTTCGTCATCGGCAACGCGCACGATCTCAGCGCGTCGCTGCTCGCGCCGGGGAACAGCATCGCGTCGGCGCTCGCAAACGAATTCACCGAAGCGGTCGGTGAGACCTACGGCGCCGCGCTGATCGAGCTCGGTTTGATTCTGTTTCTCATCACTTCCATCGTGCTGGCGCTGTCAAAGTGGCTCCTCGTGCGTTTGGCCAAACGCGAGGGGACGCAGACCTGATCATGCAAAGCATATTTCCAAAAGCGGCCGATAATTCCGTGTACCGCCGGCGGCGGCGCACGAACAAGGTCATGCTGAGCTTGTCGGCGGCAACGATCGTATTCGGCCTGTTCTGGCTCGCGTGGATCCTGATTACGCTGATGATCGAAGGCGGCGGTGCGCTCGCGCCCTCGCTGTTTTCCCAATCGACGCCGCCACCGGGGACCTCCGGTGGTCTCGCAAATGCGATCGTCGGGAGTCTGCTGATGGTCGGCGTCGGCACGCTGATCGGGACACCGGTCGGGATTCTTGCCGGCACTTACCTCGCCGAATACGGAAAAGACAACTGGCTTGCGCGCCTGACGCGGTTCATCAACGACGTGTTGCTGTCGGCGCCGTCGATCGTGATCGGCTTGTTCATCTACGCAGTTTATGTCGCGCAGCTCAAACATTTCTCCGGCTGGGCCGGATCATTCGCGCTGTCGATCCTCGTCGTCCCGGTCGTGGTGCGGACGACCGACGACATGCTGCGCCTGGTGCCGAGCAGCTTGCGCGAAGCCGCCGTCGCGCTCGGATGTCCGCAGTGGAAAATGATTACGGCGATTTGCTATCGCGCCGCTCGGGCCGGCATCGCCACCGGCGCTCTGCTCGCCGTCGCCCGCATCAGCGGCGAAACAGCCCCCTTGCTTTTCACCGCGCTGAACAACCAATTCTTCAGCACCGACTTGAACCAACCGATGGCGAACCTCCCCGTGGTGATTTTCCAGTTCGCCATGAGCCCCTACGAGGAATGGCATCGGCTGGCCTGGGGCGGCGCCGCGCTCATCACGCTCTCCGTGCTCGGCCTCAATATACTCGCGCGTCTGATGCTCGCGCGCAGGAACTGACGGGATACCGACTATGACGGCAGCTCCGGTAAACGTAAAACCGAAAATCTCCGTTCGGGATCTCAATTTCTACTACGGCGAATTCCAGGCACTGAAGAACATCACGCTGGAAATCCCTGAGCGCCAAGTGACCGCCTTCATCGGACCGTCCGGTTGCGGTAAATCGACGCTGCTGCGGGTGTTCAACCGTATGTACGATCTCTACCCCAAACAGCGCGCCGAAGGTGCGATCGAGATCGACGGCGAAAACCTGCTGACCACGAAAAAGGACTTGTCGTTGCTGCGTTCGAAGATCGGCATGGTGTTCCAGAAACCGACGCCGTTCCCCATGTCGATCTACGACAACATTGCCTTCGGCGTACGACTGTTCGAAAAGCTGAACCGCGGCCTGATGGAGGAGCGCGTCGAGTGGGCGCTTCGAAAGGCGGCGCTCTGGGACGAGGTCAAGGACAAGCTGCATCAGAGCGGCTTGTCGCTGTCGGGCGGTCAACAGCAACGACTATGCATCGCACGCGCTGTCGCGGTAATACCCGATGTGCTGTTGCTCGATGAGCCGACATCCGCCCTCGATCCGATTTCGACCGCCAAGGTCGAAGAGCTGGTCACCGAGCTCAAAAGCGATTACACGATCGTGATCGTCACGCATAACATGCAGCAAGCGGCGCGCGTGTCGGACTATACGGCGTTCATGTACCTCGGCGAAGTGATGGAGTTCGGGGATACCAACACGATCTTCACCAACCCGTCACAGAAGCAGACGGAAGACTATATTACCGGCCGATATGGGTGAGCCGGAGTATTCGCGAACCCACTGAACGTGGGTTCGCGCCGGCGAACGGGCTGGCGCAGGAGGCGCCAGCCCCGGGTTTCGAGCGGAGCAAGGATAGCGCAGCGAAGAAACAGGCGCGGGTTTCGCGAATGCATTTAATTAACATGCATCCGCGCCGGCGATGCCGCACAGGATGTGCCAATTTCGCGAAAGCGCAGGGAAGCGCGAGAGCGATCGCCCGGACACGGCCGGCCGGTCCGGGGGTCAAACGAAGCCACGGAGCCGCGCCATGGACGGCAGATATTATTTTTCGAACATCCAGGTTTTCAGAGTCATATACGAGCGCACACGCACGTTGAGGAATAGCCATGGAACCGATCCACACGCACCACATCTCCCGGCAGTACAACGCTGAGCTGGAGGAGATACGCTCGCGCGTGTTGCAAATGGGAGGACTCGTCGAGCAGCAGATCGCGCAGGCGCTCACGGCGCTCGTCAACGCCGACACCAACCTCGGCGAAGCCGTGATCATGGGCGACACAAAAGTGAACGAGCTCGACGTCACGATCGACGAGGAATGCCAGCACATCATCGCCCGACGCCAGCCGGCGGCGAGCGATTTGCGCCTCGTCATGGCGGTGATCAAGACCATCACCGATCTCGAGCGTATCGGCGATGAAGCCGAAAAAATCGCGCGCATGGCGGTGCGGCTCGCGAACGAAGAGCGGCCGAAAAACAACTACGCCGAGGTGCAGCTGCTCGGCAATCACGTGCGCACCATGGTCCACGATGCGCTTGACGCCTTTGCACGGATGGACGCGCAAGCGGCGCTCGCCACGGCACGCGAGGACCGGCAAATCGATCAGCAGTACGAGAGCGTCATCCGCCAGATGATCACCTTCATGATGGAAGATCCGCGCACCATTACCCGCGCACTCGACGTCATCTGGGCCGCGCGCGCGCTCGAGCGGATCGGTGACCATGCGCGCAACATCTGCGAGTACATCATTTATCTCGTCAAAGGAAAGGACGTTCGCCACACAAGCCTCGAGCAGATCGAGAAAGAAATTCTCGGCCGGCACGCTTGAGCGGTGCATTCGCCGCCGAGGTCACGGCCGCGCGTCTGCGCTGTAAACCCTTTAATTTCCGAGGAGAGCGATCGGTCTCACAGAGAGGGGAGTTTTACCCGGCCCCCCTTTCGATGCAAAATACGCTCTCCCCGCCCACATCTTTCATAAGCTGTGCGTGACGGGGTTACTTTTTTTGAGGAGTGAATAATACGTGCTAGCCCCCGACATGATTCGCAATAAGGCCCTGGCCGACTGGGTGGGTGAAGTGGCCCGGTATACAAAACCCGACCGTGTCCACTGGTGCGACGGTTCCGAGGCCGAAAATGCGGCGCTGATCAAGCAGATGCTGGCCGACGGCACTCTGCACACCCTCAACGCTCAAACCAATCCCGGCTGTTACCTGCATCGCAGTAACCCTTCCGACGTCGCCCGTACCGAGCATCTCACGTTCATCTGCAGCCCGTCCCAGGCCGACGCCGGGCCGACCAACAACTGGATGTCGCCGGAGGAAGCGCGTCAGAAGGTCTGGCCGCTGTTTGCCGGGTCCATGAAGGGCCGCACGCTCTACGTCGTTCCATACTTGATGGGGCCGGACTCCTCACCGTACAGCAAGGTCGGCGTGGAAATTACCGATAGCCCGTACGTGGTCGTCAGCATGCGGATCATGACGCGCATGGGAAGCATCGCGCTTAGTCAGCTCGGCATGAACGACGATTTCTGCAAAGGGCTGCATTCGCTCGGTGATTTGAACCCCGAGCGGCGCTTCATCTGTCATTTCCCGGAGACGCGCGAGATTTGGAGCGTCGGTTCCGGTTACGGCGGCAACGCATTGCTCAGCAAGAAGTGCTTTGCGCTGCGCATCGCGAGCGTGCAAGCGCGTGACGAAGGCTGGCTCGCGGAACACATGCTGATCCTCGGTTTGGAAGATCCGAAAGGCGAGACGACCTACATCGCAGCGGCGTTCCCGAGCGCGTGCGGCAAGACCAACCTCGCTATGCTGATCCCGCCGGCATCGCAGAAAGGCTACAAGGTCTGGACGGTCGGCGACGACATCGCCTGGCTACGTCCCGGTCCGGATGGTCGTCTCTGGGCGATCAATCCCGAGAACGGCTTCTTTGGCGTCGCACCGGGTACGAACAGCGAGACGAACCCGAACGCCATGGCTACGATCGGTAAGAATTCAATTTACACGAACGTCGCCATGACAGCCGATCGCCGCCCCTGGTGGGAAGGGCTTGGGCAGCCGCCCGAAGGCCTGATCGATTGGCGCGGGCAGCCGTGGAAGCCGGAAAACGGCCCGGCGGCGCACCCGAACTCGCGTTTCACCTCCCCCGCGAAGCAGTGCCCCGGTATTTCGCCGAAGTTCGACGATCCGCAGGGCGTGCCGATCTCAGCGATCGTCTTCGGCGGTCGGCGCGCGAACCTCGTGCCGCTCGTCTATCAAGCGTTCGATTGGAATCACGGCGTGCTCGTCGGCTCCATGTTGTCGAGCGAAACGACCGCGGCAGCGACCGGCAAGACCGGTGTGCTCCGCCGCGATCCGATGGCGATGCTGCCCTTCTGTGGCTACAACATGGGCGATTACTTCGGCCACTGGCTCAAAGTCGGAGCGACATTGAAGCGTCCGCCGGCGATCTTCAACGTCAACTGGTTCCGCCGCGGCCCGAACCGCGAGTTCCTGTGGCCGGGTTACGGCGAGAATCTGCGCGTGCTGCGTTGGATTGCGGAGCGCTGCCGCGGCGAAGGCCGCGCGACGGAAACGCCGATCGGATGGGTGCCGGCGATCGACGGCGTCGACACGCGCGGTCTCAACGTGTCGCCCCCGACCATGCAGGAGTTGCTCAAGGTCGACGCGGCCGCGTGGAAACAGGAACTGACCGACGTGGCGGAATATCTGCGACGCTTCGGCGAGCATCTCCCCGCCGGGCTGACAGAGCAACACCGCCGCATCAACGCCCGCCTCGGAAGCTGAGTTCGGTACAACCGTGAATGCCCGCCCCTGATTTCAATCGGGGGCGGGACGCGGTCCATCTGGTTCCAAAATCGCCCGCCGCATTTCGATTCCGTGTAGCCGGAATCACAAACGAACGATCTGCCAACGTGCACGAACACGCTTCGTGTGCGTTCGATCTTCGCGCAAAAAATACGAATCCATCCGACACGCGAAGCACCGGTTCTTCCGACGACCGCGCACTCGTCCCGGTCCCGACCTGTGTAATCTTAATTGTAGTAACTCGGGAACACGCCATGAGCGTCGCGGAAATCACGCCTCTCCCGCTGCCACGCGAGTTCGAGCTCTACATCAACCGCGAGCTGTCGCTGCTCGCGTTCAACCGTCGCGTGCTCGAACAGGCGCAAAACGCCGCGGTGCCGCTGCTCGAACGGCTGAAATTCCTTTGCATCTCGAGCACGAATCTCGACGAGTTCTTCGAAATCCGCGTCGCGCGCCTGCAGCAGCAGGTCGCCGCCGGCGCGCTCACCCGCGGACCGGATAACCGCTCGGCACAGGAGGTGTTGAACTGCATCGCGCCTGAAATCCGCGCGCTCGTGGACGAGCAATACCGCGTGCTGAACGAAGTTCTGCTGCCGGCGCTCGAACGCGAGCGTATCCGCTTCGTGCGACGCGGCGATTGGACCGGGCGACGCGGGGCCTGGGTACGTGAATATTTCGAGCGCGAAGTGCTACCGGTGCTCTCGCCGCTCGGGCTCGATCCCGCGCACCCGTTCCCGCGAATCCTGAACAAGAGCCTGAACTTCATCGTCGCGCTCAAAGGCCGGGACGCGTTCGGGCGAAACGGCAACGTCGCGGTCGTGCAAGCGCCGAGGATGTTGCCGCGGCTCATTCAACTCCCGCCGGACGTAACTGGCGGCCCGCACGACTTTGTCTTTCTTTCCTCGATCATTCACACCTACGTGAACGATCTCTTCCCCGGCATGGAGATCACCGGGTGCTATCAATTCCGGGCGACGCGTAACTCCGAGCTTTTCGTGGACGAGGAAGAAGTCGAAGACCTGCTGCACGCGGTCGAGGGCGAGCTGCGTTCCCGCCGCTACGGCGACGCCGTTCGGCTCGAAGTCGCGGACAACTGTACGCCGGAGCTCGCCAATTTCCTGCTCCGGAAATTCGAGCTTCTGCCCGAGGACCTCTACCAGGTCAACGGACCGGTCAATCTCGGGCGACTGCTCGCGCTCTACGATCTCGTCGATCGTCCCGAGCTCAAGTATTCCGCCTTCACGCCCGGCCTCCCGCCGCAATCGCGTCACAGCAACGATATTTTCGAGGCGATCCGTGCCGGCGACATCCTGCTGCACCATCCGTTCGAATCGTTCGTGCCGGTGGTGGACTTCATTCGCCAGGCGGCCGCGGACCCGAAGGTGCTCGCGATCAAACAAACGCTCTACCGCACCGGCGCCGATTCGCTCGTCGTCGAAGCGCTCGTCGACGCCGCGCGCGCCGGGAAGGAAGTCACGGTGGTGGTCGAGCTGCGGGCGCGCTTCGATGAAGAAGCGAACATCAAGCTGTCCGCGGTGCTGCAAGAAGCGGGCGCGCATGTCGTTTACGGCGTCGTCAACTACAAGACCCACGCAAAAATGGCCCTCGTGGTGCGGCGCGAGAAGAACCGCATCAAGTACTACGTGCATCTCGGAACCGGCAACTATCACGAGCGGACCGCGCGGTCCTACACCGACTTCAGCCTGCTCACCTCCGACGAGGCGATCGGCGAAGACGTGCACCGGCTGTTTCTGCAGTTGACGAGCCTCGGGAAGCTCACACGCCTCAAGAAGCTGCTGCAGTCGCCGTTCTCGCTCCACAAAGAGCTGCTCGCAAAAATCGAGCGCGAGGCAGAGCATGCGCGCGCCGGCAGACCCGCGCGCCTGATCGCAAAGCTCAACGCGCTGACCGAGCCGCAAATCATCCAGGCCCTGTACGGCGCATCGCGCGCGGGCGTACGCATCGATCTGATCGTCCGCGGTGTTTGTTGCCTCCGTCCCGGCGTACCGGGTATGTCGGAGAACATCCGTGTGCGCTCGATCGTCGGCCGCTTCCTCGAGCACGCCCGCGTTTATTGGTTTCTGAATGACGGCAAAGAGGAGCTATGGCTTGCGAGCGCCGATTGGATGGAGCGCAATCTCTTCCGGCGCGTCGAGATCGCATTCCCGGTGGCGCTCGGAGCGCTCCGGAGCCGCGTGTTCAAAGAAGCATTCGAAACCTATCTTAACGACAACCTGCTTGCCTGGGAGTTGCTGCCGGAAGGGCACTATCGGCGGTTAATCCCCAATGGCGGGCCGCCGCTCTCGGCGCAAGACGGCCTGATCGCCAAGTACGCGGCGGAGACGTCGTAAGGATCCGCGCTTGAGATGTTTTTTCCACCGCAGAGGACGCAGAGGACAGCTAAACGGAAATAAACTGCGAAGAACACAAAGGTCGGAAGAGGCAAGGTCTTTCGTTGGAGTCCTTTGCATCCTTAGCGGTGACCTTTGTTCTTTTTGGCCTTCCTCTGCGTCCTCTGCGGTGAAAACTATATTTCAGTTTTCGTAGCGGAGTTATTCGATATTCACCGGAATCTCAGCTCGAAGCCGGCCGCGCGCAGCACGTCGGCTTCGCGCTCAAGATCGGCGCAGGTCAGGGGATTTTGCGCGAGCCAGCCGCGCGGAAACCGGATTAACAGCTGCCGCTTCGCCGCTCTCAGCTGGAGGGGCGGCGGCAGCACACCCGATCGGGCGCGATGCAGCAGCACCGCAAGGCGCAGCAGCACGCTCAGGCGGCGCGCGGGTCGCCGCTCGTGCTTCGGCAGCTCCTCGAATGCCTCGACCGGGAAGCGACGGCGATGGGCGCGAATCAGGATCGCAACCAAACGCTGCTCCTGCCACGAGAATCCCGGCAAATCCGACTGGGCGGCGAGATAGGCGCCGTGCCGGTGATATTTCGCGTGCGCGATCGCAAGCCCGATCTCGTGCAGGCGCGCGGCCCAAGTGAGCACCTGCGCATGTGCCTCACCGAGCTCCCACGACTTCGCCACCTGCGCGAGGCAAAGCGCGCCCGTGCGCTGCACGCGCTCCGCCTGCGCGGTGTCAACGTGATAGCGTTCCGTGAGCGCCGCGATGCTGCGATCGCGTGCATCGGCGTGCCGGATGCGCCCGAGCAAGTCGTAGAGCACACCTTCGCGCAGTGCGCCGGCGGCCAGCTCCATGCGCTCGATGCCGAGCACTTCGAACAACACGCTGAGAATCGCAACGCCGGCGGGCAAGAGCATCGCACGCTCGGGGTTCAGCCCGTCGACACGAAGCCGATCTACGCGCGCCAGTCGCAGCAGCGTGTCACGCAGATCGTGGAGCGCCGGTAGCGTAATTTCCCCGCCGGTCGCGCCGCGCGCGCGGAGCAACGCTCCGATCGCCCGGATCGTGCCCGACGTTCCGTAGACCGACTCCCACGCTTCCGCCCGGAAGCCGCTCGCAATCGGCCGCAGCTCCAGTTGCGTCGCCGTCGTCGCGTCGTTCCACCCGCGCGACGTCGTCCGACCCTTCTTGAAATGGTTAAGCGCGAAATCGAGGCAGCCGATGTGCAGACTCTCGGCTCGGCGCGCTTCGCCGTTGCGGCCGATGATCAGCTCCGTGCTCGCGCCGCCGATATCGATGACGAGGCGCGATCTGCCGTCGTCCGGTAGCGCCCGTGCGACGCCTTGGTAGATGAGCCGCGCCTCTTCCTGGCCGGAAATGATTTCGATGGGATGTCCGAGCGCGCGCTCCGCCGCGTTCAGAAATTCCGACGCGTTGCGGGCTCGGCGCAAGGCCGCGGTGGCCACGGCGCGCACGCCGCCGCGCGGCATGCCGCGCAACCGCTCGCCGAAGCGGTTCAGGCACTGCAGCGCTCGCGTCTGTGCGCTTCGGTTGAGACGACCGCGATCGTCGAGACCGCCGGCGAGGCGCACCGTTTCCTGCAGGCGGTCGATGACGCGCAGGCTTCCGTTGACCGCGCGGGCGACCATGAGATGGAAGCTGTTCGAACCGAGATCGACCGCGGCCACCGTGTGCGCCGCGTCGCTCTGCCGACGGGCAACGGCGTGCAGCCGCCCCCGTTGGGTTCGCTCGCCGTGAGCCGGGTAAGTCGCAGCCGCGTCGCCGGTGAGCGAGGATAACCTGGCCCGCGACATCTTTGACGTTCGGAAAACTTGGGACATTTCCCGTCGCTTGAGCTCCGAATCGGTTAGCGCCGTTCAGGTACCGTCAAGACCAACACTAACACAGGCCGCCCCTGTGGCAAGGCGCGACCTCGCGTTTCAGGCAGGGAATCTGCCGGAGCAAATCCAAAAGCCGCAACCAGCGCGACGTGCGAAGAAGCGCCTAGCTCGCGTTGTCTATCAGCTGCCCGGGTTGCACGAGCCAACGCAGCCGGCCGCGGCCCGATATCGGAGAATCGGCGAATTCGATCAGACAGCACGCTCCCTTTTCCAAAATCAGCGAGGCATCGGCGCTGCCTCCAACTAGCATGCTGGCGAAAGCGCTCAGCAGCGGTTCGTGCCCGACGAGCGCGACGGTGAGGTCCGCCGACTGCGTCTGCAACCATTCGAACAGGCGCTGTGTGTCGCTAGGCGGCACGAGCAACGGTTGCACCGCGATCGCGCGTGCGCTCAACACGGGAGCGACGATCTCCGCGGTCTCGCGTGCTCGCGTGTAGGGACTGGTCGCGAGCAGATCGACGCGCGGCGCGAATCGGCCGAGTTTTTCTGCCGCTCGTCGCATCGTCTCGCGTCCCGAATCGGTCAGGCGCCGCGCAGCGTCGGGCTTTTCGCGCGTCGGGTCTTCGGCGGCGGCGTGACGGATAAGGAGTATTTTCATCAGCGGACGGTCTAACGAACCTCCAACGTGGTATTTGTTACACTCTAATTGACGGACTTCGGGAGTCCCTCATGCACGATAATCTACAGCGTTTCGTCTTCGAAGACGCACCGATCCGCGGAGAAATCGTCCGCCTCGACGCAACTTACCGTGCTGTGCTCGACCGCCGCGATTATCCCCCTGCTGTGCGCGAAGTCTTGGGCGAGATGATGGCGGCTAGCGCGCTCCTCGCCTCGACGCTGAAGTTCGAGGGAAAGCTGATCATGCAGATTCAAGGCGGCGGGCCGATCAAGCTGCTCATGGCCGAGTGCACCGACAGCGGCGCGATGCGCGCGCTCGCGCAGTGGCACGGCGACGTCGAGCCGGCCCCGCTCGAAGCGCTCGTCGGTGGCGGCAAGTTCGTCATCACCATCGATCCAAGAAATTCGCGCGAGCGCTATCAGGGGATCGTGCAGCTCGACGGCGGCTCCGTGGCGACAGCGCTGCAACACTACTTCGAGCAATCGGAGCAACTCGAGACGCGGCTTTGGCTTGCGGCCGATCGGGAGCAGGCGGCCGGCATGCTGCTGCAGAAACTGCCGGACACTCCGCTCGAAGACGCCGACGCCTGGAATCGCGCGGTGCACCTGGGCTCGACCCTGACGCGCGGCGAGCTGCTGTCGCTGCCGGTGCGTGAGATCCTGCGCCGCCTGTATCACGAGCAAGACATACGCTTGTTCGCGCGCCAGCCGCTCGCGTTTCGCTGCTCCTGCTCCCGCGAGCGCGTCGAGGCGGTGCTGCGCATGCTTGGAAAGAACGAAATCGACTCGATCCTGGAGGAGCGCGGCAACGTGGACGTGGACTGCGAGTTCTGCGGCGCTCATTACGAATTCGACTCGATCGACGCCGCGCAGCTCTTTACCGTCCCGCCCCCGGCCCCTGCGCCGTCCACGCCACAGTAAAATCGCGGCGCTGCCGCCGCCCTGAGCCTTCTCGAGAAGCGGAAAAGGGCTTCCGGGACGGCGGCGACCCCGCCCGACACCCCGCCGCCAGGCGGTTCCCCCTGCAATTCGGGCCGCAGCTACGTATAATGCGCCCCCTTTGCTTTCGAGACAGCTCCGTGATTCAGCGGCTTCGCAACATCGCCATCATCGCCCACGTCGACCACGGCAAGACCACGCTGGTCGACCGGCTCCTGCAGCAGTCCGGCACGCTCGACGCGCGCAAGGACATGGGCACCTGCATCATGGATTCGAACGCGCTCGAACGCGAGCGCGGAATCACGATTCTCGCGAAAAACACCGCGATCCGCTGGCGCGACTACCGCATCAATATCGTCGATACGCCGGGACACGCCGACTTCGGCGGCGAGGTCGAGCGCGTACTGTCGATGGTGGACTCCGTGCTCCTGCTCGTCGATGCCGTCGATGGCCCCATGCCGCAGACGCGCTTCGTGACCCGTAAAGCGTTCGCGCACGGGCTGAAACCGATCGTCGTCATCAACAAGATCGATCGCCCGGGCGCGCGCCCGAACTGGGTGCTCGACCAAACGTTCGACCTCTTTTATCGGCTCGGCGCCACCGAGGAACAGCTCGACTTCCCGGTGGTGTACGCCTCGGCGCTGAACGGTTATGCCACCCTCGATCCGAACGAAGCGACGGGCGATGCCGTACAGGGACGTACGAATGTCGCGGGAGGCGGGACGCCGGAAGCGACCATGACCCCCCTCTTCGAAACCATCGTCGATCGCGTGCCGCCCCCGGACGTCGATCTCGACGGACCGTTTCAGCTGCAGGTGTCGAACCTCGACTATTCGAGCTACGTCGGCGCCATCGCGATCGGCCGCATCAAGCGGGGCCGCGTGCACCCGAACCAGAACATCACGGTCATCGATCACGACGGTAAAACGCGCAGCGCGCGCGTGCTGCAGGTGCTCGGCTTTCTCGGTTTGCAGCGCTACGAAGTCGAAGAAGCCGCCGCCGGCGATATCGTCGCGCTCACCGGCATCGAAGCGCCCCGCATCTCCGATACGTTCTGCGATCCGGAGCGTGTCGAAGCGCTGCCCGCGCTGACAGTGGATGAGCCGACGGTGAGCATGACGTTCGAGGTCAATACCTCGCCGTTTGCCGGCCGTGACGGCAAGTACGTCACCTCGCGCAACATCAAGGAGCGCCTGGAGCGTGAGCTGATCCATAACGTCGCGTTGCGCGTCGAACCGACCGCATCCCCCGACAAGTTCAAAGTTTCGGGTCGCGGTGAGCTGCATCTCTCGATCTTGATCGAAAACATGCGCCGCGAAGGTTACGAGCTGGCGGTGTCGCGCCCACAGGTCATCCTCAAAGAGGTCAACGGCGAGAAGCACGAGCCGTTCGAGCTGCTCACCGTGGACGTCGAGGAGCAGCACCAGGGCGCGGTGATGGAGAAGCTCGGCACCCGCAAGGGCGATCTGCTCGACATGCAGCCGGACGGCAAAGGCCGCGTGCGCCTGGAGTACATGGTGCCCGCGCGCGGGCTGATCGGTTTTCAGACGGAGTTCCTGACGACGACCGCCGGTACCGGGCTGCTCAACCATGTGTTCGATCACTACGGTCCGATGAAGAAAGGCGAGATCAAAGGCCGAACCAACGGCGTGCTGATCTCGAACGACATGGGCAAGAGCGTCGCCTATGCGCTTTTCAGCCTGCAGGAACGCGGACGGCTGCTGATCGGCCCGGGCGAAGAGCTGTACGAGGGCATGATCATCGGCCTGCATTCGCGCGATAACGACCTCGTCGTCAACGCGCTGCGCGAGAAGAAGCTGACCAACATCCGCGCCGCCGGCTCGGACGAAAACATCCTGCTCACCCCGCCGATCAAGCTGTCGCTCGAACAGGCGCTGGAATTCATCGAGGACGACGAGCTGGTCGAAGTGACCCCGAACTTCATCCGTGTGCGCAAACGATTCTTGAAAGAGTCCGATCGCAAGCGCGCCGAGCGCGCCGCGGCCGGTTGACACCGACGAAACAGGCTGCGCCGGTGGAGCGCTCGGCGTGAACGCGACCGCAGCCGACTTCGCCATCTCCCCGTCCGGAACCGTCGATGCGGCGTTGAACGTGGGCGGACTCTCGGAACGGCGACGCTCGTAGGCCTCTCGGGGCGGGCGACCCGCTGCAGGAAATGGCAGTGCTGGCGCAACGGCTTCGATTGACCGGCGTCTGCGGGTACCAGGTTCCACTCCACACGCCGGGCTTTCGAGGCAACGCGCACGCCGGCCGTGTAGAATCGAGGCAATCATTCCGGTAATTCTCGATGGAAGCCGTTCACGCCGGCCGCGCTGCACAGAAGCGGCACTACGAAGCGAACAAGCTCGCCAAGCGGCTGCGCCGCCTGGTCGGCGCCGCCATCGCCGACTTCAACATGATCGAAACCGGCGACAAAGTCATGGTGTGCCTGTCGGGCGGCAAGGACAGCTACGCGCTGCTCGACATTCTGCTCCTGTTAAAAGAAAAAGCACCGGTACCCTTCGATCTCGTTGCCTACAACCTCGATCAGAAGCAGCCTGGTTTTCCCGAGCACGTCTTACCCGAATACCTGACGCGGCGCGGCGTACCCTTTCGGATCGAACAGCGCGACACGTACGGTGTGGTGAAACGCGTGATCCCGGAGGGCAAGACGACGTGCAGTCTTTGCTCGCGCCTGCGGCGCGGCAACATCTATCGAGCGGCCGCGGAGCTTGGCTGCACCAAGATCGCGTTGGGTCATCATCGCGACGATATCCTGCAAACGCTTTTCCTCAATATGTTCTACGGCGGAAAGTTGAAGGGTATGCCGCCGAAGCTCGTCAGCGACGACGGGCGGCACGTCGTGATCCGCCCGCTGGCGTACTGTGTCGAGGACGATCTCGCCGACTATGCTCAGGCGCGCGAGTTTCCGATCATCCCGTGCAACCTCTGTGGCTCGCAGCCGAACCTGCAACGTCAGGCGATCAGGGAAATGCTGCGCGAGTGGGAGAAGAAATTTCCGGGCCGCGTCGAGAATATTTTCCGCGCGCTGCAAAATGTCGCGCCATCGCATCTGGCCGACCGGAATCTCTTCGACTTCGCCCATTTGAAACCGTCGGTTGTCGCTCATGACGACGATTGCGTGAAGGCGGCGCTCGATACCGACGACGAGTCCCCGGAGCCGGTCCACATCGTTCGACAGGCCCTATAGTCGAGCACTGAAAAGTCCTTCGTGGACTTTTCAATCCTTCGGTCGCCGGGGACGTTACTCCGTTTTTTCCAATTCGAGATTGCCGTCGAGGAATTTGCAGTTGAAACGAAAAGCGGTGATGCGCCACTGCTCACCCAGGCGCATTAGCGCGAAATCGTAGCTGCCTACGAACGTCCGGGTGTTGCGCCCGGAGCGCGTCGGGCGGTAATGCAGCGCGATGGCGTAGCAAAACACCGTTGCTTCCGCTGCGTTTTTCAGGTTCACGCGATGGTTGCCCGCCTGGTGATGTATCGCCTGAATCGGCCGCAACCCCTGCTCCCAGCCATCGATGATCTTCTGTGCCGGGAGCGTCTCGGGCGTACCGCCGGTGAGCGACGTCATGTCGAAGTCGACGCTGTCGGCGAGACAGGCGCGTACCGCGGCCCAGTCGCGCCGGTCGGTGTTGATGAACAGGCGGTTAATACAATCGATGATCTCTTCCTTGGCGATAACGCTCGCAAGATCGGCCATGATCACACCTCCATATGTCGATAAGACGCTAGCCGGCTAAATCCTCCGGCGTGTCGATGTCCTGATGGATGCCGGGATCATCGACCGGGATCAGCTTGACGCGCGTACGATCGCGCGCGAGCAAGACGCGCGCACCTTCATCGCCGCCGAGTGCAGCGAGCTCCGCGTAATACTCACGCGCGAACCCGACAGGATGGCCGCGCTGTCCGGCGTGCACGGGCGCGGCGATCGGCGCGCCGTCGCGGATGGCCTGTGCGATAGCCGCGATCGTCGGCGGTTGAATCGACGGCATATCGGCGAGAGCAATCACCCAGCCGTCGGCGTCCGGCGCGGCGCGAACACCGCACGCGAAACTCGCGCCCATGCCTTCGCGCGACCGGTTGCACGGACAGATTTCGATATCGAGCGCGGCGAAGCGGCTCACAAGGTCGGAATCGGTCGGTGAAACGACTGCAACGACCCGGTCGAGCCCGCGTTTCAGGTTCTCGGCGCTGCGCACGCCGATTAACGTGCCGTCGGCGAGCGGATACAGGAGTTTGCGGGAACCGAAGCGGCGAGACTCGCCTGCTGCTAACAGAAGACCGACTATCATGCCGAGTGCCGGTGAGGGGAAACGCTAAGGTTCGACTCGCCCGCAGCCCGGCGGCTGCGGGCGAATCGCCCAGTACCGATTGAGCTAAACGTCCATCAAACGACGATCGGCAGGCTGCGATAGCGCTTGCCGGTGAGCGCGAACAGCGCGTTCGCCACGGCCGGCGCAATCGGCGGCGTGCCCGGCTCGCCGACGCCTCCCGGACCCTCCTTGCTCGGCACGATGTGCACTTCGACCTTCGGCATCTGCGCCATCCGGAGCACCGGGTAGTCGTTGAAGTTCGACTGCTCGACCTGGCCGTCTTTGAACGTGATCTTGCCGAACAGCGCCGCCGACAGACCGTACACGATGCCGCTCTCCATCTGCGCGGCAATGGTATCCGGATTCACGGTCGCGCCGACGTCCGCCGCCACGACAACACGATGCACACGCGGCTGACCGCCTTCGAGCGACACTTCGGCCACTTCGGCAATGTAGCTCCCGAACGACTCAGCGACCGCGATGCCGCGGGCGCGACCGGCGGGCAGCGGCGAGCCCCAGCCGGCTTTTGCGGCAGCCAGCTCGAGCACGCCCTTCATGCGCGGCTGCTTAGCGAGCAGCGCCCGCCGGAACTCGAATGGATCCTTGCCGGCGGCGTGCGCCATCTCGTCGATGAACGACTCGGTGAAGAAATAGTTTTGCGAATTTCCGACCGAGCGCCAGAACCAGGTGCGCACGCCGGGTGAATATTTGACCCAGTCGATATTCACGTTTGGCACGGCGTACGCGAGGTTCGCGAGTCCTTCCACGGACGTGCTGTCGATGCCGTCCTTGATCAGCGCCGGCTCCGCGCCGGTGCCGACCGACAACGACTCGCACACCGTGCGGCCCTGGATCGCGACCGGGTTGCCGTCCGCGTCGAGACCGCCGGTCATCTTGCAGATCGCCATCGGGCGGTAGAAATAGCCCTTGGTGTCGTCCTCCCGCGTGTAAACGACTTTGACGGGCGCGTGCACGGCCTTCGACAGCTGGATCGCTTCCATGAGGAAATCCTGACCGAACCGGCGGCCGAAACCGCCGCCAAGGAAGGTCGTGTGGACCTTGATCTGCTCCGGCTTCAAGCCGGTCATCTGCGAGGCGACGAATTGATTGACGCCCGGCGCCTGCGTCGGCGCCCAGATCTCGACCTCGTTCGGCTTCACCCAGGCGACGCAATTCATCGGCTCCATCGTGGCGTGCGCAAGGTACGGCACCTCGTACACGGCTTCGACGGTTTTCGCCGCCTTGACCGCGCTCACATCGCCGTCTTTACGCGCCGTCTTCGCGTCCTTGCCAGACTCGATCAGCGCCATCATGTCTTTCTTCATGCCGTCGGTGGAGAGCGCGGTGTTGCCGCTCCACTTCGCGTTCAGCGCGTCGCGACCCTTCTTCGCCGCCCAGAAGTTGTCGGCAAGCACCGCGATACCTTCGGCGAACGGCGTCCGCACCGGGATGACGAACTTCACGCCCTTGACGGCCTTCGCTGCGTCGCCGTCCATGCCGGCGAGCGTGCCGTTGACAATGCTCGAACGCGCGATGACCGCGGTCAGCATGCCCGGCACTTTCACGTCGAGACCGAACTGCGCGGTGCCGTTCACCTTCAACGGCGTGTCTTTGCGCTTCGTCGGCTTACCGAGCAGCTTGAACTCGCTCGGGTCCTTCAGTTTCACGTCCTTCGGCACTTCGAGCGTCGCCGCTTTGGCGGCGAGGCTGCCGTACGTCGCTTTCTTGCCGTCGGGGCCGATCACCATGCCGTTGTCGGTTTTGAGCGAGGACGCGTCGACTTTCCAGTTGTTCGCAGCTGCGGCAACGAGCATGGCGCGTGCGGTCGCACCCGCACGACGCAACGACTGATACGAGGAACGTACCGACGTCGAGCCGCCGGTCGCCTGCGCGCCGAGGAACGGGTTCGCGTACACCGGCGAGGAAACCGCCTGCTCGATCTTGATCTTCGACCAGTCGACGTCGAGCTCTTCCGCGACGAGCATCGGCATCGCCGTGTAAACGCCCTGACCCATCTCGGATTTGTCGGCGACGATCGTCACGACATTGTCGGCGCCGATGCGCACCCAGGCGTTCGGGCTGAAGACGCTTTGCTTCGCGGCTGCTTCGGCCAGGCGCGACGCGCCGGGAAGAAAGATCCCGACCGCCAGACCGCCGCCGGCAACGGCGCTTACCTTAAGAAAGGTGCGGCGGCTTTCGTCGATTTCGGTTTCTAAATTTTTTCCCATTGAGAGATTCCTCATGGCTTATGTTCGTTCATGCCATCCCTGGCGCTGCACTTCGGCTTCGGTAATCCCCGGTCCGTATGCGTGTGTTCGACAAGCCTGCCTCACGCCTTTGTGCCGGCGGCACGATGTATTGCTGCGCGAATACGGTTGTACGTGCCGCAGCGACAGATGTTGCCCGACATCGCGGCGTCGATGTCGGCGTCGCTCGGCGTCGGATTCGTCGCGAGCAGCGCCGTGGCGCTCATGATCTGTCCCGATTGGCAATAGCCGCATTGCGGGGCGTCTTCGGAAACCCATGCTTCCTGCACCGCCTTGCCTACCTTGGTCGAGGCAATCCCTTCGATCGTCGTCACTTTCTTACCGGCGACGGCGGAAACGGGCGTCACGCACGAGCGGGTGGCGGCGCCGTTTATGTGCACGGTGCACGCGCCGCATTGAGCGATGCCGCAGCCGAATTTTGTGCCGGTCATGTTGAGGGTATCGCGCAGGACCCAAAGGAGAGGTGTGTCGGGGGGAACATTTACATTGACGGGTTTGCCATTGAGCGTAAAGGCAGTCATTAACATCTCCTTTTCTGTAATTTTGCGGGCAGGGTGGAGACTCAACCTATAAGAATTGCGCGCTCAGTTTGACGCAACTGGTTCAGCGGCGCCATCCCCCTGCGCCGCGATGCCTTGTCGGGATTTTTCAGTCCTTTAATCAGAACTGGTAGCGCGCTTGTACGCCCGCGAGGTAGGTCCGGCCGGGCGCGGGCTCGAAAAATTGTCCGCCGTTCGCGTTCACGATAACGGACCCGATATAGCGGCGATCGAACAGGTTGTCGATGCGGACGAATTCTTTGAACTCCCAACCCTTTCCGCCCTGTCCGATGCCGGCACGCCAGCTGGCGATGCCGTAGGAGCCGGCGGCGTCGGTGTTCGCGTCGTCGACGAATATCTTGCCGTTCCAGCGCGCTTCGAACGCGGTTTCGAAACGGGTTCGCTCCTGCCGCCACGACAGCTCGCCGTACGCTGTGTAGCGCGGGACGCCGGGGATCTTGTTCCCGCTCGGGATCACGGTCGTTCCTGTCGTAAACGACTCGGCGTATTCGGCGTTCACGAAAGCGAGCGCGGCATAACCGCCAAACCCGCGGCCGAATGTGCTGTCGAGCGAGAGCTCGGCGCCGTTTCGCACCGTCTTGCCGGCGTTTTGAAACGTCGTGCGGCCGCCGTTATTCGTCGCCACAACGATTTCGTTCTTGGTGTCGATGTGGAATAACGCGAAATTCAACCGCGCCTGCGGGCCGAGCAACGATTTCATGCCGATCTCGTAGTTCTGGCTGACGCTCGGTTGCAGCGCAAAGTTGAGCCCGGACGTCATGTCCGGCCGATACGCCAGCTCGGCGAACGTCGGCGTTTCGAAGCCACGGCCGGCGTTCGCGTAGAGATTGACGGTCGGCGAAAGATTGTACAAAAGGCCGGCGACGGGATTTGTTGCGCGGAAAGTGACTTCGCCGCTGTCGTCGGGATTAACGACCGGCGTCGTCGTGATGTAGTGATCGATCGATTCGAACTTGACGACGCTGTGGCGTACGCCGAGTGTACCGCGCCACCTTGCTGCAAATTGCCATTCGCCTTGCGCGTACTCGTCGACACTGTAAACGCGGTCGTCCTCGTCGCGCCGCAGCGCACCGACAGTACCGTTCTCATTCACGAAACCTTTGCGCCGTTCCGCCTGGTTGTCGTAGTTGGCGCCCACCGTAAACGTAAACGGAGCGCCCGCGAGCGTGGTCTTGCGCGTAAAGCGTAAGTCGGTGCCGTAAAAGTTGCGATCGAGATCGACCACACCACCCGACGTGAGCGGGTTCGGGGTCACATCGCCGCGAAACGCAAGGAACTGGGTGATCTGACGATCGCCTGTATAAGCGAGCAAACGCAACGAATCCTGGGCGCTCACACGTTGGTCGTAAACCAAACCCTCCTGATCGTGAAGTATGCTCTTGCGCGTATTGAACGCGATCGCATTGTTTCCCGCCTGTCGCGGATCCTGTTCGACCTGCGTCCGCGTCAACCCGAGCGGATCCTGGGTATCCGGCTGATGCAGCGCGGCCGCAATAAACGTTAGCGACGCATCGTCGCTCAACCGATAGCGGAATTTGCTGTTGATCTGATCGCGCGTCGCCGCGCTGTGCTCGCGATATCCGTCGGTATCGAATCGCGAGGCGTGCGCGAGATAGTTGAGCGCGCCCGCTTCACCGCCGAACTTCACGCCGAATTTCGAAGTACCGAAGGTGCCGGCCTCGGCGTCGACGGTCACCGTCGGTGCAGGCGGACCGTCCTCGGTGAAATATGCGATGACGCCGCCGGAAGAATTTCCATAGAGCGCGGAGAACGGACCGCGCATGACTTCAATCCGCTGCGCGGTACTGAGATCGAAGGTCGCCGCCTGACCCTGACCGTCGGGGCTGGTCGCCGGTATGCTGTCGGCAAAGAGCCGCACGCCGCGCACGCCGAAAGTCGAACGCGCACCGAAACCGCGGGAGGAGATTTGCAGATCCTGCGCGTAGTTTTGCCGGTTCTGTGCGACAACGCCGGGTACGCGCACCAGCGACTCCGACAAATTCACCTGCGCCTGCGCGTTCTGGATCCGCTCGGGACCGAGCACATCGATCGACACCGGCAGATCGAAGCTCGATTGCTCCGTGCGAGTCGGAGTAATCACGATCGGCGCCATCGGCAGGGGCGGCGGCGCCGACGTCGTCTGGTCGGCCGCTTCGTCGGCAGCGAAGGCATCGGTCACGACGAGGGCGAGTAACACCAAAAGCCGCTTCATCCGATGAAATCCGGCGCGCGTCTTCAAAGGACGTCTCCCTTTTATTTATATAGTCAGGCGCTGAGTATACCCGCCGACGGCCGCAACATGGACGCTCCGCCGGCCTTCGGCCTTGACCCTCGATCGGACGCACTAGAGAATGACGACGCTACCCCCATCGGTATTCCTCGCGCCGAAAACTACAAGATCAAGCCTTTGAGGAGGCAAATCAAATGAAGAAAAGCTTCTGCTTCGGTATGTTGCTGCTGCTCGTGCCGCTCGCCCAAGCAACCGTCACGTCCAAGGATCTGGAGAGCGACGCAACGACTCCCGACAACGTGCTGACCCAAGGGATGGGATACGACCTGAAACGCTACAGCCCGTTGAAGCAAATCAACCGGAACAACATCAAGCGCCTCGTACCGGTGTGGAGCTACAGCATGGACGACGACCGCGGGCAGGAATCCCAACCGCTGATCGTCGACGGCGTGATGTACGTCACCGACCACAAGAGCACCGTCGCGATCGACGCGATCACGGGGCGGCAAGTGTGGAAACATACGATTCAATATCCGCCCGAGACGCCGCGCATCGTCTGCTGCGGCATTTTGAACCGCGGCGCGGCCGTATACGGCGACAAGCTTTATCGCACCACGCTCGATGCCAACGTCATCGCGCTCGACGTCAAGACCGGCAAAGAACTCTGGCGCTCCAAAGCGATCGACTGGAAAGCCGGCTATTCGATGACGATGGCGCCGCTCATCGCGAACGGCGTCGTCGTCACCGGCGTTTCCGGCGGCGAGTACGGGGCGCGCGGCTTCATCGACGGCTGGGATCCGGAAACCGGCAAACAGCTGTGGCGCCGCTACACGATCCCGGGGCCGGGCGAAAAGGGCAACGAGACCTGGGTCGATGACCAGTGGAAAACCGGCGGCGGCGCAGCGTGGCTGGTCGGCAGCTACGACCCGCAGCTCGACCTGATGTATTGGGGCGTCGGCAATCCAAGCTCCTGGAACGTGCTGCGGCGCAAGGGCGACAATCTCTACACCTGCTCGGTGATCGCGATCCGTCCGAAGACCGGTGAGATCGTGTGGCACTACCAGTTCTCGCCCAACGACCCGTACGACTACGACGGCACCAACGAAATGGTGCTCGCCGATCTCAAAGTCGACGGCAAAATGCGCAAGGTTCTGATGCATGCCGACCGCAACGGCTTCTTCTATGTGATCGACCGGACCAACGGGCAGCTGCTGCGCGCGAACCAGTTCGGGAACAAAGTCACGTGGGCGGAAGGCATCGACCTGAAGACCGGACGACCGATCGAAAGCGCCGCGGGCAAGAAGATGCGCGAGACCGGCGAGGCGTTCGAGCTTTGGCCGCACTTGCTGGGTGCAAAGAACTGGATGCCGATGTCGTACAACCCGGGCACCGGTTTGGTTTACGCCAACACGCTCAACTTCGGCTGGAACTACAAGCCGGTCGATCAGCCGTATCAGGAAGGCGTGTTCTGGGCGGGCATCGATCTGACGCAGAAGCCGGCGATGCCGAAGGAAGGAAATCTGGGCTCGCTGAAAGCGATCGATCCGCTGACCGGCAAAGCGAAATGGGAAGCTCCGTCCGACATGCCACGCTGGGCGGGAACGCTCACCACCGCCGGCGGTCTCGTCTTCACCGGCAATCTGTACGGCGAGTTCGAGGCGTTCGACGCCACCAACGGCAAGAAGCTTTGGGGCTTCCAGACGAGCTCCGGAATCATCGGACAACCGATCACGTGGACGCACAAAGGCAAACAGTACGTCACCGTGCTGAGCGGCACCGGCGGCGCGTACGTCATTTACTCGGGCGACCCGCGGCTGGCCGGCGTGCCGAAAGGCGGATCGATCTGGACGTTTGCAGTGCAATAAGACATCACCACGCGCCGGGGCCCGAGCCCCGGCGCTTTTTTATTTACGCGAGTCATCTCCCGTGCTTCATCGAATCCATTGGTTTCTCGCCATTGTCGCGAGCGTGCTGAGCGTCAGTGCAGCGGCCGCGGACGATTTCACACCCGAGCTGGTCAAGCACGGGGAACAGCTATACGTCATCAATTGCTCGCGCTGTCACGGCGTGCATCTGATCAACCCGGGCGGATACACGTTCGACTTGCGCCAGTTTCCGCTCGATCAGCGTGATCGCTTCCTCAACTCGGTAACGAAAGGCAAAGGCAATATGCCGGCCTGGGGCGATCTTCTGAAAGAGGAACAGATCAAAGCGCTATGGGCCTACATCAACACCGAAGCGCCCCGACAACGATGATGCTCGGCAGATTTCCGCTCGTTGCCCGTGTCGGCGTGCTCGTCGCACTCACCGGCACAGCGCTCGTGGCGCACGGGGCGCCGTTTGCCTACGTGCCGAACGAGAAATCGGGAACGATTTCGGTTATCGATACCGCGGAGGATCGCGTCGTTGCGGATATTTCCGTCGGAACCGAGCCGCGCGGCACCGCCGTCTCGGCCGACGGCAAACGTCTCTTCGTCAGCACGCAGCCCGATTCGGTCGTCGTTGTCGACACCGCGACCCGCCGTGTCACGACGCGTATCGTTACCGGCAACTCGCCGGAAGCGGTATATCTCTCGGCCGACGGGCGCTGGCTCACGGTCGCCAACGAAGAGAGCAACGACATCAGCGTCATCGATACCGAGACACTGAAAAAAGCCTTCGCGTTACGAACGCTGGGGAAGAACCCGGAGCATGCGGCGTGGAGCCCGGACGGGCGCTGGATTTACGCGGGCGCCGAGGACGGCGATACCGTCGACGTCATCGACGTGGCCGCCCGCAAAGTCGTCAAAAGCATCAACGTCGGCAAACGTCCGCGCGGTATCGCATTCACGCCCGATGGCCGCCGGGCATACGTCGCCGCGGAGGTCGCGGGCAAAGTGTACGTCATCGATACGACGCGCCAGGAAGTGAGCGATGTCGTTACCGCCGGCACGCGCGCGAACAATCTCGCGATGCATCCGAGCGGCGAACGCGTCTATGTCGCGAATGGCGGCGACGGCACCGTGAGTGTGATCGATACGGCGAGTCACAAAATCACGGCAACGATCGAGGTCGGCAAACGCCCGTGGGGAATGGCGCTGACGCCGGACGCGAAGAAACTCTACGTCGCGAACGGCCGCTCGAACTCCGTTTCCGTCATCGATACCGTGAGCCATCGCAAGATCGCGGATATCCCGGTCGGTTCGTTTCCCTGGGGCGTCGCGATCAAGTGACACGTGACACCGGTGGTGCGGCGAAGTACACGCGCATCGCGATTCTCCTGCACTGGCTGCTCGCGCCACTGCTTCTCGCGCTGATCGCGCTCGGGCTCTACATGACCGACCTACCGCGGAACACTCCGGCACGCGGCGCGTATTTCAATTTGCACAAGTCGCTCGGTTTGGTCGCATTCACCCTCGTCGCACTGCGCGCCGTCTGGCGATTGCGTCTGGGCGCACCCCTCGCCCCGGCTGCGATGACGGTCTGGCAACGGCGTGCGGCCGCGCTGAACCATGCCGCGCTTTACGCCTGCATGGTGCTGATGCCGATCAGCGGTTACCTCGGTTCGTCGTTCGGCAAGTTCGGCGTGAAGTTCTTCGGGCTCACGCTCCCGCACTGGGGTTGGGAGGACGGGCGGCTGCAAAAAATATTCGTCGAAACGCATCACGTCGTGGCGGGCGTCTTCATCGCGCTCATCCTCGTGCACACGGGCGCTGCGCTCTATCACTTGATCCGACGCGACGGCGTCTTCGGGCGCATCTGGCCCGGTCGCGCGCACTGATCTACCTCGAGAAAACTTGGACGGCGACGCACCCTTACTCTAAATGATTGAAATCAAACAATTGGAGCTGCGTCCGAAACCGGGAATAAGTGGGAGTTCAATCAATTGGACCGCGGAAATTTAGAAAATGTCTTAGAGTCCGTCTAAGCACTCGCGTGTATTTTTGTGCGCTTCCCCTTCTAGCCGCAGCACAATCGTAATACACTCCCGGCGTTCGTCGTCCTACAGCATGCCAGGGAGGGCTTATGCGCAAACGACTCTACTTCATACTTCCGAACACGACCCGAGCCAAAGAGGTCGTCAATCGTTTGCTGCTCGCGCGCATCGAAGAGCGGCACATTCACGTCGTCGCCAAGGAAGGAACTCCGCTCGAGGATCTGCCGGAAGCGACCGTGCTCCAGAAGAGCGACGCGATTCGCGGCGCGGGGCTCGGGCTCAGCGCCGGCAGCGTAACCGGCGCGATTGCCGGCACCTTCGTCCTCCTATTTCCACCGCATGGCGTCTCCACGGGTTACGGCATCGTGCTCGCGATGAGTCTGCTCGGTGCGGTGATGGGCATCTGGATCTCCGGCATGATCGGGTCGAGCGCACCGAGCATTCGCCTCAGGAGCTTCGAGAGCGATATCGAGCGCGGCAAGGTGCTGCTGATCGTCGATGTGCTACCGCACCGCGTCGACGAGATCTGCGAGGCGTTGCGCCAACATTACCCTGATGTGGCGAAGCGCGTCGCTGAACGAACTGTCGCTTCGATGCGCTGAACGCGCCGCTCACGCTCGCCCTCCTAAACCGACGTTAACCCGCGCGTCACCGCGGGTTTCGCTCGCCCCAACGCACCTCTCTCGCACCGGCAGTCG
Source organism: Sulfurifustis sp. (assembly GCA_045810625.1). Classification (GTDB taxonomy): domain Bacteria; phylum Pseudomonadota; class Gammaproteobacteria; order Acidiferrobacterales; family Sulfurifustaceae; genus JACQFZ01. The sequence continues at coordinate 35,525 of JBJMVQ010000025.1, forward strand.
CCGTTCGATTTTCCCCGCAGACTCCGCATCACTAAAACTTCGCGGGAGGCGGCGGGTCGAAACGGCAAAGAGGCCACGACGAGAGGACTTATGGGTCGACGCATGTATTTCGTGCTGCCGGACGTTCCACACGCACAGCAGCTATACAAAGAGCTCCTGCTCGCTCGGCTCGACCAGCGAGGTGTGCACGTCGTGGCAAAGCCGGGGACCCCGCTCGGCGACTTGCCCGAGGCGAGCGTGCTGCAAAAGAGCGACGCGACTCGCGCCGCTTGGATCGGCCTCATCGCGGGCGCGATCGTCGGCGCGATCGTCGGCGCAATCGTTCTGCTCGTACAGCCATCGGGTATGCCGCTCGGCGCCGGCGTCGTGATCGCGCTCGCGCTGCTCGGCGCCATCATGGGCGTCTGGGTTTCCGGAATGATCGGTTCGAGCACGCCGAGCGCACGGCTCGACACGCTCCGGAACGAAGTGCAGCAGGGCAAAGTGTTGATGTTGGTGGACGTGCCAGCCGATCGGACGGAAGAGATTTCGCGCATGGTCAAGCAACATCACCCGGAAGTCGACATGCGCTATCCCGACGGTAACGTCCCGCACCCGGCCCGATAATTCGCGATAGCGAATCCGGTGATATGCTTCGCGCCGCATGGCCGAAGCGTCGCCTAACGTCTTGTCCCAAACCTCCAACGTGATCGTGACCTGCGATTCGCCGGCCACGCGCGTCGACGCCGAGGCGCTTGCCGCTCGCCTCGGGCTGCAATTCGACGCATCCGGCGGCGGTGGCGAGACCCTGTGTCTCATGCAGACGGCGTACGGGCTCGAGCTGCATGATCCCGCGACAGGCGCGCAGCTTTACGTCGAGTTCAAAGACGCCGATATCCGAACGTTTCGCTCGGGTGGTCCCGGCCCGAATCTACTGCGGCGCGCGATGGGACGCGCCACAGGCGGCGTCGTCGATGCGACGGCTGGCCTCGGTCGCGATGCCGTCCACCTCGCGTGTCTCGGCTATTCCGTTACCGCGATCGAGCGCAATCCCGTCGTGAGCGCCATCGCGCAAGACGCGGTGACGCGTGCCCGTGCCCGCACATTGGTGCCATTGCACAATCCGGCCTGGCTCACGGGCGATGCCCGCCGGCTACTGCCGACGCTCGATCCGCGACCGTCCGTCGTCTACCTCGATCCGATGTTTCCCCCAAAACGCAAGAAGACGGCGGCGACGCGTAAAGAGATGCACTTGCTGCAGCGGCTCGTGGGTGCGGACAGCGATGCGCATGAGCTCCTCGCGATCGCGCGTGCGTACGCGACCGAACGCGTGGTCGTAAAGCGTCCCGACGACGCACCCCCGCTCGCCGCGGGTGTGAGCCACGCTTTCAGCGGCAAACTCGTGCGATACGACGTCTATGACGCGGTGCACCGACATGAATGAGCGCTTGAACGAGCCGCTCTTTTATTGCGAGACGCTCAATGACTCCGATGAGCTGGTGTTGACCGGCGAAGAAGCGCACCACGTGACGGTACAACGACGTCGAATCGGCGAAGCGATTGCATTGTTCGACGGGCACGGCGCCGTCGCGCGCGGAACCATCGGCGCACTCGAGCGGAATCAGGTACGGGTGCGCGTCGAAGAGCGCCGGCGCGAGCCGCCCCCTGCCCCCGCGCTCGAACTCTACTGCGCGCTCCCCAAAGGCGATCGGGTCGCGGTTCTGCTGGACATGGCGACACAGCTCGGCATATGCCGCTTCACGCCGATCGCGTGGCGGCGCAGCGTGAATGCGCCCGGCCCGCGTGCTTCGGAACGCTGGCGGCGCATCTGCCTCGAAGCCTGCAAACAAAGCCGCCGCCTGCACTTGCCCGAGATCGCATCTTCGAGCACCGCCGATGCGGCCGTGCAGCACGCGAAAGCCGCCGGGACGCGGATATTAGTAGCCCATCTTCGCGCGGACGCGCGCCCGCTGTCCGCAATCGACCTCACCCGCGCGGCGCGCATCGGTCTCTTCGTCGGACCGGAGGGCGGACTAACCGACGAAGAAGTGGCCGCGCTCTCAAAGGAAAACGTCGACTTCGTCGACCTCGGACCGGCGATCCTGCGTATCGAAACGGCGGCCATCGCCCTGCTCGCTGCCGTGAGCTGTACCGCTCCGCGGCGCGGCCGCGAACCTTCAAAGGCCTAAGGCGAGCCTTCAATCGCCGACATTTCATCCGGCTTTTCCAGCGCCCGGAAAACTACTGGGCACCTCGACTGCATACAATTGTCGCGTCGCTGCCGGCGATACGATTTTTTCTCACGTAGCGGTGTCGGCAGCGAAGGCTGTAAGGAACCCGGCCGCAACACTGGCGGCCGCCAAAAAACAATTTACAGGAGCACCCGATGATTCGTTTCACCCGCGCTTCCATGTTCGTCGTTGCAATCGCGCTGCTCTCCCTGGCTTGGAAATCCAGCGCAGACGAAGACCGGCACGGATTGCGCAGCAGCCTTGTACCCGAATACCCCGATGTCATCGGCGAATACGTGCAAATCCCGGGCGCGCGAACCGCCGGCACGCCCGACGCGCTCGACACCGCGTCGTTCCTTCGGGTACGCAGCGCGCGCGACGGACTCGAACCAAAAGATGCGGACGCCGTAATCATCGCGATGCCCGGCTTCAGCAGCATTCCGGCGCATTGGCTCTACCTCGCCGCACAGTTGGTGCACAAAGCGAGCGAGCGCACCTGCGACAACGATCAGCGGCGCGGACACGGGCACGCCTTCGGCGAGCGCTGCCGCATCGAAGTGTGGGTAATCGATAGGCGCGGAAGCAATCTCGAAGACACGGCCGGCCTTCTGCTCGCACGCATTAAAGAAGATCCGATGGTATCGCTCGACTACTACTTCGGCCGCTCGATCTTGGGCCTCGACCCGGCGCGCCCGGGGAAATTTCCGGCGACACCGCCGCACCTGCTGCCACAGCAACCGGACGCGGTGTTCCGTCCGCTCGAACAGGCCGATGTGCCGTTCATGTCCGAGTGGGGCTTCGAAGCGTATGCCGGCGACGTCGACAAGATGATCGCACTGATCGAACAGAAACACGGTGCGCGTAACATTTTTCTCGCCGGTCACTCGCAGGGCGGCGGCTTCATCGGCACGTACGCCGGAAGCTTGCGTCCGGACGGACGCCGCGGCTTCGAGAAGATCGCGGGCCTGATCGCTCTCGATCCGGCCCCGGTCGGCGGCACGGTCGACGCGCCGACGGCTGCGCAAGTGCAAACGTATCTGAACGGCGTCAATGCGTTGCGAAGCGGCGCCGTGCAAGTCTTCACCAACGGCACCGGCGCGCTGCCGAACTACAACGGTCCGAAAGCCGGTGCGCGTACGTCGATCTCGGGCGTCTTCCTCGAGTTCGAAGGGTTCGACGCAGAGAACAGAATATTTCCCGCGCGACAGATCGGCTCACTGCCCTTCTCTCCGGCCGGCGACGCGTTCCTGCTGAACGCGCGCTACACCAATCTCGCGCTGGCCGGGCTCGGTATCGACACCGATCCGGTTCCAAACGGCTTCCTGCAGAACACCACGATCATCGCGCTCGGTGAAGGCTTGGGTCGGCTCGACTTCGCACCGGTGCCGGGCACGGAGACGCTGTGCGACCGCTCGAATCCGCGCACACCGCCGACCGCGTGCATTCCGAGCGTCGCGCAAATCGATCCGAACAAGGTGTATGGCTGGATCGAGGCCGGCGGCAACGGCGGCGTGACGAACGAAGTGGGCAAAGCACGCCTCTTCGGCAACTCGCTCATGTATGCCCCATCGCGCACCAACGTCCGTGCGGTCTTCGTTGATTTTCCAGTGAGCGGGCCGCGCGTGATCTACGCCGGCGATATGAACGCCGCCAACTGGTATCCGTCGAACCGCTACGACAGCGATATGGGGTTCCTGTCGCAGTTTCGCCATATCAACATCCAAGGGCAGAACATCAACCTCGACGTCGACAAGACACTCGTCAACGTGCCGTTCTACATCGCCCGGCAAAGCCCTGATCCGACCAACCCGTTTCCGCTCGTGACGGACTTCACCAACATCAATCGCACCGGCGTGACCCAAACGCCGGCCGCGGCCGCGTTAACGCGGTTCGATCCGACCATCAACGTTGGGTTCTACAAACATACCGACTTCGTCTCCGCCGACGACTCGTTGGCCGGCCACGTGACGCCCGGCCAACCGGGCGCGAGCGCGATATCGAATACGCTTATCGAATGGGTGCTGGCGCGGGCGCAGGGGCATGCCGGAGTACCGAACCCGCAGTCGCTCGGTGTGCGGGCTGTTCGTTAGCAAAGCCCGGCACGACGACGCGTTTCACCCCGTGGCGCCGAACAGGCCCACGGGGCTTTTTTATTCCCGGAAGACAACCGGGCGTTTCGCTCGGCCGGGCGCACCGTCACTTTAATGGCATAAGGACACGGCCTCCATATTTCGTTCCTTAAACAAATGCGCAAGACGCCCCTTCCCCAAGTCGCTCCGATAGCGACTGCGTTCAATTGCGCCGCCTACTCACGGAATAAATTGTCTGCACCAACAAAGAACATGTGACAGCTCGGTCGAGAAAATGACCGCTGCAGGGAAGCAGGTCAGGCATTTGTCCGCTTTTCCCATGGAACAGGAGGCAGTCGTGAACGCAAAAAATAACTCCGTTCGCGGGCCGGCCGGTGCGGCGGCGCTGCTTTGCACGTCCGCCTGGGCGGCCGCCGCGAGTCTTATCGAGTTGTCTAACAGCGTCGGCTTCGTTGGTTTTGGCTGCCATCAACCCGCAACTACCGACGTGCGCTTGATCTGAGAATGGGATCATGAAGGCCGCGGCATGCGCTGCGGCCTTCGCGTTTGAGTCAGGAACGAGTGCGATGATTCTCCGACTGATAACCGAATGCCCGCGACACACTACGGCGCGGCGTGGCGATTTTTGCCTCTAACCCCGTTGGCGCCGGCACGCATGTGGAATTCCTGGAACTGTTGCACTCGCGACGACGAGAGCGGGTAGAGCGGAGGAGCCCGATATGCTGTCAAGAAAAGCCGTCGTGACCGACGCCGATGAAGCAATGCGTCCTTACGGCGCTCTCGCGCATCAAGTGAAAGACAACAGTTACATAATGCGTTGCGGCTTCATTTACACGAGCCCTTGGGTCGTCACCGCGCACACCGTCCGCCACCCCGCCGCGATATTGCTGACGGCAAAGCATGCAGCGTTCGAGCTCAGCGTGAACGGCGTCAAGCGGAGCTATCAGGCGGTGGCGATCAAGCCGGTGACGGCACGCGGTCTTAGCGCCCGGGACGTCATGCTCGTCAGCATTCACATTCATCCGAATCATCCGCATTTTCGTCTGTTCCGGGCGATACGGGATGCCGGCATTCTCGTTCTGGATCGTAGCCGCTACACCGCTTTCGATCCCGCGCTGGAGGCCGCCTACCGGGGCTCGCTCGATCTCGGCGAGGCGACGCGCTTGTTCGAGGATATCGTCGCGACGACGATCCGATGTTTGCCGAAAGTGAAGAAAACCGACTCACGCGTCGAACGCGCCATCGCGCTATTGCAGCAAGATCCGGCGTATCCGTTAACGGAGTTGGCCGCGACCCTCGGGCTGTCTTACGACCGAATGTCGCACCTTTTTTCGGAGACCGTGGGGCTGCCGTTACGCAGCTACCAGCTCTGGCAAAAGGCGTACAACGCTGCGTTCTTGTTCGATTCCGGCCGCCCGTTGACCGACATCGCGCACGCCGCCGGCTTCTCGGACTCGGCACACCTTTCCCGGATTTTTCAAAACTCGTACGGCATCAGTCCGTCGTACTTCATGGATCGCAGCGCCGTCAGATACATATGCGATCACAGTGTCGCGGAGAAATTTTGCCGCAAGCGCGCGAATCTCTCCGCGGGGCGGTGATCGCAAGCCTCTCCGACCTTGTGACGACTGCGCGGCATACCGCCGCGTCCGTAGGCGCTCGCGTTCGGCAACTTTTTTGTACAAAGTCTAAATGGTCAACCATGCGCAGCCCGTGGGCGAGGCGACGATATCTTTCAGCAAGCAGAACCGACCGGTAACCACTCGCTACTTAATTTTTGGCTCACATTCTGGCCGCATCTCTATGATTTGCCGGGTCGCGAGTCGTGATGCCGCTGGTCGGAACCGTTAACGCCCTCAACCCGGTCTGCGCTAGGCTGACTCTCCACGATGGCGACCATTAAGATATAAATAATCCGTCGCGGGGAGGTTTGTATGTACTTAAAAGAATTGGCGGTCGCTGCGGCGACCCGCAAAAAAACTGCGCCGCCATATGGTGCGCTCTCGCACGAAATGAAAGACCACAGCTACGTGCTGCGGTCGGGTTTTATCTTCACGAGCCCGTGGGTCGTAACCGAGCGAACCGTGCGGCACCCGGCGGCAATACTGCTGACGGCGAAATATCGCCCGTTCGAGCTGCGCACGAACCGCAGCGCCGACTACCTGGCCGCCGCCATCAAACCGGTCACCAGCCGCAGTCTGCGCGCCGCGGATGTCGGCCTCGTCAGCGTTCACATTCATCCGAATCATCCGCAGTTCCGCCGTTTCAGGGCGATCCCGAAACCCGGCGTAATGCAACTCGACCGCGCCGCCTTCACTCGATTCGACGACACGCTGCTCGCGGCCTATCGCGGCGAGTTGTCGGTTGCCGAGGCCGTGAAGTTGTTCGAAGACGTCGTCGCGACGACGGTCGAGTTTCTTCCGGTCGTAAAGCGCATGGACGCGCGCGTCGAGCAAGCCATCGAGCTGTTGCAGAAAGATGCGAGCTATCCGCTGAAAGAGCTGGCGGCGAAGCTCGGTCTTTCATACGACCACATGTCGCACTTGTTCTCCGAGGCCGTCGGGTTGCCGCTGCGCAGCTACCAGCTTTGGCAGAAGGCGTACAACGCCGGATTTCTGTTCGCGTCCGGGCGCACGCTCACCGATATCGCGCACGCGACCGGCTTCACCGACTCCGCGCACCTTTCGCACACCTTCAAACAGTCGTACGGCGCCAGTCCATCGTATTTAATGGATCGAAAGCGTGTCGAGATCTTCGTCCAGCCGCCTGTGAACGAACCGGCCGCCGCGGAGAAACAACAGGAAAGTGCTTCGATAAAAAGCGAGACTGCGGCGGACTCGTGAATCTATTCGTGTGGCTTCGTCGCTCGCGTGACCGCGTCATTCCGGCACCAGCCACTCGACCCGTGCGGCAGCGGCGGGCGCGTGCCCCAGTCGCTGCACCAGTCGGTCGAGCAACGGCGGCAGCTCCCGATCGAGCGGCCACGGCGGATTGACGAGGAGCATACCGCAGCCGTTGAGGCGAAACGGCGTATCGGCGGGCCAAACATCGATCTCCGCGACCAGCAGCTTGCGTAATCCGCTGCCGGCGAGCGCAGCCTTGAAGCGGGCCACGGGCGCACCCGACTTGAGCGGATACCAAACCGCGTACACACCTTGCGCCCATCGCCCGGTCGCCATCGCAAGCGCTTCACGCACGCGCGTCCACTCATCGACGCCTTCGTAAGGCGGATCGATCAACACGAGCCCCCGGCGTTCGGCCGGCGGCAACCACGCTTTGAGCGCCGCGTAGCCGTCGCGGCAATCGATATGAACTTGCGTATCGCGCGCGAACTCGGCGCGCAGGCGCGCGCACTCCTCGGGCGCTTGCTCCGCGAGGAGCATCCGATCCTGCGGGCGGAGGAAGAACCGCGCGATACGCGGCGAGCCGGGATAGTAACGCAACGGTCCGGCAGCGTTGACGCCACGCACGGCCGCAAGGTAATCCGCGATGTTCGGTTCCTGCGCGGCGTAGATCGTGCCAATACCGTCGTGATGCTCGGCGGTTCTTAAATCGGGCGAACGTAAGTCGTAGCGCCCGGCGCCCGCGTGCGTATCGATGTAGACGAAGCCCTTTTCTTTGCGCGCAAGCGCCTGGAGCAATCGCACCAGCAGAAAATGCTTGAACACGTCGGCGAAATTCCCGGCGTGTTGGAGGTGTTGGTAGTTCATGCGACGAAAAACCGGTCGAGTTCAGGCGCGCACGCAGCGGCTGAAATCATTGTCCGCCTGCGCGAGCCACGCCTATACTTGCGCGCGTGCTCGCGAACTCCTCGTTTACGGTGCTCCTGCATCTTGCCGTCGCGTCGACGGCGCTCTTGCTCGGCGCGATCGTTCTCGCCCGTCGCAAAGGCACCACGACACATCGCCGGCTCGGACGCATTGGCTCGCGGATGCTCGCGGCCGCCGTCGATTCGCTCTGGATCCGATCGAGCGGCGCACTCTCGTGTCATTTGCTCTCGATCTGGACGCTGATCGTAGCGTTTTGGCACGAGGAAACGTGCGCCATCATCGTGGCTGGATAATCGGGGCTTTACAGCGGCCTCGCAGTCGCGGGCGTCTTCACGCTGCTTCCGAACCGACTCCTCGGGCAGGCGCTGCGCTCCTGGTGGACCTAAGCGTTAATCGCTCTCTTTGAGCCAACGCGCGACGCGGCCCGCAAAATACGTGAGGATCGCATCGGCGCCCGCACGGCGAATGGACAGCAGCGATTCCATGGCGACGGCACGCTCGTCGAGCCAGCCGTTCTGCGCGGCCGCCATCAGCATCGCGTACTCACCGCTCACCTGATAGACGAAGGTCGGCACGCCGAACGTCTCTTTCACGCGCCGCACGATGTCGAGATACGGCAACCCCGGCTTCACCATCACGATGTCCGCACCTTCATCGAGATCGAGCGCAATTTCGCGCAGCGCTTCGTCGGAATTCGCCGGGTCCATTTGGTAGTTGTACTTGTTGCCGCGCCCGAGATTCGCCGCCGAGCCGACGGCGTCGCGGAACGGCCCGTAGAAATTCGACGCGTACTTCGCTGAATAGGCGAGGATGCGCGTGTGGATGTGGCCCTCTTTCTCGAGCGCCTCGCGGATAGCGCCGATGCGGCCGTCCATCATGTCCGAGGGCGCGACCATGTCCACGCCCGCTTCCGCACACGCTAGCGCCTGCTTGACCAGTATCTCCACGGTTTCGTCGTTGAGAACGTAACCCGACTCGTCGATCACACCGTCCTGGCCATGGATCGTGTAGGGATCAAGGGCGGCGTCGGTGATCACCCCGAGCGTCGGAAAATGGTTCTTGAGCTCGCGCACCGCACGGGGGACGAGGCCCTTCGGGTTGTACGCTTCCTTCGCCTGGTTGTCCTTCTTGTCCTGGGTGATCAGCGGAAACAGCGCGAGCGCCGGCACACCGAGCCCGTGCAACTCTTCGGCATAGGCGAGCAGCCGATCGATCGTCAGTCTCTCGACGCCCGGCATCGATCCCACCGGCTCGGTGCGGTTCTTACCCTCGATGATGAAGACGGGCTGGATCAGGTTATCGACCTGCAGATGATGCTCGCGCATCAACCGGCGGGAGAAGTCATCGCGCCGCATGCGGCGCATGCGCACGCGCGGGAAACGTCCGTTGGCCATAGGCATTTTGCTCATCCTCTACTCCTTATCCTAAAGTCCGTCCGCACCCTTAACAAACCCCAAAAACGGCAAGGGCCCGGCGATCCTGCCGAGCCCCCGCTTTCTCTGTCTTTCTGGCCTTATTTCTTTTTCTTGGCCTTCGGCTTTGCCTTGGCTTTCGGCTTCGCAGCTTTCGCCGCTTTCTTCTTCGGTGCCGCCTTTTTCTTGGCGGGCTTGGTCTCTTTCTTCGCAGCTTTCTTTGACGCCGCCTTTTTCGGCATGCTCTTCGCGTCCGACGCCGCAGCCTTGCCCGGCTTGTTCTGCGCCGACTTCGATTCCGGCTTCGCCTTCCCGGGCGCGGCAGTCTGCGCCATCACCCCTGCGAGCGGCCTGATCTGCGCCTCGACGATGTCCGAAATATTCTTGAAAATCTCGCTGATCGCACCCGTTCCTTTCACGGTCCGCAACTTCCCCTGCGCCTTGTAGTAGGTAACCAGCGGCGCCGTCTGTTCGTCGTAAACCGACAGGCGCTTGCGCACGGTTTCCTCGTTGTCATCCGAGCGTTGCGAGACCGATCCACCGCATTTGTCGCATTTTCCCTGCGTTTTTGGCGGCGAAAAGTAGATGTTGTAGATGGCACCGCACTGATTGCAGATGCGCCGCCCCGTGATCCGCTTCATCAAGACATCGCTGTCGACATCGACCAGCAGCGCCAACTGCAGGGGCTGACCGAGACGCGCAAGCATGGCATCAAGGGCCTGGGCCTGCGGGATGTTTCGGGGAAATCCGTCCAGGATGAAACCCGCTTTGGCGTCCGGCTTGGAGAGGCGCTCCTGAATGATACCGAGGACGATTTCGTCGGAGACCAACTGACCGCCATCCATCGCCGACTTCGCCTTGCGCCCGAGGTCGGAGCCCGAGCTGACGGCCGCGCGCAACAAATCTCCTGTAGAAACTTGGGGAATTTTGTACTTATCGGCCAGTAATTTAGCCTGCGTACCCTTGCCTGAACCCGGTGCACCGAGTAGCACGATTCTCATGGTTCTTCTCGCTTAGCTTCCTAAGGCAATGCAATCGAACCTTATATATTTCCGCCTGCTTCGCAGGGGTACGGTAACCTACAGTTTGCCCCTGTGAACGTCAATGGTCGTTAACGTCAATCGCTACTTTTTTGTCGAAAGTCGCTGCATTCTCGTGACGTTAGCCCCTCGATTCGGTAACCTTTGCGCGCCGCCGGACCCGGCTCGCCTCCAAAAGTGAAGCTGGGCTCGCGGGAACCATTACAACCGGCTTGACCACCCCATTTACAAGGAATTGCGGCTAATGCCCAAAGCCAGAAACGCCTTTTATGCACAGTCGGGCGGCGTTACTGCCGTCATTAACGCATCCGCCTGCGGGGTTCTCGAGACCGCCCGTAAATACCGGAACAAGATAGGCAAAGTCTTCGCGGGGCGCGATGGCATCCTTGGTGCGCTAACCGAAGATCTGATCGATACCAGTAAGGAGTCCGCCACCGCCATCCGGGCGCTGCGATATACGCCGGGCGGCGCCTTCGGCTCCGCGCGTTACAAGTTGAAGAGCCTCGAGCAAAACAAAGCCGAGTACGAGCGCTTGATCGAGGTATTCAAGGCGCACGATGTCGGCTACTTCTTCTACAACGGCGGCGGCGACTCGGCGGATACCTGCCTGAAGGTGTCGCAGCTGGCGGAGAAGATGGATTATCCGATCGTCGCGGTGCACGTTCCGAAGACCGTCGACAACGACCTGCCGATCACCGACAACTGCCCGGGCTTTGGCAGCGTCGCCAAGTACATCGCCGTCTCGATACGCGAAGCCGGCCTCGACGTGGCTTCGATGGCACGCACTTCGACCAAAGTGTTCGTACTCGAAGCGATGGGCCGCCATGCCGGTTGGATCGCGGCCGCCGGCGGACTGGCCGCCGAAATGCCGGGCGATGCGCCCCACATCATTCTCTTTCCGGAGATACCGTTCGAAGAAGAAAAGTTCTTGTCCAAGGTGGACGAATCAGTTAAGAAGTATGGCTATTGCGCGATCGTCGTTTCCGAGGGGGTCAGGAACGCGGAAGGGAAATTTCTCGCCGAAGCCGGGACCCGCGACGCGTTCGGCCATGCGCAGCTGGGCGGCGTCGGACCCGTGGTCGCGCAGTTGATCAAGGACAAGCTGAACTACAAGTATCATTGGGCCGTCGCCGACTACTTGCAGCGGGCGGCGCGCCATCTCGCCTCGAAGATCGACGTCGAACAGGCGTATGCGCTCGGACGTGCGGCCGTGGAGCTCGCGGTCAAAGGAAAACGGGCGGTGATGCCCACCATCGTGCGCACGTCGAGCAAACCATATAAATGGAAGATCGGGGTTGCCGAGCTGAAAGACGTAGCGAACGTCGAAAAGAAAATGCCGCGCGACTTCATTACGGAAGACGGCTTTGGCATCACGCCGAAGTGTCGCGCGTATCTCGCGCCGCTCATCCTGGGTGAAGACTACCCGCCGTACAAGAACGGGCTGCCGCAGTACGTGAAGCTCAAGAACATCGCGGTCAAGAAAAAACTCTCCAACGAGTTCAAATTGTAGAGATCGAGACCGCTTACTGGTAACAAAACGCGGGGGAGCCCCCCGCTCCACTTAACAGGGGAAAACCATGTCCAACAGCAGTTTGACTTTCGCACTGATCTGCGCGGTCGCCGCTATCGCTTACGGCATCGTGTCGATACGCTGGGTGCTCGCAAAACCCACGGGCAGCGAGCGTATGCGGGAGATCGCGGCGGCGATCCAGGAAGGCGCCTCGGCGTACCTCAACCGCCAGTACACGACCATCGCTCTGGTCGGCGTCGCGCTCTTCGTCGTGATCTTCGCCGGCCTCGACTGGCGCACCGCCGTCGGCTTCGCGATTGGCGCCATCCTGTCGGGCCTCGCCGGTTACATCGGCATGAACATCTCGGTACGCGCAAACGTACGCACGACCGAGGCGGCCAAGGAAGGACTCAACCCGGCCCTGCAAATCGCGTTTCGCGCGGGCGCCATCACCGGCTTGCTCGTCGTCGGCCTCGGGCTCCTCGGCGTTGCCGGTTACTACTCGATCCTCAAGTGGGCGGACGTCGGCGCTTCGGTGCAACCCCTCGTCGGCCTCGCGTTCGGCGGCTCGCTGATCTCGATCTTCGCGCGCTTGGGCGGCGGCATCTTTACGAAGGGCGCGGATGTCGGTGCTGATCTCGTCGGCAAAGTGGAAGCCGGCATTCCGGAAGACGACCCGCGCAACCCGGCGGTGATTGCCGATAACGTCGGTGACAACGTCGGCGATTGCGCCGGCATGGCGGCCGACCTGTTCGAGACCTATGCGGTGACATCGGTCGCCACCATGGTGCTGGCAGCGATCTTCTTTCGCAGCGTTGGCCCCGACGTGTTGCTCAAGATGATGACCTATCCACTCGCCATCGGCGGCATCTCGATCATCGCCTCCGTGATCGGGACCTTCTTCGCGCGCGTAGGGCGTGGCGGGTCGATCATGAACGCGCTCTACAAGGCCGTCCTGGTCGCGACCGTGCTCTCCGCGATCGGCTTCATCCCGGTCGTGCTCGCCTACGACTCGAGCCGCTTCAGCTTCTGGGACCTCTACCTGTCGGCGCTCGTCGGGCTGATCGTCACGTTCCTGCTCGTGGCGATCACGGAGTTCTACACCGGTACTCGTTGGTCGCCGGTGAAACGGATCTCGGCAGCCTCGCGCACCGGACACGCGACGAACATCATCGAAGGCCTGGCCGTGGGCATGAAGGCGACGGCGCTGCCGGTAATCGTGATCGCGGCCGGGATCCTCATCGCGAACCACTACGCGGGCCTGTACGGAATCGGCGTCGCCGTGATGGCACAGCTCTCGATGACCGGCCTGATCGTCGCGCTCGATGCCTACGGCCCGGTCACCGACAACGCCGGCGGGATCGCCGAGATGGCAGACCTCGACGAGTCGGTGCGCGCGATCACCGACCCGCTCGACGCCGTCGGAAACACGACGAAGGCGGTGACGAAGGGC
>JBJMVQ010000026.1:0-7504 GCA_045810625.1 Sulfurifustis sp.
GAAAGCGGCGCGCGACTTCGGCTTGCGGTTTGCCGTAACCGTCGCTCCGGGTGAGTAGCGTAAGAAACTGATCTTTGAGACGGTCGAGCGGGATCCGGTCTTGCGGTCGCTTGGGGCCTGCCACTGAAGGTGCGATGGCGCCGAGGTCCACGTCGATCACGCTGCTGTAGTCGCACTGACCCGAGGCCGGCATGCCGAACAATCCTTGCGCCTGGTAATAACGGCGCACGCGCTCGACGGCGGCTTCGTCACGACCGGTCGCGCGCAGATAACGGCAGGTCTGTTCGTCGACCGGGAAATAGCCGATTGTCGCGCCGTACTCCGGGGACATGTTGCCGAGCGTTGCGCGATCCGGTACTGACAAACTCGCGGCGCCCTCGCCGTGGAACTCGACGAATTTGCCGACGACGTGGGCTTGCCGCAGTACTTCCGTAATCCGCAGAACCAGATCGGTCGCCGTCACCCCGTTGCGCAACCGGCCGTGCAGATGCACACCGACGACGTCGGGTAACAACAAGTACACCGGTAGACCGAGCATCGCCGCCTCGGCTTCGATACCGCCGACCCCCCAGCCGACAACGCCGAGTCCGTTGATCATCGGCGTATGCGAGTCGGTACCGACCAGCGTATCCGGATAGAGCAGGCCGTCCTTCTCGAGCACGCCGGACGCTAAAAATTCGAGATTCACCTGGTGACAGATGCCGAATCCCGGCGGCACGATGCGCAAACCGTCGAACGCCTGCGCGCCCCACTTGAGGAACTGATAGCGCTCGGCGTTGCGGCGCATCTCAATCTCCATGTTGATTCGCAGCGCATCATCGCGACCGAAGCGATCGACTTGCACGGAATGATCGATGACGAGATCGACCGGCACGCGCGGCTGCACTTGCGCGACGTCCCCGCCCTGACGGACCATGGCCGAACGCATCGCCGCCAGATCGACGAGCAGCGGTACGCCGGTGAAGTCTTGTAACAATACGCGCCCGACGACAAACGGCACCTCGGCCGTGCGCGCCGCATTCGGCTGCCAGCGCGCAAGCGTCTCAATATCCGTTTCGCGGATACGCTGCCCGTCGTGGTTGCGCACCACCGATTCGAGAAGAATGCGCAGGCTCGCCGGTAGTCGCGAGATTTTGCCCACGCCCTGTTCCTCCAGCCGGGGAAGCGAGTGGAATGTGTGGGACTCGCCAGACGACAACACCAGACGCTGACGCACATCGATCATGGCTTGCGCTCCTGCCTGCTCTTTTCATCGTTGATCACATCGAGCGATATAGCCGTATGCGCATAGGCCCCGCCCGCGCGCATCTCCGCGGCAACCCAAATGGCTTCCATGATTTCCTCACCCGTTGCACCATGACGCATGGCAGCCTTGGTATGGCCGCGAATGCAGTACGGACACTGGGTGACGTGTGCGGCAGCGACGGCGATCAGCTGTTTGGTTTTGGCAGACAGCGCGCCGTCGGCGAAGACACGCTCGCCAAAGCTCGTGAACGCCTCGTGAATACCTGGTGCCAGCTGCTTGCGCATTGCCGCGAGATCCGGCGTCATGTGCGGAAGAATGTCATGCGGCATGGCGTAACGCTCCTTTTTCAGATGTGCGTCAATTCGAATACGAGCACTGCCCGTTAACATGGTTCTCGAACCCGGAAACGCAAGCTCTGCGCGCCCCGTGCGTATCGTTGCCGGCGTCCAACCTTCCGGCCGGCTTCACCTCGGCAACTATTACGGGGCAATCAGTCAGTTCATCGAGCTCCAGCACGGCGAGGCGCTTTACTTCATCGCCAATCTGCACGCGCTCACCACTGTTCGCGACGCCGCCGCGTTGCGCGAATTCACCGCCGAGACGGCGCTCGCTTACCTCTCCTTCGGAGTGGATCAGAACAAAGCGGTCCTGTTCCGCCAGAGCGATATTCCGGAAATCACGGAACTGCAGTGGATTCTCGGAACGCTCGTCCCGCTGTCCCACCTGGAACGCGCCCATGCTTACAAGGACAAGATCGCCCGCGGCCGCGCCGCCGACCTCGGGCTCTTCGCCTACCCGGTACTGATGGCGGCGGACGTTTTGGCCGTCGGCGCCGATCTGGTTCCGGTGGGCAAAGATCAGACGCAACATCTCGAGTTCGCGCGCGATTGGGCCACTCGCTTCAACGTCACCTTCGTTGCCGGTTACGATCCGCAGGACCCGGAAGCCAAAGAGAGAGGCCACGTGCCTGGTGTCCTCAAGTTGCCCCGTGCACGGGTTCAGGAACGCGTCGCGGTCGTCCCCGGCACAGACGGGCGGAAAATGTCCAAGCTCTCGGGCAACACCATCGAGTTGTTTGCGGAGGATGAAGCGGTGCGGCGGCAAATCATGGGCATCAAGACCGACTCCACACCGGTCGAAGCGCCGAAGCCCGTCGACAGCGCGCTCTATCGGTTGCTCGAGATCGTGGCGCCACCCGGGGAATTCGCGCAGATTGATACGAGCTGGAAATCGGGCGGCAAGGGCTACGTCGAATACAAGAAGAAACTGCTCGAGTACTTTCATGCCAAATTCGATGCGCCGCGACGCCGGCGCGAAGAGCTGCGGCGGAGCCCGGACGAGCTGGAGCATATCCTGACCGACGGTGCGAGACGCGCCCGCGCGATTGCCGCGCCCATCCTCGATCGCGTTCGTCGCGCGGTCGGTATCCGCTAGCCGACGAAGTCGACGCCCGATTCGCTCTCGCCGCGAATCGGAGATCGGGTAGTGGACTGCGGTGTGCGACATACGCCCTCTCATGCGTGCACCGCGCCACGGCGAGCTTGAAGCTCCTGTGCCGCCGCCAGCCGTTGATTGACGGAGTCCCAGTCAACGAGGTGAGCAAGAAACGAGGCGATGTAGTCGAGACGACGATACTGATAGTCGAGATAGTAGGCGTGCTCCCACACATCGAGCGTCAGAAGCGCCGTCGCCTGGGTGACGAGCGGCGTGTGGGCGTTGCTGGTCGCCACAATTCGCAACCGACCGTCATCGAGCACCAGCCACGCCCAGCCGCTGCCGAATTGATCGCCGGCGACGGTAACGAACTGCTGAGCGAACGCCCGCTGATTGCCGAAGCACTCTTCGATGAGCTCCGCAATAGGCCCGCGTGCTTCGCCGCCTCCGCCGGGGCGCATGCTGTTCCACAAAAACGCGTGGTTCCACGCTTGGGCGGCCGCATTGAAAAGCGCCCGATCCGTTTCCTGTGCAGCACCGGCGCGGACGATGTCCTCGAGGGCAGCGGATTCAAGCGATGTCCGCGCAATGAGCGCGCGCGTTTTCGCCACATACGCGCCATGGTGATGATCATGATGCAGCGTCAAGGTACGTCGCGAGAGATGAGGCTCGAGCGCGTCAGACGCATAGGGCAGTGGCGGCAAAGTGAGACTCATGAATTTCTCTGTGAAGCGGACTTCTCGAGCCTGCGCCAGCGATTAGTATTTTACAAACGCTAAATGTCGGCGCTTAATATCGACGATTCCGATGGACACAGAACTTGCGCGTACTTTTCTTACGGTCGTCGCGGCCGGCAGCTTCGTCGAAGCGGCGCGCCGGCTGTACGTTACGCAGTCAACCGTGAGCGCGCGCATGCAGCGTCTGGAGGAGGAGCTCGGCGCGGAGCTGTTCGTTCGCAACAAAGCGGGTACCACCCTGACGCCAGCGGGGCGACAATTTCAACGTCACGCCTCCCTCCTCACTCGTACCGTCGAGCAAGCGCATCACGAGATCGGCATCGTCAGTGGATTTCGCGCGACACTGACGATCGGCGGGCGGATCGGGCTGTGGGAAGATCTGCTGCTGCGGTGGCTGCCGATTTTCGCGAAGCTCGCGCCCGATGTCGCAGTACGCGCTTTGGTTGGCTTTGACGACGATGTGATGCAGGCATTGATCGAAGGCCGCACCGATATTGGCGTAATGTACACGCCGCAAGCGCGCCCGGGACTCACAGTCGAACCGCTGCTCGAAGAGCAGCTGGTGATGGTATCCACCCACGCACAACCGTCGCGGGAGCCGGAGAGCGACTACGTCTATGTCGACTGGGGTCCGGAGTTCTTTGCGCAACACCGCCTGGCGTTCCCTGACTTCGTGGGTGCCGCGCTTACGGTGAACGTCGGCTGGCTCGGATTGCAACGAATTCTTGCTAACGGTGGCAGCGGCTATTTTCCATCGCGAATGCTGCGTGAGCACGAGCTCGCGGGACGACTGCATCGGGTCGCACGTACACCCGAATTTCGACTGTCTGCGTATCTATGTTTTCCGTCGAACGCGGATTCCGCGCCGCTCGCGCTTGCCCTGGATACGATTCGGCGCGTAGCGGCCGAGGCGGTGTGAATCGTCGCGACCGGCGCAAGATGTGCGGGGACGGCTGAAGGTCGACCCCGCAGCCGGCAGAGCTGACGTAGCGCCGGTTGCCGCTTAAGTCACATTGGTCGTAGTGACCGATGGCAGATAAGAAGAACTCGAGTCCGCGGGCAAGCGGCGCCCCATAGTGCGTGCAGGTGGCACCAATAGCGAACACCTCTCCCACGACGGGCGAGCAGAACTCCCTCCCCGTTGGCGTGCCCGAGCAGCATGGCGCCGTCGGCGATTGTCGAGAACGCGATTCCTTCAGCGAGGTCAGGTCCGCTCAGTTCCTTCTTGCTGTTGCTCATTCGATGACCCTCGATGCCAGTCCGTCGTCGCGCGAAAAAAAAAGGCGCACACGTGAAAACTGTTCGAAGTTATTCGCGCTCAACTATCCAGCACGTTGCTCCGCATGTGACGTGAAGAAGACGTTGTACCCCTACTGTCGGCGGCTATACCCCCTTACGTCAGCAGCGCGGAAGACTTGCATCGCGACGAGCGAGAGCCATGCGTCTCCCCAATATACACGCCGCGCTCCCCGCAGTAGTTTGGCGTCCCTCAGATCTGCCGGCACGTCACTCTGGATGCCGGACTCGGGTAATGTAACCAACGGCAAGGAGCGCGCGCATGGCAAGCACAGCGAGTATCGGCGGCCATCCAATCCATCCGATGTTGGTCGTGTTTCCGATCGGCTTATGGATATTTTCCTTGGCAAGCGATTTGATTTTTTTGAGCGGCGGCGATGCCACGTGGCACGCGACGGCGCTCTATGCCATGGGCGGCGGCATTCTCGGCGCCTTGGCTGCCGCCGTGCCCGGCGCCATCGATCTCTTTACGATCGCGGATAGCAAGGTCAAACGCATCGGGCTCATCCACATGGCGCTGAATCTCAGCGTCGTGGTTCTTTTTCTCGTCAATTTCTTTTGGCGCATGCAGGCTTCACCGCAAGCCAAGGGGCCGATATGGCTGTCGGTAATTGCCATCGTGCTGTTGGCGGTCTCTGGCTGGCTCGGTGGCGAGATGGTGTACGTGCACGGCGCCGGTGTGCGCGGCCAGCTGGAGGGCACGGCGTCCAGGCGACGATAGCGTCGAATCCGTCTCGCCAATTCCCCACCATAAGGTCGGTTCCCGGACCAAACAAAGGAGACTCTACGAGATGCGTCTCTCCATCTATCGCTACAATCCCGAAACCGACGCCAAGCCCTACATGCAGAGCTACGCCATCGAACCTCGTCCGGAGGATCGGATGTTGCTTGACGTGCTCGAGCGGCTGAAGGGCGAAGTCGACGACTCGCTCACGTTTCGCCGCTCTTGTCGGGAAGGCGTGTGCGGCTCCGATGCGATGAACATCAACGGCAGGAACGGCCTCGCGTGCATCACGCGCGTGACGGAAGTGAAGCAACCGGTGGTGTTGCGGCCGCTCCCCGGCCGACCGGTGATCCGGGATCTCGTGGTCGACTTAAGTCTCTTCTTCAAACAATACGAAGCGGCGACACCATACCTGGTTAACCACGACCCACTGCCGGAACGCGAGCGCCTGCAAGCGCCGGAGGACCGCGAGCGCCTCGACGGACTGTACGAATGCATTTTGTGCGCGTGCTGTTCGACGCAGTGTCCGCCTTGGTGGTGGAATCCGGACTCCTACCTCGGACCGGCGGCGCTGTTGTGGGCTTACCGCTTCATCGCCGATTCACGGGACCAGGCGACCGGCGAGCGGCTCGATGGCCTCGAAGACCCTTATAAGTTGTATCGATGCCGCACCACCATGAACTGCACCGAGGTGTGTCCCAAGGGATTGAATCCGGCTAAAGCGATCGGGCACATCCGACAACTGCTGGTGAAGCGGGTCACGTGAATCGAGAAGCCATGGTTCCGCGCCGCGCGATGGCCGATCTCGCCCGAACGACGCTACGCGCTACACCGCCTCGGCGCCCTTTTGCACGACCAGTACGTCGCACGTCGAATCCGCCAGAATATGCCGCGTGACGCTGCCGAGCAGCCATTCTTCCGTGCGCGTGCGGCCGTGTTTGCCGATCACGATCAATTCAGCGTTCAACGCGTCCTCCTGCGTAAGAATCAACCGTGCGGCGTTGCCGTGTTCGACCACATGCGTGATCCGCGCGTCGGCCGCTTCCGATGCGAGAGCACGTATCGCGTCCACTGCTCGTAGCCGGGCCTCGTACCGACAACTCTGGATGTCGGCCTCCGTGATGCCAGCTCGGCGCAATTGCCCTTCGAACGGCACTTCGAACGCATGCACCGTGGTGATCGCCGCCTGCGGCGCGATAGCCATCGCCATTTTTAACGCGCTCTTCGAATAAGAGGAGAAATCGACGGCGACGATGACGCGCTCGAAGGCTCTCGCCGCCGGGTGCCGCACGACCAGAATCGGACTCCTGCACTTCCCGAGTAGACGCTCCGCCGTGGTTCCGAGGATCATGTCACGCGCCCAGTTCAATCCGTGCGCGCCTACCGCAAGCAGATCCGCGCCATTGCAACCCGACAGAATTTCGCTCAATACGTCTCCGACCGCGACGCGGGCCGTGACATCCACTCCTGCGGCCCGGGCAATGTCGCCGCTCTGCGCACGCAAAGTCTGCGCGACATCGTCGAGCAATCGCTGCGGTGCATCCGGAGACGAACGCAATACTTCGCGCATGGCCTCCAGCTCGGAAGCGTCGACCACGTGCAGCAGCTCGAGACGCGCCCGCTGCTCGGCGGCGAGGAGCGCGGCGCGCTGAACCGCCTGCGCTGCTCCGTCCGAGAGATCGGTCGCGGCTAAAATCTGTTTTAATCCGTTCAAGGGAAAACTCCTCCATGAGTGCGTTGGCTTACCTGGCGCTCAAGATGCGCATCGACGCGTCATGCGACATACCTCTTCGACAGCTAGGGCCGGTACGCATTCCTGCCCCCGTGCGAGTTTCGATCGTTACCTCGTTTGTCCGTTTCATCACTTGCGCGGCTTTCCATTTGGTCGCGATGACGCGCTGCTCGCACCAATAGCATGAACGTTACCGGCGTTGTTACCGTCATGAAGACGCCGATCAGGATCTCGTGCAGTACCGGTCGTGACTCCACTCCGGTGAACCAGAGCATCGACGCGATCAGCACACAACCGGTGCCGAGCGTCGTGCCCATCGTGGGCGCGTGGATTCG